>CAVHUR010000001.1:0-120168 GCA_963639575.1 uncultured Spirochaetota bacterium
CTACTTTATCCGTGCGGCGAGCGACGCCGGATACTCCGGCATTGCGCCCGACTGGGTGCAGACGAACGCCGCCACGTCAACGCCGATGCGGTGCGCCTCAGCCACGCTCTTGCCTGCAAGGATGGCGGCACAGAACGAGCCGGTGAACGAGTCGCCCGCTCCCACCGTGTCGATGACATCGACTTTCGGGGTGGCAAGGAAACTCATCTCCTCCGGAGTGACCACATAGGAGCCGTAGGCACCGCAGGTTAGGATTATCATCTGCAGTTCGTAGCGGTGCAGGAGTTCGCGGCACTGGTCCTCGAAGTCCACAGGCTGGAGCAGCCGTTCCGCCTCCGTGGCAGCCGCATTGACGTCACGCACAGGCTTCATGCCGTACATCGCCGCCACCTTCACTATCTCCTCATCGTTTATTTTCAACACGTTGCAGCGGCGCAGGCTCTCCTCTACGACCTCCTGCGAATACCAGTTCTGGCGCAGGTTGATGTCAAACACCTTGAGTGTGCCGAGAGCCGGCATGGTGTCGAGGAACTTCTGCACCGTGGCACGGCTTGTCGCCGTGCGCTGGGCGAGTGATCCGAAGCACACGGCACGCGTGTTGCGCGCTATGTTCTCTATGGCGGGCGTCCACGGAATGTTGTCATACGCCACGCCGAGGCGGATGTCATACTGCGGGATGCCGTTACCCGAGAGTGTCACCTGCACCGTGCCGGTGGGCTGTGACACACGTTCGAGATGCACCTGCAGGTTGTGCGAGGACAGTTCACTGAGTATCCGCTCACCGTCATCGTCATGTCCTATGGCGCTGACAGCGATGCCGTTGAGCCCGCACTGGGTGGCATGATAGGCGAAATTGGCAGGAGCGCCGCCGAGTTTCTTGCCTTCGGGGAGACAGTCGAAGAGGATTTCCCCAAGTCCTACGATATAGTCTTTCATACGCAACGTTTTATTTTAGTCTTGGAATATACGCAAACAGGTACGCCACACCTACCGCCATACAGAGCACGGCGCCGCCCTGGCCGACGGCATCGGAGGCAAGTCCCATGGCGAGAGGGAACACCGTGCCGCCGAAAAGTCCCGTTATCATCAGTCCGCTCACTTCGTTCTGCTTGTCGGGCACTGACTGCAGGGCTGTGGAGAGGCACATGGAGAACACGTTGGAGTTGCCGTAGCCCACGAGGGCAATGCCGGCATAGAGCACCCACTTGTCCGTTCCTGCGAACATGCACACCATGGACAACGCCATCAGTATAACGGAGATGACGAAGAAATGTTTTGTTTTCATCACGCGGAGGAAGAAACTTCCGGTGAAGCAACCTATGGTGCGGAAGATGAAATAGAGGCTTGTGGCGAATGCCGCGTCGTTGAGTGTCATGCCGGCACGCTCCATCAGGAGTTTCGGGGCAGTGGCATTGGTGCCCACATCGATGCCCACATGGCACATGATGCCGAGGAACGACAGGAGCACAACGGGAGTACTGAGCAGTTTGAAGGTGTTGACGAACTGCGTGCCCACACCTGTCTTGGCATTGCAGGCAGGCTCTTCTATGTGAGTGCCGGCAAGCAGGAGGGAGGCAAGAACGCCGATGACGAGGAATATGATGAACAGTATGCGCCAGTCATAGCCGAATGACGGCAGCACCTGGGTAGCCCCCCACATGGCGAGATAGGGCGCTATGAACGACGCTATCGCCTTGACGAACTGTCCGAAAGTAAGTGCCGACGCGAGGTTGCCGCCTCTCAGGACGCACGTCATCAGCGGATTGATGGATGTCTGCATCAGCGCATTGCCGATGCCGAGCAGGGAGAAGGACGCCAACATGACGGGAAACGTCTCGCCGAAGAGCGGCAGCAGCAGCGAGAACACCGTAATCACGAGCGACAGGAGCACTGTGCGCTTGCGCCCTATTCTGTTCATGAGCACGCCGGTAGGCACAGAGAAGATGAGAAACCAGAAGAACACGAGCGACGGAAACAGGTTGGCTGTGGCGTCGTTGAGGTTGAGGTCTTCCTTGACATAGTTGCTCGCTATCCCCACAAGGTCTACGAAACCCATGCAGAAGAAGCATGACAGCACTGAAACGATTGCTAATTTGTTTGATTTCACGATTGGTTTGTTTTTTGTTATTTCTGCCATATTGATTTCAGAATGCGCACCTTGGCGGAGCCGGAAGTGGCGCACATATTGTATATGCTCGACGGAAAGACGAGATTAGTCATGACCACTGTGCCGTCGTCACTGAATATTTCTACTGACGACTGGTCTACATAGATGTCGAGCGACAGCTCCTTCCTGTCGCCGACAAGCGGTGCATGGACGGCAGGATAGGAGAAATTGCCGGCAAAGGAGATGTCACCTGTGGCGGCATTGCGGTGCACGGTCAGTTTCCTTGTAGCTCTGTTGAGGTCGATAACGAGTTTCTCGCCCTTGGCGTTCGACAGCACTGTCGACTGGTCAGTCTCCGTGCTGAGCGTCACCTGCAGGTGGTATGCCTTGCCGTCGGCAAACGCCCGGTCTGCGACAACATCCTCCCACGAGGAGGCAAGGGCGTCAACCTCGCTCACCACTCGGCTTGCGAGGACAGGTTTTCCGCCGATGTCGACGAGCGACAACTCGCGCGGCAGGGTCATGGCGGAGCGCCATGGCGAGCAGGGAACACTGCCGGCATAGAGCCAGTTGTTCATCCAGCCGATCAGTATGCGGCGGTCACCGGCGTTGCTCCACGTCACCCCGGCATAGTTGTCCATGCCGCAGTCTATCCACAAGGGGTAGTCCAGCGGGTCGGCAGAGAATGTCGTGCCGTCGAAATCGCCCACGAAATACATCGTGCCGGAGCCGTTTGTAGGGCCGCCGGGATTGACGCTGACCAACATAACCCATTTCTCCTTGCCGCCGAAAGAGAGCGGAAAGAGGTCGGGACACTCCCACTGGCCTTTGCGGGTGCGCTCTACGGCAGAGGTAAACGAACTGAGAAAAGTCCATTTCTTCAGGTCTGCGCTGCCATAGATGTCCACTGCATGACTGTTGCCTCTCGCCAAGACCATTATCCACTGGCTGCTATTGTCATGCCAGAAGACCTTCGGGTCACGGAAATCGGCCATTGTCGTGTTGGCGATGACAGGGTTTGAGGCGTACTGCGTGAAGGTATTCCCTCCGTCAACGGAGTATGCTATTCCCTGCTGCTGGCGGTTGCCGTTGCCTGTGTACACCGCTATCATGGCGTCTTTGCCGAACCCTGCGGTGTTGTCCTTGTCGATGACGCACGAGCCGGAGAATATATCGCCTATCGAGGACTTGGTGAGTGCCACCGCCTGTTCGCTCCAATGCACGAGGTCGGAACTTGTGGCGTGGCCCCACGACATGTTCCCCCAGTCGTTGCCATAAGGGTTATACTGGTAGAACAAGTGCCATACGCCGTTGTTATAGACCATGCCGTTGGGATCGTTTATCCAGTTTTGCGCCGGCGAGAAGTGTATCTGCGGACGGTACGCCTGCGAGTAATTGTCCTGCACGGCAGCGTCCTCATCCGGTGTATCCGGCGTATCAGGGACGACGGGAGGCGGAGTTGGTTCAGAAGAGTCTTCCTTTGAACAGGAAGTGATGACTGCCGACATGACGAGCATGCCGACAATCACCGTTACACACAATCTTATCTTGTCCATCTTGTCTTTCCTGTAAAGCGGCACTAACGTGTCTTCAGATATTCGAGACTGTTCTTGCAGAGCGTGAGGACATTGTCCTGATAGGGGTTGTTTGACGGATATGCACTGACGTCAGGCGTGCCGTCGGCGTTCTTCATGGAGAACTCGCAACCGCCGTTACCAACGCAGAGAACCGTTCCCTTAAACTCTGTGTCGCCCTGCTGAACCTCCCAGATGTTGAGCATACTTACCCAATTGACCTGGCTGTCCCACACTGCGAGGGGATAAATGCCGTACACGCTGGTGACAGTATTGTAGCACGCCTCTTCCTGATTGCCCAAACCTGTGACTGCCGACGGATAGTTGAAGAACACGCAGTTGTGGTCTTCCGTCCAGCCAGCGCCCTTCATGGCAATCAGTTTGATGCTGCCGGAGGTCTCAACCTCCAGTCCCTTGTATATGGGATGCGAGGAAGCGTCCACCGTGAACTTGCCTCCGGGGTTGAGGGACACCGCCATCTTCCACACGTCACCGTTCCATCCGCCCACGCCACAGCCGATAGTGTGGTCGTTGGAGACAATGGAGCCTTCGGGAATACGCCCGAGTGTCTCGATAAACGGTACGGCATGACCCCACAGGAGGATGCTTCCTCCGTTCTTGTACCACTCCTTTATGGCCGGTGTAGCAGCCTTCACGTCGTCGGGCATGGTGAGAACATCTCCCTCGCCGACGCCTTCAAGGTCGCGCAACCAGAAGAGCACACGGAACTGGTTGATGTCATCCACGCCCTTTATATCCTTAAACGACATGTACTTTGCCGTCGGATACTGGCTGTGAAGCCATAACCAGGCACTCGCCTCATCGTCATCGCCATTGGCGACACAGTCGTCGGCATCGGCGTAGACGCCGAGGAAGCCTATCATGGTCTTGCCTATCTTGAGGGACGATGTCGCCGGGAGCGCCGCTCCTGCATCGTTTATCGCCGTAAGGGTGACCGTCCAAGTATCGCCGTCGACGACATCCGGGATGGAGCAAGAGGTGGCAGAGGAAGTCAACGTCTCCGTTGCCGTGCGGCTTCCGTTGGTAGCAACCATTCTGATACTTGTCGCGTCAACCGCCGCATCCCATGTAACCTTGACGTCATAGCCGCCCACCTTGTCGACCTGCGACATCGTCACGCCTGTTATGCTGGTCGCTCCAGGACGTGTGTAGTTTATCGCAATGCCTTTGGAATAGTTCGTTCCGTCGGTCTTCTTCAGCACATAGGTGTAGGTCTTGTTCGTCTCCACCGTGGCATGACGGTACTCATTGCCGCTGCACAACTCGCTTGCGTTCACAGCCGTGCCGATGTAACGCTTCACCTGCACGCTGATGCCTTCCTCCTGTTGCGGCCATGTGAGCACATAATCGTCGCCCTCAAGTTGACCGCTTACCTGCTTCGCGTCCAACGGAGAGAGCACGGCATCGGAGATTGCATAGTCCTTGTCCTGGCAGGCACCGAGGATCAGCGCCGCCAAAGACAGTATGATAAAAGAAAGATTTTTCATTTTCTACCGTTTTTTAATCGTGAAACTTAATTGGCGTAACCTTGGTTCTGGGTGTAGAGACCAGGCACATAGAACATCTGGTTGTAGGGTATCGGGAAGTACTCGTTCTTGCCCGGCGTGAAATGGGCGTCGCTGTAGTACTGCGCATAGGTCTGTCCGTCGTAGTTGTCCTTTACTTCCAAGGTGAAGAACTTGTTGAGCGTGGACGACGCAATGCCCCAACGGCGCAGGTCAAAGAAGCGTGAATACTCCATAGCCAACTCCACCCTGCGCTCCCAGCGGAGTGCCTGGCGGGCGTAGTCCTGGCTCGGGAATGACGGATAAGTGGCGATGTCGACATAGTCCCGGGCATAGGCGATGTGCTTGGAGACGGAGTTCTTGGCACGGGTGCGAATGTCATTGATTATCGAACGCGCTCCGTCGAGGTTGCCGGTCTCTATCATTGCCTCCGCACGCATGAGCATCACGTCGGTGTAGCGGAACACATAGTCGTTCATGGCAAACGACTGCCACGTGGACTCAACGAAGGTTTCGCCCTCCGAACGCTGCGGCACATCCTTGAGAGAAGTGTAGTAGCCGTAGGTAGAAGGATTACGCGAGTTGTCCTTTGTCATGGTGAGGTTCACGCCATCGGCGGTCGTGCCGGTCTCATACTTGTAGGGCCAGCTCGGCATGCCCACCGTGTGGAAGAGACGCGGGTCGTACTTCTGTGCGGAGGCTACGCCCTGCACAGGGTAGGAATTGTGCTCTTTCTCATAGGTGTCGAACATCGGAAGTCCGTCGCTACCCACCTTGAAGGCGTTGACGAGGTTTTGTGACGGTTTGTGGAAATCCCAACCTTTCGACCACATACCCCAGCATCCGTTCAGCATGTTGGACCAGTTGGCACGTCCGTTGGTGGTGTTGTCATCCGTGTAGTGTGACGTCTGCACGGCGAAGACAGACTCCTTGGAGTTCTTGTAGGCAGGAAGGAAGATGTCGCCGAAGTCCTCGAGATATCCGAAATTAGAGTTTTCCACCACTGCGGTGTAGTCGAGCACTTTCTGCATATACTCCTTGTTGACATGGGCATAACCGGTATTCTCCTCATAACCGTCGCCATAGGCACGGTAGAGGTAGCACTTGGCCAGATAGGCAGCGGCGGCTTCCTTGTTCACACGTCCGTCTTTGCCGGGCGTTCCTGCCGGCAGCACGTCATACGCAGCTTTGAAATCGTCCGTTATCTTCTGCATAAGTTCATCGTGGGTGTACTCCACATTGCTTACGCTTTCATGGCTATCATTCTCCACGACAGTCTCGTCAATCCACGGAACACGGTTGAACACCTCGATAAGTTTGAAGTAGAAGTGCGCCCTGATGAACTTCACCTCGCCCACACGCTGCTGTGCCGTCTCTGCGCCAAGAGCCTTTTCGCCGTCCCGAGACAGTGAAATGAGAGCACGGTTGCAGCGCGATATGTTACAGTAAAAGCGGTACCAGAGTTCATCGAGGTCGTTCGGGTTGGAACTTGAGAGGTTTGACCACACTTCCACAGAGTGATAGTTGGTGTCGGTAGTGCCGCTACCGCCCTTCAAGGCATCGTCGCTGGCAAGGTCGCCATACGGCCAAAGGTTGAACGGATAGGTGAACCAACAGTCACCGAGCGAGGCGTAGGCTGCGGTGGTCATCTCCTCCGGTGAACTGTAAGCGAGGTCTTCATCGATCACGCCGGAAGGTTTCACCTCAATGAAGTCGTCGCACGAGGCGGTCAGTCCGAGCACAAGACCGAGGGCAAGCACCGACACACCCTTGTATATATTGTTCTTTGTAATCATAATCTTATGTCTTAGGTTATATCATTCTGGTTTTAATTAGAAGCCTAATTGGATACCTACCGTAAATGAAGTAGTGGTAGGATATGCCCAGTCGGGGTTTTCCGGGTCTGAACAGGTCAGTGAACTTGACTTGATGCAGAGGAGATTGTTGCCTGAAGCGTATATGCGGGCTTGTGACAGGCGGAACTTCTTCATGAGTTTCCGGTCGAGGTTGTAGCCAATCTGCATGGTACGGAGTTTGAGATAAGAGCCGTTCTCCACATAGTAACTGGAGGCTCTGCCTTCGTCAGCCGTATTGTTTGTGGTGAGAGCGGGGATTGTGGACGACGTGTTAGCTGTTGTCCATGCGCCCAGCATACGGTTTCCCTTGTTTGAACCGGGGTCTGTTATAGAGAAGAAATCCGTCTGGAACTTCTGGTTGTTGTAGACATCCTGGCCGGCAACACCCTGCCAGAACATGTTGAAATCAAAGTTCTTGTAGGAGAGTTCGACATTTATGCCGTAGGAGAAGTCGGGCACCGGATTGTAGATCCATGTCTGGTCGTCAGAGTTGATGATGCCGTTGCCGTCGAGGTCAGCGTATTTCAGACCTCCCACACGGGCGTTGTCCTGTCCGCTGGCGAGCACTTCCTCCGTCGACTGGAACAGTCCTTCCACCACATAACCCACGATTGAACCGTAAGGTTTCTTTGCCTCAACGAGGTTTTCCTTTGACGTGTGGGCATACGAACCTGTCGTCGTGAGCGGCAGATAGGTGACATGGTTGCGGTAGAAGTCGAGGTTGCCGCTGACCTTATAGCCGAGACCACAAGAAAGACGGTCGCTCCAGCCGAGAGTAAACTCCATACCTGTGTTGCGGAGAGAAGGACCGTTGAGCCAACTCTGACCGCCCTCACCCTTTGAACCGAGGTAAGCGGGCGAGATGAGCATGTCCTTTATATCCTTGATATAGTAGTCCACAGTACCTGAGAGACGCTGGTTGAACATTGTAAAATCGGCACCAATGTTATACTGAGTGGTCGTTTCCCACTTGAGGTTAGGGTTGGCCGACTGTGTGGTGCGGTAGCCCGAAGGGAAGATGCCCGACCCTTGGAGATAGAGATCATAGGCCGTTGACGTGACGCGGTTGTCGCCATAGTCTGCCACGAAGATGGAGTAGCGTGCGGTGTTGGATATCTCCTGGTTACCGGTCTGCCCCCATGACAGACGCACCTTCAGGTCATCGAGCCAGTCTTTCTTGATATCCTGCGATATGCGGTAGCCGAGGGTGGCTGCCGGGAAGTTACCGTACTTGTACTTTTCGCTAAACCGGCTTGAACCGTCATGACGGATTGTGAAACTCGCGAGCACCCGTTCCGCCCAGTTATACTCCACTTTTCCGAAGAAAGAAGCCAGTGCATAGCCGTCGCTTGAGCCTGTCGCCTTCTCCACGCCTGTCGCTGCATCGGGCCACATATAGTCCAATGTCTCGACAGCATAGTCCTCCGCATAGGACGCAAGCCAAGTGCCTCTGTACCTATAGAGTTCGAAACCCGCCAGCAAATCGAAGTGATGGTCGTCGAGAACATCGAAACTGTAGGTCGCGGTGTTGGACCAGTTCCAGCGCATCTTGTTGGTCTGCGAGAGAGTAGCGCTCGGCGTGGTCTCCTTGACGATGTCTGACGAGAAGGTCTTGGTTATGGAATGGATGAACGAAGTATCAAAATCGATACCGAAATTGGACTTCAGGGTAAGCCCTTTCACCGGTTTCACTTCAAGATAGGCATTGCCGAAGATGCGCCAGATGCCGAGAGAGTTGTCCTTGTTCCAGTCCAATTCACGCATTGGGTTCTGGCGGTCGGACATGCCGCCCACAGGTCCTGAGTAGGTGACACCGTCCTCTTCATAGACAGGAACAGTCGGAGCCATCTTCAGGGCGTTCTCCATCGGGGCGCAGTCCACCTGATTGGTATAGGTGACAGTGAGGTTTTCGCCGACACTGACAATCTTGTTGATGTTGTAAGTGGTGTTGAGTCGTGTCGCGATATTCTCGAAATTGGTGTATTTCAGGATACCGTCGTTTCTCTTGTATCCGACAGAGAAGAGCGAAGAACCTTTGTCGGTGGCACGCGAGAGGGTGACATCGTAGTTCTGGATGAAGCCCGTGCGTGAGATGACATCAAGCCAGTCGGTGTCGCTGAAGAGCATTGTCTTCTTGGAATTGATGTATCCGTCGTAGAGACCGTTCACCGTGTAGGACTTGTAGGAGGATGTCGCCGGGTCCCAAGCCCTTATCTGCGTGCCGGCAGCAGCATTGAGATTCAGTCCGTAGTTCTGTGCATAGACAACGGGATCGATGCCGTCGTTGAGAGCAGCCTGTGCCATGGCAGTGGCGTACTCGGCGGTATTGGAGAGGTTCATCATCGTCTGCCGGTTATAGGTAGACGCCGTCCAGTTGGCGGAAAACTCCACCTTGGTCTTGCCGTTGTTTTTCTTACCTTTCTTTGTGGTGATGATGATGACACCGTTGGCGGCGCGTGAGCCGTAGATAGAAGCAGAAGCGGCATCCTTCAACACCTGTATGGACTCAATGTCAGCGGTGTTGAGCGAGTTGAGGGTCTGCGTTGTCGGCATTCCGTCGATGACAAACAGCGGGTCCCGACTGGAGTTGAACGAGCCGATGCCACGGATTCTCACCGTTCCTGTGCCTGCCGGTGAACCGTTGACAGAGATTGTCATGCCCGCCACTTTACCCTGAAGGGCACGCATGGGGTCGGAGTTGGAGGTGGTGGCGAGCGTCTTCGTGTCGACGACAGCCACCGATCCGGTGAGGTCAGCCTTCTTTTGGGCGGTGTAACCGGTGACCACCAGTTCGTCCATAAGGTTGGTTCCGTCCTCTAAGGCGATATTCATCACCGACTGTGCCTTGGCTTCCACCGGTTTCATTCCGACGTAAGAAATCTGCAATTTTGAGCCTGCAGGCACGTCAAGAAAGAAGTTTCCGTCAATGTCGGTCACTGTGGCCACATTGGTTCCGGGCACCTGCACCGTTGCGCCAATGACCGGCTCACCGTCTGATTTCTGCGTGACTTTTCCGCTGACCTTCAGCGACTGCGCAAATGAAGCAGCGGTCGCGGACAGGGCTACGAGCAGAACAGCCATAATCCTTGATGTTCTTTTCATCATAATAGTGGTTTTTAGTTATTTTGTTTTGGTTGTCTACACATCACTTGTTCACTGTGATCTTGTTGTATTTGCTCTGTGGGAACACCAGACTTGTGAGGCTTACCTCGCCGTTGTTGCCGAAAACCTCCACGCTGGAGTTGTCTATAAACAGGCGCAGAGAGGTGAGTTTCCTGTGCACAGGGGCTGTCGCCACGACGTCAAAGTCCTTGGAGAAATCGGTCAGTCCGCTTTTCGAGCGGTCAACAGACAGGGTCATGGCTTTCGCGTCGTAGATGATGACGAACTCGTCGCCCTCGTCGTTGCTGAGGACAACTTGGCACGAGCCTTTTATCTGGAGTGTCTTGTCAAGCCCCTTGCCGTCATATTCGGGTGACGGACGGCTGCCGAGATAGAGCATGGAGGCTGACGGATGCTTGGGATCGCTGTAGTCCTTGCCCTCGTAGAGGAACGGTTCGCGCGCTATGGAGTTGCCGGAACGGTACTGCTTTGTGGGCACATTGTTGGCGTATTGCCAGTTTGACATCCACGCCATCATTGTGTGGCGGCCGTCGGGGGCATTGTCGAAACTCACCGTGGCATAGTGGTCCTTACCGTAGTCCTGCCAGAGAGCCTTGCCTTCATAGCGGCTTTCATCGTCGACAGTGAACTTGTGACCATCGAAACTGCCTATGAAATACTGCGTAGCAGAGCCTCCTGCCGGACCGCCGGGATTGATGTTGCAGAACAGCACCCATTTCTCCTGTCCGGCAGACTTGCCGCTTTCCACCTTGAGTTTCATCAGGTCAGGACACTCCCACACCCCTTCGTGGCTACCCAAGGTCCTGCCGAAACGGCTCTCCTCTGTCCAGTTCTTCATGTCGGGCGAAGAGTATATGCGCATTTCCTGTCCTGCCGACATGACGAGAGACCATTTCTGGATGTCCTCATTCCAAAACATATTGGGGTCACGGAAGTCCGCTATCTCCGCTGTCAGCACCGGATTGCCCTCGTAAACATGGAATGTGTTGCCGTTGTCGAGCGAATAGGCAATGGACTGAGACTGCACGTCGCCGGCGGAAGTGTACATTGCGATGACCGCATTCTCGCCGAAGCCGGCGGTGTTGCGCTTGTCCACGATGCACGAACCGGAGAAGATGGTGCCGTGGATATTGGGATGCAGTGCCGGAGAGCGGTGCTCCCAGTGGATGAGATCCTTGCTCACGGAGTGTCCCCACGTCATGTTGTTCCACATAGAACCGTATGGACCGAACTGATAGTACAGATGCCACTCGCCGTCCTTATAGAACATGCCGTTCGGATCGTTCATCCAGCCATAGAGAGGAGTGTGGTGATATTCCGGACGGAACTTCTCCCTGTTCGACGTGTCGAAGGTGTTGCTGAAGCTCATATTCTTGAGAAACACCTCTGAACCTGCGCTGCGGTTGGCATGGTCGACACTCGCGTGCGTAAATAATATAAGGTGGCGTCCGGCAAATTCCCCGAGGTCGAACGGCACATAGTAGTCGACCTTGTTGAGGGCAAGGCGTATGTGGAGTTGGCGCACGAGCACATTGTCGGCGATAACCTTCACCTGCGACTCCGGAGCCGCCTCTTCTATCGGGAGTATGAGATACTTCTCCTTGTTGTCAGGAGCGATGCGGATGATGTAGTTGTCGTTTGCCAAAGTCTCGACTTTCATCTCCTGAGCCTGCGAAGGCAGGCTGCACAGTGCGAAAAAAAACGATGCCGCCACTGTCAAGATTAGGTTTTTAGTCATGTTTTACTTTATTTGTTTTGTTGTTGATGTCGGCTAATGTCATGCGAAAAGCGGCAATGCCGTCTACAGGACTTGTCGGTTGCAAAAGTAGAAGTATTGCACAAGCGACACGAAAAAAATGTTGCAACAACCCGAAAAAATCGTTCGTTGTAACATTTTTGTGTTTTTTCGCAACATTTTTACACTTTTGGAGGTTGCGTTTTTCGGGGTTGTGCCGAAGGAGAATAGTTGACACAGGGATGCATCAACTACTTGGACGTAGCGCTGTCAGGCGTCTTTCTTCGATGAGGGCAGCGTACCGTAAAAGTCCTTATAACACTTCGTGAAATACGAAGGCGATGAGAAACCGACCCGATAGGCTATCTCCGATATGCTCAGCGAGGTGTCCTGCATGAGTAACTTGGCACGTTTCAGCCGCTCTTCGCGGATTATCTCCACCGGAGTTTTGCCTGTCAGGGTCTTCACCTTTCTATATAACTGTACACGCGACAGCCCCAATTCGCGCCCGACATCCTCCACCGAGAGGTCAGAGTTGGCAATCCGCTCTCCAAGACAACGGTTGAAACGGCAGAAAAACTCGTTCTGCACCGTGGCGTTGTCCTCCTCTACTGCCTCGTCATCGACCTGCGTTTTTGTCGTGGCATCAAGCCATTTGTCACGTTGTTCCTCCAATTCGTCACGCTGACGCTCCGCTGTCTCCTTCTGTAAGTTCAGTTCCTCGTTTTTCTTTTTCAGTGTTTCGTTGAGCGAATGTTTCGCTCTCAGCAGATGAATGGTAATGAAAAGTGACGCCGCTATGACGAACGTGACAATGACAGCGCCCCACAGGATTATCCGCTCCATCTCCAAAACCGACAGCACATGGTCAACACGGTTGTGCATACGATTGATGTAGTCGTCCTGTTTTACTATTTCCTTGTATTGCAACAGCAGTACGCCGGCATTGTCGGAGGTGACGAGCGATGTCTCCATGGCGTTCTGCTTGTCGTAGTTGTCGCCACGCAGTATGCTGACAGCAAGAGACATGAGGTCATCGCCGTGAGTAGGATAGACGGCAGATGCTGTCAGGCGTCCGTCCTTGACCTTTTCGATGCCTCCGCCGGGTGTCGGCAGGGCGTCGACGCCCACATATATTATCTTATCGGGCGTCACCTGCCACTTCCTGTGCACCTGCTTGTACCGCTCGATGGCTTGTCGTGCCCCGAGGGCTATGCGGTCATTGGCACCGAACACACAGTCTATGGGACCTTCGTAGCCAGCGAGAATCTGCTCCATGCACTTCTCCCCAGAAATCTGTTTCCAGTCTCCCTCACCGTAACCGACGATTTTCAGTCCCGGATGCTTCGCTATGGCCTCGCGGAAACCACGGTGACGCTCTTCAGCAGGCGACGAACCGTGCTCTCCGGCAATCTCCACAATACAGCCTTCGCCGTTCAACTGCCCTGCCACATACTCCGCCAGCATCGCCCCGATGGAATAGTTGTCGGCTCCCATGAACGCCGTGTAGTTGTCCACATCGCTCTTCCTGTCGAAGAGTATCACCGGAATGTGGCGATCCGTAGCCTTCTTTATCGCCCCGGAGAGGTCTTCCGTCTGTTGAGGAGAGACAATAAGCAGGTCGACATTGCGGTCGACAAGTTCCTGTATCTGTTGTCTCTGCTGTTCCACGTCATCATCAGCCAGACGGACTTCGAGGTGAATGTCTTCATACAGATAAGTGGATTGCTTGAGTTCGGAAACGAGTTTGTTGCGCCAAGAGTCCTCCGAACACTGCGAGACACCGATGACATAGGCTTTCCGGCTGTTGCTACAGCCGCCAAGCAAACTTGCCACCGTTACTGTCATGATGGAACAAAGGAGCATCCGAATATATTTTTTCATCGTTACAGACTGATTGTTTTGATTTTTTGCAACGACAAATGTACATATTTTCCACTTTATTCCGGAAATTTCCGCACACCTTTATTATTATATATGGAGTAAACACCAAAAAACCGGGGCATACGGACAAGAGAGAAAAATCACGGGTTATCCTTTGCGAAACGACATTTTTAGGTTACTTTTGCACAACCAATAAAACCACCCGCAGACATGACGAAACCCCTGGCAGAGAGAATGCGACCCACCACGCTCGACAAGTACGTGGGACAGAAGCATCTTGTCGGCGAGGGAGCAGTGCTGCGCCGGATGATCGATTCGGGCAGGATAGCGTCGTTCATACTGTGGGGACCGCCCGGCGTAGGCAAGACCACACTGGCGCAAATCATAGCCAACAAGTTGGAAACGCCGTTCTACACGCTGAGCGCAGTGACCAGCGGAGTAAAGGATGTGCGTGATGTGATAGAGCGCGCCAAGTCGAACAGGTTTTTCAATTCCGCCTCTCCCATCCTCTTCATCGACGAGATTCACCGCTTTTCCAAGTCGCAACAGGACTCGCTGTTGGGTGCTGTGGAACAGGGAGTGGTCACCCTCATCGGCGCAACGACGGAGAACCCGTCGTTTGAGGTCATACGTCCGCTGCTGTCGAGATGCCAGCTCTATGTGCTGAAATCCCTCGACAAGGAAGACCTGCAGGAACTGCTCGAACGGGTAATCACCGAGGACGAGGAGATGAAACGTCACCACATAGTGCTGAAAGAGACGGCGGCGATGATGCGCTACTCCGGTGGTGACGCACGCAAACTGCTCAATATACTGGAGCTGGTGGTAGAAGCCGAACAGGGGGACGAGGTCATTATCACCGATGAAACCGTGAAAAACCGGTTGCAGCAGAATCCTCTGACATACGACAAGGACGGCGAGATGCACTACGACATTGTATCGGCATTCATCAAGAGTCTGCGCGGTTCCGACCCCGATGCCGCCCTCTACTGGATGGCACGCATGATTGAGGGAGGCGAAGACCCTGAGTTCATAGCCCGCCGGTTGGTCATCTCCGCCGCCGAAGACATTGGCCTGGCCAACCCCAACGCCCTGCTGATAGCCAATGCGGCATTCGATGCCGTGATGAAGATAGGGTGGCCGGAGGGCAGGATACCCCTTGCCGAGGCGGCAGTCTACCTCGCCACCTCGCCGAAAAGCAACTCTGCATATCTCGGCATCGGCACTGCGCTGGAGACAGTGAAGCAGACAGGCAACCTGCCAGTGCCGCTCCATCTGCGCAATGCCCCCACGAAGCTGATGTCGGAACTGGGCTACAGCGACGGCTACAAGTACGCCCACGACTATCCCGGACATTTTGTCAAACAGCAGTTTATGCCCGATGAATTGCAGGAAAAACGCATCTGGCATCCCCAACACTCGCCTGCGGAAGAAAAGCTCTACCGCAACATGGTCTCCTGTTGGGGCGACAGATTCAAGGAAGAGACGTAACACACAACATGAAGATAGTGATTCTCGACGGTCATGCGGCCAATCCCGGTGACCTTTCATGGAAACCTCTTGAGCAGTTGGGCGAGGTAGTGGTCTACGAACGCACCCGCCCGGAGGAGCTCATAAACAGGACAAAGGACGCCGACGCGGCACTGACAAACAAGGTGTTCTTCGGCGAGGAGGAACTGAAACAGTTGCCCCGGCTGAAATATATAGGTATCTTGGCGACCGGCACGAATGCCGTTGACATCAAGGCGGCGTGCCGCCACGGCGTCACAGTGACCAACATACCCGCCTACAGTACCGACAGCGTGGCGCAACAGGTGTTCGCCCACATACTCAATGTGCTCAACCGTGTGGACAAATACGCCGATGACAACCGCAAGGGACGCTGGAGCGCCAATCCCGACTTTTGCTACTGGGACATGCAGATACGCGAGCTGGCATCGATGAAGATGGGTATCGTCGGACTGGGACATATCGGGCAGAAGGTGGCGAAGATAGCACTCGCCTTCGGCATGGAGGTGTGCGCCTTCACAAGCAAGGAGGAAAAAGACCTGCCCGAGGGAGTGAAGAAAAGCAGTCTTGACGCCCTCTACCGCTCGTGCGACATCATCTCGCTGCACTGTCCGCTCACTCCCGACACCCGGGAGATGATAAACCGCGACACATTAGCACTGATGCGCCCGAACACGATATTGGTAAACACCGGACGTGGACCGCTGGTCAACGAGGCGGACGTGGCGGACGCACTGCACAAAGGCATCATTGCCGCATACGCCACGGACGTGATGTGCCAAGAGCCGCCGGAGGTCGACAACCCGCTGTTCGGCTGCTCCAACGCATTCGTCACGCCCCACATGGCATGGGGAACGATAGAAGCCCGCCGCCGACTTATGGACATTGCCCTCAACAACGTGTTGGCTTTTGCCGACGGAAAACCTGTAAACACCATAAAAGAATAATGAACGACCCTGTCATAAGCGACGGATTCCTGCGCATGCTGGAGTTCC
Organism: uncultured Spirochaetota bacterium; assembly: GCA_963639575.1. Lineage (GTDB taxonomy): Bacteria > Bacteroidota > Bacteroidia > Bacteroidales > Bacteroidaceae > Prevotella. The sequence goes on from CAVHUR010000001.1 coordinate 16,310, forward strand.
TCGGCACATTCGCCTTCGCCATTTCAGGCATCCGCCAGGCTGCACACAAGCATTTCGACTGGTTCGGCGGTTTTGTATGCGGAGTGTCTGTGGCTATCGGAGGCGGTACTCTGCGCGACATGATGCTCGGCGTCACCCCTTTCTGGATGACCAACGGGATGTACATGGGATGTACTCTGTTGGCGCAGATATTTGTCATCGTGTTCAGCAAATATCTGAAACACCTGGACAACACATGGTTTGTGTTCGACACCCTCGGTCTCGCGTTCTTCACAATAGTGGGCATACAGAAGACCCTGCTCTGCGGTCATCCGTTCTGGGTCGCCATAGTCATGGGCTGCATAACAGGTTCGGCGGGAGGTGTGCTGCGTGACATTCTGCTCAACACCACGCCCATAATCTTCCAGAAAGAGTTCTATGCCATGGCGTGCATCGTGGGAGGCGTATTCTACTGGCTGCTCATCAGCATCGGCATAAGCGTGCAACTCACATCGCTCATCACCTTTATCGCCATCTGCGCAGTGCGCTACCTGGCGGTGAGATACGACATCTCGCTGCCCAAACTCAAGAGCGAAGATTAGCCTACAGGCATTTCCGCAATGCCTAACGGAACAGTGTCTGGGTAAATTCCACCAGATAATCGCGCCAGTTACGCCACTTGTGACCGCCCCCGCTCTCACGGTAGGTGTAAGCATAGGGGTGATGTGGCAAGGCGGCAAGACACTTGCGGAAGTCCTCGTTGGCAGCATAGAGGTCGTCCTCCCTGCCTATCGCAAGAAAGAAATGCTTGTTCTGATTCTTTTGGGCGAACATTCTCTCCAACTTTCCGTACAGGTCTTTGTAGACGCTGCCGTACTCGGCATCTTCCTTACCCCATATTATATCGGAAGAGAACACACCCATCCAGTCGAACAAACCGGGATTGTTTATGGAAATGTAGAGTGTGTGGTAACCGCCCATGGACAGTCCCGCGAGAGCGCGATGACGCGCATCAGCCTTCACACGGTAGTGTTTCTCCACGAAACTGACTATTTCAGGGAATGCCGTCTCGAACAGTCCGTCGACTGTATGCGGCAGTTTTGTCGTCGGACGGACAAGTCCTTTCGGGTCAGTTCCCGGCGCTGCGTGCTCGGAAGCATTGCCGTTGGGCATCACCACAATCATAGGCTTGGTCTTGCCTTGGGCTATCAGGTTGTCGAGAATCTGCTTTGCACGTCCCAGTTCCCTCCATGCCAATTCGTCGCCGCCCATGCCGTGAAGAAGATAGAGCACCGGATATTTCTCCTTGGAGTTCTCATACCCTGCCGGAGTATATACCGACATGCGGCGTGAGAAACCTATTTTCGGGCTGTCATACCACACCTCGCTCAACGTGCCGTGGGGCACATCGTTGTCCATGTAGTTGTCAGCCTTGCCGCCTGTCACCACAAAATAACTGAACATAGTGGCAGTGTCCCTTATCACATACACGCTTGCCGGGTCTGTAATCTTTACTCCGTCGACAATGAAATTATAGAGATAGAGTTCGGAAGGCAACACTCCGGTGGTAAACGTCCACACTCCGTTTTCGCCTTTCTGCATGTCCGCCACGGCATTTTCTATACAGTCGCCGGTCACCTGCACCGTTTGCGCCTGCGGAGCGGCTATTCTGAACGTCACCGTCTTGTCGGCATTGACTTCCGGAGAGATGACTTTCGAACGTTTTCCGAATGCCTGCTGTGCAAAAGACGCACACGAGAATATTACCGCAAAAATCAAGATTATCGCCTTTTTCATATCCTGTCAGTTTTTTACAGAGTACTGCCGCAAAACTACAAATAAATATCTGACACCGCAATTTTTTCTATGAAAAAGCACGAAAGAAACCCAAAAGGAGAACCGGCACACGGAAATCCGCGCGCCGCAACAATTCGGAAAACAATCGTTTTGGGCGGGAAAATAGATATAAATTATCTTTTTGTAAGCCAAAATGCGTTTTTGTTGTTAGTTTGTTTGGCATTTCAACCTGTTTACAATAACTTTGCACACAAGTAATATGTTTCTACGGCGATTGGCGGAAACGCCGAGCACGCCCGAGGTAAAATACATTATTAATATATCAACTATAAATTCAAGGCTTATGAAAAAGTTTACTCTGATTGTACTGGCCGCAGCGTTCGGTCTGTTTGCTAATGCCGCAGTGTCTTCGACAGACGACCTCGCGGGAACATACGATGCCGAAACCAGCGGACAGCACTATTTCAATTACAGCAGTTGGGAAGATCTCTCGTCCGGCTACAGCGTAACAATCACCAAGGTGGATGACACCACCGTCACCATCGGAAACGTACTTGGATACGGTTCAACCCTCACCGGCACGGTGGACTTTGCAGCAAAGACCATCACCATTGCGCCGACTGCCGGATTCAACTCATGGTTTACGCTTGCCGGCGAAGACAGCAGTACAAGCAACATAACAGGCACATTCGATGACGAGGGAGTGATTTCTTTCAGCGGCATCACTGCTTGGTACAGCAACGCCGCTTACACCTACTATGTCAGTGTCAAACTTACAAAGGAGGCAGAACCGACTGTGGAATGGTCAGTAAAGGGTTCTCTCGTCTATTATGAGAGCGGAGAAACTGCTTCAGCATACCGCAATATAGAGACCACTCTCACCAAATACAGCGGTTCAAGCAAATATGAGTACGGTCTGAAACTTGAGTCTGGCGCAAACCCGGAGGAACTTCGCTTCAAGGTATACGACGATTCCATCGGTATTGCAAACGGTGAGCAGTATGCAGGTTATGCCGGTTCATACTTCTACACCATCTATGACGGCAACAAGATGGTATGGTTTGACACCTCAGAAGACTGCTCATACTTCGCAGGAAACGAGACAAGCGGTTCGTTCTATATAAGCCTGTATGACTATATAACATCCACAACTGCGGCTGACAAGGAAGGTTACATCGAGTTCACATGGGGCGACAAGGCCGGCATTGCGAACCTGAAAGCCGCCACTTTCGACGCAGAGGCTCCGATATACGACCTGTCAGGACGCGCAGTAAGCAATACAAAGAAAGCAGGAGTGTACATCCAAAAGGGAAGAAAGGTTGTTGTGAAATAACCTTCTTACTGTAAACAATGCATAATATTTAACTACGAGGACACTGCAACCGCATTTTCTACGGTTGCAGTGTTTTTTTTATGCCCTGCCGTCAGCACGTCTCCATACTGCGAAGGCGCACCCTGCACTCTTCGAGAATGGTCATCAGGTCGTGCATATTGTCGGCACGCAACATGGCGATGCGTGTCTGGCGAAAGTCGGGAATGCCCTTGAACACTGGCGAGGCAGCCAGATGCCTGCGGGTGTGGAGTATGCCACGGTATTCGTCAATGCGCTCCACATTGATGCGGAGCTGCTCTTCGAGCACGTCAATCTTCTCGTCGAGCGTCAGAGGAGTACGCGAGAAGAGCCACGGCTGACCGAAAGTGGCACGGCCTATCATCACCGCATCCACGCCGTAAGTGGTGAAGGCACGGTCCGCTTCGTCCAGACTCTTTATGTCGCCATTGCCTATTATGGGGATGTGCATATTCGGATTGCGCTTCACCTCACCGATAAGCGTCCAGTCAGCATCGCCGGTGTACATCTGCGAACGGGTGCGTCCGTGGATGGTGAGAGCCTGTACGCCCCTGTCCTGAAGCCGCTCCGCCAACTCCACTATGAAGGGACGGTGACCGGCACCGGGTATACTCAGCGAGGCATCGAGCATCGTCGGCACATCCCAACCGAGACGCGTCTTCACCGTGACAGGCGTATTGACCGCCTTCACCACGTTCTCCACGATGTCGAGAAGCAGCGGCACATTGCGCAGCATGCCCGCACCTGCACCTTTGCCCGCCACTTTCTTCACCGGACAACCGAAGTTGAGGTCTATCACATCGGGGTGAGCTTCACTCTCCACTATCCGTGCAGCCTCAACCATAGAGTCGACATCACGTCCGTAGATCTGTATTCCCACAGGACGTTCTTCCTCCGCTATGGTGAGCTTTTTCACTGTTGAACTGATGGAGCGCACCAAAGCTTCGGCACTGACGAACTCCGTGTAGACCATCGCCGCACCGAACCGCTTGCACAGAAGCCGAAATCCTATGTCGGTGACATCCTCCATGGGGGCGAGAAAGACCCCTCCTCTTATATCAAATGGTAGCATCCTCCAGCCATTGTTTTCACCACTCCCTTCATCTCAAGCGAGAAAAGGAGCGACGCAAGTTTGTTGATTGGTATTCCCGACTTTACTGTCAGGATATTGATTTGCAGATTGTTGTTTTCCTGTAATATGCCGACTACCCGCCCCTCTTCATCCGTCAGATCTGGGAAGAACTGCCGTTCTATGCCGCGTTTTTTCGCTTCGCAGAGTGCAGCATCGTCTATCCAGCCCATGGATTTCACGAAATCCTCAGCACAGGTTATGAGCGTAGCCTCATTGTTGCGTATGCTGTTGTTGCATCCCTGGCTGTAGACGGCATTCACCGCACCGGGAAATGCGAAAGTGTCACGGTGGTAGTCATTGGCTATGCCGACAGTTATCAGTCCGCCGCCTTTTGCCGCACTCTCCACAAGAACGGTGGCATCGGCCAGTCCGGCGACAATCCGGTTGCGCTGAACGAAGTTGCCTTTTGTCACCGTAGTCTGGCTCATGTATTCCGTGACCAGTCCTCCGGCGGCAAGCATCTCCTCCGCAGTGTTGCGGTGAACATAGGGATAGATCTGGTCAAGTCCGTGTGCCAGCACGGCTACCGTGGGATAGCCGTTGGCAAGAGCCTCGCGATGGGCATTGATGTCGACCCCGTAGGCAAGGCCGCTCACCACGAGCAGGTCGGGACACAGGTTGCGCAAGTCGCGCATAAACTGCCTTATGATATCCTGACCGTAGAGCGTGCAGTGGCGTGTGCCCACTACGGAAACCACACGCCGGGCGTTAAGGTCGGCATTGCCCTTGCTGTAGAGCACCGTCGGACTGTCGGGACAGTCGGCAAGACGGCTCGGATAGCGAGCATCGTTCACAGTGATGACCGACACACTGTTGTCCTGCGCCCACTTGTATTCAGCCTCGGCACGGTGCACGGCATCGCCAGTGTCGGAGAAAGCAGACACGAGCCGGGGCGAAGCATCGGGCAGGATGTCGCGCAAGTTGCCGCCGTTTTCCATTATGAGAGATGCCGACCCGAGCCGCTCATACAGTTGATGCAGCACGGTCAGGCTCAGCCCCGGCAGCCGCGTGAGAGCCATGCTGTGGATTATCTCCTTCTCGTTCATTGCAGATAACCGGAAAAGGCGTTTTGCAAAATCTCAGAATCCGACAGGCGACCGTCTATCACGCACACTGCCTCCACAGTCGCCCTGAGACACAAGCGGCCGTCAGACTTGCGCACGATATTCTGGTGAAACACATAGCGCAGACCGTCTTTGGTCATGTGCAACCGTGAAACGAAACTGTCATTGCTGCGCAGCGGTGACTTGTACTGCAGGTTCATGCGTGCCACGACAACGTCAATGCCACGGTCATGCAGGTCGGCAAAGCCAAGTCCGAGGGTCTCTATAAACTTGTGGCGGGTGTGTTCCATGTAGTGCAGATAGTTGGCATTGTTGACAATACCCTGTATGTCGCACTCATAGTCGCGCACTTCCATTTCCAGTTCAAACGTCTTTTCCATTCTTTTTCAGGTAATGATAGCCTATGCGACAGCGCAGACAGTCCTTTCTGTCGCAATATTCTTTCTTCAGTTGGATGAGAGCCTGCGTGTCGGAAGCATTGTTTACGTCCAGTCCGCACTCACGCCACATCCTCACTATATTGTTGTCTTCAGCCTTGATTTCCTCCATCAGGTCGAGCGCACGGTTGACCGCCGGTGCGTCAGACGTGTATTTGCCATAGGCGAAAACTATCGGTATGACGGTGTTGATGAGCAGTCCGTCGACGGAAGAAGCCGACAGGTGCTTGGCATTGCGGCCGCTCTGTTCGCCGAAAACATAGTGCGTCTGCCAGTAATCTGACGCCTGTGTCTGCAGGGCATCTGCCATTTGGGCGGCGGAAGTACACTCCATGATGCGGCTGAAATCGGCTTTACGGCTGAGATAGAGCGTCGCCAACTGCGACAGGCGCACCGTGGGGAAATTCTGCGGGCGCAGACGGAGGAAACGCCACAGCCGGTTGTCCATGGGTTGCAGGGAGAACTTGTGTGCCAAGTACTGGTATTCCGCCTTCAGCCTGATGTAGTATTCGTCCGCCACAACTTCCTTTCTCCGCCGTTCGGGCCAGGCTTCATCGCTGAGCAAACCCGCCTGTCCGATGAACAGAGCCTCTATCTGGAAGGGGTCGTCACGATGATGCGCTGCGGCATTCAGGGGAATATGCTCCGCCCAGACCTCGAAAGCGTCGGCATTGACCCCAAATCCGAAATTGCGGGCGAGCGTCCGGAAGAAGACGTCTTCCCACGAACCGCCACACTCGTCAAGCCGGCGTGCGATGTCGCCCGACTTCCTTTCTAGCCTCTCCGTCTGCAATGCCGACATCCAGGAATGCAGTGTCAGGGAGGAAAGTGACGGTATGATGCGGAAGCAACGTGGATAACGGTCTTCGGAAAGCAGATGTTCGTAGTTGGACATGACGGCATCGGGAATGGCGAGTTCTATCTGCGGAATGACCTCACCGGCAGCATTTTGCACATCGGAGTCGGCTTCGCACACCACATGAAGAACCACATTGTTGTAGGCGCTGTCCCTGTCATGACCGTGCAGATACCACTGTGACGACTTCAGATGCAGCTCCACATTGCCCACCCACAACTGTCCGCCTATCTTCACCTTGGCATTGAAGAAGTCGGGACCGGCATCGTTGTTGTGCAGGCCGGGGTCTATCACCTCCACAGGCTGCCCGTCGAGTGTGCAGAAACCGTCCAGGGGAAACATCTTGTGCTTCCACACATAATGTAACAACTTCTCTATGCCCTGTGTCATTATACCGCAAAACTACAAAAAAAAAGTGAACCGTAAACTATAAGTCATTGTTTTACCATTACTAAATCTTAAATATTCATTGATTGTCTTTGTATTGTGGAGCTATTGACGTAATTTTGCAATACGTTTAATTCTAAGCATATAAGTAACAAGATGAAGATTGCGCTTATCGGATATGGCAAGATGGGCAAGATGATAGAGAAGATTGCCGTCAGCAGAGGTCATGAAATAGTAAGTATTATTGACATAAACAACCAGGAAGATTTCGGGAGCGAGGCTTTCGCATCGGCTGATGTCGCGATAGAATTTACCGCCCCGCAGGTTGCATACGGCAACTACCTGAAGGCGTGGAAGGCCGGAGTGAAAGTCGTCAGCGGTTCGACAGGCTGGCTGAAAGAGCACGGCGATGACGTGAAGAACGCCTGCGAAAAAGATGGGAAGACGCTCTTCTGGGCATCAAACTTCAGCGTGGGAGTGGCCATCTTCAGCGCTGTCAACAGGTATCTGGCAAAGATTATGAACGGCTTTACGCAGTATGACGTGGAGGAAACGGAAACTCACCACATACACAAACTGGACCATCCGAGCGGCACCGGCATCACCTTGGCGGAGCAGATAGTGGAAGAGCTTGACCGCAAGACAGGGTGGCAAATGGGAACACTCACCCAACCGGACGGCACGGTAGTGCCTGCGGAAAACACCGAAGCCGACAAACTGACCATAAACTCCGTGCGCAGAGGAGAGGTGCCGGGCATTCACAGCATCTGCTACAACTCCGAAGCCGACAGCATAACTATCACCCACGACGCCCATTCGCGTGAGGGCTTCGCACTGGGAGCAGTACTCGCAGCAGAGTACACCAAGAATCACGAGGGACTTCTCACCATTTCCGACATGTTCAAATTCTAATCATGATAGACAAAGAAAAAGCTAAACTCAACATGAAGGTGCAGTGGTGCAAGTTCTCTGTGGTACTTGCGCTCTACCTGATATTCCTTTTCTGGGTGAAAAGTTGGTTGGGGCTCATCGTAGTACCGTTCATCTACGACGTGTACATCACCAAGAAGATACGCTGGCAGTGGTGGAAAGACGCCGAGAAACCGGTGCGTTTCATCATGTCGTGGGTAGATGCGCTCGTGTTTGCACTTGTGGCAGTCTACTTCATAAACCAGTTCTTTTTCCAGAACTACGTCATTCCTTCGAGTTCACTGGAGAAAAGTCTGCTCACGGGAGACTATCTCTTCGTGAGCAAGGTGAGCTATGGACCGCGCATTCCGCAGACCCCTCTCACCATGCCACTTACCCAGCACACCATGCCGTTGGTGAATGTGAAAAGCTACATAGAGTGGCCTCACTGGGACTACAGGCGTGTCAAGGGTCTCGGAAAGGTGGAACTCAACGACATCGTGGTGTTCAACTACCCTGCCGGAGACACCATCTGCAGCGAACCGCCCTACAATGCGCAGGACTATTACCAGATAACCTACGACATAGGATATCAGATATGGCAGCAGGAACGCCCCGATTCGTTCGACATACGCAACCTCAACCGCCAGCAGCAGTATGACTTCTTCAAGGACATATACGCCAAAGGACGGCGCTACATAGAGAACAATCCCAACACGTTCGGCAAGATTGCGTCACGGCCGACAGACCGTCGCGAGAACTATGTGAAGCGCTGCGTCGGACTGCCGGGACAGACCCTGCAGATCAAGAACAGGATTATCTATCTCGACGGAAAGCCCAACAAAGAGCCCGACAGGGTGCAGTACTCCTATCATCTGGAACTCCAGAAAGGCGTGAGCACCTTTGACCTGATGGAGAGATACGACGATCTGCTCAAAGAACTGGACATCAGCCAGGAGGATTTGTCCTCAATGAACACGATGGGGGTAATTCCTCTCACAAAACAAGCGGTGAGCGAACTGAAAAAGCACACCGAGATAGTGAAAGACATACGCCTGAATACCGACGCCAGAGTGGGCGACCTCTACCCTCTCAACGCCGTCACTGGATGGACATGCGACAACTACGGTCCGGTGTGGATACCCAAGAAAGGCGCCACGATAGACCTCAACATGGACAACATCGCCGTGTATGAGCGACCGATAAAGGTCTATGAGGGCAACAATCTCGAGGTGAAGAACGGCCAAATCTACATCAACGGCAGACTGGCAAAGAAGTACACGTTCAAACTGGACTACTACTGGATGATGGGCGACAACCGCCACAACTCCGCCGACTCGCGCTACTGGGGCTTCGTGCCCGAAGACCACATCGTGGGCAAGCCTATCTTCGTGTGGTGGTCATCAGACCCTGACCGCAAGGGATTCGGCGGTATACGCTGGAACAGAATAGGCAAGATCGTGGACAATATAAAGTAATGACAAGGTGACAACAGGACAACACATGACCCTACCCTGTTATTATCTGCCCCCTATAAGTTGGTTCGCTGCCGTGAAAGGCGGCGAACCAATTTCATTGGAGGTATGTGAGAACTTCAGCCGGCAGACTTGCCGCAACCGCTGTTATATTGATTCGCCCAACGGCAAACTCGCTCTCTCAATCCCGATAGACCGCAGCAATTTCGACTCCAACGGCAAATGCCTGATGAAAGACATCGTCATCAGCCACCAACTGGACTGGCGTCACCAACACTGGTATGCCTTTGAGACGAGTTATTACAATTCCCCATTCTTCGAATACCTGCAGGATGACTTCCGTCCTATATATAATAAGGAGTGGAAATACCTCGTTGACCTGAACGAAACGCTTGCCGAAAAGTGTCTCGAACTGCTGGAAATGGACAACAGCATCGGGCGTACCGTCTCATTCGAAGGCATCGCCGATGCTGCGACCGACCGGCAACAGAAGCCCTATTACCAGGTTTTTTCCGACAAGCACGGCTTTACGGACGACCTCAGCATCATCGACCTGCTCTTCAACATGGGGTCTGAAGCCCAGTTGTATCTTTAGCCAGATGACATAGGGACACCGTCCGTGTCCGTCAATTCCCTAAAGTATAGTTTTTTAACACTTCACAAAACGGATGAGTTCTGTCGTGTACAGTGTTACCGGCGGTATTTTCCTGCTGTTATTTCACTGATTGAAAAAGTCTTGAACACAATGTCGTAGTAGTCATCAGGTTCTGTTTCCGGATGACGGAAAGCATTTTCTTCGTAAAGGAAGATGATGTCACCTTCCTTATTCTGCACCATGGTGGAGTATGCCGATGTAGTGTCGCTCACCTGGCAGATGCCTTCCCAGTTGCCCGCTATGGTCTCCGGCGACGCATAGTCGTCAGGCGTGCGCAGTGCCTTGTAGAATATCGCCACGTTGGAACGCCCCGGTCCCATCGGTACACTTTGCAGCAGAAGATCCACTTTCTTGCCGTTGGCGTCCTTTGCCTTTACGTTTATAATCTCGCCATTGCATGCGCTGTCGCCGTTGCGCACTCCGTTGTTCCCGGCAGACGACATCGCCACTTTGTCCCAAGAACCTTGCGCTGTCTTCGCATCAGCATATCTGAAGATATTGAAAAAGCGTCCGTACTGTGTGCGACTGCTTATCAGGACATTGCCGTCGGGCAGTTCCACTATTTTGGCTTCGTCTCCTTTCGGTGCCGTTGCGTATGCGTTGCTTCCAAGAACACCCCATGTCACGCCGAAATCATCGCTGTAAAGCACCCTGTTGCCTTGGTGTGTGGTCAGCGCAGAGTATATGCGGTAGTGCGACCCTGCCTTTATCAGCCGGCTTTGACAGATGCGCCCGCTTGTGAAGAAAGCCGCGTTTACTTCGTCCATAAGTCCGTAAACATCCCGTGTCACTTCCCTCACCTGCCATGTTTTGCCCTCGTCGCCGCTGTAATAGCGTCCCATCATCTGAGGCTTTTCCCTTGTTGACTCCCAATAACCTATACCTCCGGAAGCACACATGAGCAGGATTTCGCCCGTATTCCAGTCCACGACGGTCGCAGCATCGCCGTGTGCACAGTCGAAACTGTCGGCAATGCGGTTGCCGCCCTTTGCCACAACACGTTCCGTTTCAGTCCATGACAGACCTTTGTCAGTACTTTCTTTCATCACGATGTCGATGTGCCGCCCTTCGCCAATGTCCTTGTTGTCGTAGCGATGATCGGCAAAAGCGATGATTTTTCCTGACTTACATTCCACAACAGAAGGTATCCTGTATTGCGCATCCCTGTTTCTGAAAAGGACTTGTCCCGGGTTTTGCTTTGCGACAACAGTCCGCCCGCTCTGCTTCGGCTGTGGTGTATTGTAGCTTACATTGTTGTAGGCGTATGCGCCAACGCCCAACGCGAGGAATGCGACAAGGGCTGTACTGACTTCTTTCAGGTTTGTAATGTCCATCGTTGCCGTTTTCTGTTTTTATGCGGATTGCCTGATTGTTCTTTGTTACGGTATTTCCGGTTATGGCGGACAGGTCTCGCAGTAAAGCGAAAAGCAGGTACAGAAGAATATACCCCTGCACCTGCATACATCCAATCTTATTGTTTTATTTCACCAGAACAGTCTTTCCGTCCTTAATCACGAGACCTGTAGGATTGGTTTCCTGTATCTCAACGCCATTGACACGATAAGCCTTGCCGCTTCTCACGGTCTTCGGTGTCACGGCGTCTATGCCCGTGGAATCGTCGACTTTCAGTGCCGCCTTTGTTTCATTGGGCTTTATTGCCGTTGCGTCAATGCCCGACATAACGACGTTATTGACCTTTATCTCGTATCTCTTGGCAGCTATTCCCTCCTTGACGCGGAACTTTACCGTTGCAATCTCGCCGTCATTGCCGTCGAAAGTAGCGTTTGTGTCAGAGAAAGTGATTACTTTGACACTGTTTCCGCTTGTCGTCATGAAATGGGTCGTCTTGGTTTCGGATGTACGTTCCAGGCTCAGAACCGGGACATCGAGTGTTCCGACCGTGTCGGCAACCTCTATCTGAAACTCCGCAGCCGTTACTGGGTTGGCGCTCTTCATCCGTACGGACAGTGTAATCTCGTCACCTGCGTTTGCAGAAACCGGTGTCACATATATGGCGTCTTTCCAGTTTGTGAGGTCTGTGGTGATGTCATCCCTGTCAACAGGGGTTACGGGATCCGGGGTTGCACTTTCGTCGATTTTCGGAAGTTCTTCTCCCACTTTACGGAAAATGGCATATATATTAGCGTCAGGAGTTTCCTCCCATATTCCGTTGTTGAGTGCCTCGTCGCGGCTTGGCGTGTCTTCAGCCGACGTACCGTCCTCACGGGAATGTTTTACGACGTTATTGATGTTGATGATGTCACCCCAACCTGTAGCGGCAAAAGACGTTGTCCTGCCGTTGCTGTCGGTCTGGTTGAACACGGCATAGCACTCACTCGGAGCATAAATGCCGCTCTCCTTTACCACGTTGGAATAGAAAGCCAGTTCATAGCCGTCCATCGGCTCTGCATAGACTTTGATAAAATAGCACGGAGTACCGCTGTTCACGCCGCCCGACTCGCCTTCGTCACCGTCGTTCTGCAAGGTTGCCTTTATATAGGCGGTTTCTCCATAGTCACCTGAAGTGTCCTTTACATAGCTTGCATCTTCGTCCGTAGCGGTTTCGAGATAGACCTCACCCGAACCGGAAGGGCAAGCCGTGACCTCTGCATAGAGGTTTTTGTACACCGCTACACCTGCATTTGCGTTGACAGATGCCAGTGCCACCATTGACAGTAATATGAATATCTTTTTCATAGCTTTATCTTTCGTTGTTGTTTTTGTTGTCTTTACTATTCCACACCATTGGCTATATTGATGACCTTGACGATGTCCGCAACGTTGATTTCGCCGTCGCCGTTAGCATCGGCATACTTCGGGTTGACAGTGCCTTTGCCCTGTCTGTATGCGGCAATGGCCTCTGCATCCTTCACGTCCACAACTCCGTCGGCATTGGCATCACCAGGTTTGAGAGGAGAATAGTCGGGATCAAATTTCGGGTTGTCCGTTCCCGTTTCACGGAACACGACATAGAGTTTGGTGTCAGGTGTCTCCGACCAGTTGTTGAGGGCAAACACGCCGTCGCGGCCTATGTCGTTCTCTGCGCTCGTTCCGTCCGACTCCCTTGCCGAACTGTTCACGTTGATGAGGTTTCCAGTCTCCGCAGTGTCATAGTTCCATGAGAAAACGAAGTCCTGAATACTTGTTCCTGTATGCTGTTGATAGCACACGTCGGGGAAATAAACGCCCGATGGCTGAATCGTATTGGTGACACACACGAACTCATAGCCCTCTGCAGGTTCTATCAGGAGCTTCGCCTCATAGTTGCCCAGTGTCCCGGAAGCATCCACGGAAAAGCCGTCGCGTGTATTGTACTGGTCGTAAGAGCCGTTCTCGCCCAATGTGGCGAGGAGCTTGACCTTCTCTCCGTAATCTTCCGAAACATCATGTATATACTTCATTTCGTCGTCATTCTTTCCCGTAAGATAAATGACACCGGCACCGGCAGGAACGACCTCAGCCTCAACATAGAGGTTTTTGAAAGGCGTTCCCGTTGCAGAGGCGTTCAGCGTAAACAGAAACGCAGCTGCCAATGTAGCAAATAGTTTGTTCATAATCGGAATTGTTTTGTTAGTAATTTGATTTATTGTTTGTCTGTGGATGCAAAGGTATCCCTTCACATTATTATATGTTATAAATATCGAACATAAAAATGCCAAACTTGGCACAATCTTTCTATTGCTGGTTATCGGCGTTTATAAATTCTTTAGGCAGCAGTCCGAACTGTTTGTAGAAGCACTGCGTGAAATAGGAAGGGGACGTGAATCCCACCATATAGCACACTTCGTTCACCTTGTAGTCCTTTGTCTTCATCAGATTGGCAGCCTTCTTAAGCCTTTCTATCTTGATGTAGTTGTTTGACGTGAGGTTAAACACGCCACGGATCTTTCTGTTCAGGCCCGTACGGCTCATGAACATCTGTTCCGCCATCTCGGTAATGCCGAAGTCACTGTCGCCAAGATTTTTCTCCATAACGGCGTTCAACCGTTCTATAAACGCCTCGTCCGCCTTGCTGATGGACACCGTTTCAGAAGATATGAACGGAGACTTGGCATAGGCACTCTTTGCGTTCTGGCGTGTGCGCAGCAGGTTCTTGATGGTGGACATGAGATAGTCCATGGAGAAAGGCTTTTCTATGTATGCGTCAGCACCCGACTCCATGCCCTCTATCTTGGAAGAGTCAAGGGTCAAGGCGGTGAGGAGTATTAACGGAATGTGGCTTATCGCGACATCATTCTTCACCTTGCGGCACAGGGTGAAACCGTCCATCGGTTCCATCATGACATCACTCACGATGACACTGACTTCCTCTTCCGTGAGGATTTTCATGGCTTCCTCTCCGTTGTCCGCAGTGAGCACGTTGTACTCGCCCTGCAAGTTCAGCTTCTCATACTGCTGCATCTGCAGGTTGTCTTCCACTATCAGCACTGTCGGAGCGTCCTTCTCGGCACTCTGAATGTTCTCAACAGATTCCTGTGCGACCGGTTCCGTCTCGGCGATATCGATGATTTTCTCCTGCTTGATCGGTATTTTCAGGCAGAACACATTAAGGTTGCTGTCATCAAGCATCTCAAGTGTGCCGCCGTGAAGTTCCGTCAGCGTGCGTGCCAGAGCCAGTCCTATGCCTGTGCCGTTGACGTTTGACACCACGTTGTTGCCCCTCACAAACGGAGTGAAGATTTCCTTCCGCATGGCAGGAGACACCACATTGCCGTCGTTCTTGGTGATTACGCAAAACTTGTCGCCGTCAACAGACAGTTCCACATTTATGCTCTTGTCGCAATATTTGACCGCATTGTTGATGAGATTGCTTATCACCTTTGTCAGGGCTTCCTTGTCCACATCGGCGAAGAGAGGCGTTTCCGGTTTGGAGAAGTTCGCTTCCACACCCTTCTCATTCATCAGTGAGGTGAATCTGACATACACGCTCTGTATGATGCCGCCTATGTCGCAGCTCTCGAAATTCAGCTTCATTCCGTCACGCTCCGCTTTTCTGAAGTCAAGCAGTTGCTTTGTCAAGTCGAGCAACCGGTTCACGTTTTGGTCCATAATGCTCAGTTCGCTGCTGATGACACTGTTGACACTCCCCTTCTTCAGTATGTTTTCCAGCGGAGCCTTTATGAGAGTGAGAGGCGTACGGATTTCGTGTGCCACGTTCGTAAAGAAACTTATCTTTGACTGGTACAGCTCATATTCCTTTTCATGCTGGAACTTTTCCATTGCCAAACGCCTGTGCATCCCGACACGCTGGTTGGCGTAACGCCATATCAGATACGCCAGAACGCCGGCTATAAGGAAATAGAAGATCCATGCATACCATGCGAGATAGAACGGCGGCTTTATTTTTATCTTCAGTTCATACTGGTGTCCACGGCCGTTGTCGGCTGATGACGCGGTCCTGACGATGAGCTTGTATTTCCCCGGAGGGAGGTTTGTATACCTGATGGCATAGTCATCGGTCAAGGGTTGCCACTCCTTGTCAAACCCGTCGAGTTTGTATTCCAGTTGCCGGTGCTGCTCTGTACCGTATGCCAGCACCGCCATTTTCAGCGTGAAAGACCTCTGGTTGTAGTCCAGGACCAGTCCTTTCGTCTCGGTGATGCTTTGTTTCAGTTGACCGTACGGAGAGGTCGTGCCGTTCATTTCCGAATTGTTGACAAACAGTTCAGTAGCCACTATGGTTGTGGGATGATTGGTGTTGTGTATGGTCTCCGGCATAAACGAGACAAATCCGGAGAGGCTTCCGGCATACATCCTCCCGTCACTTGCCCGCAGCAACGACTTGTAGTTGAAGTCATTGTCAAGCAATCCGTTGGATGTATTCATGGTGTATGCATCCTTCACATTCGCGTCACAGCACACCATACCTTTGTCCGTAGTGAACCACAGGCGTCCGATGCCGTCCTCCGCAATGTCGTAAACGGTGATGTAGCGGTCATCTTTCGTTATGGGAATGTGTGCGAGTTGTCCGTTTCGGTAACGGTAAGCGCCTCCTCCCTCCGTACATATCCACACGTCGCCGTTTCTTGTTTCCGTAATGCTGACGGCATTGTCAGAATTCAATTTGTGGTTTGCGGAAGTGAACGTAATCCATTTCTTCGAACCCTTTGGTCTCATGTAGACTCCGCTACCGTAGGTTGCCACCCACAGATTGCCGCGCTTGTCCTCCTGGACATCGTAGACTATGGTGCTCGGAACACCACTTATATACACGAAACCGCCGTTGTCATACATGCAGAGACCGCTGAGTGTGCCGAGATAAATGCGTCCTGTCCTCGTTTTCGTAACGGAGAAAATGTTGTTGTCGTGCAGTGCTCCCGGTGTGCCGTCGGCATCAAATGACTTTATGACCTTATGTGTATTGGCGTCCACTATCTTCAGTCCATTGGAGAAAGTACCTACCCATATATAGTTTCCGTCGGCACACAGACCGTGAATATTGGGAAACATTCTGCTGTCGCTCACCCAGTCTATGTCCCCGTTAACCGGATTGTAGACGTTGAGTCCCTGGTCTTCCGTACCAATCCAAATCTTGCCGTTCCTGTCTTCCACGATTTCTCTCACACGCCTTCCGTGCAGTGAATTTTCCACGTCTACACGCGGGAAGCACCGGTTGATGTCCGGATTCTCCGCCTGTGTGTAGTTCGCTCCGCCGAAATAAGTGCCTATCCAGATGCCTCCGTCCCTGTCGCAGAACAATGTCTGCAGCGGGTTGTCCGAGAGTGAAAAGGGATTTGTGGACTCATATTGGTAGTGTTTCGTCTCGTGGGTTATCATCTCATAGACATACAGACCGTTCTCCGTGGCAACCCATATCTCGTTGCCGTTTCTCAGCAGCGAGTGTACATTGCTTCCTACCGTCCCCTTTTCGGGTATCAGATGCGTTGTTTCCTTTGTGTAGGAATTAAACACATTCATGCCCGAAACATTCGTAGAGACAAACACCTGCCCCTGTTCCGCGCAGATGATGTCCGAGATGCTTGTGCCGGAGAATATCACATTGCCGTTCTTGTCCCTTACAGGCTGCATCCCGGTCAGGTCGCTGTTGGCAGTAAACACACCCATGCCGTAGGTTCCGATCCATACTACTCCGTTGCCGTCAACGGAAACGTGGGTGATAGCCATGAACGTTTCGCGCGGTTTGCATATCAGTTCGCCTGTCTTGATGTTATATCTGAACAGTCCCTGGTCAACGGCATTCACATACATGAAATCACCTACAGCGGTGATGATGTTCACGTTTCCGTGGATTTCCGCACCGTTGCGTGTCTTGGCGTTGAGAGGTTCAAAAGTGTCGGTCACCGGGCTGTATATGGACAGTCCCAGGCTTGTACCCACCCAAAGTTTGTTGTCCGAACTTTCACACAGTGCGTTTACGTAACTGCCTTTCAGCGAATGTCCGTCATTGCCGTTACGATATATGCGGAAAGAATGTCCGTCAAAACGGTTAAGTCCGTTCTTTGTACCGAACCACATGAATCCTGTCTTGTCCTGAGCTATGGCCAATACGGTGTTCTGTGACAGCCCTTTGTTCACGTCATAGTGGCTGAACACCTTTTTTGCGTCAGCCTCCGCAACGAGGGAAAGCATTATTGTGACTATCAGTACTGATGTTGAAAATATCTTCATGGCAATTGTCCTGTGTGTAGTAAAGATGCACCGTGGCGGGTAGAGTGCTATTTCTGTTTCTCGTTATTGTCGCGTACGGCAACACTCACCCGCGAGTCTGCACATCCGTAGTAAAGATACCATTTGTTGTTAAGGGTCACGAGACCTTCTATGAAGACCGTTCCGGCAGGATACTGGCCGCTCTTCTCGAAACTGGCTTCGGGCACGAAGAACGGTTCGTCAAGGCGGTCAAGCACCTTCGTGGGGTCTTTCTTGTCGAAGAGTATCTGCCCTGCACAATAGGAATTGGGGGTGTAGCGGCTGTCACCGCCTTCGCCTGCAAGGTTCTTGCCGTTATACATGAGGATGATGCCGCGGTCAGTCATGATTGCCGGAGGACCGCATTCGGTCAGCTGACTGTCAAAATAGCCCTTGCGCGGATTTATGAAATGCTTCAGTTCTCCCTTCTCGTCAAGAATCGGAGTCCAGTTTATGAGGTCCTCGGATGTAGCTATATTGATGAACTGTTCACCCCAATACATCCAGTATTTGCCGTCAATCTTGGCTATGACCTGCCGTCCCGACTTGTCAAGTCTGGTCACAATGGACGCCGATTTGGAGAAAGTGAACTCGAATTTGCCGTCGTATGCCTTCCTGAAAGGGGAGCCGAATTTCTGCCAGTTCACAAGATTGCGTGAGGTGGCTACGCCAAGACGTGCGCACTTACGGTTCCACTGGGTGTACATCATCACATACATTCCGTCCTCTGTCATGCACACCCTCGGGTCCTCACAGCCTCCCCCGTCCTCGGCAGAAGCCTGTGCGTCACCGCCTGGAAACAGCACCGGAGCGCCGTGACGACGGAAATGGAGACCATCGACGGAAGAAGCGTAACCTATGCGCGATGTCCTTGACCCTATGCCGACAGCCGAATTGTCCTCCGCACGGTAAAGTACGGCGATACTGTTGTTGATGACTGCCGCCGCAGGATTGAACGTGTCGCTGTCCTCCCACCTCATTGTCTTGTCCCGCATGGGACAGTGAAACACGCTTGCGGTGTCGGGAGAGATAACGGGATTGACCCCTTCAGGACGCTCAAAGTTGAGCCACGCCCACGTCTTCTCGCTGTTCGGAACGTGTTGGGCAAGAGCCGGAATCTGAAAAGAAGCGGCCAGCAGCAGGATTGAAAATCTGTTCATGTCGTGATTGTTATTCGATTAGCATGTAAAACATACTCGCAAAGATAACCAAAAAGAATCTTTCTTTACTAAAAATATCGGATACTATTGTATGAAAATCGAACCATATCGGACTGGCTGACACGGTTCTGCCTCAACTGCCGTGGCATAATGCGGCAAAGACAAAGAATGGGGCAGGACAGACCTCACGTCTATCCTGCCCCAGAAAAAACAATCTCTTAAAAACCTAAAACGAATATCTATTGGTATCGCATTCTTGTCTTGTCATCTTTTCATCTCCCCTTCAAAGAACTTTTTGAAGAACAGAAGGTGATAGTCGAGGGAGTTAGCCCAATACTGATCCGTATGTCCGCCGGGGCGTGTGGTGAAGTCATGGTCGATGCCAAGAGCCAACAGACGTGCATGGAGAGCCTTGTTCACCTCAAGAAAGAAGTCGCTTTCGCCGCAATCAAACGTTATCTCCACGTCATGGTTCTTGAGTTGCTTCACCAGTTCCATGGCTGTGTGCTCGTCCCAGCTCTGCTTGTTGGCAGCCATTTCGCCCAGCATGTCGGGTATGTTCCAGTTCTGCGGAAACGGACGGATGTCTACACCGCCGCTCATTGAACCTATCGCGCCGAACACGTCCTTGTGTCTTATCCCCAGGAAGAACGCCCCGTGTCCGCCCATGGACAGTCCCGTGACAGCACGGTGCTGCCTGTCGGCAACCGTAGGATAGTTAGCGTCAATGTAAGGCACAAGTTCGTCCACACAGAATGTCTCATACTGGAAGTCCTTGTTGACAGGACTGTCGAAATACCAGGAGTTCAGCACATAGGGAGTAACGAATATCATCTGCATCTCATCAGCCAGTTTCGGCAGGGAGGGCTTCAGTTCAAGCCACTTGTATTCGTTGGCATAAGCTCCGTGAAGCAGGTACACCACAGGATACGTCTTGCCCTTGTTGGCCTTTGTCAGGGCGGGCAGTGTCACCGTGACCGGTATGTCACGGTTCATCTTCGTGCTGTGCACCTTGATGGTGTCTACCGTTCCGGCGACGGCAACCGACACGCAGAGGGCGAGCGACAGCGCCAATAGCAACTTTCTCATATCACTTTCTCCTTATCTTATCGGTGTAATCGTTATGTGTCTTGTTTCCGGTTTGTTCACCTTATATATAGTCTTAACGAGCAGATCCATCTGTCCTGTCATGGCATCACGCACCTCACGGTGTATCATCTTGTCGTAGAGCTCGCGGCGGGCACCCACCCAGCCGTTGGTCTTCTGCCCTTCGCGGAACACCTCAGCGGCATGTTCGTCGTTCACGTCAAGCAGTCCTTTGTCCATAAAGAAGTCATACTGCAGCCAAGCGTAGTCGCGGAACTTGCGCTCAATCTCCCAACGCTCCTCGTTGAGAGCCATGACCGTGCATGCCTGCTGATACTGCGGAGTGTGGCGGTAGGCGGCAAGGTTGACGCCCGAAGCCAGGTCAGACGCGGTGAGAGTGTCGATGAGGACATCGTCGATGAGCAGTTGGTATCTGCCTTTCAACCCCTGCACGGTGAGATTCTCGTTGTTCATCTCCCTCATGAACTGCGGTACGACCTTCACCACATCGGCCTGCGGCTTCTTGAATCCCCAGCCGTGGGCTATCGTGTCGAGCGGATAGGGCAGCGACTTTGCCAGATAGTCAAACGTAACAACGCCGTGGCTGTTCGTCACATTGCTGATTTCGCAGTTGTCACTCTTGAGGACTTTCCTGCTGTTGGCATTGATTTTGATGTCGGCGACACACTTTCCCGCCATGCCTTGAGCCTTGAGAAAGAGGTAAGCCATCAACATATGGCCGTTGTTGTCGGGATGTATGCGGTCGTTTCCGCATATCGTGAACGTGGAGTCCGAGCGCTGGAAATCGCGGTTAATCTGTGTCATCGGGGCGTTGAAGTCGAGAAATTCCCATTTGTTAGCCTTTGCCGCCGAATCCTGGAATGCCACTATCTTCTGCATATAGGAGTTTTTGTTGCGGAAGACATCATTGTTGAATTTCGACGTGTCGTCGTATGGCGACGAGCCTATCAGCACTATCCGTGTATCGGGAAGTCCCTTCAGGCGTTTCTCTATCTCAAGATACTTGCCTCTGGACCAAGCCACCTTGCCGTTGCCGAAAGCCTCGGCGTTGTCGCCGTTATACTCATAGTAGCCGGTGTCGTTCATGCCGAAGGTAAGGGTCAACACCGTCGGGCGCTTCGCGAACACGTCGCCGTCGAGCCGTTTCAGTATGTTTTCCGATGTGTCACCGCCGATTCCGCAGTTCGCCATCCACATTTCGTCAAACGGAAAGTGGGTCATGTAGTAAAGCCAGATGTACGAATGGTAATGTCCGCCGTCGGTTATGCTGTTGCCGACAAATGTCACGCGGTCACCTTTCTGGAACGGCTTGATTGTCTGGGCGGATACGCTCATCGCCGTGAAAGCCGCAAAAAGCGCAAATGCAATAGTTCTCTTCATTGTTGTACGGTTTGTTTATTTCTTGAGTATCTTGGTTCCGTTCGCCACGACAACGCCCTTGTAGTCGCCGTTGACCTTCTGTCCCGAAAGGTTGTACATGCCGTTTTGCGCAGAGAAAGGGGACGCCGGCTTCAGTTCCTCTATGCCGTCGGCCGTGGCGGAAGTCCTCTCGGGGCAGTTATATTGCTTCAGTAGAATCCTTGTGTCACCGTCTTTGAGGGCGCTGTCAAACTCCATGTCGATGTCCTGACCCTCTCCCGGCATCAGCGTGACGTAGTTCTCGTCCATTATCACCGGCAGTATGCGCTTGCCGTTCTGGTCCACGAGCCGCATGCGCACGGCGAAAGCCACTGTCTTGGAAGGGTTGTTGAGGTGCACTCTCATGTGGCATTGCCCCTCGCTGTCGGTTGTCGTCGACAGCACCTCGCACGTCACTCCAGCCTCGGGAATGTTGTTGAGCGAGGTGTAGACATGATTCGTCATGTTGCGGTTGCTCCAGTATGTGTTGCGGGAAACGGGATTTCCGTCCTTGTCATACAGTTTCAGGCGCAGGAAGAACACCGTGCTGGCAACGGAACTGAGCTTGACCGAGCGTATGCCGTCGGCAGTGTTCATGTTGCAGAAGTTCAGTGTGGCGTTCTCGCCGACAGTGAGATTGCCGTATGTACCCGACGCTCCTTCCACCTTTGTTCCGTTGCTCTTGTAGACCTCAACCTCCGCACGGAGTCCGTCAAGACTGCGGTGCGTGGTGTTGACAACGGTGATGTCGTTGTTGTGGCAGTTCCATTGTATGTGTACCGGTTCACAGGCTTTCTTGCATCCCCAGTATATTCCTGTCATGTCGTAGTAGTAGTCATAGGTCTGCCAGAGGTGTGAAGGATAGGCAGCCTGGCTCATCCAGTAGAGCAGACCGGTAGCTGTGTTCCACAGATTGTAGTTCCATCCCTCGAACATAGCCCTGGAACACTCCATGTTGAACAGCTGTGCTCGCTCGCAGAACTGCTCCGCTCCGGTGCTCGCTCCGTACTCCTGCTCCACCCTGTCGTAATAACTGCTGGCGGCAGCGCCGCCTCCCTGCGCCGCCTCATCGCTGAAGAAATGCTTGTCCCACATGTCGTTGCGCGGCCACATCTTGTCGGCAGGCGTAAACTCAAGCATGCTCTCATAGGTCTCGAACACCCCCGAACCGAGCTCCGTGCGGAATCCCCAGTCTACCTTGTCGCCGAGATCGCCGCCTCCGCCCCATATTCCGTCATCGAAATAGTCCTCAGGCCAGAAGCTCTGCCACCAGCCCGAGCCCGACAGTCCCCAACCGGAACCGTCCTGCGACTGGTATGCGCTGTTAGTGTAATATCCGTTATGGGAATTGGGCATGTAGAGTCTGTCGCCTCCGTCATACACCTTCACGATGTCGCGCAGGGCGTCATTGAGCTCGTCGTAGGGCCATCCCTCGTTGTCAGCGCACCACACGGCCTGGCAAGGATGGTTTCTGAGGCGTATCACCTTGTCGCGCGCATTCGCCAGAAACTCCGCCTTGTCGTTGGGTCCGGTCAGTCCCACATAAGGACCGGTTAGCCAGAAATCGTCCCAGACCATAATCCCGTACTTGTCGCAAGCGTCGTAAAACTCCTCGTCAGTGACGCATCCGGTCCAGCAACGTATCATGTTGAAGTGCATGTCGCGGTGCAGTTTTATGCGCAAATCGTACTCCTGCTTCTTCTGACGGAGCATAAACTCCGACATTCCCCAATTGCCTCCCTTGCAGTAGACTTTCTTTCCGTTGACATAGACGACAAATGCGGTGTTCTCTTTCTTGTACTTGTATTCACGCACACCGAACGTCTGTGTCGCCGAGTCGACAGTCTTGCCGTCGCACGTCACGTCGAAACGGCAGGTATAGAGGTTCTGTTCTCCGTAGCCGTTGGGCCACCACAGCCTGGGGTTGTCCACGGTAATGTCGGGCATGACCACGTCTATCGAGTCGCCAGCCGCAAGTTTCACGTCCTTCGTCACCGACAGTCCGCCCGGCATGACGGTGGCTCTCACCCTGACATCCATGGCTTCTCCCGAGAGGTTCACGAGACTTGTCTGCGGTTTGAGCGTAGCCGTGGAATGGTCGCTGCCCAGTTCCGAGCGTATCCATGGGTCACGCAGGGCGGCATCGCCGGTAAATTCGAGGTACACGTCATTGGTTATTCCGGTGTTGAGACCCGGCACATAGGGCATCCAGTCCCAGCTGTGGCTCGCTATGTAGGTGGGACACGTGTAGTTGACAAAGTTGGACGAGCGCGGCAGAAACTCGCTCGCCATCATCACAATCTTCACCGCGAGGAAATTGCCGGTGTCCTTCATCAGACCGGTCACGTCATATCTCGCCTTCATCACATGACCTTTTATTATGCCGAGCTTCACTCCGTTGAAATAAACTACCGCCGAACGGTTCACTCCCTCGAACGTGAGCACCGTGCGTTTTCCGGCAGACTGCGCCGGGCGGTCGAAGCGTGTGCGGTACCAATGCGCCACATTATAAGGTGTCTCGTCTATGTTGTATATGTTGTCCGCATAGCCCGGCTCTTCCTCCTTGCCCGCCGCCACATAGGCTGCGAACACCGTTCCCGGCACTATTCCCTCTATTGACTCCCCCGGCTGCCACGATTCTTTCGCCGCACGGATGTCCGCCGCATGGAGCTGACTGCTGGAAAAGAGCTGCCACTGCTGTCCGTCGACACTGTTGAGCGACAGCTTTTCGCTTGCCGCAGCCGTCATGGCCGGTATTGCCAGTGCAACTGCAGCGAGCAGTTTGGATGCGAGGTGTTTCATTGTCGTGTAGTGTTTGATTTCAGGTTTGCCTGCTTTCGTGTGCTGTCACAAAAGCTTTTTCACGATGCAAAATTACTACGGAAAAACAGACACCCGTGTAAAATTCGGTCATTTGTATATTAAACAAGAACCATCGGCCACCTTTCCGTCACACCTGAGAGGTGTTTCGCCGATGCCTGACGACAGTGCAGGCAATCCGGGAAGGTATGTTTCGCGGTGGCGCATCATATGCAGTACGACCGTACGGCATATGGCGTACAAGCGTGCGGCATATGCCGCACAAGCGTACATCAGCCGTTGTACGACCGCAAGAAGGGTGTTTTCGCCGCGCCAAACAGCATGTTTCACCCGATTTGAGGTATTGTCCGGGGCAATGCACGGCAAAGGCACATAACGGAAAACAGCCTTGAGGGGAAGCATAAAAGCAAGGCTTAATCTATGTCAAGAAATGTTGCAGTGTCAAAAACGAACCTTTTTGTATTGAAAACAAACCAAAGAGAAGGCGGAGGCACCGACAATTGGCGTGAGAAAACAAAAAGTAGGTATCTTTGCCATGTGATTCTTGACATAGAACCACATGACTACAAAACCTCAACTTTAACCGAACAATAAAGATGACAAAGATTAGATGGACACGTAAGTGGATGCCTCTGACGCTGGCGACAGCATTGGTGTGTCCATTGGTTTCGTGCAGTGACGACACCGTCGGGAAGGCTGTGTACGACCCCGACAAGCCCATTGTCTGCGAAAGTTTTTCACCCAAGGGAGGTCCGATATCCACTCAAGTCATTCTCACAGGCGAGAATTTCGGGTCGAACGCCAGGCTCGTCAAATGCTATTTCAACGAGAAGAAAGCGCCGGTCATAGGCGTCAACGACACCCACATGCTGGTGCTCGCCCCGCGCCTGCCGGGTGACAATGTCGTAATCCGCCTTATGATAGGCAGTGTCAACGGCAATGACACGGTGTACCAGGAGAGCACGTTCGACGGGAACTTCGCCTATGAGGTACGCACCAACATCTCGACCATCATCGGAGGCGACGCTTCAGCGACTGAAGACGCGGCACCCAACAAGGGAGACGCCGTGTCGCTGGCGGAAGCACAGTTCAAGAGCTCGTTCGACAACTGCATAGAAGTCGACAAGAAGAAGAACATCTTCTTCACCCTCGGCGAGCGCCGCTACTGCGCAAACGAGGAAGCCGGCACCGTGAAGAACATAGACAACCCCGGAACTTTCCTCACCGTGCCCGGCGTAATATATGACAAGTACAAGGATCACGTCTATCACTCGCAGTCAAACATAGCCAACGGCGAATACTGGTGGTATGACGTGGACAACGATTTCGCCCAAACCGAGAAGGGAGAGATAGTGTGGGACAACACCGACTTTATACCTGACGGCATGGCGGTGTGGGTGGCACGCCGCACGGCAGCCATGAATCCCGCGGACGGACATTTCTACTGCCGTTCCTACGGAGGCTATGTCACACGCTGGGACCCCGAGACAGGCATCGGCGAGAACCTGTCCAAGAACACGGGAGCGGGCATCGGCTCCACCCAAGGCATTTTTCCAACGACGACCTCGACTGCATCTTCTGCCTGAACCTCACCACTGGAATCACCAGAGTGTATGCCGGACAGACCAACACCGCCGGTTATCTCGACGGCCAGCTCACACAGGCACAGTTCAACTCGCCGCGACAGATGTGCGTCGACAGCGAGGAGAACATCTATGTGGCGGACTCAGGCAACCACTGCATAAGGAAAATCAACACCAAGACAGGCTATGTGTCGACCATCGCAGGCATTCCGCAGTCGTCAGGCTACATCAACGGGACCAGCGAGACGGCGAAATTCAACAACCCGATAGGCCTCGCCATTGATACAGATGACGTGCTCTACGTCGGCGACAGCAACAACCACGCCATAAGGCGCATCGCCATAGAATGACAAAAACCCCTATTACATTATATAAGATATGAACCGGATATATTCAACTTTGATTCTTATTCTCATGCTGTCGGTGCAGTTCACGGCACTGCAGGCACAGGAGAAACAAACGTTTTCCGTTAAAGGAGAAGTCGTCGACGAACACGGCGAACCCGTAATCGGCGCTTATGTCACGATACAGGACAAGCCCGGCGTTGGCGCAGTCACCGATGTTGACGGAGCGTTCCGCATAAAAGTGGACCTCTATGACCAGATTTCAGTATCGTATGTGGGGTATAAGCCCGTGACACATCGGTTCACCAAGGTGGAGGAAAGCGTGAAGCTCGTCCTCGGAGAGACCATACAGGACGTGGACGAAGTAGTGGTCGTGGGTATGGGTACACAGCGAAAGGTCAGCGTGGCGGGAGCAATCACCACCGTAGACCCCAAGAGTCTGGAGCGTCCTGCCACGAACATCGTCAACACACTCGCCGGTAGAGTGGCGGGCGTGATAGGCGTACAGTCGAGCGGAGAGCCGGGCAAGAACATCTCGGAGTTCTGGGTGCGAGGCATCGGAACATTCGGAGCCAACTCCTCCGCACTGGTCCTCATCGACGGAATCGAGGGAGACCTCTCGCAAGTGGAGGCTGCCGACGTGGAGAGCTTTTCCGTCCTGAAGGACGCATCGGCAACAGCGGTCTACGGTAACAGGGGTGCAAACGGCGTGGTTATCGTCACCACGAAGCGCGGTCTCGAACAGAAGCTGCGCATCACGGCAAGAGCCAACTACACGGCATCGTTCCTGAAGCGTCTGCCGAAATACATCAACGCGACACAATATGCGGAGATGGCCAACGAGGCAGCTGCCGCCACGGGACTGTCACCCATATACAGCGACACGGAAATGGACATCATACGCTACGGACTTGACTCCGATCTGTATCCCAACATCGACTGGCAGGACGAGCTGCTCAACAAGGCTTCGCTCCAGAGAACCTATTTCGTGAGTGCCCAGGGCGGCGGTTCCATAGCGCGCTACTACGCCTCTCTCGGCATGTCAAACGAGTCTTCCGCCTACAAGATGGCAAGCGACTCCCCCTATAAGGACGGTGTGGGCTACAACACCTACAACTACAGGATGAACCTCGACATCAACCTGACGAAGACCACCAAGGTGTATATCGGCGCCACATCCTACCTCTCGGTAAACAAACGCCCGTCGATGGGACAGGGCTACAGCAGCATAAGCATGACGAACTGGATATGGAGCTCGCAGGCAAAGACCACTCCGGTGATGTACCCGCTGCGCTACTCCAACGGCTATCTGCCCGCCACCAACGACGGAGACGACATTTCGCCCTATGTGCTGCTCAACTACACCGGCACGACAAAGCAGCAGAACTTCCGCAACCTCGTGACTTTGGCGCTGGAGCAGGACTTCTCCTTCATCACGAAAGGACTGACCGCCAAGATTCAGGGTTCGCTCGACACGCAGTCACTGCTCGGCGAAAGCCGCTACAAGATGCCGTCGCTCTATATGGCGACAGGCCGCAACTCTTCGGGAGAGCTGCTCCTTTCACAGCGTGTAACTCCCGTGTCGGTCAACTACAGTTCTGCAGCGTGGACGTGGCGCAAGCTCTATTTCGACGCAAACGTCAACTACGACCGCAAGTTCGGCGACCACTCCGTGGGCGGACTTCTCTACTATTACATCCAGGACACACAGGAAACGGGCGCGGCAAGTTCCATGGGAGCTATCCCGAAGCGCTACCAGTCGTTGTCGGGACGTATCAACTACGGTTACAAGGACACCTATTTCGTTGACGCGAACTTCGGTCTGACCGGTTCGGAAAATTTCCAGCCGGGCCGCCAGTACGGATTCTTCCCCTCAATGGCATTGGCGTGGATTCCCACCAGCTACAAGTTCGTGCAGGACACCCTGCCCTGGCTGTCGTTCCTGAAACTGCGCGGTTCCTACGGTATTGTGGGCAATGACCAGATAGCAAGTTCACGTTTCCCCTACCTGACGCTCATCTCCGAGAGCACAACGGCAAGGACAGCGTGGGGCGGAACAGGTTCGCTGACAGAAAGCCAGGTGGGTGCCGACAACCTCGTCTGGGAGAAAGCGAAGAAGTTTGACGTCGGAATGGACATGCACCTCTTTAATGACAAGTTCACCGTAACTGTGGACTACTTCCTCGACAGGCGTGATGCCATCTTCCAGCAGCGCACCCAAGTGCCTGCATACGTAGGTCTCATAAGCATGCCCTACGGCAATGTCGGCAGCATGAAGAGCTGGGGAGGCGACGGCAACTTCGAGTATTTCCAAAAAATAGGCAAGGATCTGAACCTCACGTTCCGCGGCAATTTCACCCTCTCGAAGAACAAGATCATCAACTGGGAGGAAGCGCGCCAGCCATACAGCTACCTCGAAAAGAACGGCTATGCCAACAACGTGCAGAGAGGCTACATCGCTCTTGGTCTGTTCAAGGACCAGGATGACATCGACATGAGTCCGTCGCAGTTCGGCACACTCCGTCCGGGCGACATCAAATACCAGGACGTGAATGGCGACGGTGTCATCAACTCGGACGACAAAGTGCCGTTGTTCGCCTATTCAGGACTGCCGCAGTTGCAGTACGGTTTCGGCTTTTCGGCAGAATACAAAGGGTGGACGCTCAACGTGCTCTTCAAGGGAACGGGCCACAACTATTTCCTCTATGGCGGCAGCGACGGCAACACGTTCGACGGATATATGCCTTTCAACCAAGGCTATCAGGGCAACGTGCTCTCCATAGCCTATGAGAAAGGTAACCGCTGGATATCCGCAGAGTATTCGGGAGACCCGTCTACGGAGAACCCGAACGCACGTTTCCCGCGCCTGTACTACGGCAAGAACACCAACAACACACAGCCTTCGACATTCTGGAAGGCCGATGCACGGTATCTGAGACTGCAGGAAGTGAGTGTGAACTACCGCTGGAAGTCGAATTTCATGAAGAAAGTCGGACTTCAGTCCATTGACATACAGCTCATGTGCGAGAACCTCCATGTGTGGGACGGCGTGAAGATATACGACCCGGAACAAGCCACTTCATGCGGACAAGCTTACCCTCTCACAGGGCGTTACAGCCTGCAGCTACAACTTAACTTCTAAAACCGTATACAAGAAAAACTGACTATGAAAAAGATTATATTACCCGTCGCCGTACTGACGACACTGGTACTTGGCAGTTGCAAGGACTACCTGAACGTTGACAAATACTTTGCCGACACATTTATGGAAGACTCCATCTTCGCAAGTCAGACCAACATAGAGCGGTATTACAACGGTGCAGTGAACCTGTTGCCCGAAGAAGGCATGCTGTGGTACTACGGCAGCACTCCCGGAGTGACCGGTTCGGACGAGGCTGTGTCGTGCGGCAACTGGAACGGAGGCATGCTTGACATACAGTTCTCGGGCACTATGCTGACCACAGACCAAATCACGGCATCGTCGACAGGCGGCTGGACATGGGACTTCAACGTGTGGAACGAATGCTACAAGATAATCCGCAAGTGCAACATCATCCTCTCCAATATCGACGGAGTGCCCGACATGAACAGCTTCGACAAGATGGAGTTCCGTTCGGAGGTGCGTTTCCTGCGGGCATACGCCTACTACTGGATATTCCGCAACCAAGGTCCTATGATTCTCATGGGCGACAAGGTACTGTCGAGCAACGAGACTCCGAAGTACTACGAGACCGTGCGCAACACGTTCGACGAATGTGTAGACTACATCTGCGGTGAGTTTGAGGCTGCCGCACAGAACCTTCCCTCGAAACGTTCGATAGACATGATACAAGCCCCGACCAAGGGCGCGGCCCTCTCATTGTCGGCACGCATCCGCCTTGCCGCGGCAAGTCCGCTCTTCAACGGAGGTTCTGTGGCACGCAAGTACTTCGGTGACTGGACACGCAAAACTGACGGCAAATACTACGTGAACATGGAGTATGACGAGAAGAAATGGGCCATAGCGGCAGCGGCAGCCAAGAAGGTGATGGACCTCAATCTCTATGAACTCTACACAGTGGAGGCTGATGCCTACACGGCAGCACTGCCCGCAAACGTGCCGAGTGCCCCCTACCCTGACGGAGCCGGCGGCATCGACCCTTTCCGTTCCTATTCGGAGCAGTTCACAGGCGAGGCTGTGGCAGCGACAAACAAGGAACTTATCTGGGGAACAACCAATGGCGTGGGAGGACATCTCGGCTATGTGTTCCCGCTGACTCTCGGCGGAAGCAGCTGCGTGAGCGTTCCGCAGCGCATGGTTGACATGTTCTACATGGCTGACGGAAGGGATATCAGCAACTCAAGTGCCGAATATCCTTACCTGAACCGCCCCTTTGACCGCACGTGCATAGTCCAGGACGACAAGATACTGTCAAAGAACTATACGCTCAAGGCAGGTACATTTGCGGCGTACGACAACCGCGAGCCGCGTTTCTACGCCAACATAGGCTTCTCCGGACGCTACTGGACGATGTCGTCAACAAGCGACATGGGCAAGCATGACCAAGTTGTGGGTTACTACAAAGGTGCGAACTGCGGCATGACATCATCGACCAACAACGTGTACAACATAACAGGATACACCGGAACAAAGTACATTCATCCCCGTGACGCTTGCTCCGGAACCAACAGCAGACAGGTGGAGAAGACTTTCCCTATTATCCGTTATGCGGAGATACTGCTGTCCTATGCCGAGGCACTCAACCATCTCACCAAGTCATACGAGATAGACGGACAGACATACAGCCGCGACACGGAAGCCATAAAGGCGGCTTTCAACCGCATCAGATACCGCGCCGGACTGCCTGGACTGTCGGATGAGGAACTCGCCACGGAGGAGTCTTTCGAGAAAGTCGTCGAGCGTGAGCGCTGCATAGAGATGTTCTGGGAAGGCAGACGCTACTATGACATACGCCGTTGGGGCATTGTCGAGGACTTGGAAAAGGAGCCTTTGCAGGGTCTGAACGTAAATGTGACCGAGTGGTCAGGGTTCTACCAGCCGACAATCATACAGTACTCCACCATACGCGAACGCGTCTTCAAGCCGAAGATGATGCTTCTGCCACTCTCTCTTGACGAAATACGCAAGGTTCCGACACTTGACCAGAACCCCGGTTGGGAAAAGTAACGTTTCAATACTACAAGAATATGAATACATCGCATATAGAAAAACATGTCAGGACAGCCCTCTGCGGAGCGGTTGCCGCGGTTATCCTTTCCGCCTGTGAAACCATTTTCTATGACGAAGAGCAATACCGCAAAGAGATTTATATTGTGAGCGGCGACAACAACATCACCGGTCAGGAATATACTTTCGGGGACGAATCGGTGGGCTATCTGTCCGTTTACGCAGGAGGAACCACGAGCATTGACACTGATGTCGACGTCGAACTGGAAGTCTATTCCGACTATCTGCGCAACTACAACCAGCGCACCTACGGCGATACCTACAGCAGTTATGTGCAGGAACTCGACCCTGACTACTACTCGGTGGAGAGCTGGAAGACCACGCTAAAGGCCGGAAGCGGAAATCCGTATGTAAAGTTCCCGATAAAGGTCAATGTCAATGACATCTCGCTTGACGAGACCTACTACATCCCAATCCGTATAAAGTCGGTGTCAAACTACATGATTTCCGAAGACAAACAGAACGTGCTCTACCGCATATACGTAAAGAACGACTATGCCACGACAAAGTCCACCACTTACTACACCATGAACGGAACAGAGCAGACATACTCGGAAGCAAACGGAGAGTTCACCCCCCAAGGTGTGGCAACAGCCGTCAACTCCACCAAATCGTTCATTCCCACAGGCGAACAGAGCGTACGCATGTTGCCAAGTACCAACTACAGCACCACGGCATCTGTCGTGCGCAACCAGTCGGTGAACGTCACCGTGCACCCGGACGAGATTATCGACATCCCGGTATATGAGGAGGGAGAGTTCACTGGCAATTATGTGAAACGCCAGAAAGTGACTGTCGCTACATGGCAAGAGTCAAGCACGTCGGTGACAGTGGCGGAACTCGACGGCAACCCGAGCTATTACGACAAAGAGAACAGCACTTTCTACCTGAACTACAGATACAAGCTCTCGAATGAAAACAACTGGCATTTCATGCACGAGGTGCTTGTTCCACTGAGCATTACCAACAACTAAGACGTAGGAGACAATCATATTATGGAGAAGAACAAATTATATGCGTTGGCAGGCATAGCCTTGGCGGCAATGTCGCTCGTCGCCTGCAATGACTATGACACCGCAGCCATCGGTTACGAAGAAGTGGAAGTGACACCTTCAAACACCACTGCCGAAGAACCTGAACTCGCCGGCAACTGGCAGCTGAAGAAGATTATCAACATCGGACAGTACGATGACAATGTGTTTGTATACCGCGACAACCTCCTGAACAGTGTGTTCTCGCAAACACTGGGATGGAACGGCGGCGAGATACAAAGCTCCGTAAAGATGTCGGACGGAAGCCTCGCCTTCATCGTGCGCGACAGTTACTTCGGCACTGTCGACGGCAAGACAAGGGCAAGAACTGACGGCAATTTCGTGAGAAACGCCATTCTTGTGCTCACTACCGACAACGGCACGCTCTCAGAACCGTCGGCAAAGGACCTCTACTGTCTAAACAACTACATGCAGACGACAAATCCCGATGATCCGAACTACTATTACGGCGAACCGTTGAAGAAGCACACGTCTTCCACATACCACTATTGGCCGGGAGTGGCTTGTACATACAACGGGAAACTGCAAGTGCAGTGGACTGCCTTCCGCTCCTCTCTCGGAAGAAGGGACAACAGCAGCGTCTACACATACACCACCAACGGAAAACCTTCGGACAAGGGATATCTGCAGGAAGAATCCAGTCTTGACCCTCTGTTCAAGAACTACATTGCCTATGACGACTGCCTGTGGCAAGACGAGGACGGACACAACTACATGTACTGTTCCTATCTCCTGTCGGGAATAAACGGTGTTCTCGTAGCGCGCACGGCCACTCACGACCTCGCCTCAGAATGGGAATACTGCATCATCGACACCAACGGAGAAATCACATGGACTAAGAACATACCGACCGCAACAGCCACTACGGCAAGCGATGAGGCACTCCGCTCCAACATGCTGGAACAGAATGCCGGTTGCCAACATCCGCAAGTGATGAAGAAGGGCGACTATTATTACCTCATCGGACAGTCGTACCAGAACCAGAATGATGTGCGCATCTGGCGTTCAAAGACACCTTACGGACCATTCAAGGACGTGAAACACCTCTTTGTAGTACCTGAGACGGTCAGCAAACTCGGAAACCAGTATTACAACACTCTGACCAGAGTGGTTCTGCATCCGTCACTTTCACGCAACGGAGAACTCGTGATGTCCACTGCACAGACTGCACCGACAACCGACGACAACTACAACTACACGGGAAGTGCGGACTATGTGAAGCCTAATTTCTACAGAATATACAATTGGGAGTCGCTGTTCGAATAGACCAGAAAAGTATTCTCAACAGGACAATGACAAAATTATGGTCGTAGTGGAAAGCCCATTACGACCATAATTATTTTTCCGCTATACACTAAACTGTATCCGTAGCGAAGACGAAACCAAAGGTGTTTCACTCATAGGATGGAGGAACCGTTCCTGTACCCCATTTCTTGTCGGGTGACGAAGATGTGGAATATACAAGCGCAGCGCCTCCGCTCAGTTTGTCCCATGGTATCCATGTCCCGTTGAACGACTTGCCGTTGAGTTTCAAGGAGGTGGTATAGATGTTCTTTTCAGAACCTCCCGCTATGGTGATGTCTGCCTTGGGAAGGTGGACAACGGCTTTCTCAAATACGGGAGTATTGACAGAAAAGCCTCCCACACCGGGTATTTCCGGGTACAAGCCAAGACAAGTCCACACATACCAAGCGCCCATTGAACCGAGATCATCATTGCCGGGAAGACCGTTGATGGCACTGGAATACATTTCATTGAGCGTGCGACGGAGCACCTGAGAGGTCTTCCAGGGAGTTCCCACCCAGTTGTAAACCCAGGGAATACCCCAACTTGGCTCGTTGCCTGAGGCGAACCATTCATCTCCGTAGCCGGCATCAAGACGGACGAAATAATCGTCAAGGCGTTTCTCTGCATTGGCATTGCCGCCCAAAAGGTCTATGAGCCCCTTGATGTTATACGGAACCATCCAGAAATAATCCTTGTATGTGGCCTCACGCCAATCGTCTCCCTGATTTTTCCAAGAGCCGTCCTCATTGCGCGACTGCAGCCATTTCGTGTCGGGATTCCACAGGTTTTTCCATGAACGTGCATAATGGAAATAGCGCCATGACGAGAACTCGTCACCTACGGCATGCAGCGCGAACTGGGCTATAGCAAAGTCGGCGGACGTGTATTCCAACTGTATCGAAGCGGGACAATAGCCTTTGTCAAGATACTGCTGCAAGTACGGACGTGTCTCCTGGTCTTGGGACTTGGAACCCGGAACCTCCGCTCCCTTACGCATAACGTCGAATATGGGTTTCGGGTCATAGTTTCTTGCACCGAAAGCCCATGCGTTTGATATGAGAATCGACGATGGATCGCCCTGCATGATACCCGTCTCTATGTTTGCCATAACCCACTGCACTGCGAAATCATAGTGCGATGTCACTATGTCAGAGACCACATCAGGCTCGATAATCGACAGCAACTGTATCTGTGTGCGGTAAGTATCCCAATTGGAGAACTGGGTGTATTGCTTGAAATCAGTCTTATGTACGAGGAAATCAGCACCCATGTATTCTCCGTTGACATCGGAGCATACGCTCGGATGGATAAAGGCACGGTAGAGATGAGTGTAAAACTGCTGTACCCTGTCTGCCTTGTTGTTGCCGCTTACCTCTATCTTTCCGAGAAACTTGTTCCACTGGTTTTCACAGGCAGAACGCACCGCATCAAAGTCCCAACCGCTGTTTTCCGCCTTGAGATTCATTTTCGCATTCTCTACGGACACATAGGAAACGCCGATACGATACTGCACCTGTTTGCCGGATGACGTGTCGAATGTGAAGTAGAGACCGCTGTATTCACCCTGTGCGAAATCCGCTCCAGGATGCAGGCTTTTGCGTTTCCATGTGCCGGTAGTCACTGCATCGCGGTCGAATTCGGCATAGAAATACACCTTATAGTGGGTTGGCAAGCCGCAGAAAGAACCTCCATCGGCATAACCCTCCATTGTCCTTGGCGAAGTGATGACGGCTGCAGCCTCTGTGATTTTGTTGCCAGCAAGACCTGTCCCGATGATAACCGTACCGCGATTGTCGGCATCCGGCCATGTGTAACGTGCCATTCCGGTGCGCTCAGTAACCGTAAGTTCGGCTTTGACATCATCTTGCACCATTGCCTTATAGTAGCCTGCATGACCTTCTTCTTCGGTTACGGTTATCTTGGCATTGCGTATCATGTCGGGTGATGCCTTGAGTTCGCCTTTCAAGGGGAAGGTCGGACAGTTGCCCATGTGTTCACATCCGCCGCCGCTTGCCTGGTTTATGACGAATCCGGCATTCTTGGCAAAGTAGGACGGAGTGAACTGCACCATACCGTGAGGATAGGTCGCACCGGGGAAAAGGTAACCGGAGGCAAGTCCGGCACCCTTTGTCCCGATAAGCGTATTGACCTTTTCCACATAGCCCTGCGCACTTGCGGCAACCACCGCAAGCGACAGGACCATTGCTGAAAATATTCTCTTCATGTGTTGCACCTGTGTTTTTACTTTCCTTTATGAGGTCTGTGCTCCGCACGCATCGCCGTCGACACTGAGTAAGGAGCGGCACTCTTGGCTATGTTGCGCTGCTTGTTGGGCTGCGAACCCATGACGAACTTCAGGCTTCCGCCGTTGTTGATGTCGTCGTAGGTGATGTAGTTCTTGTCGAGATTCTTGCCGTTGAGCGTACCGCTCTGTATGTAGACGTTGTCCTTGGAGTTGCCTTCAGCCTCGATGACAAACTTGTTGCCGTTCTCCATGGTAATTGTCGCCTTCTTGAATACTGGCGAACCGATGACATACTGGTTGGTGCCTGGTGTAACCGCATATATGCCCAACGCTGAGAGAACATACCATGAGGACATTCCGCCCTGGTCTTCATCACCTGGAAAACCGTCTTCGGTGGAGTTGTAGAGGCGGCTCATCACCTGACGAATCCAATACTGGGTCTTCCAGGGCTGTCCTGCATAACTGTAAAGGTATATCATGTGCTGAATAGGTTGGTTGCCATGAGCGTACTGACCCATATTTGCCTCCTGCATCTCCACCATTTCGTGTATCATGCCGCCATACCACGCAGGATGCACGTCATTGCTCTGCGAGAACACAGAGTCTATCTTGTTGCAGAAAGCCTCATCGCTTCCGAAAAGGCGGATAAGCCCTTCCACGTCATGGAACACCGACCAGATGTAGTGCCAAGCGTTGCCTTCGGTGTACGGGCCACCCCATGCAATCGGGTCAAACGGCTCGTAGAACTTGCCGTTAATGAGCCGTCCGCGGAAGAAACCGGTATTCTTGTCAAACAGGTTCTTGTAGTTGAACATCTGTTTTGCAAATACCTGTTCGTAGAATTTATTGCCCGTCTGCTTTGCAAGATTGTAGGCGCACCAGTCATCATAGGTGTATTCGAGAGTCTGCGTCACCGAACCGTGGCTCTCGGGGAATGCCACGTATCCGAGTTCAAAATACTCTTTCCAGCCAGCACGGCCGTTCGCACCGCCAAGAGGGCCTTTGTTCATCGCCTCATGAGCGTATGCCACAAGGGCAGAATCGGGGTTGAAAGTGCGTATGCCCTTTGCCCACGCATCGGCAAGGAGAGATATGGAGTGGTTGCCACACATGCCTCCGGTTTCTCCGGGGAATGACCATGACGGCAACCAACCGAACTGCTTCTGGGCGTCAAGGAGCGACTGCATGTATCTGCCCTGCTGTTCACGGTGCAATATGTTGGTCAACGGGAACTGCGAACGGAAGGTATCCCAAAATCCGTTGTCCGTAAACATATAGCCATCATACACTTTGCCATCGTACGGACTATAGTAATAAGGAGTTCCGTCAGCACGAAGTTCATAGAACTTGCGTGAGAAAAGGTTGCTGCGGAACAGGCATGAGTAGAACGTGCGTATCTCTTCGTCAGTGCCGCCTTCCACGACTATGCGGTTGAGAAGGTCATTCCAGCGTTTGAATCCCTTTGCCTTGGTAGCCTCAAGGTTCTTGTCGCCGCCCAGTTCCATGTTGAGAGTGACCTCTGCCTGCTCTGGAGTGATGTAGGAAGAAGCCGCCTTGGCCTGCACCTTTGCACCCTTCTTGAACTTCAGGTAAGCACCGTAGCGTTTGCCATGACCCTGCGTCTGCTTGGCGAAGAGCTGCTTGTTCTCTCCCTCCCAGATGCCGTAATCGGCAAAAGACTGGTCAAACTGGATGACAAAATAGTTGCGGAAATTGTCCGAATGGTTGACAAACCGCTGGTTATTCACCCATCCGCGCACCTGGCGTTTGGCAGGGTCGATGGTGATGTCACTCATGTCTGTGTAACCGTCAATCACGAGATAGGCATCGCCTGTCTTCGGATAGGAAAAGCGGAAATGCACTCCACGGTCAGTGGGAGCGAACTCCGTGCGTATGCCATTGTCAAATTTCACGGAGTAATAGTGAGGTTTTCCTACCTCATTCTTATGGGAGAACTTAGCCCCGCGCTTGTCTGGATCCACCTGAAGAGTGCCAACTTCGGGAAAGAAAGTGTAGACTGCGTAATCGCTCACCCATGGTGAGCACTGGTGGCTTTGGCCGAATCCGCGTATGTCATCGGCATCATAAAGATACTTGAAGCCCTCTCCGTTAGGACCAGTCTGCGGTGTCCACATGTGCTGGGCGAACGGCATGGCAGTCGCAGGAAACGTGTTGCCATGGGAAAGTCCAAAATTGGAATGCGTACCTTGCAGTGTATTGACATACTGCACCAAATCTCTCTGCTGCGCAGACACCGTTGCCATTCCTGTCAGTAGTAATGACAAAACCATCAATCTAAGATGTTTCATGTTGTTTATGTATTATTGTTTATGTGTTGTTTCGCCAAATATACGGAATAATCAGAACCCTATAGCCACTCCGAAGTTGATGACCCTCTGGTTCATATAGGCGTCACCGGCGGAATTTGTCTCTATTTCCGGGTCTTGCTGATACTTGTCATACGATGTCCAAGTCAGCAGATTATAGGCATTCATGTACAGTCTGAGGCCCTCCATGAACTTGGGCAATATCTTCTGCGGGAAATTATAGGACAGGTCAATGGTCTTCAGACGGATGTACCAAGCGTCAACAAGCCAGAAGTCCGACATATAGGCTGAAGCGGAATTGATCGTTGACGGATTGGAAGTGAGCCGCGGGAAGTTTATCGTCTCGCCGTTCTTGTAACGCTCCAGTGTCCAGCGTTCCTTGTGCAACGGCTGGAACTGGCTCTTAAACGGCTCTATGCCTGTTCCCACGACAGAGAAACTATAGTTGAACGAACCTTGGAAAAGAATACTCAGAGTCAGCCCTTTCCAACTGCCGCCGATAGTCCAGCCAAGGGTGGTATTGGGAAGATTCGGCTTGCCTATGGCCATCTTGTCATAGTCATCTATAGTTCCGTCATTGTTCAGATCCTGATATTTCAAATCACCTGCCTGGACAGCAATGTCCGTATTGGGCACTGCCGGTGCGGAAGCGTCGCCTGCTTCAATGAGGGTGATGTCTTCCGGAGTGTAGTAACCTATCCAGTGATAACCGAACTGCTGACCTATCGGCTTGCCTGTGGCAGCAAGCCACGGATAGCGTTGCTGTGCCTCTGCCTCATAAATAATCTTGTTCTTCGCATAAGAAAACACGAGGTTGGTATTCAGTCCCCAGTCTCCCCACTGGTTACGGTAGCCGACCTGACCATCAAAACCCTGGTTGGAAGTCTCAGCCACATTGACCGGAGATGTGCCGATGCCCAAAATCTGGGATATGTCATTGCGGTAGACAAGCTGATCATAGCGGTAATCGTAGAAATAGTCAAACATCAGGGAAAACGAATTCCACAAATTGAGATCTATACCGACATCAAATTTGCGGGCTTTCTCCCATGTCACGTTGTCATTGCCGAGTGTTCCTTCCCTATAGCCTTGCCATGTCATGGCACGGTCACCGAAGTAATAGAGGCTTCCGGTCTCATATACCTGGTTGTAGAGATAGCGGTCACCCATAGCCACATCAGAGCCCACGATACCCCATGAGACGCGCACCTTGAGCAAGTCGACACTTTTGGCAAGTTTCTTGCGGAACCACGGTTCTTCAGAAATAGCCCAACCGGCGCCGAAAGCGGGGAACAGACCGTACCGGTGTCCCTTGGCGAAGCGGTCGGAACCATTGTAGGCCGTGTTGATATCCAACAGATAGCGGTTCCTGTATTTGTAGCTGAGTTTCAGAGACAGTCCCATGAATTTCTCCGGAACACGCTGGTTGCCGAAATCATTGCTCTTTTTCTCCCATGTTGTACTCTGCAAATTATAGAGCAACATAGCGCCTACATCGTGCGCATCATCGAATATGCGTTCGTAATTGGCGAAAGCCTGAAGGTTAAGATCCTTTTTTGCGACATTGGAACCTCCCGTCACGGCATACGAGCCATTGGTATACACATGGTCAGGGTTTATCGTGTAGTAGCCATCGCCCTCTGCAGTCACGTTATAATGGTATGTCGGGAAAGAACTGCGCCACGCCTGACGATAGTTTTCATCCACTGTAGAATAAGCCACACGGACATTTGACGACAATCCCTTGGTGATAAAATCCATCTTCCAGTTTGCATTGTAGAGCAGATTGTTGTCATTTCGTCTTGTGCGTGAATATCCCTGGTTGGCCAGACGAGCGTTAAGGGTAGGCTTTCTGCCTTGAGTGTCGTAGAGATAAGCCCATGAGCCATCGGGGTTGACTACCGGCGCAGAATACGGGTGCATTGATTCAAAATTGTAGATTTCGCCCGTAGCGTTAATGCCATACGGCTCATTGATGTTCATAAAGCGTGAAGTTATGTCCAGGCGCATATCCAGATTCTTCGTCACCTGGAAGTCCAGGTTCGAGCGATAGTTGAAACGGCGGTACAGATAGTTGGAGTTCACGTCATTGTTGGCTGCCCCAAAGTCTTTCACAAGACCGTTCTGGGAGAAATATCCCACTGAAACAAAGTATTTCAACCGGTCAGTACCACCCGAAACGTCAACGTTGGCATTGTTCTGGCGGGCTGTCTTCTTGAAGATTTCATTATACCAGTTCACATCAGGATAGGCGTACGGACTGTCTCCAGTGCGGAAATGTTCAAGATCAGACTCGGTAAACTGCGGCTGCAGATTGTCGTTCGCATAAGCCTCGTTCACAAGAACTGCCGTTTCATAGGAGTTGAGAAACTTCGGCGTACGTACCGGCATCTGGATTCCTGTTTCCAGTCTGACATTGATTCTCGGCTTTCCTTCCACGCCACGACGTGTCTTCACGACAAGCACGCCATTGGCTCCCTTGATACCATAGACAGCCGTTGTGGAAGCGTCTTTCAGTATTGAGATGCTCTCTATCTCATTTACGTTAATCTGGGAAAGCTGCTCATACGTGTACTCCACGTCATCCACGATAATGAGAGGTTGGTTTCCTGCCGAGTTCAAGGAACTGACACCACGAATGAAAAAGTCGGAAGCATCCTTTCCGGGCTGTCCGGAACGCTGTTGGGAGAAAAATCCAGGCAACTTGCCAGCCAAGGCATTCTGCACACTCGACACCGGAACCTTTTGCAGTTCCTTGCCGTTGATTGCACTCACGGCACCTGTCAGCGTGATGCGTTTTGCATTGCCATAGCCCACGACAACCACTTCACTGAGGTCACTCTGGTCAGGATGCATCCGGACAACCATATTTGCGCTTGTCACTTTCTGTGTCGCATCTTTATAGCCGATATAGGAAAACACGAGCGTCTGACCTGTTTTAGCCCCGATACTGAACTTTCCGTCGATGTCAGTTACTGTGGCGGTGCTTGTGCCTTGTGCCTTCACCGTGACACCGATAAGTTCATCGCCTGTCTCTATGTCTATCACCTTACCTGTCACAGCCGTTGCCTGACCAAATGCAAACACCGTTGCACTGAGGCAAAAGAGGAATATCAACAGTTTTTTCATTTTCATTTCCAATTGGGATTTTGCACCATATTCTTATTCTTGTTTACCTCCGTGTAGGGAATCGGATAGAGATACATCTTGTCAGTCCAGTTCACTTGCACGATGTCAATGGGGCTATAGTTCATGCTGTTGGAACCTGCCACGATACGCATGCCCTGAAGCGGTGTCCGGAAAATCGTTTCCGCCTCACGCCAACGGCGGATATCGAAATAGCGGTGTTCCTCGAATGCAAGTTCCACACGGCGTTCGTTGTGAATCACTTTGCGGAGTTCCTCACGTGTCATGCCGGATTTCAGTCCATAAGAACCCTTCTCCAGTCCGTATGCGGCAACGTCGTTGTCACTCCCCGCCTCGATTCCTGCACGCCAACGCAGTGTCTTCAATACCATCAGTATGTCATCCATGTGTGCAGAACGATAAGTGTCGTCCGCCTCATTGGCAGCTTCCGCAAAGTTCAGCAGGATTTCGCCATAGCGCAAATATATCCACAGGTCAGCATGGCTGCTGTATTCTGTGCTTGTAGTACAGTTGCCCATAAACTTGCGCAGGAAGTAACTGGTCTGCGAATAGCGTCCTGCACTTGAAGGATTGTTGGCTCCTCCCTGATAAGTCTGCAATGTGTTACCGAGCCATTGGGAACCTTGGTGAAGCACTATCAAGTCAAGCCGGGGATCACGATTGGCATACGGATTCTGCGGATCATAGGGATACTTGCTGCTCTCACCCCGCATCTTTCCGTCAAGCATAGGGAATGCATCAACGAAATTCTGCGTGGGATTGGTCCGTCCTTTGCCGAGACGTGAACCCGAGAAACCGAGCGGACCATTGTTGGTCTCCTGAGAATAGCCCTCGCCATTGTTGCGGAAGAATATTATCTCGTGGTTTGAACCGCCAAAGTAATTGATAAACGCATTGGTATAGCTTCCCTTGTCGGTCAAGTGAAACTTGGCCGTACTCATGGATTTCTTTGTCCCTACGAGACCGTAGTTGTCAATAAACTCCTTTGCCACCTCTGCCGCCCTCTGCCAGCGGGAAGCGTCATAAGAGGCGTATCCTACATATTCGTTGCCAGCTTCAAGGGTTTCCCCATTGAAAAGAGGACTTGCCGCATACAGATAAAGACGGGACTTCAATGCTATACAAGCCTGTTTTGTCGGCACATGGGCAAAGTTGGCGGCATCACTCATCGGATATGAACGCAAAGAATCCTGGATATCGTCAAGTTCGCCCGCAATATAGTCAACCGTTTCGGCAAATGTGTTGCGCGGAATCTCAAGGTTGTCATCCAAGTCAAACTCCTTGTCACCGAGCAGAGGAACACCTCCATAGCGTTCAAGAAGCATGAAATAGAAGAACGCACGCAGAAATCTCGCTTCCGCCTTGTAGGATACTCCCAACGGACGGACGTTGCCCAACGCATTGGTATAGGTGGTATTGTAAGGCACACGGTCTATTCCGTTGATGAAAGTATTGCACTTGCGTATGGAAGAATAGCATGCTTTCCACATCATATCGGAAGAAACCATGTTGCTGGAAGTATAGCTCCCCGTCTGGAGACGACGCACATCAGGGTCGCTGTCAAAGTACAGGGAAAGCGCATCGTCAGATGCTGCGTCCAGATAATCACTGCCTACTCGGTTGTGACCATTGGGAAGTTCCACATAAATGGCATTGAGATACTCCGTAGCCATGGAACCGGCAGAGTCTGTGGTAGAGAATACATACTCCTTTGTAAACTGATCTACGGGCAAACTCTCATAGTTGTCAGTACAGGAAACCGCAACTATACCTGTGATTGCCACTCCTATTAAGAATAATCTACTTGTTTTCATATTATTCCGCATATTAGAATTTAAGGTTTACACCCATGTATATTGTACGCTGAAGAGGCGAACTGGTGAACGTAACTTCAGGATCGACGAGATCACACCCCGAGAAAGTCAATATGTTCTGGCCTTCGAGGAATATCTTGGCACGTACTCCTCCAAGCGTTCTGTTACAGAACGGTTCGGGAAGATTATATGCCAGAGACAAGTTCTTAAGCCTAATGAAATCGCCATTATGCATCCACAGCGACGAACCGTAACTGCCACCATAGTTGTAGGTGTTGCCTCCTGCGGTGAGTCTCGGGTACTTTGCCGTCGTGGCAGTTTCCGGTGTCCAGCGCTGAAGCAGGTTTTTGTAGGCCTGACCATAACTGTTGCCTATAGCCTGAA
Organism: uncultured Spirochaetota bacterium; assembly: GCA_963639575.1. Classification (GTDB taxonomy): domain Bacteria; phylum Bacteroidota; class Bacteroidia; order Bacteroidales; family Bacteroidaceae; genus Prevotella. Next base: position 59,894 of record CAVHUR010000001.1, read on the forward strand.
AGCCTTCCACAAGTGTACGGTTGTCTACATAGAGGTCGCGGTTGCACAGTCCTTGCCAGAGCATGGAGAACTCAAAACCTTGGTATTCGAAGCCAAGATCAAGTCCGAAACACTGTATCGGTTTTTCGCCGCCTATCACTACCCTGTCCCATTCGTCAATTATTCCGTCTTTATTCTGGTCCACATACTTCACATCACCAGGCTGCACTTCATAGCCGACCATAACAGGGTAATTGGCTGCAATATCCTCTGCAGTGAGAAATCCGTCAGTCTGCAGTCCGAAAACAACCCCTTCAGGACGTCCTGTCTGACGCAGATAGTTTTGGGGAGTTTCCTGTTCATCCATGAAAAGGAGCTTCGTCTGCGCTATACTCCAGTTTCCAGTCACATAATAGTTGAACTTTCCTATCCTGTCCTGCCATGTAACGCTTGCTTCAAGACCGTAGCGACGCGACTTGCCGATATTCTCCACCGGATATGTTGCGCCCAACAGTTCTATGCTTTTGCCTCTCTGCTGAAGCAGGTCGAGATATTTGTCGTTGTAATAGTCGAGAGTAAGCGACAGACGCTTGCCGAAAAGCGATGCGTCAAGACCTATATCCAACTTGTTTGCCTTCTCGTAGGATATGTAAGGATTGGCTATCGGCTCGTTCTCATACACAAAATACCCGCGTCCAAGCGATGAACCGAGAGGATAGAAGCCCGTGAGAACACGGCTGTATGTCTGGCGCCATGTATAGTAACCGGAATTGCTTATTCCGTTGCCTGTGCGTCCGAATACTCCGCGGAGTTTCAGTTTGTCGAGCCACAAAGCCGACTCCATGAACTTCTCCCTGCTGATATCCCATCCAAGACCCACTGCGCCAAATGTTCCCCACCGCTTTCCCGGAGCGTAACGGTTATAATAACTCTCTGAGAGTTTTGCCTCCACAAAATACTTTTGGGCATAGTTGTAAGCTACATTCTCCATGATATTGGAAGGAATCATAGGCAAATCATAGTCATCAATTTCCTGTCTCGTATCACCCAGGACACTTGCTTTCATGGAGTGAGAGCCGAATTTGCACTCATAGTCTACCGAGAGCTGTCCGTAAAGATTCTGGTAATTGCTGACGGAAGTAAAGCCGTTGGTCTGCGAAGACGGAGACGAATACATCGTATAGACAGGATTTCCGGCATCATCCTTGGAGAGGGCGTACACCGCGTTGCGCTTTGTACGCGTGATAGCCGTACGGCTTTGCGTAGCTACAGAACCGATAAATTTTGCCGACAGACCTTTTACGATACTGCTGAAATCATATTTCAGCGTTCCTGTAGCCATTATGTCGCGCGTGTTGTCGGATATGTATCCACTCTCCATCGTCTGTGAAAGGAGATTGTTCTGGAAAGAATAGTTGCCTCCGTAAGTGCCGTTTTCATTGTATATGGGGTAGGCATTGTTGGGTGTATTGAAGACTGTGAGAAGCAAGTCGCTATAACCTGTTCCCGTTCCGCCGGGCTGATTGCCCTCGATAACACGGCCTATGGCTGTCAACGAGGCCGTAAGTCCTCTCGCCACATTGATGTTTACCTTTGACGAAATCATGTAACGGTTATAGTTGAGGTTTGTGTTATAGCTGTTCTTGCTGTCAGTTTTGAACAGCCCCTCCTCGTTCATGTAGCCCAAAGACACGAAGAACTGAGCCACCTTTCCTCCTCCCGAAACATTCAGATTGTAGGATTGGGTCGTGGCACAGTCGTTCATCACGGCATCCTCCCAATTTACATTCGGGTGAGTGTAAGGGTTTGTCCCTTCAAGATAAGCCTTGTAGTCTGACGAAGTGTATATTCCCGCCTTGCCGTCATTCTGCAGGGCTTCGTTGAGAAGATACGAATATTGGGCTGCGGAGAGGGGTTTCAGATGATTCACGCTGCTGTGTACACCGAACTTGCCTGTCAGCGAAAGGCGTATCTTTCCTTTTGTCGGCTGCTTGGTTGTTATGACAAGAGCTCCACGTGAACTCTTCATGCCAAGGAACATCGATGAGAGGGCATCACGCTGGAGTGATACCGACTCTATGGACTCCGGGTCTATCGACACAAGATCACGCTCCACACCATCGACAATTATCACTGGCGACATGCTGCGTGAGACGAGATTGAAACGTGTATTGTCACTGTACACTCCCTGTCCGAAGTTTGCCGGCAATGAACCTACGAGATCCGTACTTGTGTTGGAACTCGTGTACGGCAGATGAAACCCGCGGTATTGCTGCACATTGAAGCCCGGCATCCTGCCCTGAAGCGAAGTAAGGATATCCGTGGACAAGTATTTGCCAAGGTCTTTACCGTAGACTGTGGACACTGCTCCAAGGTTCTCGTCCGGTGAAATCTTCTCTCCATAGGGGGTTGTCATGTCCTTGCCGTTATTGACGAAACTCTCCGTAAGGTGCACGACACGGTCTTTGCCGTTCCTGCCGACCTTTTGTTCCTTGTAGAGATAGCCCACCAAAGAAAACGTAAGCACATCGTTCTGACCACAGTCAAGGGCAAATGTGCCTTCCTCATCGGTCGTAACGATTTTGTCAGTACCTTTTATCTGAACGATGACGCCAGGCAATGGACAGTTCGAATCGTCGTAGACAATGCCCCTCTGCGTCTGTGCAGACAGCGTGGAGGAAACCGACAAAGAGATGAACATTGCCGCAACAGACAACAAACGGTTTCTATTTGAAAAATCAATATTTATCATACAGCATTTCTTTTTCTCGTTATACATTGCCCTACTCACACTCGAAGGTGAAATTGAAAGGCTCTTTCACAGAAGGAATTGCCGTTCCCTCCGCCATATAGTCATCGTCCGACAACGTTATCGTCCCTTCTTCTCCGTTCTGGTAAGTAAGGACACCGTCTTTGCTCGTAAAGTAGTAGGTAATCCTTTCTATCGTTTCCGTCACAGGTATACCAAACAGTCCGACCGGCCATACGGTGATACTGTAGTTGTCACTGTAAGCGTTCTCACGCGTCATCTGCGTCTTGGCACTCCGCTCCGTGAGTTCATATTTCTTGCCGTCCGTGGTATAGGCCGTTCCGTTGAAATACACTGCATCCGCTCCAGCCAGCTTATTGGCATTGACAGAGCCGTTGAAGGTGAACGTAATGAGATCATTCTGCAACGAAGTCATAGGTGACACCTTGTTATAGTGGTTGCTGCAGAAATCAAGTGTTGCGCCCTTGCCTCCTACGACCTCAAAACACTCCGAGCTGAACTGCACTTTCTTGTGGTCAGAACCGTTGCTGAAACCGTCGTCCGTATGGTTGACGAACACACCGATATGACACTTGAGGTTCTTCTCGCCTACGTTGGTCTTGAGCCATATCGTATAGGTGGGAAACTGGTTGTTTATGATTGTGTATTTGTCATCCGTCTGGAATACCACCCATTCCATGTCGTCAAGCACGTTAGTGCCTACTCCGTATTCCTGTGTCAGGCACTCCACCCATGTGCGTCCGTTGCCGTTCTTTGGCAACTGCGATGATGGCATCACCGACATTGTCATAATCTGGTCATGGTCTTCGGCGAGATCGCATTTGTATGTCACCTTTCCGTTTTCCGCCACCTTCCATGATTTCGGTACAAGAAAGCCCACTACGAAGTTGACATCAGAGTGATCCTCATGTGCTTCGATATGTCCTTTCAGCGTGAATGTTGCCTCTGTGTTGGCATAAGCGTAGTTCACTTCCTTTCCGTCAATCACTTGTGTGACGGAGAAACTGTCAATATAGACACATCCTGTCACGGCTATGGCTATGACAAAGGCAAAAACCAGGAAATGATATCTTCGTATTTTCAAACCAAAAAATTTCTTCATGTCTGTATCCTCCCTTTTATTTGCCGGTTGAAACTCTCTCAAGAGTATATGTATAGGTGTTGGAGTAACAGCCGGGAGAGTGGGTTATGGACAGCGCACGCTTTCCGTTCACTATGGGATAACTCAGTTCCACGTCAATGGAAGCATTGGCCGACTGTTCCTTAAAAGAAATCACAAACGGGTAGTTGGGGTCATCGATAGCCCACGTACCACTTTCCCTGACAATGAAAGGCAGGTAGTTGTCTATGGAATAAGACCCGTCCGTATTCAGATTGAGGGTAAACTGCGAAAAGTCCATCTGTGTTGTGATGTCTATACTGTTGCGTGTCACCGTCTTCAACTTCCATACACCACTCAGGTCTTTTGCCGCTTCTTTGCCTCCGTAAGGGTCTATATCGTCGGAAAAAGTGCCGCATGATGCCGTAGCCAGCGCTGTCAGGCAGACTACAACAGCCTTTGTCAGTAAATTCTTCATGTCCTTTTGTTGTAAGTGACTAATCATTGGTGGTCTCATAATATGGATTCTGTATGAGTTCTTTGTTCTTTACAGTCTCGCTGTAGGGTATAGGCCAGAAGTACATTGACTTGCGGAAAACATGCGTGCGCACGTCAACCACACGCCACGTATACCCTTCATTCATATTGCTTCCCTTGTGGGTCAGTTCCAGACCGTGCATTGTGGCGTTGTCAGTCTTGTCGGCTATCATCCAGCGACGCACGTCAAAGAAGCGGAAACCCTCGAAACAGAGTTCCAGGCGACGTTCAAGACGTATGGCGTCACGCATCTCTTCCTGCGTCATATTGGACTTGAGACCGTACATGTTGTCTGCACCTGCCTCGATGCCTGCACGGCGGCGAATACGCTTTAGCACCTCCAGTGGACTCATCTCCTCATTTCTGAGGCTCTCAGAGAAGTCCGGTCCGTAGTATTCATTCACCGCTTCAGCGTAGTTGAGCAGTATTTCCGCATAGCGGATAAGCGGACGTGAAACCGGAGGAGCCACGAAATAGTTGCCGGCGCAGTTGCGGTGCACCATCTTCTTTATGTACAGTCCCGTCGGAGTACCTGAGTATATGGCATCCTCAGTAGCGCCGTCGCCGATGCAGGTGTATACCATGTGCGACGGATCACCTGCCGACATCTGCTTCATATTGTTCACTGTCACTACGTTGGAGAAGCGCGGGTCACGGTACATTTTCGGATGTATGTGATGTATGGAGTCACGCAAATGTGCGTCCGTCTGGTAATACTTGCATGCGGGATCATCATAATACTTGCCGTCAATCATGGGAAAAGCCTCGCAAAGATCCCAGTATATATAGCCGCCATATTTGTCACCGCCACACGATGGAGGGCAGAAATTGTCACATATGCGTATCGACTCCGGCTCTTTATACTGTAGTATCATCTCCTGGTATGCCCCATAAGGATAACTGAAATCCTTGTATGATGTCACGTCAGCGAAATCTGCCGCAATCTGTACGGCATAGTATCCCCAACCGGGTTCTTCCACATCGCCGTTGTCATTGTCGGCGTGCACCTCGAATAACCTGTAGTCTCCCGATGTCATAGTCATCACCGACTTGGCATATTTGTAGGCTTCCAACCAACGCTCCTTTGAATAAGAAGGATAACCGAGCAGGTTCTTGGTCTCCGCAGTGCCCCATTGGCCTTCAGGATTGTTGTGAAGCGGGGATGCCGCATCGAGACATACGCGTGAAAGGAAACCGTAGCAAGCGCCCTCGCTGATGCGTCCGTTGGCACTGCCTGAGGTGCGCGGACGCAACACATTCATAGCCAACACCTGCTTAACCTCGTCTGTGATATAGTTGATACACTCTTCATAGGTGGCACGCATAGCGTTCACCTTGTCGTCAGCCCTGTAAAGGGTGTCTCCTATCAGCGGTACTCCGCCATAGTGACGCACAAGTGTGTAGTAGTACCAGGCGCGCAAGAACCGGCATTCCGCCATGTACTGCTGGCGTGTGGACTCCGTCATGGGGGTCGTTCCTATTTTTTTGAGAAACGTGTTGCAGGCCCGTATCTGTTTGTAGCAGGTACTCCACGCATCGTCAGTGACGATTACTGGATTCACCGTGCCGGTAGCAAACGCCATACCGGTGGTAATGGAAGAAGAAGACCTGAACTCCGCCTCGTCGCAAGCTACCTGCAGACCACCGTTGGAACTGCCGGAGTTGTGGCCTCCGAAGCGGTCGGGATCGGTGTCAAAACCTATACTGGTGTAGATGTTGGTGAGAAATCCCGAGGCATAAGTACTGTCTCCGAAGACTACCTTTTCGTCAAGGTCGCTCGTGGATGTCTGATCCAGAAAACTGCTGTCACACGAAGCTATCCCCAGAAACAGGAATGAGAGCCATAACAAAACTTTATTTTTTCTCATCTTGGTTGAATTTGTTATTGTTTGTCTTGTGTTCTCTAAAAAGTAAACTCATGTCGCCCGCTGCCGACTTCCTTGTTTCCCTGCGGGGTCTTCACCGTTGCCGTGGTCCCAACAGGTACTGTAAGTTCCATTTGCAGACGGTCTCCGGTCTTTCTCCAATGCACTTTTATCAGTCCAAACGGGGTGTCTTTCTTCACACTGACCCACTCTATGGCATCCACCGGCTGCGGGTCTACCGTGAAATGTTCATATCCCGGATATTCAGGATCAGGAATTATGCCGCCAAGAGCTTGGTAAAACCATGTGCCTATTCCATTGTAACAGTTATGTATGCGTGACCTTGAGCGATCCCATGACTCCCACGTTGTGGTAGCTCCGTGATTGATCATGTCCATATAGCCGGGATAATCCGGTTGTTTGAGTATGTCATACATCAACTCCGTTTCATGGTTACGAACCGCCCATTCGGTAAAAATGGCAACTCCTACCAACCCGACAGCTATGTGCGAACGGTATTGCGTGCGCTGCAAACGGACAAGTTTTGTCCTCACCTTGCCGTATATGCTGTCGGGCACAATGCCGCTGTTCATGGCATAAGCCATATCAAGCGGCGAACCTGAAGCGTATGTGCTGTCGTTACAATTGTAGTATTTGGTCTGCAACAAGCGGTTGATCCTGCCACGCCACAAAACGTACTGTTGTGCATCAGAGTCTTTTCCGAGATGCCGGGCAATGGCTGTCATGGACTGCAGGCACTCCGAAACGAAACAGTTACTCACAAAATAGACGCTCCTTTCATCACCGGCATTGACATTGTCGGGGGTGAGCCAGTCACCGAGAAACCACATCCTGTTTTTCGTGTCGGGCCAACGCTGAAGCAGTCCGTCGGGCGAATAACGCTTCACATAATCCAGCCAACGCTGCATAGAGGTGTAGTGCTTCTCCAACATACGGTCATCAGCATAGTTGAGATAAGCCCTGTACGGTGCCTGTACGATAAATCCGCACCAGTAGGGACCGCCTCCGCCTCCACCGGCAGGAGCCACATGAGGCATTCCGCCGTCTGCATCCTGAGCGTCAACCCACGCCTGTATCCAATTGTAATAGGTGTCGGCGGCATCGTACATGGTCTGTATTGACATTGTAGAGGAGTTGCCGTCACCTCCATAACCCATGCGCTCAAGGTGAGGACAGTCCACAGAATAGCCGTTGAAGGTGAGACAACGTAGCGTGTATTGCACCATGTCGTGTATGGCGTTGATGTCAGCATCGGAACATGAGAAGTCCGTCTGTGAATCATCCATACCTGTTATCAGTATACCGCGGACATCGTCATACGACGGTTCGTAATAAAGTCCCGACACCCGGGCATAGCGGTAAGCATGGCTATGAAACCTGTTGGTGAACCTCTCTGTGGCTTTGCCGGCGGCAACATAGACATCATACTCTCCTTGAGGAACGAATCTGCCGTCTGCGATGTCATCCGTGTACTCTATTTTTATCTCCTGCCCTTTCTTCAGACCACTGAATGTCATGGAGAACCAGCCGTTGATGTTTCTGCCGAGATCCGCCACCCAGCCCTCGGGTGTCACCTTGCCATAGACAGGACGCAGCCGTCTGACGATGCGGTTACCGCCGAACATCTGCGGTGAAGCCTTCATGTCCGCCAACTGGACTTCCTCTGCGGGTTGGCTGTCAAGCCCCGACAAATCCATAATAGACGTCTCTGAAGTAAATACGCAGGATGCTCCGTCGAGCCACTCACCGCCAAACTGGAGCGGTGCCCATGTGCCTATGCCCTTGTAGCCCGTAGGACACACTCTCCATGTGGAGTCCGTGGAACAGATAATCTTCGGGACATTGCCTGACAAATCATCGATTTCCGCCCTTACGACAGGACCGTCAAACTGTGCGTTGAAATTGTTTTTCTTGTACCAGCCCTGCCCCAAACAAATGGCAATGGCATTGTCACCCTTGCGGAGTGCGGCAGTTATGTCGTATGTAACAATAGCTGAACGTTTGTCCAACTGGCTCACTGCCGGAGCAAGCACCGTGGCGGAGATGCGCCGGCCGTTGACAAACAACTCATGATATCCGAGCGAATTGACGTGGACAAGTGCCTTCTTCAGTTTCTTCAGACGGATGTTTTTCCATATCACGACCGACTCCCTGTTGTCCATAGAGGCAGGAGCCATGACATATCTGCCGTCAAGAAGACCGTCAGTGACACCGACGCTAAAGTGTGCTATGTCGCTCCAGCGTGACGGATTGCCGTCCTTGTCGTACGACTTCACACGCCAGTAGTAGCAGCTGCGTGGCTGAAGTTCACCGCCGCCATAATCCACCATCACCTGTTGGTGACTGTCCACCCTACCCGATTTCCACACATCGGCTTTGCCTTTTGCCAGTTTTGCCGAGTCGCGGGAAAGTTCTATTTCATACGCCGACTGCCTCTGGTCGTCTGCCGCAGATGCCAGTTTCCAACTGAAATGAGGTTTCAGGTTGTCAATGCCAAGCGGATTGACAAGGTTTTCACACTTCAGTCCATAAACCACATAATCCTCCGTCTGACCTGACAAGGCGACAGAAACGGGCAGAAACAGGGACAGCAGCAATACTTTAGCTTTCATACGGCAACCTGTATTTAGTAAGCAGACTTAGGAAAAAGGTAATTCTTTATACGGCGCAAAGTTAAAGTCCAAAAACATTAGGGAATAAAAATAAATGCCACAAATGTGTAAATAACGAACAAAAAACACCTGTAGGCCGTGTAAAAGCAAATGAAACGCAAAAAGAAAACCGGCAGGCAGAGTGTGAAAGCTCTGCCTGCCGGTAGTGATATTCGCCTGTCGGGCTAATGCGCCGACGGGATTAGTCTGCCAGTTTCGCCTTGATGAACTCGCGGTTGAGGCGCGCGATGTTGGCGATAGACTCGTTCTTCGGGCACACAGCCTCGCAAGCGCGGGTGTTGGTGCAGTTGCCGAATCCCAGCTCGTCCATCTTCGCAATCATGTTCTTGGCACGTCTTGCAGCCTCAGGACGACCCTGCGGGAGCAGTGCGAGCTGCGATACCTTTGATGAAACGAAGAGCATGGCAGAGCCGTTCTTGCATGCTGCAACGCAAGCGCCGCATCCTATGCAGGTAGCGCAGTCCATTGCCTCGTCGGCTACTTCCTTCGGGATGAGGATAGCGTTGGCATCCTGAGCCTGTCCGGTGCGGATGGTGTTGTAGCCGCCTGCCTGCATGATCTTGTCAAAGGCACGACGGTCTACCATACAGTCCTTGATTACCGGGAAGCCGGCAGAGCGCCAAGGCTCCACGGTGATGACATCGCCGTCGTTGAACTTGCGCATGTAGAGCTGGCAAGTGGTGGCTCCACGCTCTGTCTTGCCGTGTGGCGTACCGTTGATGTAGAGTGAGCACATGCCGCAGATGCCCTCACGGCAGTCGTGATCAAAGACGAACGGCTCGCTGCCTTCGTTGATCAGCTCCTCGTTGAGTATGTCGAGCATCTCGAGAAACGAAGTATCGTCGGGGATATTCTTCATTTCGTGTGTATCGAAGTGACCCTTGTCCTTGGGACCGTTCTGCTTCCAATACCTTATTGTAAAACTAATATTCTTAGCCATGTCTGTCTTTTTTTAGGGATTAGTTCTTATAGTTACGGGTCTGAACCTTGATGATCTCATACTCCAGAGGCTCTTTGTTGAGCACAGGAGCGGTCTCGTCGTTGTTCTGGTACTCCCAGCAACCTACATAGAAGAAGTTCTCGTCGTCGCGCTTTGCTTCGCCTTCCTCGGTCTGGTGCTCCTCACGGAAGTGACCTCCGCAGGATTCCTCGCGGTGGAGTGCGTCGTAGGCGATGAGCTCGCCCATGACGATGAAGTCGCGCAAGTGGATAGCCTTGTCAAGCTCTACGTTGAGTCCGTCGCGTGTGCCGGGCACGAAGAGGTTCTCGTTGAACTCCTTGCGGATGCCCTTGAGCAGCTTCAGACCTTCCTCAAGACCTTCCTTGGTGCGGCCCATACCCACATGCTCCCACATGATGTGGCCGAGTTCCTTGTGGATAGAGTCTACTGAACGCTTGCCCTTGATGTTCATCAGTCGGTCGATTTCTGCGTCCACCTTCTTCTCAGCTTCCTCAAACTCAGGCAGATCCACAGAAAGACGAGGCCAGATGGCCTGGTCTGCCAGGTAGTTCTGTATGGTGTAAGGCAGCACGAAGTATCCGTCTGCCAGACCCTGCATAAGTGCGGAAGCACCGAGACGGTTGGCGCCGTGGTCGGAGAAGTTGCACTCGCCGATGGCAAACAGACCCGGAATGGTGGTCTGGAGCTCGTAGTCAACCCATATACCGCCCATTGTGTAGTGGATAGCGGGGAATATCATCATCGGCTTGTAGTAGTCTACGCCGTTCGCACTCTTGACGAACTCGCCCGGATTGACGTCTGTAATCTCCTCATACATGTCGAACAGGTTGCCGTAACGCTGGCGTATCTCGTCGATGCCGAGACGCTGTATGGACTCAGAGAAGTCGAGGAACACTGCCAGACCGGTGTTGTTGACACCGTAGCCCTTGTCGCAACGCTCCTTGGCTGCGCGTGAAGCCACGTCACGAGGAACGAGGTTGCCGAATGCCGGATAGCGGCGCTCCAGATAGTAGTCGCGGTCTTGCTCCGGAATATCCCAGCCGTTGATCTGTCCAGCCTGCAGTTTCTTGGCGTCTTCGATCTTCTTCGGTACCCAGATACGGCCGTCGTTACGCAGAGACTCCGACATAAGGGTCAGCTTGGACTGGTTGTCTCCGTGAACAGGAATACATGTCGGGTGAATCTGTACATATGAAGGATTGGCGAACATGGCACCCTTGCGGTAGCACTGGATGGCTGCCGTGCAGTTGCAACCCATGGCGTTGGTGGAGAGGAAATAGGTGTTGCCGTAACCGCCAGTGGCTATCACGACGGCATTGGCGGAGAATCTCTCGAGCTTGCCGGTAACCAGATTCTTGGCGATAATACCGCGCGCACGACCCTCAACGAGCACTACATCCTCCATCTCGTAGCGAGTGTAGAGCTTCACACGACCTGCATGAACCTGGCAGGAGAGTGAAGAGTAAGCGCCGAGAAGCAGCTGCTGGCCTGTCTGACCTTTTGCATAGAATGTACGCGACACCTGTGCGCCGCCGAAAGAACGGTTGGCGAGCATGCCGCCGTATTCGCGTGCGAAAGGTACGCCCTGTGCCACGCACTGGTCGATGATGTTGTTTGACACCTCTGCCAGACGGTAGACGTTGGCCTCGCGGGCACGGTAGTCACCACCCTTCACGGTGTCGTAGAACAGACGATAGACAGAGTCGCCGTCGTTCTGGTAGTTCTTTGCTGCATTGATACCGCCCTGTGCTGCGATGGAGTGTGCGCGGCGGGGAGAGTCCTGGATGCAGAAGTTAAGTACATTGAAGCCCATCTCGCCGAGCGAAGAGGCAGCGCTGGCACCTGCAAGTCCGGTACCGACCACGATAATGTCGAGCTTCAGTTTATTCTTTGGGTTAACCAAACGCTGGTGAGCCTTATAGTTGGTCCATTTGTCAGCTACTGGTCCCTCTGGTATTCTTGAATTCAATTCTTTAGCCATATCGTTTTTTCTTTAGTCTGTTGGATTATTTTCCGCAGCAAGCTCCGGCTGTCTCTACAGCCTGACGGCAACATTCACCGGCAGAGCAACCGCCGACGAGACCTGTAGCGAATGCCACTACCACTACGGCGAAGCCGAGCATGAGCACTGTGACATAGGCGATGCCGATTACCTTCCAGCGTGTGAACCACACCTTACCGTTGAGTCCGAGAGTCTGGAGTGCGCTCCAGAAGCCGTGTGTGAGGTGAAACCAGATGGCGAAGAGCCATACCAGATAAAGCACAACATAGACAGGGCAGCTGAAGGTGTACTGGATCCAGTGGGCGCCGTCTGCCGCGAGGCACAGGTCACCGATGCCGGAGAGTTCCACGAACATCATCTTTCCCCAGAAGTTGAACAGGTGCAGGACGAGACCGGCCAGTGCTATCAGGCCGAGCACGAGCATGTTCTGCGATGCCCACTCCACCTTTGCAGGTTTCACGGTGACATCATAGCGACTGCCTCCACGTGCCTTGCGGTTCTGCATGGTCAGGATGAAGGCGTACAGGATGTGAATCACAGCCAGCGCACCCAACCCTACTGTTCCAACGACAGCATACCAGTTGGCACCCAGAAGTTCACAAATCGTGTTGTAGGCCTCTGCCGAGAACAGAGCCACAACATTCATTGACATGTGGAATGTCAAGAACAGGATAAGCGCAATGCCGGTAATGGACATCACGACCTTCCTTCCGATAGAAGAATTAGTTAACCACATAAATGATTTGAAATTAAGTATTTAATTGTTTATAGAATTTTTTGTTCTTCATAAACAGTCTGTCCGTATTCGCATACGGGCTGCTTCCGCACGGCAAGACTGCTGTGCGCCATGCCATTATAAAAGTGGTGCAAAAATACAATTATTCGTTCACAAATGAAAATTTTTAAGCTCAAATCGGATTTTTCTTGCTACTTTTGTCGGCTGAATGTGGTATTGTCAATACCGGAAAATGTTTTTTGCCCTATGATTTTGAGTTATGATGTCGTGGTGATAGGCGGCGGACACGCGGGATGCGAGGCTGCTGTCGCCTCTGCCAATGTCGGTGCGAGGACTTGCCTTGTGACCATGGACATGAACAAGATTGCCCAAATGTCATGCAACCCTGCCGTTGGAGGCATCGCCAAGGGACAGATAGTAAGGGAGATTGACGCTCTCGGAGGACAGATGGGAGTGGTGACTGACGCCACAGCCATACAGTTCCGCATGCTCAACAAGGGCAAAGGCCCTGCCGTGTGGAGTCCGAGAGCGCAGTGCGACCGCGGCAAATTCATCTGGAAATGGCGCGAAATCCTTGACCGGACAGACAATCTCGACATCTGGCAGGACCAGGCTGACGAACTCATAGTGGACGAGACGAAGACCGTGTGCGGCGTGAAAACCGCATGGGGAGTGGAGTTTCGCGCCAGATGCGTGGTCGTCACAGCCGGCACTTTCCTCAACGGCATGATGCACATAGGCAGGAAAATGCTCGCCGGAGGACGCTGTGCCGAACCTGCCGTGACAGGTTTCACCGAGACGCTGACACGCCACGGCATCCGTTCCTACAGGATGAAGACCGGCACGCCGGTGAGAATAGACAGGCGGTCGGTGCATTTCGAGGACACCGAAAAGCAGGACGGAGAAAACGATTTCCACCAGTTCAGCTACTGCGGACAGGAGAGAAAACTGCCGCAACTGCCCTGCTGGACTTTCTACACCAATAAGGAATGTCACGACATTCTGCGCGGAGGTCTCGCCGACTCTCCGCTTTTCAACGGCCAAATACAGAGTATCGGTCCGAGATACTGCCCTTCTATCGAGACAAAGCTCGTGACCTTTGCCGACAAGGACAGGCATCCGCTGTTTCTCGAACCCGAAGGAAGCGACACCAACGAGATGTACCTCAACGGCTTTTCATCGAGTATGCCGATGGAGGTACAGCTCAATGCACTGAGGAAAATCCCCGCATTGAGAGACGTGAAGGTGTATCGCCCGGGCTACGCCATAGAATATGACTTCTTCGACCCTACCCAATTGAACCATTCACTGGAATCAAAGGTGGTGTCGGGACTGTTCCTTGCCGGACAGGTAAACGGCACCACGGGCTATGAAGAGGCTGCCGGACAAGGACTGATTGCCGGCATCAACGCCGCAAGAAAGTGCGGCGGAAGCGAACCGCTCGTGCTCCACAGAGACGAGGCATATATCGGAGTGCTCATCGATGACCTCGTCACAAAAGGCGTGGACGAACCTTACAGGATGTTCACGTCACGGGCTGAATACCGCATACTGCTCCGTCAGGACAACGCCGACGCACGGTTGACGGAGAAAGGCTACAGTTTTGGTGTCGCAAAAACCGGACGTTTGGACTGGTGGAACGAGAAAAAGGCGAATATCGAACACTTGCTGCGTTTCTGTGACAACACCACGATAAAACCGAAAGAAATAAATCCGTTCCTTGAGAATACAGAAACGGCGCAACTGAGATTCGGTACAAAACTGTCCGAACTCATCGCGAGACCTCAGCTAAACATCAATTTCTTAGCAGAAGTAATCCCTGCATTGGGAGAAGAAATAGCCAAACTACCGAACAGAAACAGCGAAATTGCCGAATCGGTCAGACCTCAGCTAAACATCAGTTTCCTGTCAGAAGTAATTCCTGCGTTGGGAGAAGAAATAGCCAAATTACCGAACAGAAACAGCGAAATCGCCGAATCGGTCGAAATTTCCATAAAGTATAAAGGATATATCGAGCGTGAGAAAACGGCAGCGGAAAAGATGCACAGACTGGAAGATATCAATATAGAAAACAGGTTTAACTACGCCGATTTGCACGAAATCTCCACGGAAGGAAGACAGAAACTGGAACGGATAAATCCGAAAACTATAGCGCAGGCGAGCCGTATTCCGGGCGTTTCACCAAGCGACATAAACGTTCTACTCGTTTTGCTCAACAGATAAAAACTTTGTTTTTGTTCCTCAAACAGACAGCACCGCAAGAATGTTTCATGTGAAACAAAATAACAATCACACACGTTGAAAGCGGCTGAATATCAGAAAACAAACAATGAAACAATAATATAAATTTTATAAAATGAATAATCCTACATTATTAAAAAACCTCCGTTGCATCCCGGATTTCCCTATTAAAGGAATCCAATTCCAAGATGTCACCACCCTATTCAAGAATCCCGAGTGCCTTAGAATTATGTGCGATGAAATCGTAGACCTTTATAAGGACAAGGGAATAACCAAGATTGTGGGCATAGAAAGCCGCGGTTTCGTGATGAGTTCCGCCGTTGCCATGAAGTTAGGGGCGGGCATTGTGCTGTGCAGAAAACCCGGCAAGCTTCCGGCAGAGACCATTCAGCAGTCCTACAAGAAAGAGTATGGCGAGGACACAATAGAGATTCATAAGGACGCAATAACCGAAGACGACGTGGTGCTGATACACGATGACCTGCTGGCAACAGGCGGTTCGATGCGTGCAGCCTACGATTTGGTAGAGAAATTCCACCCCAAGAAGATTTACATAAACTTTATTATAGAACTCACATTAGAAGGTCTTCACGGCAGAGACGCATTCAGCAAGGACACGGAAATCACCGCCCTGCTGAAGGTGTAGAAGTTTCACGTGAAACAACAACTGTGTTTTCTTTATGACAAAGGAGGAGAACGAGGCACGGTTAGCCAAGCTTAAGTCCATCGTGTTGAGCCTGCCCGAGAAGCCGGGGAGCTATCAATTCTACGATGACAGGGGCATTATAATATATGTAGGCAAGGCGAAGAACCTCAAAAACCGTGTCTCTTCCTACTTCCACAAGGATGTTGACCGCTACAAGACCAAGGTTTTGGTCAGCAAGATACACAACATCACCTACACGGTGGTCAACACCGAAGAGGACGCGCTCTTGCTTGAGAACTCCCTTATCAAGCAGTACAAGCCCCGCTACAATGTCCTTCTGAAGGACAGCAAGACCTACCCCAGCATCTGCATCAGCAACGAGTACGTGCCGCGCATATTCAAGACGAGGCACGTCGACAGGCGTTACGGACAGTATTACGGCCCTTACAGCCATCTCGCAACGATGTATTCACTGCTGGAACTCATCCACAAGATGTACTTTCCGCGCCGTTGCCGCATGGCAATGACAGCTGAGGGAATAGCCGAGGGGCGGTATAAGGTGTGCCTGGAATACCACATCAAGAACTGCAAAGCGCCGTGTGTGGGCAAGCAGACCGTCGACGAGTACCGCGAAAACATAGAACAGGCGAGAGAGATACTCCGCGGAAACACAAGCAAACTCAGCCGCACACTCTACGATACCATGCTCCGGAAAGCCTCGGAACTCAAGTTTGAGGAGGCTGAAGAACTCAAGAAAAAGTACCAGCTGCTGGAGTCGTATGTGGCGAAAAGCGGTGTCGTGAGCCACACCATCACCGATGTCGATGTCTTTTCCATTGTTTCCGACGACACGGGAAGCACTGTCTTCATCAACTACATGCACGTCATGGAGGGCACAGTCAACCAGAGCTTTACGTTCGAATACAAGCGCAAGCTTGACGAGAGCGACGAGGAGCTGCTGCTGACGGCCATTCCCGAGATAAGGGAACGCTTCAAGAGCCAGTCAAGAGAGATAATAGTGCCCTTCGGAATAGACTGGAAGATGCCTGACGGAGCGGAGTTTTTCGTGCCCCAGAGAGGCGACAAGAAGCATCTTCTGGAGCTGTCGGAGATGAACGGCAAGCAGTATAAGTTCGACCGTCTGAAGCAGGCTGATAAGCTCAATCCTGAGCAGAAGCAGACCCGTCTCATGAAAGAACTGCAGCAGAAGCTCGGCTTGCCGAAGATGCCCTACCACATCGAGTGTTTCGACAACTCCAATATCTCCGGCTCGGATGCCGTAGCCGGCTGCGTGGTATTCAAGGGCATGAAACCCTCGAAGAAGGATTACCGCAAGTACAACATCAAGACCGTCAGCGGACCCGACGACTATGCGTCCATGCAGGAGGTCGTTTACCGCCGCTACAAGCGCATGATTGACGAGGGCACACCCCTACCCGACCTCATCATAACCGACGGAGGATCAGGCCAGATGAGCGTCGTCAGAGAGGTCGTGGAGGACCGTCTGCACCTCAGCATTCCCATTGCCGGACTGGCAAAGGACGACCGCCACCGCACCAACGAACTGCTCTACGGTTTTCCGCCGCAGACAATAGCCATGAAGACGGGCTCTGAACTGTTCCGCATACTGTCGCAGATACAGGACGAAGTGCACCGTTTCGCCATCACCTTCCACCGCGACAAGCGTTCGAAGTCTGCCCTCCACTCCGCCTTGGACGACATCAAGGGCATCGGCCCGAAGACAAAAGACCTGCTAATAAAGAGCCTGAAGACCGTCAAGAAGATAGAAACAGCTGATTTGCAGACACTTTCTTCTATCACCGGAACAGCCAAAGCGAAAATTATATACGATTATTTCAGGACTAAGGAAGAGGGTCTAAAATAAATTGTTTATCTTTGCAACCATGAGGGTAGTTGTGCAACTGGTGAGCCATGCGAGCGTCACCATCAACCAGAAAGTCAAGTCAAGCATCGGCAACGGACTGCTTGTGCTGCTCGGCATAGGCGAAGACGACACCCAGGAGGACATCGACTACCTGGTGAAAAAGCTTGTCAACCTGCGCATTTTCAACGATTCCGAGGGCGTGATGAACCTGTCGGTGCAGGACGTGGGCGGCGACATGATGGTGGTCAGCCAGTTCACTCTCATGGCATCGACCAGGAAAGGCAACCGCCCGAGCTACATACGCGCCGCGCGCCACGGCATCTCCATACCCCTCTACGAGGCGTTTCTGCGCACCGCAAGCGCCGCCATGGGCAAGGAAGTGGCCTGCGGGGAGTTCGGCGCCGACATGAAAGTAAACCTGCTGAACAACGGTCCTGTGACCATAATAATGGATTCAAAACAAAAAGAATTTTGAATATGAACAAATACGAAGAAGCATTAAGCAAGTACAACCTGAACATCAGCGACGCTGAAGTGCAGGCGGCGGTGAAAGACATCATCGCAAACAAGGTGCCGGAAAACGACACCCAGGAAGTGAAAAAGTTCCTCATGGGCAGCATAGAGCTGACGACACTCCACACAACGGACTCTGAAACGAGCGTGATGAAGTTCACCGAGCGTGTCAACGACTTCGATTCAGCCTACCCCGACCTACCCCACGTGGCAACCATCTGCGTGTTCCCGTGCTTCGCCAAGACCGTGGCGCAGACCCTGGAGGTCGACGGCGTGGAGATAGCGTGCGTGTCAGGCTCGTTCCCATCGTCGCAGGCGCTCATCGAAGTCAAGGTGGCAGAGACGGCACTTGCCGTGAAAGACGGCGCCACAGAGATTGACATCGTGATGCCGGTGGGCAAGTTCATCGACGAAGACTACGAGGGAGTGTGCGAGGACATACAGGAACTGAAGAACACGTGCGGCGAAAACGTGGCCATGAAGGTCATCCTCGAGACCGGCTGCCTGAAGGGCGCTGCCGACATAAAGAAGGCTTCGCTCCTGTCGATGTACTCCGGAGCCGACTACATCAAGACCTCCACAGGCAAGGAAAAAGTGAGTGCCACACCCGAAGCGGCATATGTGATGTGCCAGGCAATCAAGGAATACTACGATGAAACGGGCATACAGATAGGTTTTAAGCCCGCTGGCGGCATAAACACAGTCATGGATGCAATTACCTACTACACCATCGTAAAGGAGGTCCTGGGCGAAAAATGGCTCACCAACAAGTGGTTCCGTCTCGGCACGAGCCGTCTGGCTAATGTCCTGCTGAGCGAGTTGACCGGCAAGGAAACAAAATTCTTCTGATACGAAAGACCTTTTCCGGACGTTTTCACGCGTCCGACACATACCTGAGGCAACGCTTTTCCGCAAAGGCGTTGCCTTTTTGTTTGCCGGGTAGTAAACCTAAGTAGTAGACGCGTCCCCGCGTCTACATCACAAGCGAGTACAGCTCCATAAGAACGGTTGCAGCGGGGACGCTGCAACTACTATGTCACAACAAAACGTCTTTCAACTGTAGTAGTAGACGCGTCCCCGCGTCTACATCACAAGCGGACACTGCTCCATGAGGACGGTTGCAGCGGGGACGCTGCAACTACTATGTCACAACAAAACGTCTTTCAACTGTAGTAGTAGACGCGTCCCCGCGTCTACATCACAAGCGAGCACTGCTCCATGAGAACGGTTGCAGCGAGGACGCTGCAACTACTATGGATACTCGCTGCTGCTAATGCAAGATGCCGTATGACGAAAAAGCGCATCCGGCAGCGGCAAAACGTAAAAAATAAGTCACAAAAAAAGCTCACGGATTTTTCGCAATCTACGCGGGTGCAAACTACCAATTTTACGGATTTTCGCCCTTCCGGCAGTTTTTGCACACCCGGACATGGCGTGCAGTGTTGCAAAAGCACCGTTCTTGCATCGTCAAAACACCCTTCTTACCCTCCGTCTACATAGTATATGGTATACCAAGAACTATGTTCTTGGCATGCAAGAACGGTGCTTTTGCAACGCAAGAATTTCGCTTTTGTCTTGTAAGGAATATATTCTGCTGAAACACAAAGAGTTGCGCCAAATGCTCATTTTTGCCGTTTTTTCGGAGAAAATAGGAGTTGCTGACTTTGGAGGGTAGTTTTCAGAGGGTGTTTGTCCGCTTTTTTCCGTGGTTGTCCAAAGACGGAAAAGGCATCTTGCCAGTTGTATTACTGATGATGAAAACAGTGTGTATTCCGACGGAAAACGTAGCAGTAGACGCATCCACTCGTCTACCTTCGAAGAAAAACATTCCATGTGGCAAAGGGTGCAGCGGGGGCGCAGCACCTACTCCATTTCATCTGTAATGCCATATAAATAACAACGATAGCCAAAACGCTTGGCAACTCAGATTTTTCTGGCAGCCACATAGTCCACATAAGCCGTGAGAGCCTCGGCTATCTCGGGCTTTTTCACCTCTTCGCGGATGAAAGCCAGCGCCTTGTCGCGGTATTCCGACATCTTCTGTTCGGCGTATTCTATGCCGCCGTTGCGCTTGGCGAAGTCCACCAGACGGGCTATCTCCTCCTTGGTCACCACCCCACTCTTCACCTTGTGCGCCAGCTGCATGTGCTCCTCATCGCGGGTAGAGTTCAGTGCATAGATAGCCGGCAGGGTCAGTTTGCCTTCCGCCATGTCGTTGCCCGTGGGTTTTCCTATCTGGCTCTCGTCATAATAGTCAAAAATGTCGTCCCTTATCTGGAATGCGATACCGAGATTCTGACCGAACATACGGGCTTTTTCCACCACTTCCTCGCTTGCCCCGGCGCTCAGTGCTCCTGTCGCCGCACAAGCCTCGAAGAGGGCTGCCGTCTTCTGCTTTATCACCTCGTAGTACACCTTTTCGGATATCTCCTCGTTGCCGATATTGGAGAGCTGGAGCAGTTCGCCGTTGCTCAGCGTCATGCCGAGCTTCGCCAGGAAATCCACGATGCGGTGGTTGCGCGTCTGCGAAATCTTGAGCAGCGCCGTGGAGAGTATGAAATCGCCCACCAGCACCGACACCCTGTTGTCGTACATGCCGTTGACCGAAGCCTGGCCGCGGCGCTCCGCGCTCTCATCCACCACATCATCGTGCACGAGAGAAGCCGTGTGGAGCAGTTCCAGACCTACCGCCGCATACTGCGACACATGAGTTATCTCACCGAAAGCCTTGGTAACCAGCAGTATGAGCATGGGGCGCATGCGCTTGCCCGAACGCTGGCGGATGTATCCCAACACCTCGTTGAGCAGTCCGTCACTGTAGGTCAGCGATGAACTGAAGAGTGAAATGAACTCGTCCAACTCCTGTTGTATGGGGCGTTTTATTATTGAGAGATAATCCATGCGCGTCTGTTATTCGGCTGCAAATTTACTCAAATTGCGTGTAATTGTGGCGGTTTTTTTGTAATTTTACCAACATTAAAGAATCTATCTATGGATAAATTGTTCCTCATTGACGCATACGCCATTATATACAGATCATACTATGCCTTCATCAAAAATCCGCGCATAAACTCCAAAGGGCTCAACACGTCGGCCATCATGGGTTTCATGAACACGCTGAACGAGGTGCTCGACAAGGAGAAACCCACCCACATGGCAGTGGCGTTCGATGTGGGCAAGACATTCCGCAACGACGCTTTCCCCGAATACAAGGCGCAGCGCGAGGCCACGCCCGAAGACATACGCCTGGCAGTGCCTATCATAAAAGACCTCATGTCGGCGATGCACATCACCTGTCTCGAGGCTGAAGGCTTCGAAGCTGACGACATCATCGGCACACTTGCGCTGAAAGCGGGTGCGCAAGGCATTGAGACCTATATGCTTACGCCCGACAAAGACTATGCCCAACTGGTGGGCGGCAATGTCTACATCTACCGTCCGCGCCACGGAGGAGGCTATGAGACACTCGATGAAAAGGCGGTTTGCGAGAAGTACGGCGTCACTACCCCACTCCAGGTCATCGACATCCTGGCGCTCATGGGCGACTCCGCCGACAACTTCCCCGGCTGTCCCGGTGTCGGGCCGAAGACTGCCACCGCCCTCGTCAACCAGTTCGGGTCGATCGAGGAGATGCTCTCGCACACGCAAGAGATAAAAGGCAAGACGCGCGAAAAAGTGGAGGCGGCACGCAAAGACATCGAGATGTCGAAATTTCTCGCCACCATCCGCACCGATGTTCCTGTCGACCTCGACATGGAGAAATTCCGGACGACAGAACCGGACGAGGAAAAACTCACCGCCCTACTCTCCGAACTGGAGTTCAAGAGCCTCGCAAACAAGATTCTTAAAAAAAGTACTCCGCAGCAAAAAAAAGTTAATTCACAACCTGATTTATTCGGCTTTTTTCAGGACGAGGGTACAGATGACGAAAAAAAAGGCAGTTTTGAAACGTTAGAAACCGTCATCCACGACTACCAACTCGTTGAATCCGTGGACGAAATGCACAGAATTTGTGATTTATTTCTTACATTTGAAAAAATCGTTTTAGACACGGAGACCACTTCGGTCAATGCCATCGACGCAGAATTGGTGGGATTCAGCCTTTCCGCGGAGAAAGGAAAGGCTTTTTATGTGGCAGTGCCCGACGACAAGGAAAAGGCGCAGTCGGTGGTCGAAATATTCCGTCCCCTTTTCGAAAACGGCAAAATCCTGAAAATCGGACAAAACATAAAATACGACATACAGGTGCTGCGCAACTACGGCATAAATGTCAGCGGCAGTCTCTTCGACACGATGATAGCCCACTATCTCATCAATCCCGAACTGCAGCACGGCATGGACTACATGGCGGAAACGCTGCTCAACTACCGCACGATCCACATCGACGAACTCATAGGGCCTGCCGGCAAACAGCAGAAGTCCATGCGCGACCTGCCCCCTACCCTCGTCTATGAATACGCGTGCGAAGATGCCGATGTCACGATGCGCCTCTATGACATCCTCGAACCGCAAATCAGCGGCAGCGGAATGGACGAACTGTTCCATCAGATAGAGATGCCTCTGGTCTATGTACTGGCCGACATGGAATACAACGGAGTGCTTATTGACACGGAAGCACTGGGCGAAACGTCAACAATTTTCACCGAGAGGATGAACGAAACGGAACGTCAGATATACCAGCTTGCCGGCCATTCGTTCAACATCTCGTCGCCCCGGCAAGTCGGCGACGTGCTTTTCGGTGAGATGAAGATTGTGGACAAGCCGAAGAAGACCAAGACCGGACAGTTTGTGACCAGCGAGGAGGAACTGCAGAAGCACGCCTCCAAGCATGAGATAGTGAGGAAGATATTGGATTACAGAGGATTGAAAAAACTCATAAGCACCTATGTCGACGCCCTACCCCAACTCGTCAACCCACGCACAGGACACATCCACACATCGTTCAACCAGGCAGTGACAGCCACGGGACGGCTCTCTTCGAGCAACCCTAACCTGCAGAACATACCCGTAAGAGGCGAAGACGGCAAGGAGATACGCAAGTGCTTCATCCCCGAAACAGGATGTCGCTTTTTTTCAGCAGACTATTCGCAGATAGAACTGCGTGTCATGGCGCACCTGTCAGAGGACGACAACATGATTCACGCCTTTGAGAACGGACTTGACATACACGCCTCCACCGCCGCGAAAGTGTACAAGAAGGACATCGCCGACGTGACACGCGACGAGCGCACCAAGGCCAAGCGCGCCAACTTCGGCATCATCTACGGCATCACCACATGGGGTCTCGCCGAACGTCTGCTCATAGACCGCTCGGAAGCAAAGGCCCTCATGGAAGGCTATTTCGAGACTTTCCCGCACGTAAAGGACTATATGGAACGCGCGAAAGAAGAAGCCCGCCGCAACGGTTACGTGGAAACATTCTTCCACCGCCGCCGCTACCTGCCCGACATCAATTCCGCCAACGCCACCGTGAGGGGCTTTGCCGAGCGCAACGCCATAAATGCGCCCATCCAAGGATCGGCCGCCGACATCATCAAACTGGCTATGGTGAGGATTTTCAAGCGGTTCTGTGACGAGGGCATACGCTCCAAGATGATACTCCAGGTGCACGATGAACTCAACTTCTCTGTCTATCCCGACGAGGCGGAAAAGGTGGAACGCATCGTCATGGAGGAGATGCAGGGAGCCTACAAACTGCGTGTGCCGCTCGTGGCAGACTGCGGTTGGGGCGACAACTGGCTCGAAGCCCACTGACGCCCAGACTTAAATCAACGGGAAAAACACCATTATATCCCACGCACGACATTGGCCGCCCATATTGCCAACTCTACCGCAAGCACTGTCATCAGTACACACTTGCGGTGCAGGAGGCTCTCTATACGGCTGCAGACAAGGGGCAGCCAACGGTCGCAGGCGAACAAGTCGTGGAACAAGACGGCAACGGCATCAACCCACCTCCCACCGGAAAACAACACCATAGCCCGGGTGATTCCGCACCCCGGACACGGAATATGATATACCCACTTGGACGGACATACCATAAAGCCCGCGTCACCACCACAGAACACAGCGGCGCACAACCATGCCACAACAACGGCATAGCCCACCGCTACACAGGCATATAACCGTTTGTCAGATATACTGTGACAGTTTATCGTAATTCCTGCTGCGCGTGCTTTTCATTATCAGGAACCAGTCTACAATGGTCCAGATGCCAAGACCGCCGCAAGTAAGAAGTTTGCCCAGACCAAGACCGATATCGCCAATATAGAAGCGGTCTATACCGTAAACGCCCAAGAAAAGAGACAGGATGAGAGACACCGTAGGGCTCTTGTACTGCAGGGAAACGATTGTCGGGAACTGGCCATCGTCCGTATTCTGCAGTTGCTCACGAAGAAGAGGCATCTCATCTTCAGGGAAATACTTGCCCTTGGCAAGGATGAAAGTGTTGATTTGCTGTACGTCCATAAAGTTGTTTTGTAGGTTTGTATTGTTGTAATCGACAGAATACGGCAGGCATCCGCCGTCCCGTGCAGGCGGAAAGACACAGAAATGCCTACCCATGTTACAAAGGTAAGGTATTCCAAACGGAACAGAAAAGGAAAATGACAGATTTTTTACAGAAAATCCACATTTGTGTTTGCTTTGCACCGCTCCCGACTTAGACTGCCATTGAACAAGGCAGGCGGTGTTCCGGAAATGAAAAAATAAACGGATTTACTTTGTATTCCTCTCAACTTGCACTACCTTTGCAACCGAAAATAAACGTTTATATCAATATATGGCATTAAAGTGCGGTATTGTGGGACTGCCCAATGTGGGCAAGTCCACATTATTTAATTGCCTGTCGAGTGCCAAGGCACAGGCGGCGAATTTCCCCTTCTGTACAATCGAACCCAACGTCGGCGTCATCACAGTGCCCGACGAACGGCTGACCAAACTGGCCGAACTGGTGCATCCCGGACGCATTGTCCCCGCCACCTGCGAGATAGTTGACATCGCCGGACTGGTGAAGGGAGCGAGCAAGGGCGAAGGTCTTGGCAACAAATTCCTCGGAAACATACGCGAGACAGATGCCATCATCCATGTGCTGCGCTGCTTTGAGGACGAGAACATCACCCATGTGGACGGCACCATAGACCCTATACGTGACAAAGAGATAATAGACACCGAACTACAGCTCAAGGACTTGGAGACCATAGACTCCCGTCTCGCCAAGACCCAGAAGGTGGCTTCCACCGGCAACAAGGACGCCAAGGTGGAGGCGAAAGTCATGGAGGCATACCGTGAAGCCCTGCTCCAGGGCAAGAACGCGCGCACCGTCAGCTTCGACTCCAAGGAGGAGCAGGATGCAGCAAGAAACCTCTTCCTGCTGACAAGCAAGCCCGTGCTCTACGTCTGCAATGTGGACGAATCGTCTGCCAAGGACGGCAACAAGTGGACCAAGCAGGTGGAGGAACTGGCCAAAGAGGAGGGTGCGGAGAGCATGACCGTGGCAGCCAAGACCGAAGAGGACATTGCCGAGCTGGAGAGCTACGAGGACAAGCAGCTGTTTCTCGAAGAACTGGGACTGGAGGAGAGCGGCGTCAACCGCCTGATAAAGAAGGCATACTCGCTCCTGAACCTTGAGACATTCATCACCGCAGGCGAGATGGAGGTGAAGGCATGGACCTATCACAAGGGCTGGAAGGCACCGCAGTGCGCCGGAGTGATACACACCGACTTCGAGAAAGGTTTCATCCGCGCCGAGGTAATCAAGTATGACGACTACATAAACTATGGTAGCGAGGCTGCCGTACGCGAGGCCGGGAAGCTCGGAATCGAGGGTAAGGAATACATCGTGCAGGACGGAGACATCATGCACTTCAGGTTTAACGTGTAGCGGCAGTGGAGTAGGGGTATGTCAGAACTTCTCAATTACATAGTGTGGAATCCCGACACGACCGCTTTGAACCTGGGATTCATCGCCATAAGATGGTATTCTCTGTGTTGGCTCATAGGGCTTGCGGGAGCCTACTTCATGGTGCAGTGGCTCTACAAGGACCAGAAGATAGCCCCGGAAAAGTTTGAGCCGCTGTTCATCTACTGCTTTGTCGGCATCCTCATCGGCGCACGCCTGGGTCACTGCATATTCTACCAGCCCGACTATTTCCTCACTTCAGGCAAGCACTTCGTGGAGATGCTGCTGCCGATACACTTCCTCCCCGAAGGCGGATGGAAGTTTACGGGCTACGAGGGGTTGGCTTCGCACGGCGGAACAATCGGTCTGATGGCCGCCCTGTGGCTCTACAGCAAGCGCATGAACATGAAGATGTGGACCGTTCTCGACAACATAGCCATAGCGACACCCATTACCGCATGCTTCATACGCCTTGGAAACCTCATGAACTCAGAGATAATAGGCAAGGTGACAGATGTGCCCTGGGCGTTCATCTTCGAGAGAGTGGACATGCTGCCGCGCCACCCGGGCCAGCTCTACGAGGCGTTGGCATACTTCTGTTTCTTCTTTGCCGGAATGTATTTCTACAGGAAAAAGAAGGTCGAAACAGGGCGCGGGTTCTACTTCGGCCTGTGTCTGACCCTCATATTCACGTTCCGCTTCTTCATAGAATACACCAAGGACATACAGGTGAGCTTCGAGTCGGGCATGCTGTTCAACATGGGACAGCTGCTGAGCGTGCCTTTCGTGCTGCTCGGGATATGGTGCATGAGAAGGTCAAAAAAGTAAAAATGAATGTCAAATACTATTAATAAAGCCGCAGACAGTTAAACCGTCTGCGGCTTTTCCGTATCTAAGCCTGTGGAATAACAATCATAAAGACAAAGCGAAACAAAAGATCAAGACATGAGAAAAAGTATCATCGCCTCGGGCATAATGCTTATGATGTCAGCCCCGTTCTACGCACAACAGCAGTGGACACTGAAGGAATGCATCAGCTATGCACTCGAACACAACATCCAGTTGCAGAAAAACAACCTGCAAAAGGCGTCTTCAGCCGAAGACACCAAGCAGGCAAAGGCGCAGCTGTTGCCCTCTGTCAGTTTCTCGACAGGCCACAACATCAGTTACAGACCGTTCCCTGAGGGAGGCGGCACCAGTGTCACCAACGGATATGTGGACACCAAGGTGAACAAGACTTCCTACAACGGAAACTACAATATCGGCGCAAACTGGACAGTGTGGAACGGCAACAAGAACACCAACACCGTCAAGCAGAGCGAGATAACCGAACAGCAGGCTGACCTCACGGCACAGACCACCGCCAACAGCATACAGGAACAGATTACCCAACTCTATGTCCAGATACTCTACAACACGGAGTCTATAAAGGTTTACGAGCAGGTTCTCGACATCAGCAAGGCCAACCTCAAGCGCGGACAAGAGATGCTTTCGGCAGGCACGATGGCAAAAGCCGAGGTGGCACAACTGGAAGCCCAGACCGCCACAGACGAGTATAACCTCGTCAACGCCAAAGGTCAGGTGGCGCGCTACAAGCTCCAACTGAAGCAGCTGCTGGAGCTTACCGACAGCAATGACTTCGATATCGTCATACCGGAAGCCAGTGATGACGCCGCACTCGCAGCCGTTCCGTCGATGACCGACATCTACGGCAACGCGCTTGTCACACGTCCCGAGATAAAGAACGCACAGCTCGGCATCGAAGCGAGCAAGCTGCAGGAGAAGATAGCACGTGCAGGCTACATGCCGACAATAGGCGTCAACGGGTCCATAGGCGCATCTACCAACTCCGTTTCCGACAATGCATGGACCAAGCAGATCAAGAGCAACCTCACCGGAGGTCTGGGACTGAACCTCAGCATACCGCTCTTTGACCAGCGTTCCACCAAGTCGAGCATACGCAAGGCCAAGATACAGCAGCAGGAACAGCAGCTCGACCTGCAGGACAAACAGAAGGAACTGTGGAGCACCATCGAGGGTTACTGGCTCGACGCCAACACCAACCAGGCACGCTTCAAGGCTGCACAGGCCAGCACGGAGAGCGCAAAGGAGAGCTATGAGCTCGTGAGCGAACAGTTCAAAGAGGGACTCAAGAACATCCAGGAGCTCACTACCGGCAAGACCACACTGCTCAACGCCGAACAGAACAGGCTGGAGAGCAAGTACACGACAATACTCAGCATGCAGATGCTCAACTTCTACAACGGAGGCGACATCGACATCTAAAATCCACAGACACCAACACACGAAAAAGAAAAACAACATTTACACATGAAAAAAGCAATAAATACAGGGCTTGCCATAGCCGCCCTCGCATTAATGACTGCATGCAGCAGCGAGCAGAGTGTGACATACTCGACCGCCAAAGTCACCAAGCAGAACATCTCGACAAGCATCACCGCCACGGGAACAATAGAGCCTGTGACAAAGGTGGAGGTAGGTACTCAGGTGTCGGGCATCATCGACAAGATATACGTAGACTACAATTCAGTGGTGAAGAAGGGCCAGGTCATAGCCGAACTCGACAAGACCAACCTCGTGTCGGAGCTTAACTCGGCACAGAGCAACCTCGCCAACGCACAGAGCACGCTCACCTACCAGAAGGCAAACTACAGCCGCTACCAGAACCTCTATAACAAAGGGCTCATCTCCGCCAACGACTATGAGAGCGCGAAACTGTCGTACGAACAGGCAGTGCAGCAGGTGAAGATACAGCAGCAGGCAGTGGAAAAGGCACGCACAAACCTCGGCTACGCCACCATCACATCGCCTATTGACGGCGTAATCCTGTCGAAAGAGGTCGAGGAAGGACAGACCGTGGCATCGGCAATGACCACTCCTACGCTCTTCAACATAGCCCAGGACTTGACCGACATGCGCGTAATCGCCGACATCGACGAGGCTGACATAGGTGGAGTAGTGGAGGGACAGCGCGTGACTTTCACCGTCGACGCATTCCCGGACGACGTGTTCAACGGCACTGTCACACAGGTGCGCCAGGAGGCTACCACCGAGTCGAACGTCGTGACCTATGAAGTCGTCATCTCCGCACCCAACGATGACCTCAAGCTCAAGCCGGGCCTGACCGCCAATGTCACCATCTACACGCTCGAAAAGAACAATGTGCTGGCCGTTCCTTCCAAGGCTCTGCGCTTCATGCCGAGCGATGCCATCCTGTCAGACGGCGAGACCATCGAGGACGTAGAGGCCAAGAACAAGCTCTGGACACGCGAAGGCAAGACATTCAAGGCACACGCCGTGGAGATAGGAACTACCAACGGCACGCTCACTGAGATAGTTTCAGGCATTTCCGAAGGCACTGAAATCCTCACCGACTTCAACATCTCGAACATGCAGAACAGTGAGGAGGAAGAGGAGACGACATCCAATCCGTTCATGCCAGGCCCGAAGAACGACAAGAAGAAAGGCGGTAACAACGGCAACGGCGGCGGCGCTCCCAAGAAATAAACAGTCATAATTCACCAGAAAACAATTATGAGTGAACAGAAAGAAAACAGAAAGGTAGTCATCGAACTCGACAACGTGAAACGCTACTTCCAGGTAGGCTCGGAGACTGTGAAGGCTCTGCGCGGCGTAAGTTTCAAGATCTACGAGGGCGAGTTCGTGACTATCCAAGGCACATCAGGCTCGGGAAAGTCCACGCTCCTCAACCAGTTGGGTTGCCTCGACACCCCGACAAGCGGTGAATACTACCTCGACGGAGTGTCGGTAAGGCAGATGTCGAAAAACCAGAGGGCACACCTGAGAAACCGCAAGATAGGTTTCGTGTTCCAGAACTACAACCTTCTGCCCAAGACGACAGCCATCGAGAACGTGGAGCTTCCGCTCATGTACAACAACAAATACAACACCCGCCAGCGCCGCGAGGCAGCCATAAAGGCTCTCGAAGCCGTAGGTCTGGCCGACAGAATGGACCACAAGAGCAACCAGATGTCAGGCGGACAGATGCAGCGAGTGGCCATAGCGCGCGCCTTGGTCAACGACCCGGCGGTGCTGCTGGCTGATGAGGCGACGGGTAACCTCGACACACGCACGTCGTTTGAGATGCTTGTGCTGTTCCAGGAGCTCTACAGGCAGGGACACACCATCATCTTCGTCACCCACAACCCCGAGATTGCGGAGTACTCAAGCCGCAATATCAACCTGCGCGACGGCAAGATACGCGAGGACACAATCAACCATAACATCAAGTCAGCCGCAGAAGCTCTGGCGGCATTGCCCAAACCACAAGACGATTAAATCATGAATATACTGAATCTCTTCAAAGTTTCGTTCAAGGCAGTAGCCAACAACAAGATGCGAAGCTTCCTGAGCGCACTCGGTATCATCATCGGTGTAGCTGCGGTCATCATAATGATGAGCATCGGACAAGGTTCCAAAGAGAGCATCCGCAAGGAACTTTCCACCATGGGAACCAACCTCCTGTCAATCCATCCCGGTGCCGACATGCGCGGTGGAGTCCGCCAGGACCCGTCAGCCATGCAGACACTTAAGATTGCCGACTACGAGAAGATACTCGAGGAAAAGAAGTTTGTCACCAACGTGTCACCCGAGGTGACCGCTTCGGGACAGGTGGTCTACGGCAACAACAACAACAATACGAGCATCTACGGCGAGAGTCCCGAGTATCTCGACATCAAGCAGTGGGTGATAGAAGACGGCGAGTGCTTCACCGAGGAAGACATAAAGAAGTCAGCCAAAGTGTGCCTTGTGGGCAAGACCATCGTGGACGAGCTTTTCGGCGAAGGCGCCGATGTGGTGGGCAAGACTGTCCGTTTCAAGTCCATACCGATGCGTATCGTGGGCGTGCTGAAGTCCAAAGGCTACAACTCATGGGGCATGGACCAGGACAATGTGATGATTGCGCCCTACACCACAGTGATGAAGCGTATAGCGGCACAGACCTACCTCTCAAGCATAAACTGCTCTGCCATCACGGAAGAGCTGTCTGACGCCGCCATAGAAGAGCTGACGCAGATTCTCCGCGCACAGCACAAGATAAAGGACACGAGCGGCGACAGCGACGACTTCACTATCCGTTCGCAGGCTGAGATGATGCAGACCATGTCGTCAACCATGGACACCGTGACGCTCATTCTTGTCGTTGCGGCTGCGTTCTCGCTCCTTGTTGCCGGCATCGGCATCATGAACATCATGCTCGTGTCGGTGACCGAGCGCACCAAGGAGATAGGTCTCCGCATGTCAGTGGGTGCCACGGGCATGGTCATATCGCTGCAGTTCCTCATCGAGTCGATACTGATATCGCTCACGGGAGGTATTCTCGGCATCATTGTGGGCTGCGGAGTGTCGGGCTTCATAGTGCCCAAGTTCGGCATGCCCTCAAGTGTTCCGATGTGGTCGATATGGGTCAGCTTCGGCGTCTGCGTGTTCATCGGCGTCATCTTCGGATATATCCCGGCGCGCAAGGCTGCCAACATGGACCCGATAGAAGCCATAAGGCACGAATAATCCCAAGCCGGCACAACGTCCAACTTGGGATAACGCACAGATACTCGTGGGGTAGGGCTACCCTACGAGTATCTTTTTTATGTCATTGAGCTTGTTGAGAGCCTCCATAGGCGTGAGGTTGTTGATGTCAAGACCTATGATTTCGTCGCGTATCTGCGACAGTACCGGGTCGTCAAGCTGGAAGAATGACAGTTGCATACCGTCGCTTGCGCCTTTCAGCTGCGACACTTTTCCGGCGATGTCTTCCCCCGTGTGCTTGTCGCATGCCGACGACACGGCGTCCTTCGACGGTGCTTCGAGCTGTTTCAGCACCACGTTGGCACGGCGCACAATGGACTTCGGCATGCCCGAAATCTCCGCCACATGGATACCGAAAGAGTGCGCCGAACCGCCACGCTCCAGTTTGCGGAGGAATATCACCTGACCGTCGATGTCGCGCACGCTGACATTATAGTTCTTTATACGGTCGAAATTCTTCTCCATCTCGTTCAGTTCGTGGTAGTGCGTGGCAAAGAGAGTGCGCGCCTGTGCGTGCTTGTTGTCGTGCAGGTATTCCACTATGGCCCAGGCTATGGATATGCCGTCGTAGGTGGAAGTGCCGCGTCCCAGTTCGTCGAAGAGCACCAGCGAGCGGTCTGACACGTTGTTGAGGATGTTGGCAGCTTCGGTCATCTCCACCATAAACGTGGATTCGCCCAGTGAAATGTTGTCCGACGCTCCCACGCGGGTGAAGATTTTGTCCACCAGACCTATACGTGCTGAGTCGGCAGGAACATAGCATCCTATCTGTGCAAGCAGCACTATGAGAGCCGTCTGGCGCAGGAGAGCCGACTTGCCGGCCATGTTGGGACCGGTGATAATCATAATCTGCTGTTTCTCGTTGTCCAGATACACGTCGTTGGGCACGTAGCTTTCACCCACCGGCATCTGTGTTTCTATCACCGGATGACGCCCCTGCCTGATGTCGAGAACGTAGGTGTCGTCCACCTGCGGACGTATGTAGCGGTGCTCCTTTGCCACATTCGCAAACGACAGCAAGCAGTCTATCTGCGCCACAATCAAGGCATCCTGCTGTATGGGAACGATGTATTTCTGCATCTCGGCGACAAGTTCCGTGAAGAGTCTCTCCTCCAGTGACTGTATCTTCTCGTCCGCCCCGAGAATCTTCTCCTCATATTCCTTCAGCTCCTGGGTGATGTATCGCTCTGCCTGGGCCAATGTCTGCTTGCGCACCCACTCCTGTGGCACTTTGTCCTTGAACGTGTTGCGCACCTCGAGATAATAGCCGAAGACGTTGTTGTAGCCCACCTTCAGCGAACTGATGCCGGTCTTTTCCACCTCGCGCTGCTGGATGTTGAGCAGGTATTCGCGTCCTCCCTGCGAGATGTCACGCAGTTCGTCGAGCTGGCGGTCGTATCCCTGGCGTATCACGTTGCCGCGGTTGAGCAGCAGCGGAGGTTCCGCCACTATCTCCTTTTCTATCCTGTCGCACAACTCACTGCACAGTTCTATCCTGTCGCCGAACTGCCGCAGCATGCCGTCTTCCGAACTTTGGCAAGCCGCCTTGATGTCTTTCAGCGACACAAGGGCGTTTTTCAGCTGCACCACGTCACGCGGACTTATGCGCCCAACGGCGGCCTTTGATATCATGCGTTCCATGTCGCCGATGCCGTGCAGCCGTTCTCCCACCATGTCGCTGATGTCAGGCTGGCGGAAGAAACTGTCCACCGCATCGAGCCTGGCTTCTATTTTGCGTTTCTCTTTCAGGGGAAATACCACCCAGCGACGCATCAGACGGCTGCCCATAGGCGTCGCAGTGCGGTCGATGACACTGAGCAGTGACATGCCGCCCTCATTCATCGGGGTGACCAATTCCAGTGAACGTATGGTGAAATTGTCCAGTCTGACATATCTCTCTTCTTCTATTCTCGATATGCTGAGGATATGTCCCACGTTGGTGTGTTGGGTGATTTCGAGATACTGCATGACAGCTCCCGCCGCCACAAGTCCGTTTTTCAGGTGTTCCACACCGAAGCCCTTGAGGTTCCGGGTCTTGAATTGGTGAAGCAGTTTCTGGCGTGCAGTCTGCTCGGTAAATACCCAGTCGTCAAGCTCATATATGCAGTACCTGTTGCCGAAGAACTGCGTGAACTCGCGGCGCTGGTTCCTGTTATAGAGCACCTCCTTGGGTTGGAAATTGCCCAAGAGCTTCGCCACATTGTCGGCAGTGCCCTCGTCGACGAGAAATTCGCCTGTTGATATGTCGAGAAACGACACGCCGACAGCCCCTTTTCCGAAATGCACGGCAGCCAGGAAGTTGTTTTCCTTGTTGTTGAGCACATTGTCCGACATCGCCACACCCGGCGTGACAAGTTCCGTGATGCCTCGCTTCACGAGTTTCTTGGTGAGTTTCGGGTCTTCCAGCTGGTCGCAGATGGCGACGCGTTTGCCTGCCCTGATGAGCTTGGGCAGGTATGTGTCGAGTGCATGATGCGGGAAACCGGCCATGGCAGTGGAGTCTCCCTGACCCGAATTGTTCCTTTTTGTGAGTGTTATGCCGAGAATGCGCGATGCCTCAAGCGCATCGTCATGGTATGTTTCGTAAAAGTCGCCGCACCTGAACAGAAGCAACGCCTCGGGATGCTTGGCCTTCAGGTCAAAGAACTGCTTCATCATCGGCGTGAGAGTGTTGTTGTTCTTTGCCATTACAAATATGTTTTATACAAGCAAAATTACAAAAAAAAATTCATTGTTGAAATATTTTGTCGTATCTTTGCATATGGTTTACAACAGCCTGACAACCCTTTTGCCAAGCGTGTTCAAGCCATTTTGCAACATCATGAAAAGACCCATGGTCGGTGTAGGTTATGAATAGATTTTGTATTACATCCCTCGCATTGCTCCTTGCAGTCTGTGCCTGGTCACAGGAATCGCGCAAAGAGATAGAAGACAACGTCAACCTTGCAGGCAGCAACTACCTTGCCTATCCAACTCCGACAAAGCCCCTGACACCCGCACCGAAAGGAAAGAAGCCTTTCTACATATCACATTACGGTCGTCACGGTTCGCGCTATCTCATCGACAGGGGCGACTACTACCGCACACTCGACATCCTCTGCCGCGCCGACTCCGCCGGCAAACTGACCGAAAAGGGCAGGGGCGTGATGCGCAAGGTAAGGCTGATGTGCAGCGAGAGCGACAACCGCTACGGCGAACTGACCGAACTCGGTGCGCTGCAACACCGCCAGATAGCGCACAGAATGTACAAGCGGTTTCCTCAAGTGTTCAGTGACAGCGCCGTGGTAGACGCCAAAAGCACCATCGTGATACGCTGCATACTGTCCATGGAGAGTGAACTCCAGGAACTGGCACGTCTCAATCCGAAGCTGAAAATCAGGCATGACGCGAGCGAACACGACATGTACTACATGAACTATGACGACAAGGAGCTTGTCGGAAAGCGCAGCAACGATGCCACAAGAGCCTATATCGACAAGTGGAGCAAGGAGAACATCAACCCTGCAAGGGTGATGTCGCTGCTTTTCAACGACGATGACTATGTGCGCCGCAACGTGGATTCGCGCGACCTCTACTTCCGTCTTTTCAGACTCGCATGCATATTACAGAACTCCGAACTGCGCCACACGGTAGACCTGTTCGGCATTTTCGACCGGCAGGACATCTACACGCTCTGGCAAAGACACAACATCGGGTGGTTCTGCGAGTTCGGTCCATGCGAACTCAACGGTGCCACACAACCCTACACACAGCGCAACCTGCTGAAGAAAATCATCACTGAAGCCGACTCGTGCATAGCTCTCGACAAACCGGGAGCCACGCTCCGGTTCGGCCACGAGACAATGGTTCTTCCCCTGACGTGCCTTCTCAACCTCAACGGATACGGCAACACCATGCATCCGAACGCACTGGAGAAGAACCAATGGTACAACTACAGGATATTCCCCATGGGCTGCAACATCCAGTTCATCTTCTACCGCAAGGACGCCAAAGACAAAGACGTGTGGGTGAAAGTGCTGCTCAACGAGGAGGAAGCCACCCTTCCCATAACGCCTGTGCAAGGTCCTTACTACAGATGGAGCGATGTCAGGAAATACTACACCGGCAAGCTCGATGCGTACAACCGTTAATACTGCAGCGTCATGAAGTGGAACGATGAATACTGGCCGTTGCTTGTCTGGCTCTACAAGCGCAAGCCCGAGGGCGTGAAAGCCATCTATTCGCGCGGAATGGTCAACATTGCCGTGCACCTGCACATACATCCGTCGGAACTCTACCGCAAGATGATGGAACTGAGAAACCCCAAAGCGCCTTTCCTCGAACGCATGTGGGAGGAATACCAAAGTCCCAGGAAACTCAACAAGGCGGTGAAAACCATCATGGAAAAGGAGGGCTACGGCACAGCAGGAAAATACTATGACGAGATAGAGACCAACGAATCGTGGGAACGTGACTTCCGTCCTCTGCCCGACAGAGAGGACATCATGCCCGTGCAGCTCATCATAATCCTCGACCAGTACTTCCGTCTCACCCCCACGACAATGGTCGCGCAGACAGAGGAAATACAGGAACTGGCGAAACTCATGAAGATGCCTGCCACACTCATAACACAGATCATGGAGATATTCCAGTTCTGTGATCCCTATCTCAACCGCAACGACCTGATGATAGATCCGCTGCTCTTTCCCTGCCAGGAGATATGGAGCAGATACGGAAACGAGGATTCCGAGAAGCTGGCAGCGCTCGCCGCACAGCTGAAAGAATATTTCAGGTAAGTCTAACAATTGTCTTTCGGATATGGAACAAGGACTTGAACAACACCAGGTACAGGAACAACGGCAACTCCAACAGCAGCGCATCACGCAGCAGCAACTGCTCAACGTGAAGCTGCTGAGCATGTCGCTTGCCGAACTGGAACAGAATGTGGCGGCGGAAATCAACGACAATCCGGCACTCGAGGAATCGTTCGACGACGACGGAGTCGACACTCTCGCCGACGGCAACACCGCATCCGACAACGCCGAAGACAACGACACGGAGTCCACACCCGAGGAAACCATGGAGAAAGAGGAGCGCCAGGACGAACTGAACCAGGCGCTCGAAAACATGGGAAACGACGATGACACGGTCGGCGACAGCGCCTACAACTACCGCGACTCTGCCGACTACGAAGAGACAGTCTATGGAGACACGCAGTCATTCTACGACAAACTGAACGAACAAATGGGCGAAACGGTGCTCTCCGACACCGAACAACGCATAATGGAATATCTCATCGGAAGCCTCGACAACGACGGACTGCTGCGCAAGGACATCGACACCATAGCCGACGAACTGGCCATCTACGAAGGCGTCGACACCACTCCCGAAGAGGTGGAGGAGGTGCTTCGCAAACTCCAGACATTCGACCCGCCGGGCATAGCCGGACGTTCGCTGAGCGAGTGTCTGCGCCTGCAGGTGGAGAGAATGGCCGACAGCAAACTGAAGGAGCGCATACTCAATGTGATAGACCACCACTTCGAGGCTTTCACCAAGAAACGCTGGGAGAACCTGAAGACAGACCTCAACCTCGACGACCTGCAGATGCAGACGCTCATGGACGGTCTCAGAAAACTCAATCCCAAGCCCGGGGCAGCCATGGGAGAGACCGTAGGCAGGAACATGCACCAGATTACGCCCGACTTCATCGTCTATGTGGCCGACGACGGACACATCTCCTTCGACATCAACAACGGCAACATGCCGAGCCTGAGAATATCAAGCTCCTTCGAGGAGATGCTCGACAACTACGGCAAAATGGACGACAGGCACATGAACAAGGCCAACCGCGACGCCGTGGTCTACATACGCCGCAACATGGAAAAAGCCCGCTGGTACATCGAAGCCATACGCAAACGCCAGCAGACCATGACACTCACCATGCAGGCCATAATCGACTGGCAGCGCAAATTCTTCCTCGACGGCGACGAGTCCGACCTGCGGCCGATGATACTCAAGGACATAGCCGAAAAGACAGGACTTGACATATCCACCGTGTCGCGTGTAAGCAACGAGAAATACGTGCAGACGCAGTGGGGCACTTTCCCCCTCAGGTTCTTCTTCACCGACGGTTACAAGAAGGAAAACGGCGAGGAACTGTCAACAAGAAAGATGAAGCTGGCACTCAAGGAGATAGTCGACAACGAGGACAAGAAGAAGCCGCTGAGCGACGAAGCCATCGTCAAGCTCATGACAGAGCAGGGATTTCCCGTGGCACGGCGCACCGTAGCCAAGTACAGAGACCAGCTCGGAATACCCAAATCGCTCATGCGCAGAAACTGAACACTGACAATGGAAAAGAAAATCATCA
This sequence comes from uncultured Spirochaetota bacterium, assembly GCA_963639575.1. GTDB lineage: Bacteria > Bacteroidota > Bacteroidia > Bacteroidales > Bacteroidaceae > Prevotella. The sequence goes on from CAVHUR010000001.1 coordinate 97,638, forward strand.
TTGCCGCACGGACACTGAGCCTCGTCTTCAATCCGTTCTACCTGCCCATCGTGGGACTGGTACTCATGTTCTGGTTCACCTATCTCAACCTGCTGCCGCTGTCCTACAAGCTCACGGTCATAGCGCTCGTCTATCTTTTCACCATCCTTTTCCCCACGCTTCTCATCCGCGCCTACAGGAATTACCACGGCTGGAAACTGTTTGAGCTGGGCCAGCGCGAAAGACGCATGGTGCCCTACATCATCTCCATCATAAGCTATTTCACCTGCTGCTACATCATGAACTTCTCCCGCATACCGCACTTCATAAGCACGGTGCTCGTCATAGCCATCATGCTGCAGACGATATGCGCCTTCGTCAACGTGTGGTGGAAGGTCTCCACCCACTCGGCAGGCATGGGGGCGATGACCGGTTCGCTGATAGTCTTCAGCTACGTGTTCGGTTTCTACCTCCTCTGGTGGCTCTGCCTGGCACTCGTGATATCAGGTCTCGTCGGCTCGTCGCGCATGATTCTGCGCCAGCACAGCCTGTCGCAGGTGCTCGTGGGCTACGCTTTAGGTTTGGTAATTTCAATATTCATTATAATCTTTTTATGACTCCATTGGTTAGCATTATTATGGGTTCGACAAGCGATATGCCCGTAATGGAAAAAGCTTGCAAGTTTCTTGACGACATGAAAATACCTTTCGAGGTGAACGCACTCTCCGCACACCGCACGCCCGATGCCGTGGAGCAGTTCGCCAAAGAGGCGAAGGGTAGGGGAGTGAAGGTAATCATCGCCGCCGCCGGAATGGCCGCCGCCCTGCCGGGAGTGATTGCCGCCAGCACCACACTGCCCGTCATCGGCGTACCCATCAAGGGCATGCTCGACGGACTTGACGCCATGTTGTCCATCATACAGATGCCTCCTGGCATCCCCGTGGCCACGGTGGGAGTCAACGCTGCCATGAACGCAGCCATCCTGGCATGCGAGATGATAGCCCTTGCCGACGACTCCGTGGCTGAGAAAGTGCAGGCCTACAAGTCTACACTCGGCGGAAAGATAGAAAAGGCGAACCGTGACTTAGCTGAGATACACTATGATTTCAAGACGAATTAGTTCGGTAGTAAAGGTCGGCAACCTGCTCCTCGGCGGCGACAACCCCATAAGGGTGCAGTCCATGACCACCACCAACACCAACGACACGGAGGCTTGCGTGGCACAGGCCAAGCGCATCATCGACGCAGGAGGCGAACTCGTGCGCCTCACCACACAGGGACGGCGCGAGGCGGAGAACATGCAGAACATCGGCGACGCACTGAAACGCGACGGCTACGACACCCCTCTGGTGGCTGACGTGCACTTCAACGCCAACGTGGCTGACATCGCCGCACAGCACTGCGAGAAGGTGCGCGTGAACCCCGGCAACTATGTCGACCCGGCGAGAAAGTTCATCAAGCAGGAATACACCGACGAGGAGTACGCCGCAGAACTGCGCAAGATAGACGAGAGATTTACCCCTTTCCTCAACATCTGCAAGGAAAACGGCACCGCCATACGCATCGGAGTGAACCACGGCTCGCTGTCCGACCGCATACGCAACCGCTACGGCGACACGCCAAAGGGCATCGTGGAGAGCTGCCTTGAGTTCCTGCGGATATGCAAACGCGAGAATTTCACCAACGTGGTACTGTCCATCAAGGCGAGCAACACCGTGGTCATGGTGCAGTCAGTGCGCCTTCTTGTGCAGGAGATGGACAGGGAGGACATGCACTATCCGCTGCACCTCGGCGTCACCGAGGCGGGTGAGGGCGAGGACGGACGCATCAAGAGCGCCGTGGGCATCGGTGCCCTGCTGACCGAAGGGATAGGTGACACCATCCGCGTGAGCCTCTCCGAGGAACCCGAATGTGAGATTCCCGTGGCAAAGAAACTGGTGTCGTTCATCGGCGAATGTGCCGACATGCGCCGGAATGCACGCATCGACAACGGCACACTGCACCTTGAGTTCCACGAAAACGACCTCGAAGACCTGCAGCTCAAGGCTGCCATGACCGCCGGAGCGCTGCTCATCGACGGCAAGGCGCACAGTCTGACAGTGACAAACAACGGCGTGGAAAACACCTGTCTCGCCGACTCCATCCTCCAGGCGGCACGCGTGAAATTCACCAAAACGGAGTACATCAGCTGCCCGGGATGCGGCAGAACGCTCTACAACCTGCAGGGCACCATAGCAAAGATAAAGTCCGCCATAAGGGAAGCGGCCGAAAAGAACCCCAAACTCAACACGCTGAAGATAGGAATCATGGGCTGCATCGTCAACGGACCGGGCGAAATGGCCGACTCCGACTTCGGTTACGTGGGAGCCGGACCGGGCAAAATCTCCCTCTACAGAAAGCAGGAGTGCATCGAAACGGGCATTCCCGAGGACGAAGCAGTGGACAGACTGCTCAAACTGATAGAGAAATGAACCTCAAAGAACTGTATGTTCGGCGACCCGAAACAAGAGGTGTAGCACCGCAGCTACACCTCTTTTGTATATCATAAGCACCGTTTCCAGCACCTGACCACGACCGTGGTTCGATCGAATATCGACCGTGGTCCGATCGAATAACGACCGTGGTCCGATCGAATAACGTCCGTGGTCCGGCCGCACAAAATATGCTTATGGAAGACAAAAACTGCCCTTATGCAGAACAAGAGGGCAGTTTCAGTGGAAGTAATCAATATTTTTATAGTCTTAACCAACTTTAACTGTCGGGGGGGGTAATTCCTTGTCATTATTCATAACTTTGCTTGTTAATTTTTAATAAATGTATTATGAAAAGAGAATCAGATGTAAAAAGTTATGTAAGTCCATGCGTTAGCAGCATTGAAATCGGAACATCCACATTCATTGCAGATAGCAAAGGCACTGAAGGATGGAAAGAGGAGACAGGCAAAGGCTCTTGGCAGGTAGTGGGAAAGGACAACGGAGAAGAATAATCAGACTGATGCGCACACCGCACCAGACAAGTGACCAGTAACGGAAAACAAAAACAAGAAATATGAAAAAGCAAGGTTTAACAGTCTTATTCTATTCTGTCTTGGCGGTCATGGCAAGCAGTTGCAGCCAGGAGACCGAGGACAACGGCAGTGCCACAGGCAGAAGCTATATGGCCACGGTGGAGAACCCGGAGGCAACGACACGCTCCTACAATGGCGGCAACGGCACTTTCCTGTGGACCAACGGCGATGACATCAGTGTCTACACCAGTTCAGGATTCCAGACCATGAAGTTCAAAAGCGGCGCCGGAACAGGCACTGCAAGCTATGAGAGCGTGACATACATGCCGAAGGAAGTGGCTGTGTTCCCCACAACTGCCGCCAAGAGCTACGCTGATGGCAGTCTGACAGTAAGCTATCCCTCTACAGTGGCATGGAGTTCCAATGTCAATGACCCGTTGGTAGCACAGTTTGGCGACAATGAGACCACTCTCAACTTCAAGCACGTGGGCGGTGTCATAGCTTTCAGCATCAAGATGCCGGCAGGCGTTGACGGTTTGACCGTTACCGCCGACAAGCGCATCTGCGGCGACTTCAAGGTGGACACGACGGGGGACAACCCAGTGGTGGCAACGGAAGACAACGCCACTGAAGGCACAAGCGTGAAGTTCACATTCACCAAGACCACCTCAGCAGGCACCATGAACTTCTATCTGCCCGTGCCGACAGGCACCTACAATTCGCTGACATTGACTGCCATGAACGGCACAACTGTTGTCAAGACCCTCAAAAACCCTGAGACCAACACCATAGACCGTTGCACATGGACCAATTTCGAAATCAACATGTGCGACTACAAAGCAACCATAGAGCAGTCGGTAAAGGGTGTGAGCGCATTCAATGAACTCCTTTCAAGCAAGACATCGGCAGAGTTGGCAGAGTCTAACATCAACCTTGACCTCGATGGCGGCAGCTTCTCCACCACCGAAAACAAGAGTATCCAGACCATCGCCGTAAGCAGCCTGACCATCCAAAACGGCACTGTAGAGGCAACAGGACTGAACATCAAGGCTTCGGGCGCTGTCACCATAAAGGACGTGAAGATGACAGGTTCATTCCCGAAAGCAAACAGCAATGCGCGCATCAGCCTCAATACGTCAAGCACAGTCACCATCGACGGCGTTGATTTCACCGAAACCACTGAGGGATACAACGGCATTGAAATCAACCTCAGCGGCAATCCGTTGGCAAACAAGGTAGTGATAAAGAACTGCAAGTTCGGCTCGAAACTCACCAACAACAGCATCCTCATCTTCGGAATGCCTGAAGGCGGTGTGGTAGACATCGAAGGCTGCGAATTTGAACTTGGCAATGACTGCAATCCTCTGCGTATAAGCAATAAGCAAAACTCCAACTCCTTCACTGTGAACATCAAGGACTGCAACTACAAGTACGCCGACACTTCTTACAAAGGAGGTACATATGCAGGCTTCATTCTTTTCCAGGATTACACCAGCACAAGTGCAGACCAGGCCAATGCAAATAAGCAATTCAGCGGCATTAAGGTCAACTGCAACAATGTCACCTACGCTGGAACGAAGATTACAGGCATAGGCATCGGTACACAAAAGCCAAACACGCAGTTTGCTTATGTCTATTACAACAAAGTAGGATGTATATATGACGAGACCCATTATCCTACATTCACATTCGAATAACAAGTCCGCATCTCCTCTGCAGCAATCTGCCGCAAGAGACTAAGGGCTGACAATACTCATAAAGGGCAGGATGCTATGCTTGGCATCCTGCCCTTTTGTGTCACGTCATGCACCTAAAAACCGGATTGCGGCGGTACTGTGGCAGCCCTGACGATTAGTAAGCGGAGATGTTGCTGATGTGTATGCTGCCGCGTGAAGACAGAAAACGCACACGGAGCTGACTGACCCTGACCCCTGCGCAGGGCAATATGCGCTTGTAGCCTATGGTAGTGGTCTGCTCGTTACATGGGAGCGGAAGCCAATGGCCGGTGCCGTCACTGTATTCCACGGCAAATTCAGCCACATGCTGACCATAGGGTATGTATTCCTGGAGCACAACATACTTCACGTCAACGGGGCTTTTCAGGCGGAAGGTGACGGTGGGCATGCCGTCCTTGTCGGCAGGTGTCCAGTACTTGCAGTAGTCGGAATCTGCCACATTTGCGGCTCTCCGGGCTGAAGATTTCCTGGAGGAAGCCTTTATGTCTGCCCCTGCCAAGAGGTTGACAGCAAACGCCGCATCCTTTATTTTCCTGTATTCCGCAAGCGAGCGGGCGTCTGTGTCGCTGATGACACCGTTGGCGTCAGGCGGCACATTGAGAAGAAAAGTGCCGTTTCTGCCCACACTTTTCAGATAGAGAGCGAAGAGTTCCTGCCCTGTCTTGACCCTGCCGTCCTCGCTGGAGTGGTAGAACCACCCAGGACGGATGCTCACGTCGCACTCCGCGGGAATCCATTTCGTGCCGTCGACGTGGCCCACTGTCAGCTCGTCGGACTTGGGATAGCCGGGATAGACATCCTCGTAGCGCAGGAAAGACCAGTTGGTTTCGCCTGCAATAGCCTTCTCATTGCCTACCCAGCGGCAACCCGGACCACCGTCGGAGAAGATGATGGCGTTGGGCTGCAGTTCGTGTATGAGGGTGAAAATGCTCTCAAATCCGTAGTATGTGCGGCGGTCAATCTCCCTTTTCTCGCATGCTCCGCCATAGTAGCCGTCACCTCCGTTGGCACCGTCGAGCCACACCTCGCTTATCTCACCGTAGTTGGTGAGCAGCTCACGCAGCTGTTTTTTGTAGTACTCAATGTATGATGGCTGGCCGTAATCTGCCCTGTTGCGGTCCCATGGAGAAAGGTAGACGCCGAATTTAAGTCCGTATTTTCTGCATGCGGCAGCCATTTCGCCCACGATGTCGCCTTTTCCGCCGCGGTAGGGCGACGAAGCTATGGAGTAGTCAGTGTACTTTGACGGCCACAGACAGAACCCGTCGTGGTGCTTAGCCACTATTATGACCTGCTTTATGCCGCCGTCCTTCAACGTGGCAGTCCACTTGTCGCAGTCGAGCAGGGTGGGATTGAAGTCACTGGGACTAAAGTCACCGTATCCCCATTCCACATCTTTGACGGTGTTGGGACCAAAGTGAATAAAGGCGTAATTCTCCATTTTCTGCCACTCCACCTGGGCTGCCGACGGAAGCGGACCCTGTGCACGGGCGAAAATAACAAGGGACAGTAGTGCCAAGAGCGCGGAAACTCTTGTGACAGAGGTTTTCATAAGGACAGTGGACAGTATGTAGGTAAAGTTACAGTTTCATGTTTGTGAGGAACGCCTTGGCACTGCCGAAGCGCAGGAACATGTCGAGCCGCACGGGAATGTGGTGGCTGTCGTCGGTGACATAGAAACGTGCTATCTCGTGGTCGCCACCATCGCTGTTCTCTATATACGACAGTTTCAGGCAATCATACTTCTTTCCGTTGTCGCCTTTCACCGTTTCGCGTCCGCTGAATTTCAGTTTCGCGTCCAGTATCTTGACGCCGTCGGTGATGCGGAACTTCACTTCGTGCCCCTTTTTCCAGTTAGCCGGGTCGAAGGAACGTGCCCTCTGGAAGATGTTCACCATGTCAAACACGCAGTCATCCAACTGCTTTGTAGCCCAAGAATGTGTGCCGTCGTTGTTCTGGCGGTGCAGGCGCACCCTGCAGTTGCCGTTGGGGTAGGAGTAGAAAGTCTCGTCCACGGTGTAGCGTTTGCCCTCTCTCGCCCCTTTTCTGTAGTAGAGCGGTGCCATGTCAGTGGTGACATAGCCAAGCAGGGTGTCGCGCAACACGAAGTAATCGTCAAGTCTTCCGTTGCCGCGTGTGGTGAGCGAGGTGCGCAGAGCCTTCTTTCCCTTGTAGCGTGTCTCTACAGTCGACATGGTGGCAGTGCCTGCCTTGACCCAGATAAACTTCCAGTTGTAGTAGAGATTGTACGACAGAAACTCTCCGCTTTTTACTGCCGTGTTGCGGAATGTGCACTGTGCCGATGCGCTGGACACGAGCATCAGCATGACGATAGCTGCTACAATCTTTTTCATATTGTCATTTCAGATAGTCCGGAAGTTCTATGCCCTTGTCCTGTGCACGGCGCAGGTTCCGGTTCTGCTTGGTGCGCGTCTTCTGTGAAGACTTGGTCTTCAGCAGTTTGGAAGGCTTCATCTGGTTCAGCGGACGGTCGTTGGGATTCCACGTCTCGGTGATGTCCCACTTGGCCCGGCAGTTTATCTCCTTCGGGTAATAGTACACCTGCTCGGGCTGGAGCATAGAACCGAACTTGCCTGTGTCCCACACTCCGTTGCCGTTGTCGTCGACTATGACCTTCAGATAGTACTCCTTTTCGTCGAGATAGATGAATTTCGCCACGCCGGTAGTGGTCTTCACCTCCTTCGCCACCTTGCCGTCAGCCTCCAGAAGCTGGCACACGAGTTTTTTGCCGGCAAGGCTCGGGATGTTTATCTGGAACGTGCCGTATTCGTCGAGAGACTTCACCTTCATGCCGAATTTCTCCTTTTTGGTCACCTTGCCGTAAATGTCGGCAAAGGCGGTGGAGTCCGTTTCGAAACTGTACTGCAGTCCCGGCTCCCACTTGGAGAGTATTTCCAGTGTGCGTGCGTTGGTGTTGGGCTTTTCGCGTATCTGCCACTCGGTGTTGTACCAGGTGGAATCGCGCTCCACATAGAGGTGTATCATCGACGTGTCGACCTTCGCCAGAGGCGTGGCAAACTCCAGTGTGATGTTCCTGTCAGGGTCAAACTGCGACTTGGCGATGATGTTCATCTTGAGCGGATCGGGGGCTTTTATCGAGTCGTAAGGCTCTCCGCGCTTCTTGCGTTTGGCCTGTTGCTTCTCCCAAGTTTCCAGTTCCTTCAGCTTGTCCTTCTGTCTCTTTTCGAACGAAACCTTCGGCAGCAGCATGAGAGTGTCGGTCTGCTGCTGCAATACGCCGAGAGTGTCGGTCATGCGGTAGGTCATCTCTATCTCCAGAGAATCGGTGTTGACCAGCGAGGTGTCGGTGAGCCAATAGGACACGGTGTCGTTCTTCTGGCTTGCCTCTACGATATACTTGCCGTCAAAGTCGAAATTCAGTCCGCGTATCTGCGGCAGCAGCGAGTCGCCGTAACTGAAATAGACGGTGAATTTCTCCGCTTCCTGACGGTCGTTTTTAATGAATGCGCGGTCAGTACGCGGCTCCGTGAAGGCACGGAGCACAATGTTGTCGGGCATGAAGTGCTTGTATCTCACCATCTGGATGTCCTTTATGCGCAGCGAGTCGAGCATGGTGGTGTCCTGCCGTGTGTCGTCAAACACCGACGGAACTATCGTCTCGTCGAGGAAAGCCATCTGTTCGCCGCTGCCCGGGGTAAGCATGAAGTTGTTGTCCACGTCCTTGAGGGCGTACACACGGTAGCGTCCGGGCTTCACTCCCTTTATGGTGAAATGTCCTGACTGGTCGGTTCGTGACACGCGGAGCATCGGTTCGGTGGTGAACCGGCGTATCACGGTGCTGTCGGCCTCGTCGGTGTCGCCCACCAAATAAAGTCCTACCTGAGTGCCTTGTATGGGTTCGAGGGTCTCGGCATCGAGCACATAGCCCCCCACCTGCATAGTGTCGATGGCGTCGCCAGTGGAGAATGTAAACGTGTAATTGCCCAACGGGTTGCCCTCGTTGTTGTCTTTTATGGCGTCGGAGAAGTCTATGGTGTAGGTCGTGGCTTCCTTCAGGCTGTCCTTCAGGTTGACGATGATGTCCTTGCCCTTCACCTTTATGTCGGGCTGCTCGGTCTGCGGAGGCGATATGATGACGTTTTCCGTGGCGTTGTCGAGTGTCACGAACTCGTCGAAACATATTGTCACACGCTTCTGCTTCACGCCTGTGGCACCGTTGTCGGGCGACGTGCGCATCACCACAGGCGGTTTCTCGTCATACCAACCACCGTCGGGGCTGCCCATGCGCGCACATCCCACAATGGTGCCGAGCACCATCAGGAGTGCCAGGCGGATGATGTGTCTGTTGTCAAGCTTCACTGTCAGTGTTCAGTTTAAGCAGTTTGTCGATGATGTTCCTGTTGTTGGCCAACCGCGGCACCTTGTGCTGACCGCCCAGTTTGCCGTCCTGCTTGAGCCAGTCGTTAAACAGATTCTTGCGCGCAACCACTATTTCAAGCGGCTGGAGCGTGATGTCCTTGAACCGTTTTGCCTCGTAATCGGAGTTAATCTGTTGCAGATAGCGGTCGAGAATCTCCGCGAAGTCGTCCATGTTGTCGGGCTTTCGGGAGAACTCTATGAGCCACTGGTGGCGGCATTTGCCGTCACTGCCCATGAAGACGGGCGCTGCGGTGTACTCCAAAACCTCCGCCCCGGTCTTGCGGCAGGCATATTCGAGTCCCTTCTCGGCATTGTCGACGATGAGTTCCTCGCCGAAAGCGTTGATGAAGGACTTGGTTCTGCCGGTGATGATGAACTTGTAGGGGTCGCGCGAAGTGAAGCTCACGGTGTCGCCGATGAGGTATCTCCACAGACCGCACGAGTTGCTTATAATCATGGCATAGTTTCTGTAAAGCTCCACCTCGGCAAGCGGCACTATCTGTGAAGGGTCTTTCACCGTGCCGTCATCGTTCATCGCCTCCAGCGGACAGAACTCGTAGAACATCTCATAGTCCACCATCAGGAGCATGGACTTGTCGCTCTGGTCGTTCTGGATGCCGAAAAAGCCCTCGCTTGCATTGTATGTTTCCATGTAAGTCATGCGGGATGACTTAATCAGTTTCTCATATTGCCGGCGGTAGGGGGTAAACGCTATGCCTCCGTGAAAGAACACTTCGAGATCCGGCCACACCTCGTCGATGCTGCTTTTGCCCGACACTTCGAGCACACGGAGCAGCACCGAGAGCATCCATGACGGTACTCCGGAGATGTTGGTCACCTTCTTTCCTATCACCTCATGCGCTATTCTGTCGCGCTTAATCTCAAAGTCGCTCAGCAGCGCAGTGCTCTTCTTCGGCACGCGGATGATGTTCACCAGCGGGTCGATGTTCTCTATCAGAATGGCGGAGAGGTCTCCCACAAGCGAATCGGGCAGGGTATAGTTGGGTGCGTGCGAACCTCCGAGTATCAGTCCCTTGCCGTCGAGTATCCGGCTTTCGGGGTGTTCGGCCAGATAGAGCGCCACACAGTCGGTGCCTCCACGGTAGTGTATGTTGTGCAGACCGTCGGTGCTGACGGGTATGAACTTCGATTTGTCGTTGGTAGTACCCGAAGATTTGGCATACCATCTCACTCTCCCGGGCCACAACACGTTCTCTTCGCCGTGGCGCATGCGGTCTATGTCACCCTTCAGTTCTTCGTAGGTGTTGACCGGAACATTGTCGGCAAATTCCCTGTAAGTGGTTATGTTTCCGAAAAGATGATTGCGTCCGTACTCCGTGTTCTGCGCCTTGCGCAGCAATGACATCAGTTTTTCGCTCTGTATACGCCGCGTATCGGTGGCGTAGAGGGCTATCTGCTTCTGTCTTTTGCGGAATATGATGCGTGCTATCTGAGTAATTGCCATTTCTTTCAATTATGCTTTTTCGCCTCATAGAGGCTATTTCTTCTGTGTCGGACCTGTCCTTAGAACGGGAATATGTACGGCAACACGAACACCATTACTATTCCCATTATCAGCTGGAGCGGCAATCCCACCTTCACATAGTCCATGAATGTGTAGTTGCCGGCTTTCATCACGAGTGCATTGGGCGGTGTGGAGAACGGAGAAGCGAAGCACATGCTCGCACCGAGAGTCACCGCAAAGAGGAACGGGTAGGGGCTTACGCCTATCTGTGTTGCCGCAGACAGCGCTATGGGAGCCATGAGCACGGCTGTGGCTGTGTTGCTTATGAACATCGTCATCAGCGATGTGGTGAAATACAAACCTGCCAGCAGTGCCACCGGACCGGATGATCTGAGCCACTCAACCAGTGTGCTTGAAATGAGTTCTGACGTTCCCGTCTTCTGCAAAGCTATCGACATGGGCATCATGGCGGCTATCAGGACCACGCTTTCCCACTTTATCGTCTTGTAGGCGGCGTCCACATTGCGCAGGCAACCTGTGAGCACCATGAGCAATCCGGCTATCATTATCGCCGTCACATTGGACACCGGGATGAAGTCAAACACCATCATGCATATCATGAGCAGCATTATCAGTGCCGCCAAAGGTGCCTTGTAGTCGAGCAGCACTGTGCCTTCCTGTTCCGAAGGCTGCCCCATCACCACCCAATCGTCGTAAGTGTCGAGCTGTGATATGTTCTGCCACGAACCCTGCACAAGCAAGACGTCGCCTATGCGCAGTTTTTCATTGGCGAGACCTTTTATTATATAGTCGCCCGAACGGCGTATGCCGAGCACGTTGAGATTGTATTTCTCGCGCAGAGAGGAGTCCTTCAGCATGCTGTTGACAAGGCTTGAACCAGGCATGAGCACTATTTCGGCTATGCCGATGTCATAGAAATCGATGTCGCCTGAGGGCAGTTTCTCCAGCGAGTGTTTCGATGCGAACGCCTTTATATTCTCGTTTTCTCCGGTGAGATAGAGTATGTCGCCGGTCTTGAGCACCGATTTTGCGCTCGCCACCTTCTGTTTCACTTTACGGAGAATGCCTCCCGGACGCATCTGCTCGCGTCTGATTTCAAGGATGGAAAGCCCGAAACGGTGGCGCACATCAAGCTCCGCCACAGTCCTGCCGTTGGCGGAAGAGCGCTCGGTAATCCTGTACACGCTCAGGTAATCCCTGAGATTGTATTCAGTAATCAGTTTGTCAAGGCTCTTGTGCTTGCGTTTCTTGCTGCCTGAGTTGTCAGTCTTGCCATCGAGAAAAATCCTGCTCAGCGGCAGCAACACCAGTATGCCCACCACCATACAGACTATGCCGACAGGGAAAAAAGAGAAGAACGACAGCGGTTCATACCCTTTAGACACGAGTGTCTCCTGTATGACAAGGTTGGGAGGCGTTCCTATGAGCGTCAGCATGCCGCCTATGCTGCTGGCGAAAGCCAACGGCATGAGCAGACGAGAGGGGCTTTTGCCCGACTCGCTCGCCATGCTTACGATGATAGGCATGAGCAATGCCACCGTGCCTGTGTTGCTCACGAATGCCCCGATGAACGATGTCGTCACCATGACAAGCAGGAACATCAGGGTGTCATTGCCCTTCGACAGTTTCATTATGCGCTGACTTGCCGCCTTGGCTATGCCCGTCTGCAGTATGGCTCCACCCACCACGAACAGTCCTATCATCATTATCACCACCGAAGAGGAGAATCCAGACAGCGCCTCTTCGGGCGTAAGGATGCCGAAAAGCATGAGTACTGTCAGGGATGAGAGGGCTACAATGTCCGAACGAATCCTTCCTACGGCAAACAGAATGACCGTAACAGCCAATACAATCAACGTCAGTGTCATAAAAAGAAAAATCTATATGTTGTGCAAATGTACTAAAAAGTTTTATGCGTCTGCGGTTTTTTCCTCCACAAAAATCACTTTGTCATGGAATAAGGCTTGTCCTCTGCCTTTGTGCCGCGCTTCTTGTTGGGCACCGGACTCATCTCAAATTCTATCACTGCACCGTTGGTCAGGTCGCTGTGGGTTATGTACATCTTGCTGTAAGGCTTGCCGTTCAGTCGGACACTCTTCACATAACGGTTCTTGTCTGACACCTTCGGGGCTTTTATCTCGATGTATTTGCCGTTGTCGAGACGCACCTTCATGTATGGCAGATAGGGTGCTCCGAGCACATACTGGTCAGTTCCCGGACACACAGGATAGAATCCCATGGCGGAGAAAATGTACCACGCCGACATCTGACCGCAGTCGTCATTGCCGCCCAAACCGCGCACCTTGTTCTTGTACATCTTGTTTATGATGGTGCGGAGCCACTGTTGCGTCTTCCAAGGCTGCGACGTCCACGCATATAAATAAGGTATATGGTGACTCGGTTCATTGCCGTGCACATAGCCTCCGACAAGACAGTCGGCAGTGATATCCTCGTTGTCGACATAGTATTTCTCGGGTAAGTCCATGGCAAACAACTGGTCAAGCTTTGAAACGAACGTCTTGTCGCCGCCCAGACACTTTATCAGTCCGAACACATCGTGGGGTGCGGTGAAGGAGAAATTCCAGCTGTTGCCCTCGATGAATCCCTCGTTGTAGGTCTGATAGGGGTCAAGATCCGACTTGAACTTGCCGTTGTCGTAGCGCGGAGAGGCGAATCCTATTGCCGGGTCTATGGTGTTGCGGTAGTAGAGAGCACGCTTGGCATAGTCCTTGGCAGGTGAACTTGTGTCCAGTTTGCCAAGATATTTCTCAGCTGCATATATGGTAAAATCGTCGTAGCAGTACTCCAATGTGTTGGAAGCTGCCGTGCCGTCGTGGTCGTAAGGACAGTAGCCTTTCTCCGTATAGCTCTTCAGCGAAGGCATATACGAGCAGTTTGAAGTCTTGTGCATAGCCTCGAGAGCCGCCTTGTAGTCCACTTTCAGTCCCTTTACTATGGCGTCGGATATGGCTGCCACAGCGTGATAGCCGGTCATGCACCATCCCTCGTTGCCCATAAGGCTCCATATAGGCAGTATCTTGTGTACGTTCTGCTGCTGGTGTTTGAGCATTGACTCTATCATGTCGGCGTCTCTCTGCGGCTTGAGAAGTGCCAGCAGAGGGTGTTCGGCACGGTAAGTGTCCCAGAGGGAGAACACCGTGTAGTTGGTGAAACCTGCCGCCTTGTGTATGTTACCGTCAAGTCCGCGGTACTGTCCGTCCACATCCTGATAGACTGAAGGGTTGATCATGGTGTGGTAGAGCGAAGTGTAGAACATGGCTTTCTCGTCTTCCGTGCCTTCGCACACTATCTGTTCGAGTTCATTGTCCCACGACTTGAGCGTCTGTGCATAGAGTTCGTCGAAAGTGCCGGTAGCCTCCGCCTTGAGGTTTTTCATAGCTCCCTCGCTGCTCACTGCCGACAGTGCCACCTCCATTTCGAGTGTTTCGGAGGCGTTGTCGAAGTCAAAGTAAGCCACTACGTCGCGTCCGGCTATCTCGGGAAAGTTGTGGTAGATGTCCATCTTGCGTATAAAACCGTAGTACGGCTGGCGCTTCATGTCCTTGTATCCGTAGTTGAGTATAGGCTTGTTGAACCTTATGGCAAAATAGGTGTAGTTCTCGCGTGCCCAACCGTTGGTGATTCTGTGTCCCGTGAGCGTGTATGCGTCCTCCACCCTTATGCTCGACCACAGCACCTTTCCGTCGTAGTTGTAGATGCCGTGGAGCATGTCGAGGATTATTCTCTGGTTGTCTCCCTTCTGGAAAGTGTATTTATGTACGCCCACGCGCGGAGTGGCGGTGAACTGGCAACGGATGTTCTGGTCCTGCAGTGTCACCTCATAGTAGCCTGCCGAGGCTTTTTCAGTGTCGTGCGAGAAACGCTGGCGATAACCGGCATCGGGATTGTCAGCCGTTCCGGGGTTGAGTTTCAGCGCACCGGTCTGCGGCATCACCATGATGTCACCGAGGTCCGAGTGGCCGGTACCGGAGAGATGGGTGTGTGAAAAACCCACTATCGTCTTGTCCTCATACTGGTATCCCGAACAGTATTCGTACACCTTGCCCACGTATTTGCCGTTTATGCTGTGCGGGATGGTGTCGGTCTCGGGACTCAGCTGCACGATGCCGAACGGGGCGCAGGCACCGGGAAAACAGTGTCCCATACCTGCCGTGCCTATCATGGGATTTACATACGAGGCTGCATCCTGTGCAGTGAGCGACACTGCACACGCCAGACTCATGACTGCTGCAGCGGTTATCGTTTTGTAGTTCATATTATATAGTTTTTAAGGTTTGTCCGATTGTTGCGTTATTATTGTTCTTTTGTTCTCTTCTTAAATTAAAATGATAAACAACAAGAATATCTCCGGTGGAAAATGTTGATAACTTTTTGTCTGACCATGCTGTTTTTTGAGTCTTGCATACGGCAATCTTTATTGAAACAAAAATGTAATATCCGCCAAATCAACATATTCTAAGGTTTTGTAAAGTCTGTGTTTTTGTCATTCCAGTGTGCGGTGCAAGGCATTGTCGGAGGCACTTCCGGTGGTGGAAAAAGTACTGTATAAGACTTGAAAAGCCTGTGGGGTTATCCACACGTGATGTCCGGTCGAAGGCACTGGTGGAAAACTTTATATTAAAAACGGCTTTTTCCATGGGTTTTACTATAGTTTTTCCACCAGTTTTCCAACCTTTAGTCCTTGAACGCCTCCGCCTCTGCCATGGCGATTATCTCCTCTCTGCTCTTTTCGCGCATGGAGATGTCGCTCAGGTCGAAGTCACTTTTCGTCTCGCTGCTTTCAGTCTTAGGCTTGGGCTGCCGTGGCTGTCTGGTGCGCCTGTCATCCCTTTTCGGTTCGGCGGCAGGCTTTTTCTCATGACGGATTTCCACTTCCTCCGTGACAGGTATGTTGGTCACAGGCTCTTCCTCCATTCTTGTGCGCTCGGTTTTCGATGCAAACACACTGTCGAGAAAAGCCTTGTCCTTGCGCAGTTTGTTAAGAGTGAGTTTGGAAGCCATCTGCTGCGACTCCTTCTTTGAGAATCCCCTGCCTTGGCAACCCTCCACTTTTTCGAGCATCACACTGTACACAAAGATGGGGCTTCCGCCCTCGTCCTTCTCTTCTTTCTTGAGTTGGAAATCGAGTTTGATGTTGTTTTTCTGCGACCACTCCAGCAGCTTCGACTTGAAGTTGACCTCTTTGTAGGCCACCTTGTCTATGTTTATCAGTTTGCTCAGTATCCTTTTCCTGACGAATTTCATGCATGCGTCGTAGCCTCTGTCAAGGTATATCGCCCCGACAAGTGCCTCGAAGGCGTTTCCGCCAAGGTAGGAGTTGTGGCTCTGCGACTTTCCCGACGTCATGATAAGTTTGGTCACGCCCATCTCGTTGGCAAGTTTTCCGAGCGTCTCGCGCTGCACGAGCTTCGAGCGTGTGTTGGTCAGGAACCCTTCGCGCTTCTTTGGGAAATGCTGGAACACTATGTGTCCCACCACGGCGTCGAGCACCGCGTCGCCCAGAAACTCCAGACGCTCGTTGTTGACGGGGCGTCCCTTTTCGTTGCGGTGCATGATGCTCTTGTGCATCAGAGCCTGTTTGTAGAGTTCTATGTTGCCCGGATAGAACCCGATGATGTTCCTTAAATCGAAATAAAGCTCCTTATCTTTGATGAAAAGGAGCTTTATCCTGATGATGATATCTCTTAGCATTTAGTACTTCTTGAATATTACACAGGCGTTATGTCCGCCGAATCCGAACGTATTTGACAATGCCGCGCGTATCTCGCGCTTCTGTGCTGTATTGAAAGTAAAGTTGAGATTGTAGTCTATTTCGGGGTCATCGTCGCCCTCCTCGTGGTTTATAGTCGGGGGAACTATGCCGTTCTTTATGGCGAGAATGCAGAACATGGCTTCCACCGCGCCTGCAGCTCCGAGCAGATGTCCCGTCATGCTCTTCGTCGAAGATATGTTCAGCTTGTAGGCAGCGTCGCCGAAGAGTTCCTTGATGGCCTTGACCTCTGATATGTCACCCACGTGCGTAGACGTGCCGTGCACGTTGATGTAGTCGATGTCTTCGGGTTTCAGTCCCGCGTCATCAAGGGCTTCGGACATCACGAGCTTAGCTCCGAGGCCTTCAGGGTGTGATGCTGTGATGTGGTATGCGTCGGCAGACATTCCCTCACCCACCATTTCGGCGTAGATCTTGGCTCCGCGTGCCTTGGCATGCTCCAGTTCTTCCAGTATGATACATCCTGCTCCCTCGCCCATGACAAAGCCGTCTCTGCTGGCAGAGAACGGACGGCTGGCCTTCTCCAGCTCGTCGTTGCGTGTCGAGAGGGCGTGCATGGCGTTGAAGCCTCCCACTCCTCCCTGGGTGATAGCTGCCTCGGCTCCTCCGCTGACAATCATGTTGGCCTTGCCGAGACGTATGAGGTTGTAGGCGTCAGCCAGTGCGTTCGACGATGAAGCGCATGCCGACGTGGTGACGTAGTTGGGTCCGTGGAACCCGTACTTTATGGAGATGTGTCCGGCGCAGATGTCGGCTATCATCTTAGGGATGAAGAACGGATTGAACTTCGGACCGTTCTCTGAGTGTGTGGCATAGTATCCCACTTCTTCCTCAAAGGTCTTTATTCCGCCGATACCCACTCCGAAGACTACTCCGATGCGGTTCTTGTCGGTGTTCTCGAGGTCTATGCCGCAGTCGTCTATAGCCTGTGTGGCAGCTATGAGGGCATACTGCGAGTAAGTGTCTATCTTTCTTGCCTCCTTGCGGTCTATGTAGTCATTCACGTTGAGGCCCTTCACCTCGCAGGCAAACTTCGTCTTGAAGTTTGTCGTATCAAAGTGCGTGATAGGCGCAGCCCCGCTTTTTCCCGCCACAAGGTTGCCCCATGTCTCTTCCGGATTGTTGCCAATGGGAGTGACGCAGCCCAGTCCGGTCACGACAACTCGTTTTAATTCCATATTTTAAGTTGTGGTTTATAAAAATGAAAATATGGTTTATAGCCAACAATCTGCAGGCCCACGCCCCCAGATTATATGCTATAAACCATTTATAGGTGGAAATATTATATGCTCAGACTATTACTTCGCATTTTCCTCAATGTAGCTAATTGCGTCGCCGACAGTAGCGATGGTCTCAGCCTTGTCGTCCGGAATCGAAATGTTGAATTCCTTTTCGAATTCCATGATGAGCTCTACTGTATCCAGAGAGTCTGCTCCAAGGTCGTTGGTAAAGCTTGCTTCGGGCTTTACTTCAGCTTCATCTACTCCGAGTTTGTCAACGATTATTGCTACAACTTTAGCTTCAACTTCTGACATAATGATAATCTTTTAAGTGTTTAATATTCAGTTTCATTTTCAAAATACGGTGCAAAGTAACTAAATAAATTCCAAACCGACAAACTTTTACGACAAAAATAAGCCTTTTTTGCACACCTACCCATAAAGTGTGCAAATATTTTATGGGTGCAGTGAGGACATTTTATGTACTATGTAAACACTGTTTTGGTGTCACTTGACCTTGGTGTAGACGCGTCTCAGAATGGTGAACTGCACCACCACCGCACCGAGTATGGCGGGCACGGGGGCTGCGGCGCGGCTCATGCCTGCCGTTATGAAGAGGTTGAAGAGGGTTATCTGGACAATGTAGTTCACGGCGTGGCTTCCGCAGAAACCGGCGAACCGCTTCAGCGAAGGGTGCGAGCGGAAGGTGAAGTAGGAAGTCATGAAGAAGTTGACGGCAAAGCTGACCAGATAGCCTGCGGTGTAGGCGATGTTGGCACTGACGTAGCGCTGGAGCAGCAGGTACACTCCGTACTGTATGGCAGTGACGAACACGCCGTTCACGCCGAACCTTATGAACTGCATGGCTTTGTCGTTGCCGCGGATTTTCTCTGCTATTCTGCGCATTGTGATGCTGGCTTTCCTGTTAATTACACTATCTGCAAAATTAATTAAAAAACATTTTCCGGGGAATGAATGACGCAAAATAGTTGTATTTTTGCACGGAAATGAAATGACGTGAAAACATTAAGACTGCAACCTATGGACAATTCATATACGGTACACGACTACAAGACGGTGGCTGAAAAGACCATACACACGGTGTCGTTCATCAACAAGGTCATCGACAGCGGACACGCTTCGGACATGATACTGGTGGCTGAGGCTTTCCAGGAAAAGCAGCTCGGGCGCATCGCCGAGGACATAGCGGCGCGCGGAAACGTGCGCATGGTGCTTCTGGCGGGTCCTTCGTCGAGCGGCAAGACATCCACGAGCAAGCGCCTGTGCATACAGCTCATGACCTGCCGCAAGCATCCCGTGGCACTGTCCACCGACAACTGGTTCGTGGAGCGCAAGGATACTCCGCGCGACAAGAACGGCAATCTCGATTTTGAGACTATCCATGCCATGGACCTGAAACTGTTCAACTCTGACCTGCAGCGCCTGGTTGACGGCGAGGAAGTGAGCCTGCCGACATTCAATTTCACCACGGGGCAGCGCGAATACCACGGCGACAAGCTGAAGCTCACGCCCGACATGATACTCGTCATAGAGGGTATCCATGCCCTCAACCCCTTGCTTACGGAGCAGATACCGGCCGACAGGAAATACAAGATATTCGCCGCTCCGATGAGTCCGATATCCCTCGACGGCCAGCACTGGATACCCACGACCGCCAACCGCCTGCTGCGCAGGATCAGCCGCGACTACCAGACGCGCGGCAAAACGGCCCAGCAGACCATCGCAAGCTGGGGTTCTGTTCGCCGTGGAGAGAAGAAATGGATTCTGCCTTTCATGAAGGAGGCGGATGCGGTCTTCGATACTTCGATGCTGTATGAACTCGCAGCTCTGCGTCCCAAGGCGGAGAAGGTGCTCGAAAAGGTGCCTGAAGACGCGAGGGAGTACCGCATAGCGGAGAAGCTGCTGCAGTTCCTGCACTGCTTCAAGCCTATATGGGGCAGCCAGATTCCGCGCACGTCGCTCATGAGGGAGTTTATCGGAGGTTCCATCTTTGATGTGGGATAGAAGGACGGCGACAGGTATCTGACAGTAAAAGACATCGGCGGCATGACCGTGACGCCATGATATGAAAAAGGCATTGGAGTGTTTCCAATGCCTTTCTGTGTTGTTTTAATCAGTGTTTCATTCCCAACCGGTGTCCCAACCGGTGTCTTTGGTCAGCACTTCATCGGCATCATCCACTATGTTATCTTGCTCCACATAGTAGGGAATGCTCGCTACCATGATGTTTGTACCGCAGAATTCCTCGTTGCAAAGGTTCACTGATGCCGTCTCGGGCTTGATGTATCTTTTCATATCTCTTTAGTCTTTAAGTCGTTTTAGTACATTATCTTCTTTCCGTTCACGATGTTTATTCCCTTCTGGAGCTTGGATACGCGCTGTCCGGAGACGGTGTAGATGACGCCTTCGCACTGGTTGCCGTTATCCACAGAGCCGATGCCGGTGGTCTGGTCGTCCTCGAAGCCGATGAACGAACGTGTCTCGCTCGACAGTGTTATCTGCAGATAGCCTTTGTTCTCGGGCACTGTGATGCTCTCTGCGGTGGGGTAGAAGCCTACGCCCTTTGACTTGTCGGCAAGGACGAAGATGCTGCTGCCTCCCTGGACTGTTCCGTCGGAAACCTTGAGGTCGTTGTCCGGCATGTCCGACAGTTTCTCCACGGCGAACGGTATGGTGTGGTCGCCTTCGTCGCCCTTTACTATGAAGGCTGTGCCTGAGGGTACGTCGGTGAGCTGCTCCAGATGTATGTAGTTCTCTTTTGTCTGTGCGGCATACGCCTTAAGACCTGTGACGGAACTGAAGTCGAGTACTTCGGTGGAGGTGACGGTGGCATAGCCTGTCTTGCCGATGGTTATCGTCTGTGCGCTTTCGGCAGGCATCCACGCCAGCACGGGATATTTGCCGGTGGCGATAAACTTCCAGTCTTTCTCCATGTCCCATGTCAGCTCGTCGGTGAAGAAGCTCTTCACCTGCATCGCAGCCTCGTCGAAGGTCTTTCCCTTAGCGCCGTCGTATTCGTCGAAAGTCTTGCTTGAATCGTCCGACTCGCCGTTATTATACTTTCGCTCGGTGGCTGATGATATGCAGTTGTGGGTGTATGTGGCTGTTCTGTTGTTTGTATTGGTGATAGAATAAAGGTCATCTATATTGCTGCTATTTGTCTCGAGCGATGTAGCAGCGGCGATGTTGTAGGATATTGTGGTGGAGTTGTTATTGCCCTCCAACAGTGATACCAGTCCGCTCACTGCATAATTGTCGTTCGTAACTTTACCTGTGAAAAGGCATTTTGTGAGTGTCAGTCCGCTGGTAGTGCCAACAAAGCCGCCTGCCTGATATGCTGTGGAGTGTACTTCTGAATCCGACAGACAGTTGCTTATGACGGTATTGCCATCGGTATTGCCTGCGATTGCGCCGACATGATCATAGGATTGGGCGTATGAAGACATGACTGCCACACGGTTAACCTCAGTGTCTTTCATGTTGCCGGCAAGTACTCCGCCGTTGGGTAGGCTTGTCTTAACGCTGCAACCGGTCAGTCCGAGGTCGTGGATCTTTGCTCCGTCTGTTCTGCCGAACAGTCCGGTGCAATTCGCATTGGTGTCTATGGTGAGGTTTTTGAGCCAATGGCCGTTGCCGTTGAGTTCTCCCTTGTAGGCCACAGCGTCGCTTCCGTTGCCGAACCCGGCAAATCCTGTGAGGTCAACATCTTGTGTCAGGCGAATCTTTACGGTCTGATCCACATACTTGACTGTGGCTGCAAGCCAGTTGAAATGGTCAACACCGGTAGGCTCATACCAACCGTCGTTGGTTGTCATGAAGTTCTCCTGTGGGTAACCGCAGTTGTTGCACAGTCCCTTGGCACTGTCGAAATTGTGGTCAATCTTGGCAATCTCGTCGCCATATTTTGTAGCTCCGCAGAGTGAACATTCCAGTATCTTGTGTCCTACGGCAAAACACGTCGGGTCTTCCTGACCTTTTTCTACCCACTTGTGTGCGTTGCTGTCACCTATGAGAGCCAGTTCACCCATCTGGAAATAGCCTCCGCCCTGTGCCTTGGTGACCGTAACCTTGAAGTATTCGTATGCTTCAGCAGGGGGGGTAGAAAGGTTGAAGTAGTAAGGAGTGTAGTTCACGTCCGCCATGTCGGTATTTCCCGATACGGAGACAATCTCCGTCCAGTTGGTGTTGTCGTTGCTTCCCTCAATCTTCCAGTCGCTCGGATTGCGTCCGGTCCACGACTTGTTGTCGTTGGCAGAGGTGAACTGGTAGCCCGTGAGGTATGTGGCAGCGGTCGCTTTCACGGTGACAGAGGTGGGGGTACTACCTTCCCACTTTTCTCCGGTCGTTCCGTCGAATGCCTTTTCTGCGCCTTCCTGATATGCAAATCCTACGGTCGAGGGCAACAGTTTGAACTCGCTTATCTGGAACAGTGTGCTTCCGTTGAGGTTGGAACTAAGGATTTGGAGCTTGAAGAACTTGTATTGCTTGGTGCTGTTGCAGTAGATGGTGTAGTCGGTGAAGTTCTTGTCACCTATGTAGTTGTCGTCTGTCTGGTGGTAAATGAGTTCGTAAGTGCCGTCCTGTGCGTCGCTTCCGTAGATTTTGTACTCCTTCGGCGTGCGGCCTTCATAGCTCTCGTTGTCGTTGGCAGTGGTCATCGTGAAGCCCTTGATGTAGGTTGCCTCCGACGCTTTGACGATGAGATAGCAGTTCTCAGAACCGTCTTTGCACCATTTGGTGCCTGTGTTGCCGTCGAAAGCCTTGGCAGATCCCTCGCTGTCTTCAAAGTCGGAACCTGCCACAGCCGTAAAAGTGACTTGGGCATAGTTGGCTGTTGACATTCCAAGGAAAGCCAACAGTGTGAGTAAGACTTTTTTCATAGAATAATGT
>CAVHUR010000002.1:0-772 GCA_963639575.1 uncultured Spirochaetota bacterium
TAAGTCTGCCTTGTCTACCATTCCAACATCACGGCATCGATTTCGCGGCAAATGGCAGTCGGGACTGCAAGAACACCGCAAATTCATTGTTACAAAATTACGTTTTTTGGATAAAAGCGCAAAAGATTTTATGTTTTATTAGGTCTTTAGCGCAGCTTTCTCTTTTTTACTCCGGTGAAAGTCATCTTCACAGGCAGAATCTTTCCGTCCTTGCCGAACTCCAGCTTGTCTATGCAGGTGACACGGTGGTCGCGTCCGTTGTCGCCGAGAGGACGGCGGTGGTAGATGATGTAGTACTCGTCCTTGCCCTTGCCTTTTATCACGCTGTGGTGGCCGGCACCGGTTGCGACCTGCGGATCCTGCTCAAGTATCTTGCCAATACGCTGCCAAGGACCGAAGGGAGTGTCGCCTATGGCATACGCCACGCAGTAGTCGGGACCGCCCCAGCCGCCTTCCGACCACATGAAATAGTACTTGCCGTTACGCTTGAGCATGAAAGGGCCTTCCACATAGTTGTCGGGGGTCATCTCCTTGAACATGCTTCCGTCGGGGAAAGGCACTATTGACTTGAAGTCATCGGCGAGTTTCACGATGTTGCAATGTCCCCAGCCGCCGTAGATGAGATACCACTGTCCGTCGGAATCACGGTATGCGAACTGGTCGATAGGCTGCGCCCCGTTGACGATTTTGTCAATGAGCGGCTTGCCGAGAAGGTCTTTATACGGACCGGCAGGGCTGTCGGCCACCGCCACGCCGATGCCTCCACACTCGC
>CAVHUR010000002.1:882-97678 GCA_963639575.1 uncultured Spirochaetota bacterium
AAGAAATAGTACTTCCCGTTGTTCTCTACCACCGACGGCGCCCACATGGCTTGCCATGCCCAAGTCACCTCCTTGTTGGTCAGCACATTCTCGTGCTTGGTCCAGTTGACAAGGTCTTTCGACGAGAAAGCGTCGAAATGCAGCTGTTCGCCGTAGTCTGCCGAGTATGTGGGATATATCCAATACTCGTTGTTGAACACTGCTCCTTCGGGGTCAGCATACCATCCTTCGAAAACGGGATTGCCGTTTTGCTTCTGCGCCACCGCCGCCGTGCATGACACGACGAGCAATACGGCTGCGATAAAATTCTTCATGTGAGTGAATATAAGTCTATGTGTGAGAAAATCCAAGTCTATGTGCCGGACAATATAAATATATGTATCAGCAAAGTTAAACAAAAAAGGTGAACTCCCGAAGGAATCCACCTCTTTTATTGAATAATAGTACTTAATGGAATGTCTTACTTGACAACCACCTTGCGACCGTTGATGATGTTCACGCCCTTGACAGCTTTCACGAGCTTCTGACCCTGGAGGTTGTAGATAGCCTTTGCGCTCTCGGTTGCTGTGTTGTCTACAGTCTCGATTGCAGTAGGCTCTGATTTGCCCCAGTACTTCAGGCGGAAGTTGTCAACAACTACCCAGTCTTCAGCAACATCTGCGTCCTTGCTTACACCGAAGAGAATGTAACCGGCGTTGTCTTCAGTAACTTCGAACTTGATTTCGTTCTTGTAGTATCCGTTAGAGAAGTAGTGCTCGGCAGCGTCGAACGTAGAGTCAGGGAAGCGTACGGTCTTGGTAGCGTCGTCGAGACGGCCCAGACCCGGAACAGCATTGACACCTTCAGCGATGGTAACGAGCGGTGTGGTCTTGTCGTCAACATACAGGTTTGCATTAGCGGCAAGTTCTTCGCCGGCAGCAATCTTGGCAGCAGCCTCTACATAAGAACCCTCACGGTAGTAGCCCTGGACACTGAGTGTGTACCAACCTGGGATGATAGCCTCATCGTAGATTTCCTGTGACAGGTTGAACTTGTCGGTGTCATAGCCTTCGTAAGTGAAGTCCTGATGATTGTCGTTGCGTCCGTATATGCCCCAGTGTCCGCCTTCGCAGTCGTCAACCCAGCTGCTGATGTCCAGTCTCTGGTCAAATCCCGGGTTGGAGATGAGGTGTGTCATGTCGGCAGGAGCGTCGGCTGTAGCCGTTGTAGCAAATGCATCCAGTTCCTCTTTGGTGATGAGCATCCACTGGTTAGACTCGATTTCCTTGGAGTTCATGTCAGTGTCTATCACGTTGTAAGAGTATCCGTTGTTGTTGTCATAGCCGTTCTCGCGCTCTGCATTGACACCTCCGCGCCAACCGAGGAGGTAAGGCTCGCCTTTCTCATTGAGGTCTTGGCAGTTGAGACGTGCGATGTTGAACACGTTGGTCTTGCCCTCTACAGGAACGAACTGCCATGCGTCGTCAGTGTTGCAGTCCACATAACCGCCCCAGTTGAGGAAGTCATCGGTGCCGAGAGTGCCGTTCGGACGGAACGACTCTATGCGGTAGCCGCCCTCGATGACTGTTCCGCCAGTGGTCTCACTGGTCTCGCTGTTGGTCTGGATACGGGTTGTGTTCACCAGTTTCATAGCGTTTGAAGCGTAAGCGAGTGCCATGTGTGCGCCCCAATTCTCGCCGCCGGCGAGGAATTGCTTCTCTCCTACGTTGTACAAGTAGTACATGCCGTCTGCCTGAGGCTGTGAACCGACGAACTTCTCGGTGTGGCGCTCAGCTGCGTTGCGTCTGCGTGCATTGCGGAGGTCATTCAACAGTCTGTTGACAGCGTCGTTGGTCTTGCAAGCCTCGATGCCTTCTGTTGCGGCATTGAGCTTGTCTGCGAGGTAGCCGTTGTCCTTGATGCCCTTGCAGATAGCGATAGTCTGACGGAGAGTGGTAACATTGTCGCTGCAGCTCAGCACTCCGTTGATAGCGGAAGTGAGGTTCTTGGCATACTCCTTCAGTTCTGCTGCATCCTTGTTGTTTGCTATCTCATCGTTGGCTGCATCCACGAGAACCTGCAGGCTGTCCTTCATTGCCTGGGTGAGGTCCTTGTCAGTTGTTGCGAGAGCAATGGCATCCTTCACCAACTGTACGCAAGCGTCGTAGTCAACTTCCTCTACGTTGATACCGCAGTCATAGAAGCGACCGCCCCAGTTCTGGTGTATCTCAGTAGCAATCACGTTCTTTCCTGCACGGAGAATCTTTGCCGGGATGTGTACCTGTACAGGATTCTTGCCGTCAGTCCAACCGGTATTCTCCTGGAGGAGCACACCGTTGACGTATGTCTTGTAGTCGTCGTCATGGCAAACATTGAGTGCATAGCTCAGGCGAGGATTGATTTCGTCGAGTGTGAAGGTACGGCGAATCCAGTAACCTGTGTTGTCCGCTGTGTTTCCACTCATGTCTGCGTTGTTGTTGATACCTGCAGGCCACTCGGTCTTAACCTCCGACATATAGTCGAGATTACCTACTGGCATTGCAGTGTCATCCCATTCAGAGTCATCGAACTCAGGCATTGTCCATGCCAAAGTCTCGGTACGGCCGTCGATAACAGGGTCTTTCACATGCTTGCTGTCACGGCTGAAGTACATGAAATTGAAGTAATGAGTGCCTACCCACAGTTCTTTTCCGGTGGTCTTGTCCACAAGAGACATGTCGCTAA
Organism: uncultured Spirochaetota bacterium; assembly: GCA_963639575.1. Taxonomy (GTDB): domain Bacteria; phylum Bacteroidota; class Bacteroidia; order Bacteroidales; family Bacteroidaceae; genus Prevotella. Next base: position 3,586 of record CAVHUR010000002.1, read on the forward strand.
GTTTCACGTCTGTGTTGGCAGAAACCCATGCAAAGTTGAACACAACCTTGAAGTTGGCAACATCAGTGCCTGTGAATGTAACAGAATAATCATACGGTTCGTCTCCCGAAACCTCAACATTCTCTTCGTTGAGAACTATCTCGTCGTTGTTCATCTCGCACAGTTTCACTGTCACGGTGTTGTCCTCCGACGTTGAAGCAATCGTGGTCTTGAACTCGTATTCGTGTGTTGCGTCGATGTTGATAGGTGTCTTGAAGTGAACCTGCGACTGCCAATCGTCACCCGAATCTTCCTGTGTGATGTGTATGGTGTACACGTCACCCTCTTTTGCTTCGTAGAGTTTCTCCCATCCATGGTTAGCGTTTACGACGAAAGAGCTCTGTCCGTTGAACTGGTAACCACCGCATGAGTTGAAGATGGTCTTTCCTGTCCATGAATTCACATAGCCCATTTCTACACCGCCAGGAACCAGTGTGTAGAGTCCGCAGTCGGCGAACGCACCGCCCCAGTTCTGGTGAACGTGTACTGCGAGGACGTTTTCTGTCACGCCGTCACGGATGATCAGAGCCTTCTGTTCATCGGTAAGCTTGTACACTGCGCTCTCATCCCAGCCGTCAGAAAACGACTTGATCAGTACGCCGTTGAGGTAATACTCTGACGGAGCATCGTCATGACCGCACGCAAGATATACGTCTCCGGCGAGCAGACGGTCGGTTGTGAATGTACGGCGGATATAGATTTCGCCCATGATTTCACTGTCCAACCAATTGTAAGTCTTAGTCGCGCCATTGTAGCCGTCGCCGTTTGAAGTGAATGGAGCATTGACTTCTTCCCATGTAATCTCGTCACCAGTAGTGCTGTTTACACCGGTAACGTCCTCCATGCTGTAGCCTACCTCATACCATTTCTTGCTGTTTGAGTCATCGTCCGGAGTACCCCAGACCACGTTGTAGTTTTCGTTTTCGGAACCGTTTCCTTGACCGTTGGAGTCGAATCTTGTGCCTGTATTAATGGCATAGACCCATGCTTTCCACTGACGAGCCTCCACCGTGCTACCGTGCTTGGTAGACGGGAGAATCTCAATGTTAGCACCAACCGCATCAATACCGTCCGCATTAGCCGCAAGCGCAAACAACGCAGCAGCCATTGAAAGTAATGTTTTCTTCATAAAGAGAGATTTGTTAGTTGGTAATTATTAATGTAAATATAGTTATTCCGTTGAAGGCAACCTATAGTAGTTCTTGGCAAAGGTAGTCAAACCTTTCATCTTTTTGTCATGTTTGCGGTTTTTTTTGACACATATTCTCATTCCTTTTATTATTTTTAACACACCTGGATATTGCAGAAATTATTAACTTTGCATCAAATACACAGATTTCCGGCATGGACGACAACAAAATCCTACTCATCAACGACGTGTGCGGCTACGGCAACGTAGCCACTGTGGCAATGATGCCCATACTGTCTTATCTCGGCATACCCACGTTCAACCTGCCCACGGCGATAGTGTCCAACAACCTCGAATACGGCAGTTTCAACATCCTCGACACCACCGAATACATGAAGGGGGTATTTCCCGTGTGGAAGAAACTCGGTTTCGGCTTCCGCGCCATAGCCACCGGATTCATCGCATCGGAAACCCAGGCGGAGATTGTGGCCGACTATTGTGCGGAGAAAGCACAGGAGGGGACGTCCGTTTTCGTCGACCCCATCATGGGAGACGAGGGCAGGCTCTACAACGGAGTAAGCCCCACGACCATACAGAGCATGCGCCGCCTGGTGAGCAAGGCGCACCTCACCGTGCCGAACTACACCGAAGCGTGCTATCTGACCGGCACTCCCTACTCTGAAAAAGGCATTGCACTGCGCGACGCCTACGACATCGTGGACAGGCTGCGGGACATCGGCACACGCTCGGTCATCGTCACGAGCACGACCATAGAGGACAAGAAAGCTGTCGTGGGCTACAATGCCGCATCGCAGGAATACTTCTGTCTGCCCTACGAAGAGATTCCCGTGCGCTTTCCGGGCACAGGCGACATCTTCTCGTCGGTACTCTACGGCAATCTGCTGAAAGGCAAATCGCTGGAGGCAAGTTGCCAGAAGGCGATGGACGTGGTAGCCCAACTCATCGCCCTTTGCAGCGACCAGCAGGACAAATTCCGTGGTATTCCGCTGGAAAAGTACCTGTATCTCATCGACTGAACTTTTCTTCTTCCGGCTTCAACGTGGGCATAAAACTTCCGGCAAGGTCTTTACGGCGCTCACCGCAAAAGAGATAAATCAAGTATTTGCCACCTATATATATTATATGTAGGCAAAAGACGGTTTTCCGGACAGGATTTCTTAAATTTGCGTGAATATTTTCCCCAAGTCTCGAATAGGTTCATGTGGTTACTGTTAGGATTCGTCTCGGCTCTCTGCCTGGGTTTTTATGATCTGGCAAAGAAGACATCGTTGAAAGACAATGCGGTGCTCCCTGTGCTGCTGCTCAACACTTTCTTCTGCAGCGTCATATTTCTGCCCCTTGTCATCGGGTCTGCCGCAGGCTGGATAGACAGCGCTTCCGCAGCGTTCGTGCCTTGGGGCGGCAGCACGAGCCAGCCGTTCATACTGGTAAAGTCACTCACAGTGCTCGCCTCATGGGTGCTCGGCTACTACGGCATAAAGAACCTGCCGCTCACCATAGTGGGTCCTATCAACGCCACACGTCCCATAATGGCTCTCGTGGGAGCGATGCTCATTTTTGGCGAAAGGCTCAATTTCATGCAGTGGCTCGGTGTCATCACCGCCATAATATCGTTCTTCATGCTGTCGCGCACAGGCAAGAAAGAAGGCATCGACTTCCGTCATAACCGTGCCATACTGCTGGTCGTGCTCGCCGCAGTGCTCGGTGCTGTCAACTCATTGTACGACAAATTCCTCATGGCATCGCCCGACAACGGAGGCATAGGGCTTGACCGCATGGAGGTGCTGGCATGGTACAACATCTACCAATGCCTGTGGATGGCTCTCATGGTGGTGTTTTTATGGTTGCCGAAACGGCGTGAAGGCACTCCGTTCAAGTGGCGCTGGAGCATCATACTGATAAGTCTGTTCCTCGTGGCTGCCGACTTCAGCTACATGACAGCCCTCGCTTCAGGGGGTGCGATGATAAGTGTGCTCAGCCTTGTACGCCGCAGCAACGTGCTGGTGTCGTTCACTTTCGGCGTGCTGCTGTTGGGAGAGAAGAACTGGAAAAACAAGGCCGTGGACCTCATGCTCGTGGCTCTCGGCATGCTGTTCATCTGGCTCGGCACCGACTAAGGGGCACAACACAGACACAGACAACAAGATTACAATATACAAAGACTAAAAACAAAGAATACCAACGATGAAGAAAACAAAGATTGTATGTTCTATCAGCGACCGCAGATGTGATGAAGAATTCCTGCGCAAACTGTTCTTTGCCGGAATGAACGTGGTGCGCATGAACACCGCCCACGCCAATGTGGAGGGCATGAAGAAACTCATCAAGAACGTGCGTGCAGTGTCGCCCCGCCTCGCGATAATGATTGACACCAAAGGTCCGGAGATAAGAACGACCGGAACAGCACAACCTTTGCAATACAAGACCGGCGAGAGCGTGGTAATCTCGGGACGCCCCGGCATCGACTCCACACACGACAACGTGAACGTGTCCTACATCGACATCGCCAAGGACGTGAAAGTCGGCGACAGCATACTCTTTGACGACGGTGCCTTGGGCATGAAAGTCATCGGCATCGAAGGGCCGGTTGTCGTGGCGCAAGTGCAGAACGACGGCGAGCTGGGGGCACACAAGAGCGTCAACATACCCGGCGTACACATCGAGTTGCCTGCGCTTACGGAGAAAGACAAGGCAAATATCCTCTTCGCCATCGACCAGGATGTCGACTTCATAGCGCACTCCTTCGTGCGCAACGCCGCCGATGTGAAAGCCGTGCAGGACATCCTCGACGAGCACGGAAGCGACATCAAGATCATCTCGAAGATAGAAAACCGTGAGGGAGTGGACAACATCGACGAGATAATAGATGCCTCCTACGGCATCATGGTGGCACGCGGCGACCTCGGCATAGAGGTCCCGATAGAGGAGATACCGGGCATCCAGCGCACCATAATACAGAAATGCGTCAACAAGAAAAAGCCTGTCATCGTGGCCACACAGATGCTCCACACGATGATCAGCAACCCTCGCCCGACACGTGCGGAGGTCACCGACATCGCCAACGCCATCTACTCGCACACAGACGCGGTGATGCTGAGCGGCGAGACGGCTTCAGGCAAATACCCTCTGGAGGCTGTCCTCACCATGGCGAGGATTGCCGAACAGGCGGAGAAGGACATGGAGAAGGAGGACCTGCTCATGCCCACGATGGGCGACACCCCCACCCAGCGCGAGTTCCTGGCATATTCCGCCATCGACTCCACACGCCGGCTCAGCGTGAAGGGCATCATCACCGACAGCGAGACAGGACAGACAGCGCGCAACCTGTCGTCATTCCGCGGCCCGACACCTATCCTCGCCATCTGCTACAGGGAAAAGACGCAGCGGCTGCTCAACCTCAGCTACGGAGTGATTCCCGTCCACCAGAAAGAGCACACCACCTCCGAGTACCTCTTCGTTGCCGCCATACGCATGCTGCGACAGAAGGGATACATAAGCAACGAGGACAAGATAGCCTACCTGAGCGGCAGTTTCGGCGAGGGCGGCGGCACCACCCTGCTCGAAATAAACAATGTGGGACAGGTCTTCAACAAGTCCTACGAGTTCCATCTTCCGCAGTACAAGGAAGTATCGAAATAATACTTTTCACTACCGCCAATGCGGTAAAAAATGCTAATAATTACGCCTTTTCTCTTGTTAATAGGGGAAAAAGCGTAATTTTGCAAATTGGATTGAAATCCAGTTAATTAATTTTTTGATGTTTTAATGGAAACAACAGGGTTTCCAAAGATGTGTTTTAGAAAATGAACATTATTACGAAGACAGTTTCATTGCCTGACGGACGTCAGATAACAATTGAAACAGGAAAGCTCGCAAAACAGGCTGACGGATCGTGTACACTGCGTATGGGCAACACCGTACTCCTCGCCACAGTTTGCGCAGCCAAAGATGCAGTCCCGGGAACAGACTTCATGCCCTTGCAGGTAGAGTACCGCGAGCAGTATGCGGCAGCAGGCCGCTTCCCCGGAGGGTTCACCAAACGCGAAGGCAAGGCAAGCGATGAGGAGATCCTCACCTGCCGTCTCGTAGACCGCGCCCTCCGTCCGCTCTTCCCGAGCGACTACCACGCAGAGGTGTATGTGAACGTTATTCTCTTTTCGGCCGACGGCGTTGACCAGCCCGATGCCCTTGCCGGTTTCGCAGCAAGCTGCGCTCTGGCATGCTCCGACATACCTTTCGAATGTCCTATCTCCGAGGTTCGCGTAGCCCGCATCAACGGCGAGTACGTCATCAACCCGACCAAGGCACAGATGGCTGACGCCGACATGGACCTCATGGTGGGCGCTACCGCTGAGAACATCATGATGGTTGAGGGCGAGATGAAGGAGGTTCAGGAGGCCGATCTCCTCAATGCGCTGAAGGCTGCACACGAGGCTATCAAGCCGCAGTGCCAGCTTCAGGTTGAACTGATGAAGGCTCTCGGCACCGACGTGAAGCGCGAATACTGCCACGAAGTCAACGACGACGACCTGAAAGAGCAGGTTCGCAAGGAGTGCTACGACAAGGCATACAACGTGACAAAGCAGGGTTTGGAGAAGCACGCACGCGCAGAGGCATTCGAGAACATCATCACTGAGTTCAAGGAAGCATACGCCGCAGCCCACACAGACCTCACTGAGGACGAGCTGGAAGAAAAGAATACACTCGCCGACAAGTACTATCACGATGTGGAGAAAGACGCCATGCGCCGCTGCATCCTCGACGAGGGCATACGTCTCGACGGCCGCAAGACCACAGAGATACGTCCTATCTGGTGCGAAGTGTCACCGCTGCCTATGCCGCACGGAAGTTCTATCTTCACCCGTGGCGAGACACAGTCACTCACTACCGTCACTCTCGGCACCAAGACTGACGAGAAACTCGTCGACGGAGCACTGGAGAAGTCTTACATGCGCTTCCTTCTGCACTACAACTTCCCTCCGTTCTGCACAGGCGAAGCCAAGGCTCAGCGCGGCGTAGGCCGTCGTGAGATCGGTCACGGACACCTCGCTTGGCGCGGTCTGAAGGGTCAGATACCCGAGGATTTCCCCTACACGGTGCGTGTAGTGAGCCAGATTCTCGAGTCCAACGGTTCTTCTTCCATGGCGACAGTATGTGCCGGAACGCTTGCACTCATGGATGCCGGCGTGCCGATGAAGAAGCCTGTATCGGGCATAGCAATGGGTCTTATCAAGAACCCGGGCGAAGAAAAGTACGCAGTGCTGTCCGACATCCTCGGCGATGAGGACCACCTGGGCGACATGGACTTCAAGACGACAGGTACGAAGGACGGTCTTACAGCCACACAGATGGACATCAAGTGCGACGGACTCTCCTATGAGATTCTCGAAAAGGCACTCATGCAGGCAAAGGCTGGACGTGAGCACATCCTCAACTGCATAACCGACACCATAGCAGAACCGCGCGCAGAGATGAAGCCGCAGGTTCCGCGCATCGTCCAGATAGAGATTCCGAAGGAGTTCATCGGTGCTGTCATCGGCCCTGGCGGCAAGATTATCCAGCAGATGCAGGAGGATACGGGTGCCACAATCACCATCGACGAGGTTGACGGCGTAGGCAAAGTACAGGTTTCCGCACCCAACAAGGATTCCATCGACGCCGCTCTCGGCAAGATCAAGGCTATCGTTGCCGTTCCTGAAGTGGGCGAGACCTACGACGGAACAATCAAGAGCATCATGCCTTACGGCTGCTTCGTTGAGATTCTTCCGGGCAAGGAAGGTCTGCTCCACATCTCAGAGATCGACTGGAAGCGTCTCGAGACAGTAGAGGAGGCAGGTCTCAAGGAAGGCGACAAGATACAGGTCAAGCTGCTTGAGATAGACCAGAAGACCGGCAAATACAAGCTCTCGCACAAGGTACTCATCGAGAAGCCCGAGGGATATGTAGAGCGTGAGCGCCGTCCGCGCCGCAACGGTGACCACAACGGCAACCGCGGTCCGCGTCCGGAGCGTCGTCCACGTCCGCACAACGAGGACAAGGAGTATCACAATCCTATGGAGAACCGCGAGCCGAAGCCGTTCTCTGATGTCCTTGACCACAACAATGACATAGACTAAGCTGTCCGCAGCATACGACAAACCGCCCTGCATTCACCGTAATGCAGGGCGGTTTTATTTATAAGGCAGACGCGGGGACGCGTCTACTGCTGCGGTTAGCCCACGTTGGGCTTGTGTTCTATCTTTTCCTGTTCCGTCGCCTTGGCCTTCACCTTGATAGGATCGAAGCCCTCGCCATAGACACCGTTGACGGCGCCGACAGAGACAAAGGCGTTGGGGTCAATCTTCTTTATGATGCGGAGCATGGTCACGTGCTCGCGCTTTTTCGCCAGTATGCACAGCACCATCACCTCTTTGCCCGAGTACCAGCCGTGTCCGTCGAGGATAGTAATGCCGCGCCCGAGCTTCGTACCGATTTCATGGGCTATCTCCTTGTACTTTCTCGAGAAGATGAGGAACTGCACCGACTCCCTGCGGTTGTCCATCACATAGTCCAGGACATAGTTTTCCAGCGCCATCATAACCAGTCCGAACACTATGGTACGCCAGTCATGGAGTATGAAGTAGGAACTGGAGATGATGAATATGTCGGCTGTCAGCAGCACCCTACCGAGCGATATGTCACGGAACTTGTTGACTATCGCGGCGATGATGTCCGTTCCTCCCGTCGAGCCATTGTGCAGGAAGACTATGGCAAGCGCCGTTCCCGTGCACACCGCACCGAGGATTATCGACATGAACGTCTCACCCGGGCCGAGCAGCTGGTACATCTCGCCGTTGGGAAGGGTCACTGCGTTCTGCGCCACATCGAGTATCACGGTAAGCATGACAATGGCGTATGTCGTCTTTGCCATGAACCTGAACCCGAGAATCTTGAGCGCCACGACGAGCAGCACCACATTGATGGCGAAGTAGGAGTAGCTCACAGGCATGCCGGTGGCATAGAACACAAGTGACGCAATACCGGTCACGCCGCCCGTAACGAGCTTGTAGGGCAACAGGAACAGCGCCCAGCCGAAGGCGTAGAGCGACAGTCCTATCGTGATGTAGAAATAGTCGAAGAATACCTTAGCACTGATTTTGCCGTGCAGGAATCCCAGAATATGCTTGTGGTCCATACGTCCGTGGCGGTTGTTATTTCACTACTATGTTGATGATTCTTCCCGGCACGACGACGGTCTTCACCACTGTCTTGCCGTCAAGATACTTCTTCGACTCCGGAGCATTGAGCACCGTCTGCTCGATGAAGTCCTTTGCCGCGTCGGCAGGGAACTCCAGAGTGAAGCGCACTTTGCCGTTGAACTGCACCGGCATCTTCACTGTGGTCTCCACCAGATACTGTTCGTTGAGTTCGGGCCATGCCGCATCGCACACGCTCGACGTGTGTCCGAGCTGCGAGTAGAGTTCCTCCGTGATGTGCGGAGCGAACGGCGCGAGCATGATGACGAGCGGTTCGAGCACCTTACGGCTGTGGCAGTTCTGCTGCGACAGTTCGTTCACCGCCACCATAAACGCCGCTACCGCCGTGTTGTGCGAGAAGTTCTCTATGTCGGCAGTCACCTTCTTGATGAGCTTGTGGAGCGTGCGCAGGCTGTCGGCCGACGGTTCTTTCTCGTCGACAATGAACCTGTCCTCACGGTCCCAGAACAGTCCCCAGAGTTTTTTGAGGAACCTGTGGCAACCGTCAATGCCGTTTGTGTCCCACGGCTTCGACTGTTCCACCGGACCGAGGAACATCTCGTAGAGGCGCAGGGTGTCAGCTCCGTATTTCTCCACTATCATGTCGGGGTTGACGACATTGAACATCGACTTGCTCATCTTCTCTATCGCCCATCCGCACACGTACTTTCCGTCCTCCAGGACGAACTCTGCCGTGTTGTATTCAGGCCGCCACGACTTGAACGCCTCCACGTCGAGGATGTCGTTCTTCACGATGTTCACGTCCACGTGTATCGGGGTCGTGTCATACTGGTCCTTCAGTCCGAGCGACACGAAGGTGTTGGTGTCCTTTATGCGGTACACGAAGTTGGAGCGTCCCTGAATCATTCCCTGGTTCACCAACTTGCTGAACGGCTCGTCCTTGACCGACACTCCGAGGTCGAAGAGGAACTTGTTCCAGAAGCGTGAGTATATGAGGTGACCGGTGGCATGCTCCGAACCGCCCACATAGAGGTCCACGCTCTGCCAGTAGTCTGCCGCCTCCTGGCTCACGAGAGCCTTGTCGTTGTGCGGGTCCATGTATCTCAGGTAGTATGCCGACGACCCTGCGAAGCCCGGCATGGTGTAGAGTTCTATGGGGAACACGGTCTTCTCGTCTATCAGAGCCTTGTCCACCACCTTGCGGTTCGCCTCGTCCCACGCCCATATCTTGGCGTTGCCGAGCGGCGGCTCACCTGTCTCCGTAGGCAGGAACTTGTCCACCTGCGGCAGTTCCAGCGGCAGGCAGTCCTCGGGAATCATCGTCGGGATGCCGTTCTTGTAGTACACCGGGAACGGCTCTCCCCAGTAGCGCTGGCGCGAGAAGATTGCGTCACGCAGACGGTAGTTCACCTTCACCCTGCCGAGACCTTCGGCGCTGACAAACTTCTTCGTGGCTTCGATGGCCTCCTTCACGCTCAGTCCGTTGAGCGAAAAGCCCTTGTATGACGGCTTGCCCTCCACCGGCGAGTTCATCACAGTGCCTTCCTTGGCGTCGTAACTCTCCTCGCTGACATCCGCACCCTCTATGAGCGGAATGATGGGCAGGCCGAAATGCTTGGCGAAAGCATAGTCGCGCGAGTCGTGGGCGGGCACTGCCATGATGGCTCCCGTGCCGTATCCGGCGAGCACATACTCCGAGATGTATATCGGGCACTTCTCTCCCGTTATCGGGTTTATGCCGTATGCACCCGAGAACACGCCCGTCACGGTGTGGTCAATCATCCTCTCGCGCTCGGTGCGGCCTTTCACGTATTTCACATAGGCATCCACCTCGGCACGCTGGGCAGCCGTTGTCACCATGTCTACGAGTTCGCTTTCCGGCGCAAGGACGAAGAACGTCACGCCGAACATCGTGTCGGCACGTGTGGTGAAGATGGTGAAGTCCACGTCGGAATCAGCCACCTTGATCTGCACCTCCGTACCTTCCGAGCGCCCTATCCAGTTCTTTTGCGTCTCCTTAATGGAGTCGCTCCAGTCTATAGTGTCGAGTCCGTCGAGCAAACGCTGTGAGTATGCCGACACGCGCAGGCACCACTGGCGCATCTTCTTCTGCTCTACCGGATAGCCGCCGCGCACGCTTACGCCCTCCACGACCTCGTCGTTGGCGAGCACCGTGCCCAGTCCGGCACACCAGTTGACCATAGTTTCACCCATGAAGGCTATGCGGTAGTTCATCAGGGTGTCGCTCTTCTGCTTGTCGGTCATGGCGTTCCACTCGTCGGCGGTGAATGTCAGTTCCTCCGTGCACGCCACGGTGATGCCCTTCGTGCCCTTCTTCTCGAAATGCTCAACGAGCGTTTCTATCGGCATGGCCTTCTGGCAGGCGGTGCAGAAGAACGAGTTGAACATCTTCTGAAAAGCCCACTGCGTCCAGTGGTAGTAGTCGGGGCTGCAGGTGCGCACCTCTCTGTCCCAGTCGAAGCAGAATCCTATCTTGTCCAGCTGCTCGCGGTAGCGCTTTATGTTCTGCTCTGTCGTCACCTCGGGGTGCTGCCCGGTCTGTATGGCATACTGCTCCGCCGGCAGTCCGTAGGCGTCATAGCCCATGGGGTTGAGCACGTTGTATCCGTTCAGACGCTTGAAACGGGCGTATATGTCGCTGGCTATGTAGCCGAGCGGATGACCCACATGCAGTCCCGCACCGCTGGGGTAAGGGAACATGTTGAGCACATAGAACTTCTTCTTGTCCTGCTTTTCCGTCACCTTGTAAGTCTTGTTGTTCACCCAAGACTTCTGCCACTTCTTCTCAATGTCTCTGAAATTATAATCCATATCTGATGTTTGGTTTTTCCACACAAAATTATCCAAAAACCACGACATGGGCAAGAAAAACGCCGTTTTTCACCTCTTATAGTGCGCCATGCGTGCGCCGGCGATGCGAGAGTGCCGCTTCGGCGGTGTACGGAGGCAGTTCTTGCGGTGCACGGAGGGTGTCGGCAAGGTGGCACAACACATGATGTACGCTTGTACTTCACATGCGATACGGACGTACATCACATGCGGTACGAACGTACTCCATGTGATGCGCCACCGCAAGAACGGTGTTTGCGGAACATGTGCACGCAAGAGCGGGAAAATGCGGATTTTGTTTTTCGGGGATTATTCCCTACCTTTGCCTCCCGATAACACAGCACCTTAACAATCTAATCTATTTTTCACCATGAGTACAAAGTACGAAATCCAGTCAATCAAGAACGTATTCGGCAAAGGCGAAGAACACCGTTTCGCACGCATCTTCGAGGGAGAGGCGATGACAAGTGCCGACATCGAGAACTACATCCAGGCCAGCTGCTCGCTCACCAAGGGCGATGTCAGGGCGGCTCTGGCTGCCCTCGGCGAGCTGATGACCGACCAGTTGGCGCAGGGAAGCCGTTTTCACATTCCCGAGGTGGGCTATTTCTCGCTGGCGACGTCGCTCCGCGTGCCCGACGACCTGCCCACGGAGAAAATCCGCGGCAACAACATCAGCGTGCGCGGCGTCAACTTCCGCCCCGACGCATCGCTTCTCCAGCGAGTGAGGAACGGCGTGCGGTTCGAGCGTGCCGGCTTCTCCTCCATGTCGAAAAAGTACAGCGAGGAGGAAATGACGGCGGCTGTCCGGCAGTATATCGCCGCCAACGGCTGCATCACACGCCACGCCATGGAGGTGACGTTCGGGCTTAGCCGCGCCGCCGCACTGGGTTGGCTGCGCCGCCTCACGGCGAGCGGAACGCTGAGGAAGACAGGTTCGGCGCACTATCCGGTGTACCTTCTGCCGGCGGAAAGCGCCGGGCAGCAGCCGCAGGAATAGTCGTCCGCATCCTAAATCCGCCACATCAGCATGATGTCGAGGTCGGTTTGCGACGGCGAGTCTATCGTCTGCAGCGACGAACCTATGGTGTCACGGTCGAAATAACGGGTGAAACCGAGTTTCGCCACGGCAGTGAGGTTGAGCGGCAACGACACTTCCGTCAGGGCGTAAGCGCGGCATCCGTGTCCGAAGAACGACATGAACGACATGTTGTAGGGTGTGCTCCGCTCATAGGCATACACCCTCGAGTAGTAGTCTTTAGTGCGGAAATAGGCGGCTCCAACGACGATTTTCCACGGTTTCACCGCTATTACGGCAGTCTCGCTCACCATGCCGCCGAGACTGCCGGCGGTGAACTGCGACCACGAGATGTCCACCTGCGTCTTCCACGAAAACCGTCCGTCAACCACCGTGTAGGCAGCTCTCATGCGGCGGTCATGCCGGTAGCGCAGGCGCTGCGCCGTGTTGTCGTCCTTCTCGCACAGCCGTACCCTGAATCTCAACAGCAGTGTCGATGACGGCGAAAGTTTACATACGGCTTGCAGCTGGTTGTCAAACGAGTGGCCGGAACCGGTCGTCCCGTAGCGCGGCCATTGGAAATAGGCGGCGTCGGAATAGCCGCTGAGCGACAGCCAGTCGCAGGTCTGCCACTCCGCACCGACATAGATGCCGTTCTCGTTGCGGTTGCTTCCGCCCTCGGAAAAGCTCCGTCCGAGCGTGGCGCAGAACCTGTAGGGATAGTAGCGCTGTATTCCCGTGACCGACAGGCGGCGGTGCGGCTGCCACTTCAGGGTGTTGACCGTAGCCACACATCCGTTTCCGTCGGTGGCAGTCTCCCCTTCCACAACGAGCGTCTTGCCGTAACTGTAGCCGTAGTTTACGCTCGCATTGAAAAAGTCGGTGCCGGAGGGATAGTAGCGGCGGTACAACTGCGACACCGGACTGCCGTTTTTCCACGGTTTCATCGGGCGGTTGTAGTGATTCCACAGTGCCGTAGCCCCCACCCGGAAAGCCTTGCCGCGATACTCCACGTTGGCTCCGGCAGAGGCTTGCGAGGCATTGTTCTTGCGCTCAAGTTCGCTCGCGGTGCGGTGGTAGCCTGTTTTCAGCACGGTGACGATATTGCCGTCCTCGTCGAGAGAGGCGTCTATGCGCCGGAGAGAGGCGAACACGGTGGACTTCAACTGGCGGCTGACGGCGAACGTGGCGGCAGCGCCCTGCAGGAAAGCGGCGCTGGAGCGCGACGTGTGGGGTGTCAGCACCGAGGCGGGGGAATGTAGCGTGCCTGTGCCGAACGACTTGCCGAACCCGAGGCTGCTGTTCATGACAAGCCCGAGAGCCGTCCGCATGCGGTAGTTGCCCACAACGAGGTTTTCGAGAAATCCGCGTCGCTTCACCTGGAGATAGGCGGAACAGTAGTCATAGCCCCACTTGTTTTTGCCGAAAAAGAACGGTTCGCCCGCATCCTGCGCCGCCACCGCCCCCACTTTCAGGTGGCTGTCGACGGCATAGTTGAACCGCAGCCAGTGCCGGTACTTGTAACCGACGTAGCCGCTGCGGTCGCCCCGGCGTTCATAAAAGGGGATTCTCGCCGACGCCACCAGTTCTCCGCCCTTGGCGGAAGCGTTGACATGACGGGCGAACTCCTCCGCTCCGGCACGGAACATCAGCGAGTCGAGACCGTGAGGGGTGCGCTCGGGCATCTCGCCGAGAAAGGTCAGGCTGGCGAGAAGACCGCTTCTCGCGGCATCAAGAAAAGGTATCATGGACAGTTCGCCCTTGCTCCTGACAGGTCCGTAGTGGCTGACGTAATCGAGAATGGCATCCACCTGCCGGCTGTCAAAGAAGTACATGGCTTCCAGGTCCTCACGGCTGACGGCGTTGAGATTGACGGGATGCGAGGCGATGCCGCTCAACTGCTCATACACAAGCGCCGCACTCTCCTCGTCCTCATCGTTTTCCTCCAACAGTATGTCGCAGTACTCCTGCCATCCGTTGACCTGTCCCGACACCGGCAAGGACACCGCCAGCATGGCGACAGCGGCAAAAAGGGAAAAACATCGGGCAAGTATCGCTTTCTGCATATCAGACTTAGGTGTACCGAACACGGAGGACATAAGGGCAAAGTAAATGAAAATCAGCGAAACGGCAAAATGTTTCCGCACGTTTTTTACACCGGACAGTAGGTGTAGCGTCCCCGCTACACCCATTCGACACCAAACATACTATTGGCAGAGAGAGGATGCGAGGACGCATCCCCTACTACTTTACCATTACCGCACAGACAAGACTTCCGTCGCAACATCATTGCCGAAAATGTGTTTTTATACATAATTTACACTATGTATTATATGTATGTGCGGGATTATCAGTAATTTTGCAGCCGGAAACAACTGCCGTCACGCCACATGAAGACGAGGACGGCGGTTTTGTTGTGACAGGAAACAGCCATCACAGAAGACAAAAATACAAAATCAAAATAAAGTCATGAAAATCAAGAATCTATTGGCCGTAGCGTTGCTAATCATCGTTTCGGCAGTGCAGGCGCAGGTGGCGATGCCGCCGCTCCCTGTGGACTCGGCGGTGAGGATAGGCAAGCTCGACAACGGGCTGACCTACTACATCCGCCACAACAACTGGCCCGAGAACAGGGCGAACTTCTATATCGCCCAGAAGGTAGGCTCGCTGGAGGAGGACGACAACCAGCGCGGACTGGCCCACTTCCTTGAGCACATGTGCTTCAACGGCACTGACCACTTCAAGGGAAACGACCTCATAGAGTACTGCCGCTCCATCGGCGTGGAGTTCGGAGCTGACCTCAACGCCTACACTTCTATCGAGGAGACGGTCTACAACATCGACAACGTGCCGACAGACCGCCAGTCTTCGCTCGACTCCTGTCTGCTGATACTCCGCGACTGGGCCGACGGACTGACCCTCGCACCCGAAGAAATCGACAAGGAAAGGGGTGTCATACACGAGGAGTGGCGCATGAGGACAAGCGCACAGAGCCGTATGCTCGAACGCAACCTGCCGAAACTCTACCCAGGAAGCAAGTACGGCATGCGCTACCCGATAGGAACCATGGAGGTGGTAGACAACTTCAAGCCGCAGGAACTGCGCGACTACTACGAGAAATGGTATCATCCCACAAACCAGGGAATCATCGTTGTGGGCAACGTGGACGTAGACCACATCGAGGCAAAGATAAAGGAACTGTTCGGAGGAATTACCAATCCGAAGGACGCAGCCCCGATAGTGAAGGTGGAAGTGCCCGACAACAGCGAGCCGATAGTCATCGTCGACAAGGACAAGGAGCAGCGCGAGAGTTCGATAGACATCATGGTGAAGCACGACATCTTCCCCGAAGAGATGAAGAACACCGCCGTCTACTATAATGTGAACTACATGAGAAGCGCCATCACCTCGATGCTCAACTCACGCTACGGCGAGGCCGTGCACAAGGCAGACTGCCCTTACGTCAGCGCACAGGCAGGTGACGGAGAGTACATATTCTCAAAGACCAAGGACGCATTCAGCATCTCCGTGTCGCCGAAAGAGCCTTCCAAGTCGGAAGAAGCCATGAAGGCCGCCGTCATAGAGGCACGCCGTGCGGCTGAGTTCGGCTTCACCGCTACGGAGTACAACCGTTTCCGCCAGAATTTCCTCAGCGCTCTCGACAACCTGTACAACAACCGAGAGAAGCGCACAAACACGCAGTTCTACAAGGAGTGCAAGGCTCACTTCCTCGACGGAGAGCCTATGCCGGGAATTGAAGAGGAGTACAAGACCTTCACATCATGCGCACCGCTGATCCCGGTGGAGGTCATCAACGAACTCGCAAAACAGCTCATCAACCTCACGGACTCCAATCTCGTCATTATGAGCCTCAACAACGAGGCTGAAGGAGCATACTATCCCACAAAGGAGTCGCTCCTCAACGCTTACCACGAAGCACAGAAGGCAGAGGTGACAGCTTTCGTCGACAACGTGAAGGACGAACCTCTGATTACCCAACTCCCGAAAGCCGGCAAAATCAAAAAGGAGACCAAGAACACCAAGTTCGGCTATACTGAACTCCTGTTGTCCAACGGAGTGAAGGTAGTACTCAAGAATACCGACTTCCAGAAAGACCAGGTATCGCTCTCTGGATTCGGCGGCGCAGGTTCTACTTCCTATGCCGCAGGCGATGTAAACGTCAAGATGTTTGACGGCGTAATCGCCATCAGCGGTCTCGGAAACTTCTCTTTGACCGAACTGCAGAAAGCCCTTGCGGGCAAGATTGCCAATGCCAACCTCACCATGGGCGAGCGCATGATGTACGCGTCAGGTTCTTCCACGAAGAAGGATGTGGAGACAATGCTCCAGATGATGTACCTCTACTTCACCGACATCAAGAAAGACGACGAGTCATTCACCCGTCTCAAGAACCAGCTTGAGGTACAGCTGAAGAACCGCGAACTCAGTCCTGACATCGCCCTCAGCGACACCATAAAGGCTACAATCTACGGTCACAACAAGCGCAACAACCCTCTGCTGCTCGAAGATCTCGGCAAGGTGTCATACGACCGCATACTCCAGATGGCAAAGGAGCGCACCGCCAGCGCAAACGGTTGGGAGTTCCAGATTATCGGAGACTTCGACATGGAAACGATAAAGCCGCTCGTATGCCAGTATCTCGGCGCTCTCCCGTCGAAGAATGTGGAGAAAGCCAGCAAGCGTGAACTGTTCGTTGCCAAGGGCGTTGTGCAGAACATGTTCAAGCGCAAGCAGGAAACGCCGAAGGCTACAGCCATCATGCTCTGGTCAAACACCGACATGCCCTACACACAAGAGGGTGACGTGCAGATTGACATGATAGGCCAGATACTGTCAATGGAGTACCTGAAGAAGATCCGCGAGGATGCCAGCGCAGCCTACTCATGCGGAGCACAGGGTTCTGCGAGCATAGCTCTCGACGGATACCACATCTACCAGATTTCCGCATACTGCCCGATGAAGCCCGAAAAAGCCGACATCGCCATGCAGATAATGAACGACGAGGTGAACAATCTCGTAAACAACGTAGACGAGGAGAAGCTCAAGAACATCAAGGAACTCATGCTCAAGCAGCTTGACGACAACCAGAAGGACAACGGCTACTGGTCGGGCGTGATCACGATGTGGCGCAACTACGGCATCGACACCAACACCAACGCACGCCAGATAATCCAGTCGCAGACTCCCGCCAAACTCAAGGCGTTCATGAAGGAGTTCCTGAAACAAGGCAACGAGATTACGGTGGCAATGCTCCCAGAGGAATAATCAACCATATATTAATAAAGGTGGGCTCCGGCAAAGCCCACCTTTCAACAATTCAAAAACAACAACGCGGAGCTTGCTTTTGCCGGAGCAACCCCTCAAGACCCGCACTTATCCACATTTTTTATGTCTTATCTGTTTTCATCGGAATCGGTGTCACAAGGACACCCCGACAAAGTAAGCGACCAAATTTCGGACGCTCTACTCGACCAGTTCCTGGCCTACGACGAAAACGCCCACTGTGCCATCGAGACGTTCTGCACCACAGGACAGGTGGTAATCATGGGCGAGGTGACATCAGAGGCATACATCGATTTGCAGACCATTGCCCGCAAGACGATCAAGAGCATCGGTTACACCAAATCGGAGTATAAGTTCGACGGTGACTCATGCGGCATCCTGACCGCCATCCACGAGCAGAGCGGTGACATCAACCGCGGCGTGAACCGTCAGAAACCGGAAGAACAAGGAGCCGGCGACCAGGGCATGATGTTCGGTTATGCCACCAACGAGACTGCCAACTACATGCCTGTCAGTCTGGAACTGTCGCATCTCCTCGTCAAGGAACTCGCCATCATCCGCGAGGAAGGTGAGGTGATGACGTATCTGCGCCCCGACTCCAAGAGCCAGGTGACGGTGCAGTACAACGACAACGGCACACCCGAGCGCATCCACACTATCGTCGTAAGTACACAGCACGACGAGTTCATCGCCCCGGCAGACAACTCGCCCGAGGCACAAGCCAAGGCGGACGAGGCCATGGTGGCACAAATCAAGCACGACGTGCTAAACATCCTCATCCCGAGAGTCAAGGAAAAATGCGACGAAAAGGTGCTTGCCCTCTTCAATGACGGCATCATCTATCACGTCAACCCCACGGGCAAGTTCGTCATCGGAGGTCCAAGCGGCGACACCGGACTTACCGGACGCAAGATCATTGTGGACACCTACGGAGGCAAGGGAGCACACGGCGGCGGCGCTTTCTCGGGCAAAGACCCCTCGAAAGTGGATCGTTCGGCAGCTTATGCCGCACGCCACATAGCGAAGAACATGGTGGCTGCAGGCGTGGCGGACGAGATGCTCGTGCAACTGGCATACGCCATCGGCGTGGCTGAACCCGTGAGCATATACGTCAACACCTACGGTCGCAGCAACGTGAACATGTCGGACAGCGAGATTGCCCAGAAGATCAAGCAGATGTTCGACCTTCGTCCGAACACCATCGAGCGCCAGCTGAAACTGCGCCAACCGATGTACCTGGAGACCGCCGCATACGGTCACATGGGACGCAAGAACGAGATTGTGAAGAAGACTTTCACGAGTCTGTATCACGAAACCAAGACTATGGACGTGGAACTCTTCACCTGGGAGAAGCTCGACGAGGTGGAGACAATCAGAAAAGAGTTTGCACTGTAAATGCCATACGGCTATTACCAACCCACACCAGCCCAGATAATATCGTGGCTGCCGAAGGATGCTACGCCTGAACAGCAGGATTCTGCTGTTCAGGCTCATACAAGACCCAAGGAGATACATTGGAGTCAGCGTCCCGACACCCTGCACCTGCCGGGACAACCGGTGGGAAGGAGTGTGCTGGAAGTGAACCTGCCGGTGTATTACAAGGAGAGTTTCTTTTCCGACAAGCCGTACTGGAATCCAGATGCGGCAAACAAGAGACAAGGCATAGCGGGCGACCCTGTGCCCTACACTGTGGCAAACGACAGCATCATGGCATCGCTGCTGTTTGTCTGTCTGATAGGAACAGCCATGATAATGTCGGCGCTGTCGGACTTCTTCAAAAGGCGGATGAAACTGTTTTTCTATCCTCAACAGCCGGGAACAAGCAGTTTCACCGAAACCCAAAACGAAGTATGGGCACAGTTGGTCCTTACTATCGAAGCGAGCTTCCTGCTCGCCATACTGTTCATCTCCTACCTGAAGGACAGGGTGACCGACACCTTCACCATCGAGCAATATGAGATGACAGGACTGTTCACCGGTGTTTTCGCCTCGTTTTTCATACTGAAAGCCGTCATCCAAGGAGTTGTCGGATGGACCTTCTTCAGTAGCGAAAAAAACCGACAATGGTCGAGTTCCTCGCTCTTTCTTTCCGCCACGTTCAGCCTATGGCTTCTGCCCATGGTGTTGATACAGGCTTTCTTTAATACAGACACGGAAATTTCAGCGATTTACACGCTATCTGCTATCGGTCTGTACGAATTGTTATCCTTTTTCCAAGTACACAGAATCTTTTTCTTACACAGGGATTCAATTACAGGATTTATTTTGTACCTTTGCACTCTTGAAGTTGTGCCATTGTGTCTGATGTGGACGACACTGGTCGAAATTAGCAATTTTTTGAAAATCAATTTTTAGTACAAAATGATAAAGAAGATTCTGGTCTCGCAACCGAAACCGACGAGCGACAAGTCACCATATTTTGACATTGAATCGGAATGCGGTGTCGAGTGCGTATTCCGCCCATTCTTTAAGGTCGAGGGACTGGACGCGAAAGAGTTCCGCCAGCAAAAAGTGAACCTGCTTGACTACACCGCAGTGGTGTTCACCTCACGGCACGCAATCGACAATTACTTCGGGCTTGCAAAGGAAATGAGAATAACAATCCCGGAGACAATGAAGTATTTCTGCCCCATAGAGGCCATTGCCCTGTACATACAGAAATACGTGCAATACCGGAAACGCAAGATATTCTTCGGCAAGACCGGCAAAATGGACGACCTGATTCCGCAGATGCTGAAGCACAAGGACGAGCGTTACCTGATACCGCTGAGCAGTGTGCACAACGACGACATCAAGAACCTGATGGACGCAAAAGGTCTGCGCCACAGGGAATGTGTGATGTTCCGCACAGTGAGCAACGACCTGACGGAGGAGGAAAAGAAAAAATTCGATTTTGACATGATGCTCTTCTTCAGCCCGACAGGCGTGAAAGCCATCCGCAAGAATTTCCCCGACTTCGACCAGAAAGACATAAAAATCGGCGTATTCGGGACTGCCACAGCCAAAGCCATAGAGGAAGAAGGTCTGCGGCTTGACCTCATGGTGCCCAACGAGCGCCACAATTCCATGACAGGAGCACTGAAGGAGTTCCTGAAGAACCAGTAGAATGCTGCGAGCAAAAGCCCATACCCTGCCGAAAAAAGAAAGGCTTTATGGGAAAAACACCCTTGACAGGCTTTTCGGAGAAGGGAGCCGCTCCATGTCGGCTTTCCCCATAAGGGCTGTCTATCATGTCGATGACGTGCAAGAGGACACCATGCAGGTCAGGATGATGGTGAGCGCACCGAAGAGAAACCTGAAGCACGCAGTGGACAGAAACAGGGTCAAGCGACAGATAAGGGAGGCTTACAGGCGCAACAAGGCGTGCATCGCGAATGAGACGAATGCGGAAAAGCCGTTGGCGGTAATGATAGCTTTCATCTGGCTCGACAAGAAACTGTGGCCGTCGCACGAGGTGGAGAAGAAAGTGAAGAACCTCATGCAGAGGATATCCGAGAAGACTTATGGCTGCTGACAACAGGAAACGGCAGCACAGGCTGTCGGACTTTGCTACATGGATGCTAATTCTCCCCATCAGGTTCTATCAGGTATGTATCAGCCCCTACACCCCACCCTCATGCCGGTTTACCCCCACATGCTCGGAATATGCACGCCAGGCACTGCTGAAACACGGTCCGGTGAAAGGTCTGTACCTTGCCATACGCCGACTGTTGAGGTGTCATCCATGGGGAGGTTCGGGATATGATCCGGTGCCGTAGAGGACATACAGGAAAAGAAAACTTGAACAATACGCATAACCAAAAGAAATAACCAAATATGAAGAACTTTGTAGAAGAACTGAAATGGAGAGGTATGCTGGCACAGATCATGCCCGGCACAGAGGAGTATATGGCTGAACACATGGTGTCGGCATATCTCGGGACCGACCCCACAGCGGACTCTCTTCATATCGGCCACTTGTGCGGCATCATGATGCTGCGCCACCTGCAACACTGCGGACACAAGCCTTTCCTGCTTGTGGGAGGTGCTACAGGCATGATCGGCGACCCTTCAGGCAAAAGTCAGGAGCGCAACCTGCTCGACGCGGACACCCTCTACCACAACCAGGAGGCTATCAAGAAGCAAGTGTCCAAATTCCTTGACTTCGACAGCACCGAGCCCAACAAGGCTGAACTGGTGAACAACTACGACTGGATGAAGGACTTCACGTTCCTCGACTTCGCCCGCACTGTGGGCAAGCACATCACCGTCAACTACATGATGGCAAAGGAAAGCGTGCAGCAGAGACTTAACGGCACTGCGCGCGACGGCCTCTCCTTCACCGAGTTCACCTACCAGTTGCTTCAGGGATACGACTTCCTCCACCTCTACCAGGAGCATGGAGTGCAGCTCCAACTTGGCGGCAATGACCAGTGGGGCAACATGACAACGGGCACGGAACTCATCCGCCGCACCCTCGGAGTGGAGGCTCAGGCTTTCGCACTGACCTGTCCGCTCATCACAAAGTCGGACGGAAAGAAATTCGGAAAGACCGAAAGCGGCAACATCTGGCTCGACCGCAACCGCACAACACCGTACCAGTTCTACCAGTTCTGGCTCAACGTGTCGGACGATGACGCAGAACGCTACATAAAGATATTCACCGATCTCGACCAGGAAACTATCGAGGCACTCACCGCAGAACACAAAGAGAACCCGGGACTGCGCGTGTTGCAGAAGAAGCTCGCCGAGGAAGTGACCGTCATGGTACACTCAAAGGAAGACCTCGACACGGCAATAGAGGCAAGCAACATCCTGTTCGGCAAATCCACAAAGGAATCTTTGCTGAAGCTTGACGAGCAGACGCTCCTCGACGTTTTTGCCGGCGTGCCGCACTTCGACATCGAACTTGCACAGCTGAAGAACGGTGTCAAGGCCATAGACCTGTTCACCGAGGGTGCTCCCATCTTCACTTCAAAAGGCGAGATGAGAAAACTCACACAGGGCGGAGGCGTGAGCGTGAACAAAGAAAAACTCGCTCAGTTTGACGCAATGATTACTGACGCCGACCTTATGGACGGCAAATACCTCCTTGTGCAGCAGGGCAAAAAGAAGTATTTCCTCCTTACCGCAAAATAAATTTGCTCAATTCGGGGAAAAAGACTAACTTTGCAGCCACGGAAAAAGCGTTTTACCGCTTTCCACACAGATGATTGGACTATGGTGTAATGGTAGCACAACAGGTTTTGGTTCTGTTTGATTCGGTTCGAGTCCGGATAGTCCAACATCAGAGAAGCCGACCTTCGGGTCGGCTTCTTTGCGTATATAACTACTGTCACTCTTTGTTCTTCACCTCCCTGTCAAGGGAAAGGCTCACTTCACTACATAATAGAGCATATTCCTAACCGTGGCATCAGCCACGCCATCGCTCCACAGTCCGATGCGTGCAGCAGCCGCTGAGCGTGCGCTCACGGTAGTCATCAGGTCATTGTCCACATATATGCGGATGTCAGCACCTCTCTTTTCTATGCGCAACTGACAGTCGGAAGCAAATTCAGAAGTTGTCTTTATGCGGTATATATTGCGGTTATACTGGGTAGGATCTGCGTTTATAAACCGCAAGGCACGTGTCTTCACCGGACTGAACGACAGTTGCTGCCAGTCGGCACGGCTTTCGTCCACCGAAGAAGTGTAGGACAGAGGACGCCATGTGTCGCCATCGAGCCATGAAAGTGTCATCCGGGCAGCCATATCTTCATGAAACAGTTGTGTGGCATCCTGTCCTATGCTCAGTACGGAGGCATAAGGATCGGCATTGGCCGACAGTCTCGGCAGACCGACAGCGGAGACATAGGTGTCAGAGTCGAAGCGATACTGTTGCTCAAACGAGTCTGTATTTTTCAGGTCAGGATAATGGATACTTTCCCTCTTCATAGGCAGCGTCTGCGTGCGCACCTTTCCTTTAGTGCAGTTCTCCACCACCAGTTGTCTGTCTGAGGCATCCACCGTCACACGGACATAATTGCGGTTGTCCGTATAGGCTGCATACACGCCGTAGCGTCCCTTGTCGGGTGTGGCATTATGGAGCATCAGTGACAGTTCGTAGTCGGTGGCGGCATCACCCTTGAGCACATCCGCAGCAGAGAGACGCAGCCCCGCATCATCGGCGTTCAGTCCATCCCAACCGCTGAAGCGGGCATTGTATTCGTCCCAACCCGGAGTATAGGCAATGTATTGCACATCGCACTGCGATGCACCGGGCACAAGACGGAGTTTGTTGTCATCAGACTTGACCGTCACGGCATCGGCAGCCAGCACTCCGTCAACCCATACAGTGAGCAGCGAATGGTTCTTCTCGATGCGCCAGACATGAGCCACGTCCGCCTTCATACCCTCCGGAAGGGTCACTTCACGACCGCCAACACTTACAGCACACTGTGCGCCATGTGAAGAGAACGTGATTTCCGCCACGAAGGAAGCGGCATTTTGAGGAATACTGTCAATACAAGTTCCGCTGTAGGCAGGCTTTGACGGCGCAGGATGAAAAGCGTTTGCCGTGTTGTGTCCGGTGATTCCGTCAACATAAAGGCGGTTCTGGGTAAAGTGTATGCGGTCAATATACTGGCTGCGGCTCCAACCGCTGTTCGCCATATATACCAGCCACCACTCCCACAGGTTAGGTCCACGCACGATGTTAGGCTGTCCGGGAGTTAAAAGCAGGTCGCCCTCAATTGTCCCGGCAGGCATGTCATAAAGGGAGAGTGCCACAAGGCGTGACCTGTCAGACGCGCGGTGCACGGTTATCACATTACTGCCGTCACGCATCCACTCCGGTTTTATCTCCACAAGACGGTAATCAGAGTTGCCTGAATTGAGCGTATGGCCGTTAAGCTGCACGCTGCAACCATCGTGCTGCCCTATCTTCATCATCAGTTTTCCTGACGGACGGCGGCTGCAAGTGAAACGTATGGTGTCGGAATTGAGGTCTATGGGATTGAAACGACCGTCACCATAGACGATGATATCGGTGTAATCCTCGGCAAGGGCATCCGTCTGAGGGCAGACTACAGGATAGGGATACTTGCCGCCAGGGCCGAAGGCAAGGGGCGAAGACGCCTCACACACGCCCAACCGGTAGTTGCCGTATGACGGCGACGTGTGGTTGGCATTGTACATCATGTAGTAAACGCCACGGTATTTCACCACAAACGGGCCTTCCGCCACACGGTTGTCATCGGTCTCCCATGTGCCGGGCTGCGAACTGAACTGGCACACGGCATCACCGGCAAAGGTGTAATCGTCATTGAGAGGGCGTCCCCAGATGGTGTTGCCGTCGGTGAACTTCACCATGTAAAGATAGTGCCTGCCGTCCTCATCAATGAATACATGCGGATCGATACGGTTCTCATACCACTGGTCTTCACGCACCTCACGGAACGGACCGTTGATATCAGGCGACGTAGCATGGGTTATGTGAACGATGTGCCGCTCTTTCCCCCAGTAGTTTGCACTGAAAAGCAGATGAAAAAGTCCTCCGCTGTAGGTTATGTCATCGGCATGCACCTGGTTATTCTTTGCTCCCGTGCCGCGCGTCCAGTCGTTCTCGAAATCAAAGACATGTATTCTCTTGTCCCAATGCATGAGATCATCACTGACAAAGAAATCGCCATTAGTGGCCACACCGCCGAGATAGTATTTCCCGGCATAGCGAATGACACCGGCATCGGCCACGCCCGGCAACACAGGATTGGTGTAACTGACGGTCTGTGCGACCGAAGGCACCGCCATGGCGAGTGCAAACAGTACGGAGGACAAGTGCTTCTTCATAATCTTCAGAGTGTTTGAGGTTGTTGATTCAGATTTTATGCTTTCACGCGAGATGCCTTTTCACAGGCAAGAACGTGTGGGGCTATACATATTCCGTGGGGCTTACGCCTATATTTTTCTTGAATGTCTTGGAGAAATAGCTTGGGTCAGAAAAGCCGGTACGGTAGGCCGTTTCCGACACATTGTAGCCTTGCTTGAGCAGCTGGCAAGCCTTGTCAAGACGTTTCTTGCGGATATATTCGCCCATCGACATATTGACAAGGTTCTTCATCTTGACATGCAGCAGTGTGCGGCTTACGCCTATATTGGCGGTAACATCACCTATGTTGAAGTCAGCATTGCCGATATTGTCTTCTACAAGTTGGTTTATCCTGTTGATAAAGTCCTTGTCAATGTCAGAAATAGGCACTGCCTCTATATTCTCCTGACCGGTGTCGACAATCTCTTTCTGCACATTCCTGCGCAGGCGCATGATATTGTCTATCTGAAAGTCAAGAGCCTGCGGGTCGAAAGGCTTGGACACGTATCCCTCGGCACCGCTATGGTAGCCTGCCACGACATCACTGTTCTCACTCTTTGCGGTGAGCAGGATTACCGGAATATGCGATGTCGCCATCTCACTTTTTATCTTCCGGCAGAGTTCTATGCCGTCCATTCGCGGCATCATCACATCGGTGACAATGAGCTGCACGGATTTGCCGTGAGCAATCTCAAGGGCTTCCACGCCATCCGAGGCAGTAAGGACATTGTATTTGCGTGCAAAATGACTGGAGAGAAAATCGAGGAGATCCTTGTTGTCATCCACTATGAGAATCGTGTCCTTGTTCACGTCTTCACCGGTCTTTGCCGTTGAGGAATCCTGCGGTTCATCAAACGCCGAGAATGAGAACTTGTATTGCGAGAGCGGCACTATCACCTTGTCGTCAGGCAGACGGCACTTGTCGTCGAACGACTCAGCAGATACGTTCAGGTCAACGATGAATGTGGAACCCTTGTGGGGAGTGCTCTGCACACGGATGTCGCCCTTATGGATGTTCACCAGACGCTTTACGAGCGACAGTCCAAGTCCCCAACCGCTGTTGTTCACATTGCATCCGCGCTTGGTCTGATAGTAGCGGTTGAAGATGTTGTCGAGTTCTCCCGGTTCGATACCTATGCCTGTGTCGGCAACCTCTATATGCAGGAACACGCACGGACTGGTCTCCGCCGCCGTGATGCTCGCAGTCACACTCACAGAGCCGCCTTCAGGAGTGAACTTCATGGCGTTGTTAATCAGATTGTCGACAATCATCTCGACGTATGACGGAGAGAACCACACTTTCTCGCCATTGTCTTCGCAGTCTATGCTGAAGCTGATTTTCTTCTCTGCAGCGACACTGTGGAATGGAGCCAGACCAGTGGCGAGGAACAACAGCGGATTGCCGTATTGGATATAGAATGGGAAACTGTTGGTCTCCACCTTGTTGAATGTCACCAGCTCATTGACCATACGCTCCATCTTGGCGGTATTCTTTATCGCAATGTCAAAGTTCCGCTTCGACTCTTCGGACAGTTCGGCGCGCGGAATACTCTTCAGCGGAGCCACGATAAGCGAGAGCGGTGTCTTCAGTTCATGTGAGACAGTGGTGAAGAAATCGAATTTCTCACGATCCATTTCCTCCACCTTCTCCTTCTCCATATTGGCTATCTTTATCTCATTCTTCTCCTTTAACCGAACGGAGAATATTCTCCACCCGGCATAGACGCCCCCTGCCAGCAGCAACAGATAGAACAAGTATGCCCAGGAAGAACGGTAGAACGGAGGAGCAACGACTATCCGCAGCACTTTCTCGGGACAATTCTCCCAACCGCTGTTCGAATTGTTCGCCCTGACACGCAACTTATAGGTTCCCGACGGCATATTGTAGGCGAAGAACCGATGCTCCGTTCCTACATTGCGCCATTCCTTGTCGATGCCGTCGACACGCACCTGATACTCTATGGAATGGGCATTGGCAGGCATTATTACACCGTATTCGATACAGAACGAATGTGCCTGTTTGTAGGAAAGGTGTATCTCCTGCATCTTGTCAAGTTCGTCGTTAAGGGGAGAACCGGGTGTAGCAGTGCTCACAACATCGTTGTTTATCACAAGGTTTTTCATGAAAACACGGAACGGACCGCCATTGACCTTTACCTTTTCGGGATTGAATGAAACGAGACCATCGACCGTTCCGAAAAACATAGTGCCGTCAGATGCAAGCAGAGAAGATGAGAAATTGAACTGGTTAGTGGGCAGTCCGTCATTGGTAGTGAAACATACGAATGACTTTTCGCACGGCGAATAGAAGAACAAACCGCTGTTTGTGCTTATCCACAATTTGCCCGAACGGTCTTCATGAATACTGCACACGGAACTCCTGGAGACGGCAGCCTCATTGCCAAACGGATGTATTGTCCCACTTATTGCGTCAAAATAATGCAGTCCGTTGTTGTTCGTGCCGATGAGGATATGACCTGCCTTGTCTTCATACAGACATGTCACATAGTTGTCAGGCAGTCCTTTGCCATCATCCTTAACCCACCTTCTGACTTTTCCGCTACGGTTGTCAATGCGGAAAAGTCCGTCCTGCGTTGTTCCCACCCACACGTTGTCATGGCGGTCAACGCAAATGGCATAGATGAAACGAGTGTCAAGCATGGCATCTCCTGTCTTGCGGAACGTGTCGGTAGCGGGGTCATAGTAACGGATACCGTTGGTAGTACCTATCCACAGACGGCCTTTATGTTGGACCGCAAAGGTAAAAATGGAATTGGAAGGCAGACCCTCGGGAAGGTCATAGTGGTGTGTCTGACGGGAGACAGTGTTGTAGCGGAAGAGACCGTTGCGGAATGTGCCTATCCACAAGTCAGATGTGGCATGGTCAAAGTACAGGCTGTGTACGTTAGTACCGAGATTGGGAATTGCCGTAAACGGTACTGACATATGTGAATGCATGTCAAGCACGCACACGCCATTGTCCTCTGTCGCAATCCATATTATCCCCGGGCTTGTCTCTATCATCATTCGCGGCACTTTGCCGCAAATGTTCTGCGTGCCGGCACCCGGTTCCCACCACGAGAACTGGCTGCTACTGGCTGACATAAAGTCCACTCCGCCGAAATAGGAACCTACCCACACATTGTTTCTACTGTCGCAAAGGACAGTATAGACGGCTACGCTGCTGAGCTGACGCTGCAATACTTCCTCCGTGTCATCAGTGTTGACGATGACTATGCCCTTCTCCGTACTGAGCCACACACGGTTCTGACTGTCTATGGCAATGGCACGCACGAGACCGTCAGCAGTGTTCCCGGTAGCAAATATCCGTTTCTCGCCAGTGCGAAAGTTTATGCGCATAGCCCCCTTGCCGTTGCGTCCCATCCACAAACGGCCCTTCTTGTCAAACGCCATGGGGACTATACCGTCGGAACCGGTCAGGAAATCAGAGTAGTAGCCCTCGTCCAGATAGGTTATCTTGGTGAGTGCCGCATTGTAGTAAAACACGTTATGGTTGGTAGCGACATAGAGTTTGTCGTTGCTGTCGAAAGCAAGCGACACGATAAACTCCGCTGCAAGTGACGGCAGCGTAGTGAACTTGTCGCTTTTCTCATCATAGACTATCAACTCATTGCCACCGCAGAAAATCATGCCCCGACTGTTCTCCACTATCGAAGACACTCCCGACACAGGATAAACGGCAAAGTCATCCGTTGCGGGACGATAGCGGCACAAACCGGCAGTAGTGCCTATCCACAGGCGGTTGCGGCTGTCGACAAACAGCTTGTTGACGAAATTGCTCGGCAACGATGTCGGTTGGGTGTTGTCATGATAATATGTGCGGATGTCGTAACCATCGTAGCGGGAAAGTCCGTTGCGCGTTCCTATCCATATATTGCCGTCAGCATCCTGTGCCAGTGCTTCCACCTGCTGATGCGGCAATCCGTTTTCGCTGGTTATATGACGGAAATGGAAGTCCAGCGGAAATGCCTTCATCACAGTGCAAAAGAGGAATATCAGTAAGAGAGACGATAACTTGTTCATGATAAAAACGCAGTCTGAAATCAGTAAAAAACATTCTTTCGCAGACGGACATCTGCTATTGCAGCACAACCTTGTCGGTCTTGCCTTCACCTTTTATTATATATATGCCTTTCGGGAGCATGGCCTTCAGCAGTTCACGACTATGTGCAGCCCCGACCTTTACTCCATACACAGTGAATGCCTCGACCGTTTCCGTACCGTCGGAAACACCGTTTTCTGACGGATAGACAATGCCTGTGGACGTGTCAGATGCAGGAGTAAGCACGAAGTTGTCGAATGTCGCAGTGCTGTTATGGGTACGGAATCCCACTCGTCCCGATATGAACGGCAAAGCATCAGTATAGGTGATTACAGGCGCGGACATGTCGTCGACATAACACTTGTATGTGTTTCCTGCAGCCTCAACCTTGAGATGATATGTTTTGCCGGTAGTTATAGTCATGTTCTTACTTGCCAGTTGTGTCCAGTTATAGTTCTGTTTGCCGAGCACAGCACCTGTCGACGACAGTCCGAAGAAGTAGCCTTGCAGAAAGTCAGAACCTGCCGAAGCATCCGTCCCGGCACCTCCATAAGCGGGATTGTTCACCCTGAAGATGATGCCACCATTGATATTGCCGCTGAAACTTACGTCTGCCTCAGCCGTAAAGTCCGCAATGCCAAGATAGGAAGTGCCTCCGGAGATTATCTTCCCATAAGCGGGACTTTTCAGGACACCATCGCTTATTGTCCATGTCCCCTCCGTGTGTTTCCAGTTTTTTGTCAGCGTGCCGCTGAAATCATCCGTTATGGCTTTCGGGTTAGCCACTCCTGTGCGTACATTCAGTTCGTAGAGATCCAACGAACCTTCGTCCACGGTTATCTCAAGTGTTGCATTGCCCTTTGTCAGCGCCACATTGTTGACTGTGAACACGCTCCACGCGGAGTTCTTCGTGGCAGGGAGCGATATCCCGGTCACGGCAGTCTCGCCGTTGACTTTCAGGCTTACGGTGGCAGCAGCGGCAGCACGATAGCGAAGTCCGACATGATAAGGGCTCTTCAAACGTGGGTTAAGCGAGTAGACAGCATTGTCTCCCGTATTCATGGAGAGGTAGTGTGCCGTGCCGTAACGGAGTGCCAGGTCTCCGACGGAAGCCGAAGTAGCGGAGGCATGAGGGGCGGCGATGACACTCGGCACAGGCAAGGCAGTCTGTGCGAAGTTGACATCAGCAGGGCTGTCATTGGCTGCTATGTAGGCGAAATCCGCCTTGCAACCGTCAGCCGCATAACCTATATTGCCGGCTATGTCAGGGTCTGTGACCGTAGCACGCAACAGTTCGTCAACGAAGATGCGCACTTCGCTTCCACGTTTTATGACCTTGACGCTGTGCCAGGCGTGGGCATCGAAATCGCCGACAAGGTCGTATGAGGTCTTTTCGGCACTCTTGCCCGGTTCTTCCGACACGAGTTCGAGTTGCTTTGTCGCAGAATTGAGGAAAGCCATGCGGCGTGACAGCCCATCGGAAGCATATACTGCGCCGAAGCGTCCCTGCTCTTCATCGGAGTTGAGACGAAGAGTAAACTCGGCGGTAAAATCGCCGGAATAGGATTTGTCCGTCTTTGTGGCAACACACAAGAACTTGTCCGCTGCGGTCTGCGCGAGGTGATCGGCAGACACTATCGACCATTCTCCACCGTCAAAAGTCCAGTCTGTCCCTATCTCCTCACGGTCGAAATAATCGTTGTCGGCAACTGCCGGAGCAGTCTGCTCCCATGTCGTCGGACCGTAAATCATGAGTTTGTCACCGTTCCACCCCATTCTGTCGATATTCATATAGCGGTAATTGGCACCGCCAGTAAGGTTGATGTTGTGGTAACAGAAATAATAGGTATCGAGATCAGGACCTATGACCACCGAACCATGTCCCAATCCGTAGAAATTATCGATACCGTCGGAACTGACAAGAAAAGGATTCTGTTCTGCCTGAGCTTCGAAACCCATGAGCGGACTTGTGGCAGACACTGCCAGATTGGTGCGGTAGCCGCGCGACAGATAGTGGTTGCCACAGTAAAGAAGGTAATATTTGCCGTTGTGCTTGAACACCTCAGGTCCTTCTGTCCACTGCCCTGCCATGGCGGAGACGACAGACATATCCGAGCCAAACGATGTAGACGACGGCATGAGAGAACCGCGTATGCCTCCTCCGTTGGCATGATAGAAATACCATTTGCCGTCATCATCGATGAAGATATTGCCGTCTATCTCATAGCCGAGATTGGCAGTGGCACGCACAAACGGTCCTGTAGGACTGTCAGACGTGAGAACATAGTGACCGTTACCCGATGGCGACGACACCATGTAGAACTTTCCGTTCCAGTATTTCACCTCCGGTGCATAGGCATATACTGCCACTGCATCGTTGCAACAGACTGTAGGTTGACTCCAGTTGACCAAGTCGCGTGACTGCCAACACAACACTTGCGAGGCATCACCAGTGCAATACATATAGAAAACGCCCTTGAACTTGAACACGAAAGGATCGGCCACGCCGCCTCCCGCCTGTCCTTCGAGAGTGAACGGATTTTTCCAACTGTCGGCATGAACTTCCGTGGAGGTTGCTGCAAACAGGCTTACGAGAAGCAATAGAGTATGTATTTTCATAGCAGGTAGTTATTTCTTGTATATGATTGACGGAGGAAACAATGGTTTATTACATTATCGGACAAAGCAAGAAGGAGAAATCCAGATCCCTCACATAGACCCTCGTGTCATTGAAAGTCTCGGGATAGTCACCGCGATTGACATAGTCGCCGACACCCATCTGGGCAGAGTCGAGACATACACGCACACTATGTGACGGATTTGAGTCCATGTCTTCATGCAAAGCACTTGCAGAGAAGAGTTTCCTCGACTTGACCTCAAGTCCGTAACCTGTATCATCGGTAATCTTAATCCAACGCATATCTGTGTGCAAGCCGTTCTCTTGCGGACGGGAATAATGCCATCCGGCAGAATCTACAGGCATGGAATAGCAGCCTATAAGCTGCGACTGTTTGCGGTCTGAATAGTTCTCCAGTGGTCCGCGGCCGAAGAAACTGACACTGCCAAAGCGTTTGGGCATCTCCAGAGCCATGCCAAACCGAGGAACGACTGCCACGGTCGTACTCCCCGGGAGCATCGAGGCACTCTGTTCAACAAGCACAGTTCCTGTTTCTGAAACAGTGTAGGATATGGAGAGGGACACATTTTGTGCGGGCATAACATACTGAGATTTGACACATATATCCTTGCTGCCAGTTGAAGGATTGTCCACTTTTGTCACGGAAATGTCCTGCAACTGCATATCGGGATTGCGCCATGCACCATACTTGTCGGCTGCGCCTGCAGCAATGTCATTGTCAGTAGGCACACGCCACAGATTGGGTTGCAATGACGTGGACTGCTCCAGCAAGTCTATTCCTCCGACATTATACTGACACATAAAACCTGTCCTGGCATCAAAAGACACCTTGCAATGTGCATTGCCTACACTTATAAAGTCTGCGGTTTTCTTGTTTTTCAGTTTTCCTTTCGCTGCTACGGATATGGGAGAAACATTTTCAGTGCCATTGAAATCACGGATGACAAACTGGCTGCGAGCCAATTCGTAGTCCTTAGGCAGCAGTCCCTGCGCCTTATTCAACACACAGTGTACATTGAGAAACAACTCTCCTGCAGGATAAGCCTTCGCCAAATCAGCGAGCTTAAGGTTTATTCCCATTGCCTTATCAGCCTTTACGTCAGGCACAAGGTATGTCCCTTCTTCGACTACATTGCCATTATTGACCACTTGCCAACGCAGACTGGTGTCAGTAAGAGACTTATGCAGATTGTCGTTGCAAAGCAACAGGCGGCCTACACGCGGTGCTTGTGACGTAAGTCTGACCCTGCTGAGTTGATGACGCATCTCCACAATGCCCGGAGACGGAACTTTCTCCATGTCGGAGAACACATTTTCAGAAAGGAAGAAGCCTGCAAAGCGAGAGTACTTACGCATCATCTGCACCCATTCGTCTATGCCTCCGTAGCCATTACCGCCAGCACGGACGATGTCGTCGATAATGAGAGGTTTCTCATGACGAGGGTAAGCGGAATTGCAGAAAGTGTCAGCCGCCTTGGGCGAGAGGGTTTCAGGGAAATATATATCCGATGTTTCGCTTGCGGCATCTACTCCGAGACGCATTACAGGGCGAGAGTCCGGCATGGACTTCAGCAACTTTGTCAATACACCGACGCTACCGGTCGCATCATCGGAGGCTCTGACACTCCACAGAACGGCACATGGATGATTTGCCACACGGCACAAAACGGACGACACGTCTGTCCGTTTCATCATTCCCGAAGCGTCCATATCTGAACAAACATATATGCCGTACTCATCGCAAAGACGGCACCAGCGTTCGTCAAGAATATCCGTACGGACAGCATTGAGATTGTTTTGCTTCAACAGCGTGACGATGTCAAGCATACGTTTCCCGTCAGCATCTTTCAGCAAATCATTAATGTTGATACCCCGAAGATTGGTCCGGAGTCCATTGATATAGAGTTTTCCGTAGCGCACTGCCACAATCCGGAAACCTACGGTATGGGAAAGCGTGGCGATGACACTACCGTTTTTGTCCCTTGCCGAGATGTTGAGAGTATAGGTATAGGGGGTCTCATCACTCCATTTCCTCACATTCTTCACATCAATCTCCAACTTTCTGCCGGATGCCTGCCGCATATAAGGCAGAGAACCAGAAGCTACAACGCTGTCAGAATCATCGGTAAGACTATAGTCAACAGCACTTGCGCCATCGGCAAAGAACGTGGCGCGGAGTATGCCATCGGCAAAACGGCTTTCGTCAAGCGTGGCTGATATGCGAAGAGAGTCAATGGTAAGAGCACTGGCGTGACCTATAATCACTGACATAACGAGAGAGAGGAGGAAACGGTATGTTGTCATTCTATGTACAAATTTAATCATAACACGCCATACGGAAAACATTTTCGGCAGACAAAATCTGCCGAAAACGCTCTAACCAAGCAATATCTTACGTGTCACGACAGAACCTTTGTCGGAGGTGATGCGCAGTATGATGATGCCGTCAGTTGCCGGCGCGTCAAAGCAGTTCTCCGTGTATGTGGCGAGTTTTCTGCCGTCTACGGAGAAAATCTCCGTCTTCACGGCACTGCCAGAGACGTTCACCTTGCCGTCTTTGTAGGCAACGCTGATGTCACCGCTGTTGTCCTTGACATCAACAACACCTGTCGGGTCGGGTTCAAGCAGCACGAAGTCCATCCAAGTCCACGATGCGTCGCGCTGGGCATCGGGCATCATGGAGATAACAGGCACATTGCCGCCGTCCTGATTGTCCTGCAGCATCACGTTGACACGCATCTTCCGGGAAACCGGAGCGGTATCAAAGCCGAGATCTTTCCACGGTATGGCAGCCTCGACTATGTAGTAGCGGGCAGCGTTGTTCACGACATAATGAATATTGGAAAGCGTCGCCTTGCCCCATTTATTCTTGCCTGTCGCACCCTGATAACCCACCATTGAACCGTCACGACGGAACATTATGCGGTACACACCGTCGACAGGATACTTGTCGGAGGCATAGTTGCAGTCGATGAAAAACGTCACGCCGTCACCATAAGAGTTCGCCAACAGGTTTGGAGTGACATCGGCTATACGCGAAGTAAAATACAACGTGTCCCTGTCATAGGCGAAATCGGCGGTGAAGCGCACCTTGTCGGAACTGTGGCCGAGCAGCATCTGCGTGGCGTTGGGAAAGAGATAGCCCTCGCGGGATGTCTGTTTGCCATCGATGACAGGGTGCGAATACGGAGCCTGAAACTGCCTTATGGCACGTCCCTTTATCATGTCGGAGCGTCCGTCCATGCCTCCTATCGCCACGACAGTACCGGTATCGATTACTGCAAGTCCGTTCCACAGCGAGTTTTCCGTGCCGAACGGGAAGGTAGCACCACGGAAATATTTCGCATCTTCGTCGCCGACATAGACGATGAATGCCGACTTTGAGATGCCGTTGCCTGTCCCCTGGTGCGAGATGACGGTCTCTCCCCAAGGCAGGACACGCAGATAGGGAGCACCGCCTTCATAGCGCGGAGTGACAGAATAGTCCACTGCCTGCCAGCGATGTTCCGATGATGCGTCCGCCCAATAGTCGTGCCAGTTGACCGACAAGGGGCAAGTGACTATCGTCGGAAGGAAGTCTCCGCCGTTGGTCCAGCCGTTGTCCTCGAAGGCGAGGGCTATTGTCTCGCCGTCATGAAGGATTACCGCCGACGGCATTCCGTCGCGGAAACCCGCACGGAACGACACTTTCTGAGGTTCACTCCATGTCTGTCCGCTGTCGAAAGAGCGGCACATGCTTATCTGCTGTTCCGTTGTTTCAGTGTAAGGACCTTCGTCAGCATAATACAACTGCACTTCTCCGGTGGGCAACTGCATCATGTAGGGTTCCCAACATCCGGCTTCCGGATAACAGGCAGCGTCGTAGACCTTTATTTCGTCGCTCCAAGTCACACCGTTGTCGGTGCTTCTCTTGCAGCGGATGCCATAAGGCCGGTCTTCTGTGTACGGACTGTTCGGACGCGGATTGTACGCCACTATTATTGTGCCGTCAGCCAGCTGGATAAGGTCAGGTACGCAGTTGGGCACATTATTTGAGTTGCCCACAAGTTTCTTTGATTCCGACCAAGTATTTCCCTTGTCCGTACTGAAAGCGTAATTGATGCCTGAACTCTCCGCCACAGCCATGAGGCGACCATCGGCAAGTTCCGTCAGACGCGGATACCAACCGCTCTTGAACACTGTCTTTCGGGTAGCATTGTCCCAGAAGATGCGGGATCTGGTGTACGGTTCATGCCAGTCTGCCTGCACCGAAAGGGGCAACAGAGTAAACACGCAGGCAATTATGGAGATGACTGTCTTTTTCATTTCTTTTGTAATAAAATGGCTTAACTTATTATCCTAACAACATTTTCCGCGTCACGACAGCACCTTTGTCGGTGGTGATGCGCAGTATCACGACATCCTCAGTCGCCGGCGCGTCAAAGCGGTTCTCCGTGTATGTGGCGAGTTTTCTGCCGTCTACGGAGAAAATCTCGGTCTTCACGGCACTGCCAGAGACGTTCACCTTGCCGCCGTTGTAGGCAACGCTGATGTCACCGCCATTGTCCTTGGCATCAACAACGCCTGTCGGATCGGGTTCAAGCAGCACGAAGTCCATCCAAGTCCACGACGCGTCGCGCTGGGCATCGGGCATCATGGAGATAACAGGCACATTGCCGCCGTCCTGATTGTCCTGCAGCATCACGTTGACACGCATCTTTTGGGAAACCGGAGCGGTATCAAAACCGAGGTCTTTCCACGGTATGGCTGCCTCGACTATGTAGTAGCGGGCAGCGTTGTTCACGACATGATGAATATTAGGAAGTGTCGCCTTGCCCCATTTGTTCTTGCCTGTCGCACCCTGATAACACGTCACAGCGCCGTCACGACGGAATAGTATGCGGTACACGCCGTCAACAGGATACTGGTCGGAAGCGTAGTTGCAGTCTAGCAAAAGGGTGATTCCGTCACCATAGGATGTTGACTTGGCGTTTGGAGTGGCGTCACTTATGCGTGAGGTGAAGTACAGTGTGTCCCTGTTATAGGCGAAATCGGCGGTGAAACGCACCTTGTCGGAACTGTGACCGAGCAGCATCTGCGTGGCATTGGGAAAGAGATAGCCCTCACGGGATGTCTGCTTGCCGTTGACAACAGGGTGTGAGTACGGTGCCTCAAACTGATTTACGGCACGTCCCTTAATCATGTCGATGCGTCCGCTCATACTTCCTATCGCCACGATTGTGCCGCCGTCGATTACCGAAAGGGCATTCCACAGCGAGTTTTCCGTGCCGAATGGCATGGTCATGCCACGGAACTGCTTGGCCTCCTCATTGCCTACATAGGCGAGCATAGCAAGAGGTTCAAGTCCGTTGCCGTGCCCTTGATAGGACAGTATCGTCTCGCCATTCGGCAGCACACGCAGATAGGGAGCGCCGCCTTTATACATCGTGCAGAGCGAAAAGTCCACTGCCTGCCAGCGGTTGGAGGACGTTCCGCTCACCCAGTAGTTGTTCCAGTTGGTTTCAAGCGGACAAGTGACTATCGTAGGCAAGAAGTCGTTTATGCCGCTCCAGCCGTTGTCCTCGAACGCAAGGGCTATTGTCTTGCCGTCATGGAGGATTGCCGCCGACGGCATTCCGTCGCGGTAGCCGGCACGGAACGCCACTTTCTGCGCCGCACTCCATGTCTGTCCGCCGTCGAAAGAGCGACACAAGCTTATCTGTTGTTCCGATGACGTGAGGTAAGGACCTTCATCGGCGAAATAGAGTTGCACCTCGCCGGAGGGCAACTGCATCATGAACGGTTCCCAGCATCCGTCGCCGAATGTGTAGGAAGCGTCGTTTACGAATATCTCGTCACTCCAAGTCTTGCCGTTGTCGGTACTTCTCTTGCAGCGTATACCGAAGAGGCGGTCTGGCGTGTAGGGTGTACTCGGACGCGGATTGTACGCCACTATTATCGTGCCGTCAGCCAGTTGGACAAGGTCAGGCACGCAGTTGGGCGTGTTGTTGGTGTTGGTTACGAGCTTTATCGGGTCGGACCAACTGCTGCCCTTGTCGGTACTGAAGGCTATATCGATACCCGAGTTCTCCACCGCAGCCATGAGACGGCCGTCGGCGAGCTGTATAAGGCGCGGATAGCCTCCGCTCGGAAACACCGTTTTACGGGTGGCATTGTCCCAGAAAAGGCGTGAACGTGTGTACGGTTCATGCCATGCAGCCTGTACAGAAAGGGGCAACAGGGTGAATGCTGCGGCAACTATTGAAAGTACGGTATTCTTCATGTCTGTTTGTTTTAGTTGGTTTAGGTCATCACTGAACAGTTTTTGTCTGTCAGCAAAAGTAAATAAATGGGTGACATGCCGGCCAAAAAGTCCAACCACGTCACCCTTTTGGCATGAAAGGGACTGTCCCGGCACGATGCAGGAACAGCCCCTAACGGTTATGGTTTGCTACTGTTTAGACGTCTCATTTTGTATTGAACACAAATTCAATGTTTGACACTGCCTGCGCCTTTGCATTGTCTGCTGCAGTGCGCACAATCGTAAATGCCGAACCAGAGAGGTCTGTTGTCGAGCCAGACACCACCTCGGTCGTGCCCGACAGGAACTGTCCTGTGCCGTCAAGCGTGTATTCCACCTTGGCATTGGTCAGGTCTGCGTCTTCAGGCAAGGTGAACGTGTACACCTGTTTGCTCTGATCGAAAGCATCACGCGACAGGACACCCTTTACTCCATTCACGCTTATCGTCTTGAACTCCGGATAGATAAGGCAATACAAGTTGTAGTTCTTTATCGTGCCAGAGTAGGAACGGACGGTAATCTCATGGTCGAGGGAAAGGTCATAGCGCACCTTGCTCGATGTCACTTTGCCCTTGAGGGCTGTCTGCTCCTCACGTGTAAGGTTGGCATAGTTGGCAAGTTGCTGCTTGTCAGCCTCGGCAAGATCAACGAAAACAAGCGTGGAATCTGACGGGATGTCGTAGTATATGCGCTGTTTCTTTGGGTTCAGCGCAATGTCACGACCATTGTAGACCTGCTTTGTCGGCAAGTTGAGCACCCAGGAGCTGTCGTCCAATTTTGTCGCATAGTAGGTGTTGGGGGTGATAGTGGTGTAGATGTCGTCAAATTCCACCACGTCATCGGTCACCTTGACATAGAACGAGCATGTGTCCTGACGGAGATTGTTGCCCATATAGGTGTCAAAGGTGGAAGCTACACACACCACCTTGTAGACACCGGGAGCGGAATAGGAATAAGTGAAATGCCCTTTGTTGACGGCAACACCCGTTTCCATCTCCGAGCGATATTCGTAACGATGTCCCTTGTCACCTGTATATATCGACACAAGGTCTGCAACTCCGGTGAAATACACTTCCATTGACTGGTTTACCTCCAGATTCGTGACGCTCGCATCATATTTGAGTGAAGCCACAGGCTGGCGTGCCTCCACGTTGTCATCATCGCATGCAACGAGAGAGAACAGTGCACAAGCCAACACGGCATAGCTTAATATCTTTTTCATATCGTATAGCATATTGTTCTGAAAAGTGAGTTTTTAATAACCAGGATTCTGTACAACAGTTCCGTTTGAAACGTCTATCTCCGTCTGAGGAATAGGCAGGAGTTCACTCACACCCTCGCGGAAGTATGAACCGCGGCGATTTGCACGGCGGTTACCGAAGGCATGCATCACCTTGGCAGCCTGTCCTGTGCGCACGAGCTCGAAGTAACGATCCCATTCGAAAGCCATTTCAGCACGGCGCTCAGCCCATATCTGGTCACGCATGAAGCCGTAGCCGCCTGCCTGATAGAGCACTGTACTGTTGTTGATGCTGTTGACCTGCTTCTTGCACATATTGAGTTTTTCAAGAGCAGCGGCACGTTCTCCGCACTCATTGAGTGCCTCGGCATAAGTCAACACCACTTCCGGATAGCGTATGACACGGCGGTTCTTGCCGTTATCGCCCGAGTATTTCGGCTTGTCTTTTTTCGGTGTGTACCATTTAAGGGACACTACATTGCCTTCACCTCCCTGCCAGTTCTCTCCGTCAAAGGTTGTTGTCTGGTGGTGGATGACATAATCGCGGCGTGCATCTCCCGTTGCGAAGATGTTGTTTATAAGTTCGTCCATGGTGAACATCTTGATATTGCCCACATCGAAGAACTCAAGTCCGTAGCCTTCATTGGTGTCACCGGTCGTGCCATCGGCACTTTCCTTGAACACAACCTCAAAGACTGAACTCTTGCAGAACTCTCCGTCGGAATAGAACTGGAAGCAATATGCCCACTTGTCGCCATTATGCAGTGCCGAGCCATAGTAGTCTACGTACTGCAAAGAGTAGTTTTTGGTGATGTTAGGCAGTGCATCGTCGGGTGCCTCGTACTCTGAAGCGGAGCCTTCGAGAATGAGATGCTTAGGCTTAAACCAGAGTTCCTGGCGCAGAGCCTCCCATTCATCGTCAGTACCTTCCCATTCCAGCATCTGGCGATAGGTCATCGTGCCACCGTCAACCATGTATTTGCCGAGTTCAACGATTTCTTCCCATTCCTTGGAAGGCACACCGTTCTCCGCCTTGTACATGAGAACCTTCATCAGGAGAGCCACAGCTGCGCCCTTGGTAGCCTTGCCCAGATTGGACGTTCCGCTGTAGGAAGCCTCCAACATCACCGCTGCACGACGCAGGTCTTTCTCTATGTAGTCATAACATTCCTCTTTCGAACTACGCGGAACAACAAGATTCTCCACCGTTTCGTTCTCCGGACGGATTGGCACACCGCCGAATGTCTTCACCAAATTGAAATAGTAGAACGCACGCAGGAACAGTGCCTGTCCGTAGATATTGCGTATATCCTTGTACTGACTGTATGCATCCGTGGAAATCTTCACACGGTCGATGTTGTAGATTACCTGATTTGCACGGTGTATGCCCTTGTAGTTCACCTGCCAGCGTTGCAGAATCCATGTATTGGAAGTAGTGTAGATGAAGTTCACGAGCTGTCCCATCTGCGATGATGTGCCCTCGTCTGAGTCATAGACATTGTCGCCCATGCCTTCACCGAAACGCCATTCCTGGTCATTGTAGCTATCGCTCTGGAGTACGTCATATGCCGCATCAAGAGCAGACTGCATCTTATATTGAGTGTCGTAGTATGTCTTGTCGGTGGCTCTGCCTATCACTTCTTTGTCCAAAAAGTCGCTGCAACCACTCAACGCCACGACCAACGACGCACCAAGCGTTATCTTTATAATCGTCTTGTTCATAGTAGAAGTCTTGTATTAAAGTCCGAGTTTTATTCCGAAAGTAAACGAGCGGGCCTGCGGATAGTTACCTTGATCCACGCCCATACCGAGGTTGTTGCTCTCAGTTCCCGACACACGTCCGACTTCAGGGTCGAATCCGTCGTATGCAGTGAAGGTCAAGAGGTTGTAACCTGTCAGAGACAGTGCCAGACTTGATATCTTCAGTTTCGACAGGATGCTCTGCGGGAAGTTGTAGGTAAGCATA
Organism: uncultured Spirochaetota bacterium; assembly: GCA_963639575.1. Taxonomy (GTDB): domain Bacteria; phylum Bacteroidota; class Bacteroidia; order Bacteroidales; family Bacteroidaceae; genus Prevotella. The sequence continues at coordinate 45,155 of CAVHUR010000002.1, forward strand.
ATCTGCTTCAGACGGAGGTAGGAACCATCTTTCACGAAGAAGTTGCTTGAGCGGAAGTTGCGTGGAGCATCACCGCTGTCAAGGTCAGGCACGGTCGCGTTAAGATTGAGCGGATACCACTCGCGGCCATAGTTCTCAATCTGTCCTGACCAGTGCAGTGAGCGCAGATTGGCGATACTGTTGCCGTTAGCACCGTTATAGAGGTAGTAGTCCATGACATTGAATATCTTGTTTCCTGTCTGTCCCTGGAAGAAGATGCTCAAGTCAAAATTCTTGTAGCCTACTGCCAACGGAATACCGAATACGAATTTCGGAAGAGGAGAACCCAGATAGGTGCGGTCCTCAGCTGTAATCTGGTTGTCACCGTTGAGGTCTTTCCATCTGAAATCGCCCGGTTTGTAAGTCTGTTCGTTGTCGGCACGGCCTGTCTGGTACTGTGCGCTGTTGCGAACTTCCTCCAATGTATTGAAGATACCGTCGGTCACATAGCCGTAGAACGAACCGATAGGCTGTCCGACCGCTGTTTTGGTGACGTAATCCACAATACTGCCCTCACTCAGATATGAGCCATAGATAGGTTCGTTGCCTGTTCCGAGTTTTGTAACCTTATTCTTCATCCAGGTAAGATTGAAGCCTATCTCATATCGCCAGTTCTTTCCTATCTCGTCACGCCATTTGAAATCATATTCCCAACCATAGTTCAGAACGTCTCCGGCATTAGTCATCGGTGAAGAGTCAAGACCTGTCGAGCTTACTGTCGGAACGCGCAGAAGCATGTCCGTCGTCAGCCTGTTGTAATATTCGATAGTTGCGGTCAAGCGGTTATTGAAGAAACCGAGGTCAACACCGATGTTCCAGTTGCGGCTCTTCTCCCACTTGATGCCGTCGTTACCAAGCACTGTGGCGGTAGAACCCTCCCACATGGTCTCGTTGCCAAGTCCGTAGGAATAGTTGTAACCAGAAGTCAGGTATGTGTAACGGGACAGCACATCGATACGGTTGTTACCAAGCAAACCCCAACCTACACGGAATTTACCTTGTGAAAGCCAACGTACATCTTTCATGAACTTCTCATTGGAGAAACGCCAACCCAATGACACTGACGGGAAAACACCCCAACGGTTGTTCTTTGCGAACATTGAGCTACCGTCCGCACGCACGTTTGCCTGCAAGAGATATATGTCATTGTAACTGTAGTTTATTCGTCCCAAGAAACCGAGAGCCGTCCATTCGCTGTCAAGTCCGTAGGTCTTGTCGCCAGTGTAGGCACTCGACAGATAATGGAATATGGAGGCATTGCTCGGTGTACCCTTGCGGTATGACTGCTGCCAACTGTTCTTGTAGCCTTCGGCAGTCTGTCCAGCAAGCACCGTAACCTTATTGTGTTTGTCACTCCAGTTGAATGTCAAGAGGTTGTTGACCTCCCACTTGTTCACCGTGTTCTGGTATTTGTAGACCTGAGATAGTGATCCCGGCATCGAGAAGTCCTCGTCCAGTCCCCACACTTCGCTGAAATCATCATTCGTCTGGTGTGTTGTGTAGTATGAAGCACGGAACTGATAGGTCAGCAACTTGCACAGCTTGGCGTCAAGAGTGAGGTTCATGTCCAACCTGTTACGCGCCATGCCTGCATTGTAGCGGTCAAGCACCGCCAGAGGATTGCCGCTGTACCAATAGCCTTTGGAGTCATAGAGATACTCATTGGGGCTTTCGTGCAACGCCTGTTTGAGGATACTGCTTGAGCCTTCGGGCACTCCGTCCTGGTCCTCGTGCGTGAAGGTCATGTTTGCAGTAAGGTCCAACCATTTGGCAAGTTTCGTCTTGAAGTTCAGACGTGCGTTCATACGCTCAAAGTCGGACGTTTTCACGATACCGTTCTCCTTGTAGTAGCTGGCACTTGCAAGCACCTGGGTATTGTCATTGCCGCCTGACACTGACACAGAGTGCTGTGTCTTGAAGCCTGTACGGGTGATTGCGTCCCACCAATCCTTCACTCCGTTGTGCCGGATCGTATCTACACGGTGGAATTTGTTCTCGTCGAAGGCTACAGAACCGTCAGGCTGGAGAGACATATACAGCTGTCCCTGATATGAATAGTTTGATTGACCCGACATATAGTCCTGCATGAGAACATAGTCTTCAAGTCCCATGACGTCTATTTTCTTCCATGGGTTGGATATGCCGGCATATCCGTCGTAGGTGACGTGTACTCTTCCACTCTTGCCACTCTTGGTTGTGATTGACACGACGCCGTTAGCAGCACGCGAACCGTATACCGCACTCGATGCGGCATCCTTGAATATCTCTACGTTCTCGATGTCATTCGGGTTGAGATAGTCGATGTTGTCAACAATGAAACCGTCGACCACATAAAGAGGGTCAGAGTCATTGACTGTTCCGGTACCGCGTATCTTGATAGTGGTGGAGCTGCCCGGAGCACCCGTGTTCTGTATGATGTTGACACCGGTGGCACGTCCCTGCAGTGCCTGCAGTGCCGATGACACAGGTGTTTTGTTTATGTCCTTTCCCGAAACGGACGATATTGAACCGGTGATGTCACTCTTCCGCTGCACGCCATAACCGATTATGACGAGTTCGTCGAGAGTTTCCGATGCCGAGGTCAACTTAGGACTGATGTCCACACGACCCTGCACAGCCACCTCTTCGTCCTTGAATCCCATGTAAGAGAATACAAGTGTGGCGTTTTTCTGCACACTTATGGAATATTTACCATCTATATCAGTGATGGTAGCGTTTGTTTTGCTGCCTTTCTCTCTTACGGTCACGCCCATGAGAGGTTCGGCTGTCTGATCTTCGGAGACCACACCTTTAACTGTGATTTTCTGCGCCAAGGCGGTCAACGAACAGAGTATCATCACCAGAAGTATTGTGGTGATTCTCGCTATTTCGTGTTTTCGCATAGGGAATATTGGTTTTTAGCGTCATTGTTACACCCGCTCATGTCGCAGCACGGACACCGCAACGATGCCCTGACATCCTGACAAGATGACATGAAGGAGTTTTCTTTTTCATAAAAGGAGGCGCTCCCTCTTCCGGGGGAAGGAGGAAGCACCTCTTTAATTATAGTTATGGAAGTATCAGCGCACTACCACCTTCTTGTTGCCTACTACATAGACACCCTTCTGGAGGCCTTCAGTAGCTTTGTCGGTAGCAACGTTCTGGCGAACCTGTACACCCTGTGCATCATATACATTCACAACATCAGCGGTTGCATTGTTCTCAACTGTCTGTATTGCGGTGAGGGCTTTCTGGTAAGGATCTACGTATGCGGGATCCGTCTTGTCAGTTACGCCGTCATAGATAGGCTCAAGTATACCCATGTCACTCTTGCCGTCCCAACCTGTCTTGTGGTAGTCGAAGAGGTAGAGTCTGTTGGTTGTTGCAGAGCAATAGAGGATCTTGCCGCCCAAGTTGCGGAGAGTGTGAACGAAATCACCTGTCGCTGTAATCTGCGGACATACGATTGGAGACTCAGAAGACTCGTCAAGACGATAGAGACCGCTACCGAATGTCGTCGGATCATCGTTGGCTTCGTTATACCAGTAGAGAGAACCGCCGGCAACAGTGAGTTCCTTCACCCAGTCGCACTTTGTGCCCGGGCAGAAGTCCATCTGTACACGAGGTTTGTTTTTGCCGTCATATATCCAAAGCTCACCACCCCAGTTGGTCTCCGGCTGAGCGCTATCGAAACCGTGAGCGGCACAGAAGAAATAGTTGCCCTGGAACTCGCAACCCGGGTCAACATATGCACTGTTGTTGGCTGTCGGCTCTATGTCGTTGATATCGAATATTACATAGTCGTCCTTTTCTGTGGTGTAACCAGCCAACTCATCACCAATGTCATTGGTTGCGACACGAGACCAGATGCGGCCGAACACAACCTCACGGCTTGGACCGAAGCAGTCGCCACCTTCACCGATACCGTCGATTACTGCAGGTTTGGAATCCCATACGCAGTATGTGCCTTCTTCCGTTCCGTCAGAAGCGTACCACTCGTTACCGGTTGCCGGTGACCAAGCCTTGAACATACAGCGCTTGTTGTTGTAGTTCTCCATCTGGTCGATAGCGGAATCACGTGTGTAGCCTTCCAGCCCCTTTGCAGTAGCGTCCTGGTTCTCCTCGTAGTTGATATCCTTTACGATGTAGGTGCCTTCCTCCGTACCGTCGGAAACGCAGAGTTCCGTTCCGAACTGTCCGTCAGGATTGTCTCCACGGAAGAACACCTTGCGACCTACGCGTGCATACTTGTAGTTCTGGTTTGTCGTCTCCTTCGGGTTGACATCGATCTTCACCTTGTCAGAGATGCGCTTGGTGCCGTCAGGTGTACCGTCAGTTACCCAAACCCACCATTGTGCGCCATTGTCAGGATCGTATTCGGCGCTCTCATCGTCGACAGCACCAAACACCACGAGATTCTCGTTGACCTGCATGAAGAAACGAGGATCACCGTCGCCCACTGCATAGCAGTCTGCCAACTGGTATGTACCTTCCTCTGTACCGTCGCTTATCCAAGGCTCACGTCCGGAACCGTCAGGACTTACAGCAGAGAAAACCACTTTGTCATTAAAACGTGAGATGTAAGTAGGGGTAGAAGAACTTTCGCCTTCAATAATGTCCTTAACCATCTTTGTACCTTCCTTCGTACCGTCGGTCACCCACAACTCTTCGCCATGGGCTGCATCCTTGGCACAGAAGAAAGCCTTATAGCCCTTTATCGGGTCACCGGCAACTGTGACGTTCTTCTCCTTGTCCATTTTTCGCTCGGTTCCCATCACCATCTCTACTCCATCGGGCAGCAAGTCAACGACTGTGCCGACGTTTGCGTTCTGGGCGACAGCCGTGCCACATGACATAGCCAATGCCGCTAAAAATAAACTCTTCTTCATAATAGATAAACAGTTTTAGTAAATGAGTAAATGTTTTTTGAATTAGTAATGATTTAGTGAATAAATGCGTTTCACAACGGCAAAGTTAGATTATAGCCCAAAAGACCTATATGAAAAACGTTCGCAATACATGTATTTTTGTTCAAAAAGTAAAGGGAAAACCGTTTTTAGTGCGGTTTTCCCTTTACTGCTGAAGATATTTCCAAGTCATCGTCCATTGTCTTGTAGCGATGCGTTACACGCCACGGCATAGAGCCGTATTTGCTTTATCATTGCCAACAGTCCATTGGACCGTGTGGGAGAAAGATGTTCCCGCAGACCTATGCGGTCAATGAAATACAGGTCTGCGTCGAGTATCTCCTGCGGAGTGTGTCCGCTGAGCACCCTTATGAGCAGTGCAACGATGCCTTTCACTATGAGAGCATCACTGTCGGCGCGAAGATTTACCAGCCCGTTCTTGTAGTCACATTTCACCCATACACGGCTCTGGCATCCGTCTATCAGGTTGCTGTCGGTCTTGTACACGTCGTCCAGAGTTTCGAGTTCGTTTCCGAGGTCGATGAGCAACTGGTATTTATCCATCCAATCGTCAAAGTCGTTGAACTCCTCTATTATCTCGTCCTGTATCTCGTTAATCTTCATTGCGATCAGTTTTTTCTATTATGAACAATTTGTCCGACGGTCTCACCTTGTCGGGAACAGGCAGACTGACACGCCAACCCTGCCTTGCAGTGTCCACAGGTTTGAGTTCGTAGCGTATTTCATCGGCGTTGAAGTACATCACCCCGGTAGTCGGACCGGTGACAAGCAGGCGGTCTCCCTTGTGCAGTTCCACCGCCTCAATCTGAAATTCCGCCACTCCCAACTTTGAAAAGTACTTGATTCCCTTGCCACAATACACTTTCTTCTCCGTGGCAACCGAACCGTAGCGTTTATTCCATTCACCGAGTTTCTGCCCCTGATAGTATCCGTCCCAAAAGCCGCGGTTGAACACCCGTGCCAACTGCACGTCCCACTGGTCTTTCTTCTCCTCCGTAAACGTGCCGTCAATGACGCTCTCTATCGCCTCCTTATAGCATTTCACCACCGTGTAGACATACTCCGGACCACGTGCCCTGCCCTCTATCTTGAACACCCTCACGCCGCTTTTCATCATCCGGTCGATAAAGCGTATGGTCTTCAAGTCCTTGGGCGACATGACATATTTGTTGTCTATCTCCAGTTGTGTGCCTGTTTCATTGTCGGTCACAGTGTAGCTGCGGCGGCACAACTGCATGCACTCGCCACGGTTGGCGGAACGTCCGGCATTGTCAAGACTGAGATAGCACTTGCCCGAAACGGCCATGCAGAGTGCTCCGTGGCAAAACATCTCTATGCGTATGAGGTTGCCTTTCGGTCCGCAAATGTGCTGTTCTTCTATCTGGCGGTGGATTTCCGCCACCTGATCCATATTCAGTTCCCGGGCGAGAACCACCACATCGGCAAACCTGGCATAGAATTTCAGCGCCTCAATATTTGATATGTTCAGTTGCGTTGACAGATGCACCTCTACCCCGACCTCATTGCAGTAGCTCATCACTGCCACGTCCGACGCTATGACAGCGGTGATTTCGGCTTCCTTGGCAGCGTCAATGATGGTGTGCATCGTGTCGATGTCCTCACCGTATATAATAGTGTTGACCGTCAGATAGGTCTTTATGCCATGTTCCCTGCACGTCTGTGCTATCTCGCGCAGGTCGTCTATGTTGAATTTGTTGGCAGAATGTGAACGCATGTTCAGTTGTCCGATACCGAAGTAAACGGAGTTTGCGCCTGCCTGTATGGCTGCCGCCAGCGACTCGCGCGAACCTGCCGGAGCCATTATCTCAAAATCCCGAATATCCATAATCCTTTGTTTTTGTCAGCTTTGCATCTCATACAGTTTCCTGTAATGTCCGTTCTCAGCCAACAATTGTTCATGTGTGCCGTGCTCCACTATGCATCCTTCCTGTATGACATATATCTCGTCGGCATTTTTTATCGTCGACAGTCTGTGGGCGATAGCCACTGTGGTGCGTGTCTTCATGAGTTTCTCAAGGGCGTCCTGCACCAGTCGCTCCGATTCAGTGTCAAGAGCTGACGTTGCCTCATCGAGAATCAGGATGGGCGGATTCTTAAGTATGGCACGCGCAATGGACACCCTCTGCCGCTGACCGCCGGACAATCGGCTTCCGCGGTCGCCGATGTTGGTGTCATAGCCATGTTCTGTCTCACGGATGAACTCGTCGGCATTGGCTATCTTTGCAGCTTTCACTATCTCCTCGTCAGTGGCAGAGTCCACACCGAAGGCGATGTTGTTGCGGAACGAATCATTGAAGAGGATAGCCTCCTGATTGACATTTCCGATGAGACGGCGCAGGTCGTGCACGCCCAAATCCTTCACATTGATACCGTCAATCAGCACTTCGCCCTCCTGCACGTCATAATAGCGCGGTATGAGATCCACGAGTGTGGACTTTCCGCCGCCGCTCTGCCCCACGAGGGCTATGGTCTTTCCCTTGGGTATGACAAGGTTGATATCTTTCAGAACCCACTGTCCGCTATAACGGAAACTGACGTGACGGAACTCTATCTGCTTATCAAACGTCTCTATATGTACAGGATTCTCCTTCTCCTTTATGGCTGTCTCTGCAAGCAGAATCTTGTCAATTCTCTCCATGGAAGCCATACCTTTCGGAATGTTATAGCCTGCCTTGGAAAATTCCTTCAGCGGGTTTATCATGGAATAGAGTATCACCATATAATATATAAAGGTGGGACCGGACAACGAATCGCCTCCAAGGACAAGCACTCCGCCGAACCAGAGCACAATGACAATCATGACCGTACCGAGAAACTCCGACATTGGATGAGCCAGTTGTTGGCGCACTGCCACCCTTGTCACCTGGTTGCGGTATGACGTGTTGGTTTGGTCGAAGCGGCGGTTCATCTTCTCTTCTGCCACGAAAGCCTTTATTATGCGCAGTCCGCCGAGAGTTTCCTCTACCTGACTCATGGTGTCGCTCCATGCTGCCTGTGCCGCTATGGACCGTGCTTTCAGCTTTCTTCCGACATAACCCATAAACCAACCGAAGACAGGAACAAACACCAGGGTAAACAAGGTGAGTTCCCACGATATGACTGTCAGTGTGGTAAAATATGCTACAATGAGTACCGGATTCTTGAAAAGCATATCGAGCGACGACATGATACTGCTCTCCACCTCCTGCACATCGCCCGACATACGGGCTATGATGTCACCTTTGCGTTCTTCCGAGAAGAACCCGAGCGACAGTGACGTTATCTTTCTGTAGAGTTGGTTGCGTATGTCGCGCACCACTCCCGTGCGTATCGGGATGATTGTTGCCGACGACAGGAAATACGCGCCGGTCTTCATGAAAGTGGTGACGATGAGAAACAGTCCTATGAGAAGTACCGTCGTGGAAGCACCGAAAGAAGCTATGAGCTGCTGCACAAAGTAGTTCAGGTTGTTTGTCGCCACCTCCTTCAGCCCGGCATCGCCCCATTGCATATACCCGGAAGCCAACACAGCATCGCCTGTCTTGAAGAGTATCTGCAGTATGGGGATAATCGCCGCGAACGAAAAAATGTTCAGACATGCCGACAGCACATTGAACACCAGCGACAGTACCAGATATTTCTTGTACGGAGGGACAAATCTCCTCAACACTTTCAGAAACTCTTTCATTGCGGCTACATCTGTTTGCGTTACTGTTTTATGCGTTCACCGAAGAGCGTTGCACTCGTCGAACCCGTTATCTTCACCCTGACGGTGTCGCCCACATGCTCGTCGGTCTTGTCGAACACCACCATCTTGTTTTGCGAGGTGCGTCCGCACATCTGCTGGCGCGAGCGTTTGCTGAAACCCTCCACGAGCACGTCAAACTCCTTGCCCTCGTCTTTCTTGTACTGTTCGGCTGATATTTCCGTCTGCAACTTTATCATCTCGTTGAGCCGGCGTATCTTTTCCGCCTCGTCAACATTGTCGGGAAGGTGCTTCGAGGCAAACGTTCCGGGACGTTCAGAGTACTTGAACATGAACGCAGAGTCGTAGCCTACCTTCTTCATCAGGTCGAGTGACATCTGGTGGTCTTCCAGAGTCTCGTCATGATAGCCCACAAATATGTCGGTGGTAATGGAGCAGTCGGGGATTATGCGGCGTATTGCCGCCACACGGTCGAGATACCATTCCACAGTGTACTTGCGGTTCATGAGTTTCAGTATTTTGTCGGAACCGCTCTGCACCGGCAGGTGTATGTGTCGGCAGATATTCTTGTGGGAGGCTATGACCTCCAGTGTCTCGTCGCTCATGTCCTTCGGATGCGATGTAGTAAAACGCACTCTCATTCCGGGGACAGCCTCTGCCACCAGAGCCAACAGTTGCGGGAAAGTGACGTCCTCGCCGCCATTGCCGCCGTTCACGGCATGATAGGAGTTGACATTCTGCCCCAGCAGCGTCACCTCCTTGAAGTTCCGGGCTTCAAGGTCTTTCACCTCGTTGAGTATGCTCGCCACTTCACGGCTTCGCTCGCGTCCTCTTGTATAGGGCACGATGCAGTAGTGGCAGAAATTGTTGCATCCTCTCATGATGCTGACAAAGCCACTCAGGTGGTTGCCAGGCATTCTCAGAGGGACCACCTCCTTATATGTTTCTGTCGTGGACAGTTCTATGTTGATAGCTTTCCTTCCCGTCTCGCACTGTGCGATAAGGTCAGGCAGGTTCATGTAAGAGTCCGGACCTGCCACAAGGTCAGCATGATGATTTTCCAAAAGATCGTCTTTCACTCTCTCGGCCATGCATCCCAGCACACCGAGGATTACTTTCCTTCCTTCTTTTTTGTGCAGTGCGTGGAGTGTGTCGAGCCGATGGTATATTTTGTTTTCGGCATTCTCGCGCACCGAGCAGGTGTTAAGGAAGATGGCGTCTGCGAGGTTCTCATCCTCGCAGACGTCATATCCTGCCATTCCCATCACGGATGCCACGACTTCCGAGTCTGCCACATTCATCTGGCATCCGTAGGTTTCAATATACAGTTTTTTCATTCAATAGTGCAGATAGCATTATCTCGCGATAGTGTTTTTACTTTGTTTCCTTGGCTGCCTTGTCTGCTTTGGCATCCACTTTCACTACTTCCACAGTGAATATCAGGGTGGAATACGGCTTTATTTTTCCCGCCTGGCGTTCTCCGTAAGCAAGTTCCTGCGGAATGTAGAGCTCCCATTTCGAGCCCTCCGGCATCATGCAGAGTGCCTCGGTCCAGCCTTTTATGACTTGGTCAGGACGGAAAGACGTGGTGTCCGGATTGCGTTTGTAACTTGAATCAAACACAGTGCCGTCAATCATCTTGCCCTCATACTTCACCGTCACGTTGTCGGCCTTTGTCGCCACCTTGCCCTTACCGGCAGTGATGACCTTGTACTGGAGACCTGAAGGCAGTGTCACGACACCCTCCTTCATCTTGTTATCCTCAAGCCACTTGGTGTTCTCCGCGATGTAGGCAGCATTCTTTATCTTGTTGTCGGCAGACTGTCTGTCACGGACATACTGTGCCGCTGTCACGTCATTGAACACCGTGGTGTCAGCCTTGGCGCCATCGACAAATCCGCGGTAGAACTTTTCCGCATCGATAGAGTCCGGCGTCTGTTCGAAGTTCTCCTTTGTCTGCGGCAGAATCTGTTTCTGCACCTGTGCGGAAATCTGCACTCCGGCATTGTATGCCACATATTTCGGGTCACTGCCGTTGGCTATTGCGTCATAGAAACCTCTCTGGAAGTCGGCCATAAACATAGTGTCGAGGTCGAAACTCCTCTGCAAGTATGCCACAAGACCGCGTGTTGCGGCATATCCTGCGGCGTAGCTTGTGGTGTCGCGTGTGGAGAGAAGGCTCAGCGGAGTGTTTCCTGCCACCTGCTCCACTGCATCAGTTTTCTTCTTTTTCTTGTCCTTCTTGTTGCCGGCGTTGGCTACAAGAGAGGTGCTTGCCAATACGACAAGCACCATAAACAATATCTTCTTCATTTTACTTCTCTATGCTTAAGAGCTCTATTTTGAACACGAGTGCAGAGAAAGGCTTTATCTGTCCCATCTCACGCTCGCCGTAAGCAAGTGCCTGGGGGATATAAACTTCCCACACAGAACCTACCGGCATCTTTGTAAGAATCTCGGTCCAGCCCTTTATGACCTGATTGGCACGCATTGTAACCGGTGTGCCGCGCTTGTAGGAAGAGTCGAACACAGTGTCGTTGATAAGGCGTCCTTCGTAGTTGACCTTCACCATTGACGTGTCAGCAGGTATTGCGCCTGTTCCTTCCTTGATGACTTTGTACTGCACGCCTGAGGAAAGTGTCTTCACTCCCGGCTTCTTGGCATTGGCAGCAAGGAATTTCTCGCCTGCCTTTTTGTTTGCCCCGTATGTCTCCTCTGCCACCTTTGCCTTTATCTGCTGCATCTTTATCTGGAATACTGTCTGTGCCTGTTCCTGTGTCATCAGACCCTTTGAGTTGGTAGCACCTGTGACAAATCCTGCCATGAAGTTCTTCAGGGAGATGGTCTTTGTGGAATCTTCACCGAAGAGTTCACGGTTGATGCCCGGTATCATCTGTGTGCTTATCTGCTGACCTATCTGTATTCCGGCAAAGTAAGCGGACTTCTTCTTGTCGTCACCCACGTTTACACCGTCATTCAAGCCCTTGATAAACTGGTCGATGTAGGCAGTATCCATACCCATACGGCCCACGAGATACTCGCGGAGACCCTGTGTCTGTGCAAGTCCGATGGCATAGCTCATCGTGTCAACATCGTTCTTCAGGTTTGCCTTTGGTGTTGAGTTGCCACATCCGGTGAATGTTGCTGCAGCGACAGCTACGGCCGCTGCGATTACTAATTTCTTCATTTTGCGTTGTGTTATTTTGTTTTGTTAATCCTCTGTTACTTCACCTCTATCAGCTCGACATCAAACACGAGTGTGCTGAACGGAGGTATTGACGGCCCCGCACCACGTTCTCCGTAACCCAAGTGGTAAGGAATGAAGAAGCGGAACTTGGCACCCTCCTGCATCAGTTGCAGTCCTTCTGTCCATCCGGCAATAACCTGATTGAGTGCAAACGATGCCGGTTCACCACGCTTGATGCTCGAATCGAACATCTTGCCGTCAATGAGTGTACCCTCATAGTGGCATACCACAGTATCAGTAGCAGCCGGTTTCTTGCCGTTGCCCTCCTTGAGTATCATGTACTGCAGACCGCTTGGTGTCACATGCACGTCGTCCTTGGCAGCGTTGTCGGCAAGGTACTTCTCGCCTGCAGCTTTGTTTTCCTTGAAACGCTCTGCCGCAGCGGCACGCTGTTTCTGTTCCTGCTCACGGAAGAAATCCTGCACAAGGTCTTGCGCCTCGGCGTCGGTGAGTTGTTTTTTGCCGGCTATGGCATCCTTGATTGCCTGTGCGAAATCATCGATGTTGATGTTGTCCGCACCCATGTCTTTCAGTTGGCTTCCGATGCCCATACCCAAAGCGTAGCTTACTTTATCCATTTCTTGTCTGTATTTATGTTTATGTTCTTTTTCTTATTTACTGTATGCCACATGCACACTATCGTGCAAAGTTACCAAATTTATTCCTTTTTCCCCTTTACGCCTTGTGCTTATTATGTATTTTTAGTAAATTTGTCTTACCTCTTATTATATATAGGCAATGAAGAAAATTGTTTTTTTGACAGGCGCAGGCATGTCTGTAGAAAGTGGATTCAAGACTTTCCGCGGCAGTGACGGACTTTGGGAGAACTATCCCGTACAGCAGATAGCCACTCATGAGGGTTGGCTTGCCGACCCGGAACTGGTCACAAACTTCTACAATATGCTGCGCCGGAAGCTCTATGCAGCCAATCCGTGCGAGGGTCACCGCCTTATCGCCGGTCTGGAACAGCATTTTGACGTGACAGTGATAACCCAGAATGTCGACAATCTGCACGAGAAAGCAGGTTCAACCGATGTCATCCACCTGCACGGAGAACTCTCCAAGGTGTGCTCCTCACGCGATCCGTACAACCCGCACTTCATCCGCGAACTGCCGGAGGACGACTGCGAGGTCGCACCCGGCACCAAGGCTGGCGACGGTTCGCTGCTCCGTCCGTTCATCGTATTCTTCAACGAGAACGTGCCAATGATTGAACCGGCTGTCAAAAAGGTCATGCAGGCCGACATCTTTGTCATCATCGGCACATCACTCAATGTCTATCCGGCAGCGGGGTTGTCCGCCTATGTCCAGCCGGGAGTCCCCATCTACCTCATCGATCCCAACGACGTGAATCACAGTTCCCGACTGCCAGTGACGCACATCCACAAGGGAGCGTCGGAAGGTATGCGCGAGTTGTGCCGTATTCTGGAAGATTAACCACGGCAGATTCCGTATATTCACTTTGACATCCGGACACGCCAACTACTGTCAAAAAGCATAAAATAGTCAGTGTTTCTTGTTGATAACGGCAAGAAACACTAACTTTGCAATACCATTATCCCACATTTTATGCCTACAAGCACGTCTTCTGACATCATGTACATGCGCCGCGCCATGTTCCTCGCCCAAAGAGGTGAAGGCTCTGTGAACCCGAATCCTCTGGTGGGAGCGGTCATTGTGGGGCACGACGGACAGGGTGTTGACCACGTCATTGCCGAGGGCTGGCATCACCGCTACGGAGATTTGCATGCCGAACGTGACGCTTTCCGCCATGCCGACGAAGCCGGCACGGATTGCCATGGGACAACGATGTATGTCACGCTGGAGCCCTGTTGCCATCACGGACACCAGCCTCCATGCACTGAGGCGATAATAGAACACGGAGTGAAGCGTGTGGTCGTGGGTCTCACAGACCCCAACCCTCTCGTTGCCGGCAAAGGTCTACGGCAACTGGAAGACGCCGGCATCGAAGTGGATATGATTGGTTCTACTGACGAGGGCAAGGAACTTGAAGCACAGTTGCGCCATCAGAACCGCGTGTTTCTGCACTACATGACATCATGGAGACCTTGGGTCGCAATGAAATACGCCATGACGCTCGACGGCAAGATATGCACCTCGTCGGGTGATTCGCGTTGGGTCAGCGGCGAAGAGTCACGCAGATATGTACACAAAATGCGCAACGAGTTCATGGCAATCATGTGCGGCATAGGCACAGTGCTTGCCGACGACCCGATGCTCAACACGAGGATAGAAGGCCGCAACGATGTGCGCAACCCTATAAGGATAATAGCCGACCGTCATCTACGGCTGCCCCTCGACAGTAAAATAGCTGCAACGGCAGACAGCATACCCACCATTGTGGCTCATGCAGAGGATATTGACCGCGACAAGCAGAAGAAGTTGCATGAACTCGGCATACGCACTTGGCAGTGCGACTCTCTGGAATCGCTGCTCAAGAGGATGCATGACGAAGGCATCGACGGCATGGTTCTCGAGGGAGGAGGCACTCTCAACGAGGCTTTCATCAGCGGTGGCTTCGTTGACGAAGTGTATGCTTTCATCGCCCCAAAGATTGTCGGTGGCATTGAAGCCAAGACTCCCGTGGAGGGCAAAGGCATCATGCGTATGGCAGACGCGGTGAAACTGAAAGACGTAAAGATTGAAAGATTGAAAGACGACATTTTGGTCAGGGCATTATGTTCACAGGAATAATCGAAGAGATAGGTCGCATCCGTAGCATCCATCGCGGTGTCAGGAGTTTCACGTTGGCTGTCGACGCCACGGAAATCATGGCTGACGTGAAGGTTGGTGACAGTATCGCCACCAACGGAGTGTGCCTCACCGTGACGTCAATTACACCCGACGGCTTCACCGCAGATGTCATGCCTGAGACCGTGAGGCGTACTGCCCTAAGCCAGTTGCAGACCGGCAGCGAGGTCAACCTGGAGCGCGCACTCTCCCTGAACGGCCGACTCGGCGGACACGTTGTCAGCGGACACGTCGACGGCACGGGATACATCTCCGACATAAGACACGATGACAACGCCGTCTGGCTAACCGTTTGTTGCAGCGGCAAACTGCTCCGCTACATTGCCGAGAAAGGTTCCGTTGCCATACAGGGCATAAGCCTCACCGTGGCACAGGTCTTTCCCGACGGTTTCTCAGTAAGCCTCATCCCTCACACGCAGAAGATGACAACCCTGCATTCCGCCCGCAAAGGCGACACCGTAAACCTCGAAACCGACGTGATAGCCAAGTACACCGAGCGGTTACTTGGCATTGACACCCGGAAAAACGATTCTCTAACAGAAAAACTGAAACTCTTATGAATACTATAGAAGAAGCTCTTGCCGCCCTGCGGGAGGGCAAATGCATATTGGTAGTGGACGACCCGAACCGCGAAAATGAGGGTGACCTCATCTGTGCGGCGGAGTTTGCCACCACAGCCAATGTCAACATGATGGCTTCACTGGCAAAAGGTCTCATCTGCATGCCCATGAGCCGTGAGATATGCAACAAGCTCAACCTGCCACAGATGGTGGCAAACAACAGCGACAACCACATGACAGCCTTCACTGTCAGCATCGACCACGTGTCGACGACGACAGGCATATCTGCCGTGGAGCGCAGCATCACCGCTATGGCATGCGTGGCTGACGGCGCCCAACCGACAGATTTCCGCCGCCCGGGACACATGTTTCCGCTCCAGGCACGCGAGGGCGGAGTGCTTGTCAGAAGCGGCCACACCGAGGCGACAGTGGACTTGTGCCGTCTGGCAGGACTGAAGGAATGCGGCCTGTGCTGCGAGATCATGCGCGAGGACGGCACGATGATGCGCCGCACCGAACTGTCGGAGTTTGCCAAGGAGCATCATCTCGTAATGGTGTCTATCGCTGATCTCATAGCCTACCGGCGCAAGACGGAACGTCTGACCGACCGTGTGACAGAGGCAGACCTGCCCACAAAGTACGGCACTTTCCGTGCTTACGGCTATGTCAACCGTGTCACTGGCGAGCATCATGTGGCTCTTGTCAAGGGCGATGTCACCACCGACGAACCGGTGTTGTGCCGTGTACACTCCGAGTGTCTTACCGGCGATGCCTTCGGAAGCCTGCGTTGCGACTGCGGCGAGCAGTTGGCGGAGGCGATGAGAAGAATCGAGAAGCGAGGCAGGGGCGTACTGCTGTATCTGCGGCAGGAGGGTCGAGGCATCGGACTTATCAACAAACTGAAGGCCTACAACCTGCAGGACCACGGCATGGACACTGTGGAAGCCAACATAGCACTTGGCTTTGCCGCCGACCTGAGGGAATATGGCACGGGGGCATCCATACTCGCCGACCTCGGCATACACAAGCTCCTGCTCATGACAAACAATCCGCTGAAGATACAGGGACTTGACGGTTTCGGTCTGGAAGTGGTGGGACGCGAACCCATAGAGATGACCTGCAACGAGAAGGACGAGTTCTACATGTACACGAAATATGCCAAGATGGGACACCTGTTGCATGTCACCGACATCAAGTCGATACTCGAAAAACACGCCAAAATGACAGAACAGAACAACGAAAAACAATAGTTATACATTATGAACATACTGGAAGGAAAACTTGTCGCAGAAGGTCAGAAGATAGCCATCGTGGCTTCTCGCTTCAATGATTTCATCGTTTCTCACCTCATAACAGGTGCAGAGGACTGTTTCGTGCGCCACGGAGGCGACACCGACGACATCACCCTCGCCTACGTGCCGGGTGCTTTTGAGATTCCGCTCATGGCAAAGAAGTTCGCCGAATCGGGCAAATACGACGCCGTAGTATGCCTCGGCGCAGTCATCAGGGGCGCTACTCCCCACTTCGACATGGTGGCCAACGAGTCTGCGAAGGGCATCGCTGCCGCCTCAATGGCATCCGGCGTGCCTGTACTCAACGGCATTCTCACCACCGACTCTATCGAACAGGCGGTGGAACGTGCAGGAACGAAGGCCGGAAACAAGGGGGCTGATGCCATGATTTCCGCCATCGAAATGGTGAATCTCGGGAAACTTGCGTAATGCAAACCGGTCGCAGCGTTCCCGCTGCAACTACTACGATGTTGCAACACGGGGCTTAGTAGTTGACGCGTCCCCGCGCAAACCTCACGCAAAACATTCTCTTAAACGAAATAAGGTGTATCAAATCATTCGCATTTGATACACCTTATTTATTTAGAAGTGCTTAATTCCGTTCATCAATCCCTCCTCGCCCCGAAGATGCGGAGCAGATAGAGGAAGAGGTTCACAAAGTCGAGATAGAGCGAGAGGGCGCCTATGAGCGCTATCTTCTGCGCACTTTCGTCCATGTAGTCGGCTTCGGAGAGCATCATCTTTATCTTCTGGGTGTCCCAAGCCGTCAGTCCGACAAACACGAGCACACCTACATAGCTCACAATAAGGTTGAGCGTCGAGCTGCCGACGAAGAGGTTGACCACCGTGGCGATAATCAGACCGATGAGAGCCATGAACATCAGTTTGCCCATCGAACTGAGATCGGTCTTCGTGAGCGCCCCGTATGCGGACATGACGCCGAATGTCGCGGCGCAGATGAAGAATGTCGAGGCTATCGACGACATGGTGTAGACAATGAATATGCTTGCCAATGTGACACCGTTAAGCACCGAATAGGCGACAAACATCAGTGTGGCAGAAGTGAGCGAGAGCTTGTGCAGACGTGCCGTAAGCAGTATCACCATGGCCAGTTCGGCTATGATCAGTCCGAAGAACACCGCCTTGCTGCCGAAGATAAGGGTGAGCAGGTCGGGGCTGATGGAGACTCCATAGGCGGTAACTCCCGTGATGGCGAGTGCCAGTGCCATCCATGTGTAGACCTTGCGTATCAGTGCCGGCACGGCTATGCGCCTGCCTTCGAGTTGGTCAATCTGTCTGTAGAATTCGTCTCTTTCCATTTTTGTCGTTTTTTATTTGTCGTTTTCGTCGCTCCGCATCGTGCGGAGCATCCTACCTTAATACTTTCAAATAGTGTGCCAACGGCTTTTACAGTTCGCGAATCCAGATATTCCGGAAACTTATCGGGGCACTTGGATCACCGTGCGACTGCAGGCGGATAGGTCCGTTGCCGTGCTGCACGGTGCGTGGCAGACCTATATACTCTGTCGTGCCGTATATTTCGGTGTGGTTCTGCACAAGCACTCCGTTGTGGAAGACGGTGATGTAGGGATGATAGAGGTATGTGCCGTCAGCCTTGAACACCGGTGCGGTGTAGATGATGTCGTAGACGTTCCACTCGCCGGGCTTGCGCATGGCGTTGACAAGCGGTGCTGTCTGCTTGTAGATGCCTGCCACCGTGCCCTGCACATAGGTGTCGTTGTCGTAGCAGTCGAGTATCTGCACCTCATATTTGTCCTGCATGAACACGCCGCTGTTGCCGCGTGCCTGGCTCTCGCCGGTAATTCCTTCGGGCACTCTCCACTCGAGATGCAACTGGTAACTGCCGAACTCACGGCGCGTCACGATGTCTCCCGTGCTCTTGTTCACCGTCACGATGCCGTCGGCAACAGTCCATCCGGCAGGCTCGCCGTTGTCTTTGCGCCACTCGTCGAGGTTGGTGCCGTCGAAAAGCACTATGGCGTCAGACGGTGCGCTGCAGGTGCTCGTCGCACCGGGTGTCACCTTCTTGGGCTGCGGTGTCCATATCTCGGTCATTCCGGGGCGCATGCCTTCAGCGCCGGGATACTTTGCGGCAAACGCATCGTATGCCTTGTTGACAGTGGCAACACCTGTTTTCACTGCCTCAAGCATGTCTTTCACGCCGAAGCACTCTATGGTCAGCCAACCCTTGTAGCCTGTCGAGAGCAGGCGCACGATGGACTTTTCCACAGGGATGACACCCGTGCCGACAGCCACAGAGGTGAGGTCTGTGGCAGACTTGCGGTCTTTCAGGTGCACGTGGCGCACCTTGCCGTAGTTGTGTTCCTGTGCCTCAAGCAGGTCTTCACCGCAGGCGAGGTAGTTGCCGGTGTCAAGATTGAGACCGAGAGACGGCACTGCCGCAAACATGCGGTCGAGGAGAACGGTATTGTGGCACGGCGACTGCGGATTGTCATAGTCCTCCACTACCACGTCCCTACCCTCGCTTTCCGCGAGCTTCACGAATCTGCCGATGCGCTTGTAGAGCAGGTCATAGTCGGCGGAAGTGGCGTTCTTGTCCATCAGTCCGGGTATAAGGAGCACCTTGTTGTAGTTGTTCTCGCGCATGAACTTCAGTGTCTGCGCCATCTCTTTCTCCATGTCGCCCTTTGTCAGGTCTATGTGGGCGATGACACACGAATGCTTGAAACCGGCCTGGTCGAGCGCGTTCAGTTTGTCGGCATCCATGTTCACCGGCACGTCAGCGCCCGTGACACCGAGTTCAAACACCTTCCGGGCTGCTTCCTTGAATGTGATTTTCTGCTGCCGTGCCACCTCGTTGATGTGGTCGGCGAACAGTGACACGTGTCTGTCACCCTGTGCCGAAACGGCGAGGGCAAAGAATACGGATAATGCTAATGCAATTTTTCTCATACTGTTTATATTGTTTGAGGTCTATGTTATATTGTTCGGGTTCTATATCTGTCCTGCTTCCACCTGCCTGACCACGCGTTCCGTCACACGGTCCACGCCCTCCGGCTGATACTGTTTCTTCAGGCTCGCGCCGAACGACCAGGCGAACACTTGGTAGAAACCGGCTCTCACCGGACCGAGAAACGCCTGGATGAGATTGTAGCTCGACGACGAGCACTCGCGGTTGATGAGCTTTATGAGCAGCTTGCCCTGTGCGTAGGTGAGCTTCTTCATACGCGGCGTGTACTCCTTCATGATGCTCTTCTCCACATATTTCATGTGTTCCTTGCGCGCTTTCTCGTCGGGCAGCGTCTGGAGATATTCGTATGTCTCGATTATGATGGTGTTTGCTTCCTTGGCAATGGGCAGCACTTTCTTTACGTTTCGCACGAGTCTGTTGTACGCCATCCGCTGTTTCTCGTTCTTGAACTCCTTTTGCGGATAGATGTAGACGTCCTTGAACTCTATGTAAGGGATGCTGTCGCCCTCGTTGAGCACCTTTCCCACCCTTATCATCGGCACAAACGACACGTCGTCAGCGCCGTTGCCGTCCTTGCTGCCGGCATCTTCCACATCCTGGCAGTGTGCGGCGGCACAGAGCGACAGCAGGAGCGATATGGCGAGAAAACGTTTCATAACAGGGACAAAGTTACTAATAAAAGTCCGTAAAGGGTGCTTATGCGGTGCAGGTAATACGTTAAAAAAGTGCGGGTAATACGTTAAAAAGATGTCAAAACGGTTTTTTGGCGACGGTACACCGACTGTTGTACGAACGTACATCATATGTAGTACGAACGTATCTCATGTGAAGTACGAACGTACATCATGTGTTGCGCCACCGCAAGAACACCGTTCACGGAGCGTGAAAACGGCGTTTTCCGCCCGTGCGGACACCGTTTGGAGGACACAGGGGGACAGTTTCCTGCAATAAAAGCGGCAAATGTGCGTTATCAGTAGTATATTTGCAGACGATATGAAAAGAATAGTTTTCGCAACGAACAACGCCCACAAGCTGGGCGAAATCCGTGACATACTGAAACAGGACTTCTCCGTGGTGTCGCTCGAAGACATCGGTTGCCACGATGACATACCCGAAACTTCGGCAACGCTGGAGGGCAATGCCCTGCAGAAGGCACGCTACATACACGAACGCTACGGCGTAGACTGCTTCGCCGACGACACCGGTCTGGAGGTGGAAGCACTCGGCGGAGGCCCCGGCATCTACACTGCGCGCTTCGGAGTGATGAACGGCTACGGCGACGATCATGATGCCGAGGCTAACACGCGGTGCCTGTTGGACAAGCTGAAGGGCGAGAGCAACCGTGCGGCACAGTTCCGCACCGCCATCGCACTGATACTCGACGGTAATGAATACTTGTTCGATGGCATCGCCAAAGGTGTCATCACGGAGGAGAAACGAGGTGAGAAGGGCTTCGGCTATGACCCCGTGTTCATGCCCGAAGGCTACGGCGAGACGTTCGCCGAACTGGGCGTGGGGACGAAAAACACGATTTCGCACCGCGCCAAGGCGGTGGCGAAACTCGCTGATTTCCTGCGTACCGCAAAACAATAGCACAACATGAAGAGAACGGCAACAGTCATATTGGCGGTTTTGGCATTGACGCTCGCATGGCATGCGGCGTCTGCCGGCGCATCGGTACTGGGCGAATGGACCGCCTATCCGGCATTCGGCGACATCACCGAAGTGGAGAAAGGCGGCAGCCAAGTGTATGTGCTGTCATCGGCATCGCTCTATTCCGTCAACACCAACGACAACAGCGTGACCGTCTACGACAAGACCAAGACGCTCAACGACACGGAGATAGCCCACATAGCGTGGTGCAGCGCCGCACGGAGACTGGTCATCGTGTACACCAACCAGAACATTGACCTGCTGGAAGAGAACGGCAATGCCATCAACATCTCCGACTACTACTCCAAGTCCATGACCGCCGACAAGACGGTGAACGCCGTGAATGTGGTGGGGAAAACAGCCTATCTGAGCACCGGGTTCGGCATCGTGAAAGTCAACGTGGCGGATGCGGAGATAAGCAACACCTACACACTGGGGTTCGCCGTGAACTGGACGCATGTCGACAACAACCGCATCTATGCGGAGTCGAAAGCCGAGGGGCAGTACTCTGCACCGCTTTCTGCCAACCTGCTCGACAAGTCCAACTGGACGCGCACTGCCGGCTATACCGCCGAAAACAAGACTGTCAGCGACGAACTCATGACCATTGCCGAGACCTACCGTCCCGACGGGCCGCAGATACCGTTGTTCGGATTCATGCGCATACACGGCGGAAAGCTCTACACCGTGCCCGGCCAGAGCGACTTGACGGCACGTCCGGCATACGTGCAGATAAAGGACGGCGACACGTGGACGGTCGTCGACAACAGCATAAGCTACGAGTCGAAACCGCGCTACCGCAATGTGTTCGAACTGGACATAGACCCTGCGGACGACAGCCACTGGTACACGGCGTCGGTGCCGGGGCTTTACGAGTACAGAAACGGCAAGGTGGTGAAGAACTACTACTGCGAAAACAGCATCATTGAGCGCGCCACCACCGTGCCTGAAGGCAATGTCAACTATTCGGAAGTGACCACAGTGAAGTTTGACGCCGAGGGCAACCTGTGGCTCATACAGGGGTGGGCATCCACACCGTGCATAATAAAACTCGGCAAGGACGGCACGTTCACGCGCTTCGTACACAACGACCTGCTGTTCTCGGAGACCACTTCGTGGGTCATGCCGAGCGGTCTTGACTTCGACTCCAGAGGACTGATGTGGTTTGTCAACCGCGACTGGCGCACGCCGGCACTGGCTTGCTACAACGCCCAAACCGACGAACTGAAGGTCTACAAGGAGTTTGTCAACGAGGACGCGACGGAGGTGAACCTCGTCTACGGACGCTGTTGGGCGGAGGACAAGGAGGGTAACATCTGGTTCGGCACCGATGTCGGACCGATAGAACTGCTCGCCGACGACATCAGCGCCAGCTCCCCGTTCTTCCAACAGATAAAGATTCCGCGCAACGACGGCTCCAACCTCGCCGACTATCTGCTGTCGGGAGTGGACATCAGCTGCATGGCAGTGGACGGAGGAAACAGGAAATGGTTCGGCACAAGCCGCCTCGGAGTGTATGTAATCAGCAGTGACAACATGGAACAAGTGTACCATTTCACTGCGGCAACGAGCGGCCTGCTCTCTGACAACGTGGAGAGCATAGCCATAGACGACGTCACTGGCGAGGTGTACATAGGCACCGACAAAGGTCTGTGCTCCTATGCGAGCGACGCTACCGGCGGCAACGCCACACTCGACAAGGACAACGTGTATGCCTATCCCAACCCTGTCACGCCCGACTACACGGGCAAGGTCACCGTCACCGGACTGACTTACGGGGCTGAGATACACATCACCACGTCGTCGGGACAGCTCGTTGCCAAGGGCATATCCAACGGCGGGACGTTCACATGGGACACGACCGACCTGCAAGGCCGGCGTGTCGCATCAGGTGTCTATATGGTTATGGCGGCTACATCCGACGGAAAGAAAGGCATAGTAGCCAAGATTGCCGTGGTGAGATAGGTCAAAGTTCCCACACTGTGCCGTCGGCAGTGTCCTTGACAATGAAGCCCGCATCGGTCAAGGCATCGCGTATCTTGTCGCTCGTAGCCCAGTCTTTCTCGTCCTTGGCTTTCTTGCGGAGCTCCAGCACCATGTCGACCACCTTGCCATAGGCTTCTTCACGGCTGGAGTCGCCTGCCTGGTTGGCATTCGTAAGTCCAAGGATGTCTTCAGTGAAAGTGTGCATTGTCTGCGAGAGGACTGCCAGGTCGTCGGCGGAAATCTTCGCCTTGCGGTCAACAAGAAGGTTGACCTGATGGCAAGCCTCAAACAGTTGGCTTATGACAACAGGCGTCTGCAGGTCGTCATTCATGCCGTCGTAGAGTTTCTGTTCCAGTTCCCCGACAAACTTGCCGACCTCTGGCGAAGAGCCTTTTGCCGGTTGGATGCGCTTCAGATCCTTCAGTCCCTGCATCAAACGGGCAAATCCCTTTTCGGCAGACTCAAGTGCTTCGCTCGAGAAATCGACTGTTCCGCGGTAGTGGGCGGACAGTATGAAGAACCGGATCGTCATTGGCGAGAAGGCTTTTGACAGCAGAGGGTGGCTGCCAGTGAAGAACTGGTCGAGCGTAATGAAGTTGTTGTACGACTTGCCCATCTTCTGTCCGTTGATGGTAATCATGTTGTTGTGCATCCAGTACTTCACTGCCGGATGTCCCATGGATGCCTGTGCCTGCGCTATCTCGCACTCATGGTGCGGGAAGACAAGGTCCATGCCGCCGCCGTGGATGTCGAATTCCTCGCCAAGATATTTGCGTCCCATGGCCGTGCACTCGCAGTGCCAACCGGGGAAACCGTCGCTCCACGGACTTGGCCAGCGCATTATGTGTTCCGGCGACGCCTTTTTCCACAAGGCAAAGTCCGCCTGGTTCTTCTTCTCTCCCACGCCTGCAAGGGTGTCGCGCGACGCATCCTTGGTGTTTTCGAGGGTTCTACCCGAGAGGATACCGTACTTGTAGTCTTTGCTGTACTTCTCTATGTCGAAATAGACAGAGCCGTTGGAGATGTAGGCATAGCCGTTGTCGAGAATCTGCTGCACCAGTTGCTGCTGCTCGATGATGTGCCCTGTGGCGTGCGGTTCTATTGACGGAGGCAGCACGTTGAGCTTGTCCATGGCGGCATTGAAGCGCCGTGTGTAGTACTGGGCTATCTCCATCGGCTCCAACTGCTCCAGTCTGGCTTTCTTGGCTATCTTGTCCTCGCCCTCGTCCGCATCGTGTTCGAGGTGGCCCACATCAGTAATGTTGCGCACATAGCGCACCTTGTAGCCCAAGTGCTGAAGGTAGCGGAACAGCACGTCAAACGTTATCGCCGGCCGGGCATGGCCCAGATGAGCGTCGCCATAGACGGTCGGGCCGCACACATACATGCCGACATTGGGCGAATGAATGGGTTCAAAACGTTCCTTTTTGCGTGTCAGGGTGTTGTATATCAACAAAGTCTGATTCTTCATAGGTATTTCTCCTCTCTTATATGATGTGTTTTGCAAAGTTAGCTCAAAATTGTGTAACGGCAAAACAAATCGGTTTTTTCCGCTGATAGTCTTGCTGTTCTTGCATTTTTTCCGTATCTTCGCACAAGGCAAAGGGGCATCGGCCGGTGGAGAAAGGATGTTCCGCCGCACCGGGAAACGTTGTCCCGAAAACCGATAAAAGGATGAAAACGAAACATCTGTTACTGTCTTTGCTCGCCTTGGCACTTGTATGCTCATGCGGCAGCCGTCCGCGCCCCGTGGCTCCGGAGGGATTCAGTGCGGACATAATGCTCAAGACGACCCCGGCGAAGATTCACGGGGAAAGTCCTGTGGACTGGTGTTGCGCCATGCTCGACGTCATCGAGACGGAGCATCTCATGCAGGGCGACTCGGTGAACCTCTCCTTTGACTATGTGATGAGGTGCTGGCTGCGCCAACAGGCGGTGCAGTACATGCGCACGAAAGGTGAGGGCGACATCACGGCGAGGGGCATCGGACCGATGGTACCGGAACTCCTGCGCAGCTACGGATGCTTCCCCTACGACTCCTACAACAGTCTGCGTCCCGTCAACTACAACGTGCTGGCACGCAGGATAAAGATGCTTGCCGACGTAGCGGTGGCAAGGGGCGACAACGAGGGGGCGTTCTTGAAAACAATAGACGGCCTGCTCGACCGGGAGATAGGCTTTTTGCCCAAGCGTGTATATATGCTAAGGGCGGAATACACCCCGTTGGAGTTTGCACACAGCGTATGCGGAAAGAACGAGTATGCGGCGTTTGTGGCGTCCGACGGCATCTATTCCGACAGGCGGGCGGTGATTCCGCATCCCGACAACACGACGATGTGCATGGGCAGATACATATATTATGATTCCGTGTATGTGCGCATACAGAGGGCGCTCGACGCACGTCATCCGGTGTTGTGGACGGGTACAGAATCCGAGGACGGCACTGCCGCCATCATCGGGACGGGACACGACAAGCACGGCAACAAGTATTTCGTGGCGAAAGGCTCGCCCAAGAGCGAGGACAAATCCGCCCGCCTGCTCTACATCCCCGACTCCTACATCCGCAACAACACCGCTTTCGTGATGACGAAGGAAGATTTGTAAACACGGCAACACACATTATTATATATTGCACAAGAAACTTGTTCTATAAGACTGCATGATATGGGAAAAGTGAGAAAGGCGGGCAAGAACCGTATGAACAAAGAGAACATGGGGCGCATACTGGAGGCTTACTTCATGGAAAACCCCGGAAAGACGTTGTCGTTCAAGGAAATCTTCCGGGCACTGCGCCTCAACACGCATCCGCTGAAGATGCTTGCCATCGACGTGATGGAGGAAATGGCGTGGGACGACTTCATCACGCGGATGAGCGACAGTTCATTCATGCTGCGCGAAAGCGACTCCCATACACAAGAGGGCACATTCATCCGCAAACCCAACGGACGCAACTCGTTCCTGCCGGACGGGGCAGACAAGTCGGTGCTTGTCACCGAGCGCAACTCGCTCTATGCCATGGACGGCGACAGGGTGCGTGTGACTTATATGGCACGACGCCGCAACCACACGAAAGAAGCACAGGTGGTGGAAATCATAAGCCGTGCGAAAGACACGTTCGTGGGACGGCTTAACGTGGAGGAAGACGTGGCTTTCCTCGTGGTGCAGGACGGCCTGCTGCCGTCGGACATCCTCATTCCCAAGAAAAAACTGAAGGGCGGAAAGACCGACGACAAGGCTGTGGTTAAAGTGGTGCGCTGGCCTGACCAGCAGAACCAGACCATCATAGGCGAGGTGACCGACATTCTCGGCAAGTCAGGAGACAACGACGCTGAGATGAATACCATTCTCGTGCAATACGGATTGCCCTATGAGTACCCGAAAGAAGTGGAAGCGGAGGCGGACAAGATTTCCGGCGAAATCACCGCACAGGACTATGCCGAGCGCGAGGACTTCCGCGATGTGTTCACCTGCACTATCGACCCGGCCGACGCGAAGGACTTTGACGACGCACTGTCCATAAGGAAACTGGAGTCGGGACTTTGGGAAGTGGGCGTCCATATAGCCGATGTGTCGCACTATGTGACCGAAGGTTCGATAATAGACAAGGAGGCACAGAAGCGCGCGACATCCATCTATCTGGTCGACCGCACCATTCCGATGCTGCCCGAACACCTCTGCAACTATGTGTGTTCGCTCCGACCGGATGAGGAGAAACTGGCTTACAGTGTCATATTCAACATCGACGACTGCGCCAACGTGCACAACTACCGCATAGTGCACACCGTAATCAAGAGCAACCGGCGGTTTGTCTATGACGAAGTGCAGCAGATACTCGTTGCCAGCAACGCTCTCGGCGGCGACAAGGCGAACCCCACCGGCGAGTATGCAGCGGAGCTGTGCCAGTTGTGGTCGACAGCGAAGCAACTGCGGGAGAGGCGTTTTGCCAACGGCGCAATAAAGTTCGAGAGCGAGGAGATGAAGTTCCGGCTTGACGAAAAAGGCAAGCCTATAGGCTGCTACTTCAAGAAAATCGTGGAGGCGAACAACCTCGTGGAGGAGTTCATGCTGCTCGCCAACCGCACCGTAGCGGAGAGTGTGGGCAAGGTGAAGAAGGGAAAGAAAGCCAAGACCCTGCCCTATCGTGTGCACGACAACCCAGACCCGGTAAAGCTGGAGAACCTGAAGGAACTCGCCGTGAAATTCGGCTACCACATGAAATCCACCAGCACGAAGGGCGAGACGGCTCGTTCGCTCAACCGCCTCATGGGCGAATGCAACGGAAAAAGCGAGCAGAAACTCATACAGACAGTGGCACTGCGCTCCATGATGAAGGCAAAATACTCGGTGCACAACATCGGTCACTTCGGTCTGGCGTTTGATTACTACACCCATTTCACGTCACCTATCAGACGCTATCCCGACACCATGGTGCACAGACTGCTCACCCGCTATGCGCAGGGTGCGCCCTCTGCCAACAAGGAATACTACGAAGAACTGTGCAAACACTCTTCCGACATGGAGATAATAGCGTCGAATGCCGAGCGCGATTCTATCAAATACAAGGCTGTGGAGTTCATGAGCGACAAGATAGGCGAGGTGTTTGAAGCCCACATCTCCGGCATCACGTCGTATGGCATATACTGCGAAATCGACGAAAACCACTGCGAGGGCATGGTGCCGATGCGCGAGCTGAAGGACGACTACTATGAGTTTGACGAGAAAAACTACTGTTTGCGCGGCAGGAAATACAAGAACGTGTACCAGTTGGGCGACCCGATAGAAATCAGAGTGGTAAAAGCCAACCTCGAGAAGAAACAGTTGGACTTCTCCCTGGATTAGCCGTTCACGACACCACACATACATCTGAAATGGAGGAAACGACAGAAAAGACAAGGCAAATGCGGAAACTGAAGACCATAGAAATGAAGCGCCTGAGCGTAGAGGAGTTCAAGGAGACAAAGAAACTTCCGCTCGTGGTTGTTCTCGATGACGTGCGCTCATCATACAATGTGGGGTCTGTTTTCCGCACAAGTGACGCCTTCAAGGTGGAGGCAGTGTATCTCTGCGGCATCACGGCACAACCCCCTTCGGCGGAAATACACAAGACAGCCCTCGGGGCAGAGGACTCCGTGGAATGGAAACACTTCGGTTCCGTGGAGGAAGCGGTGGACGAATTGCACGGCAAGGGATACTTTGTCTATGCCATAGAACAATGTGAAGGCAGCGAGAAAGCGCCGCTCAGACTGGGCGAAAGCACAAAACCTTGCGCCGTCATATTGGGGAACGAGGTAAAAGGAGTGAAGCAGAGCGCCATAGACAGGTGCGACAACTGTCTGGAGATACCGCAGTTCGGCACGAAACACAGCATGAACGTGTCGGTGACAGCAGGCATCGTGATATGGGAGTTCGCACGCCAGATACTGCTCAAATGACATTTTCGCAAAACACGAGCGGACAACCGGCTGCAGCAAACGGCAAATACGGAAAAACAACAAAGGCGACCCGTGAGAGTCGCCTTTGCCGTTTTATTGCGTTGCAGTCAAATTATTTGACAGCCTCAGCCAGTTCTTTGCCTGGCTTGAACTTTGCAACCTTCTTTGCAGGAATCTGAATCTTGTTGCCGTTAGAAGGGTTAACGCCCTCGCGAGCCGGCTTTTCAACTACAGAGAAAGTACCGAAACCTATGAGCTGAACACTCTCACCCTTAACAAGGGCATCCTTAACAGCAGCGATAGCTGCATCAATGGCTTTCTTGGAAGCTTCCTGGCTGATACCTGTAGCAGCAACTGCCTTTACCAAATCTGTCTTGTTCATAATTCTTTGTTTTATAAAAATGATAATTAAAAGTGTTTATTTCTCGTTTTGGTCTGAAACATTGGCAAATATAAGGGGAATATTTTGGAATACAAACAAAAATGTAGAAAAAACATACATTTCCCTCTGATTTTGCCGTTTGCAGCCCTGTTTCAAGGGCATTTACGGGATGTTTTTCGTAAATTTGCACCGATTTAACGACAAAGGACTGACACAATGTTTCAACTTCCACGCACTACCAAGTGCCTGCTACTTATAAATATAACAGCCTATCTGCTGCTTGTCATTGTAGAGAATCTCACCTTACGTTCCGCATCACCGGTCGACCTGAACGACATATTCGGGCTTCACTTTTTCCTGGCTCCCGATTTCAGGTTCTACCAACTGGTCACCTACATGTTCATGCACGGCGGCATCATGCACCTGTTCTTCAACATGTTCGCCCTGTGGATGTTCGGTTGCGTGGTCGAAAACGTGTGGGGTGCGCGCAAATTCCTTTTTTATTACATTGTCTGCGGCATCGGCGCAGGTCTTTTCCAGGAAGCGGCACAGTTCTTTGAGTTCATAATGATGTGCGAAGAACAGATACCCGGGTTCTCGATGTCGGACATATTGGCAGTGGCACACAACAGCGCACAGATACTCAACGCATGGGCCACGGTGGGCGCATCGGGCGCAGTCTATGCCATATTGCTGGCGTTCGGAATGATATTCCCGGAGCAGAGGATATTCATTTTCCCCCTGCCAATACCCATAAAGGCCAAGTGGTTCGTCATCATGTATGCCGCCATTGAACTGCTGTCGGCTCTCGGCTCTTCGGGAGACGGCGTGGCACACGTCGCCCATCTTGGCGGCATGATATTCGGTTTCTTCCTGATAAGGTACTGGACAAATCATCCGGGAGCAGGATACGGAACACATGGGGGCAACGACTTCTTCACACGGTTCCGCCAGAGAGGCAGCTTCCGCCACGGCAACGGCAACTTCAACGGAGGTTCAGGCAGCCGTTACGGACACACGACGAGTTCCAATCCGGACTGGGATTATAACGTCCGGATGAACGAAAGGCAAAAACGCATTGACCACATACTGGACAAAATACGCAAAAGCGGATACGACAGCCTGACCGACGAGGAAAAACAGGAACTGTTTGACGGAGGAAGAGGCGGTGTAAACTGACACATGGCGGCCAAGAAAATCGTAAATGCAATCCACCAGCTGTTGCTCGGTGCCAACATCATGTCGGCGCTGGGCATGCTTGCGACGGGCTATTCCTGTCTCATAGACCCGTTGAAATTCCCTTTGTTGGCAACGGCTGATATGTTCTTCCCGGCATTTCTTGCCGTCAATGTGATATTTTTCTTCTTTTGGCTTCTGCTCGACAAGAAGTCCGCATTGTTGCCAATAGCGACCCTACTTGTGTGTCATGTCCCCGTCAGGACATACGTCGGAATAAACCTGCCGGCAGATGTCCCGGAGGGCGCAATAAAGGTAATGTCGTACAACACGATGAATTTCCACGGCGTATACAACAAGTTCACTGACGAGGAAAAGGACGAAATGGCGGATTTTCTTGTGGATGCGGACTGCGACATCCTCTGTCTGCAAGAGGCGACCGAGACATCAATGACGGAGAACGGACGCAAAAAGATGAAAGCCAAATACCCATACAGCAGGACAGACAACAGGGGAGACAACGGCACATCTATTGCCATATACTCGAAATACAGAATTTTACAGGCCGACACGATATCTTTCGTGTCGAAAAGCAATGTAAGCGCAGCCTACATTCTTGACACTCCGGCCGGCAAGACACTCGTTGTCAACAACCACCTGGAATCGTGTCACCTGACACCGGAGGAGCGCACAAACTTCAAAGAACTCATCTCGGGCGACACCGACGGCGATTTCATCGGGTCGGAATCAAAAGACATCATCGCCAAACTGACCGAATCGTCACTCGTGCGCAACGCCCAGGCCAAGGCGGTGGCGAAATACGTCGACCAGTACAGGGACATGCCAGTCATCCTGTGCGGTGATTTCAACGACACGCCGACATCTTTCAACCACAGAGTAATGAAAGGAGACCTCACCGACTGCTTTGTCGCAAGCGGCACAGGTCTCGGTTGGACTTATTGCCACAACGGAATGAGGGTAAGAATTGACAACATCATGTGCTCCCAGCACCTCAAACCGTATAGTTGCAAAGTGCTGTCACACGTGACTTACAGCGACCATTACCCGATAGTATGTTGGCTAAAAACCAACCGAAACAGACCGTGCAAACAAGCACAGATAAAGCAAAACGTTAAATTAAAAACCTGTTCTCTTGGCAGATATGCAAAAAAATACTATCTTTGCACGCTTAGAAATGGTGAATAAAAACAAACAATAAATAATAAAAATGCAAAACAAAGGAATTGTAATTGTAACCGCCGTACTACTGACGCTTGCAAGTATCTTCTATTTGTCATTCTCTGCTGCCACGCATTACTACGACAGTCAGGCGGCAAAGATTGAGGATCCAGTGTCCCAACAGGACTATAAGGATTCCGTAAGATACCTCGGAATCTACACTTACCAGAAGTGTCTCGAGACCCAGATCGGCCTTGGCCTTGACCTGAAAGGCGGTATGAACGTCATCCTGGAGATTTCCGTGCCCGACTTGGTGGAAACTCTTGCGGACCACAAGACCGACGTGGCTTTTGTGAAGTCTGTCAACGAGGCCAAGAAAGAGGAGGAAAAGAGCCAGAGCGACTTTATCTCCCTGTTCATCGACGCCTACAAGAAGAACGCCCCGGGGCATCGTCTTGCAGAGATATTCGCCACCCAGCAGCTACAGGGAAAGGTGTCTCCGCAGAGCTCCGACAGCGAAGTGGAGAAGGCATTGCGTGAAGCAGTAAAGGACGCCATAGACAACTCTTTTAATGTGGTACGTGCGCGTATTGACCAATTCGGTGTCGTTCAGCCAAACATTCAGAAGCTTGAAGGACAGGACGGAAAGATTATGGTCGAGATGCCGGGTATCCGTGAGCCGGAGCGTATGCGTAAATTGCTCCAGGGTTCAGCCAATCTTGAATTCTGGGAGACCTACAATTCCGAAGAAATCGAACCTTATCTGCGTCAGCTCGACACCCGTGTCGCTGCATTGGACAACAAGAAAGACGGCGCTGACACAACGGCTGTAGACACCGCAAACGCACAGCCGGAGGTAAAGGCGGCAGGTGCGAAGTTCGAGATAAAGAACTCGAAGAACGAGGCAAAGACCGCAGCGTCGTCGAAAGCTGACGAGCAGCTGAAGAAGCAACATCCTCTGCTCTCTATCCTGCAGACCACTGGCGGACGTTCACTCAGCCTTGTCGGCTACGCCAACGTACGTGATACCGCCGCAGTAAACGCCATCATACATTCCGCAACGGCAAAGCAGGTGCTGCCTTCAGACCTCAAACTGCTGTGGAGTGCCAAGCCTGCTGACGGCATAGGAGTAAAGAACGTCTATGAACTCCACGCCATCAAGGTGACACAATCATCAGGTCGTGCTCCATTGGAGGGTGACGTTGTGACCACAGCAAGCGACCAGTTCAACAGCGTATCAGGTTCTCCTGAGGTGTCCATGACCATGAACTCTGAAGGTGCACGTCGCTGGGCAGCGCTGACAAAGGCAAATATCAACAAGGCAATAGCTATTGTTCTTGACGGACTTGTTTACTCCGCACCGCGCGTAAACGGTGAAATCAGCGGCGGACAGTCGTCAATCACCGGTAACTTCACCATTGAAGACACCAAGGACTTGGCAAATACGCTGAAGTCAGGACGTATGCCTGCCCCTGCAAGAATCGTGCAGGAGGAAGTCGTAGGACCTACTCTCGGTGCCCAGTCTATCCAGCAGGGTATCATCTCATTTGTGATTGCATTCGTGTTGTTGATGGTTTACATGGTTATGATGTACAACTTCAACGCCGGAATGATGGCAAACTGCGCTCTGCTTGTCAATATCTTCTTCACTTTGGGAATACTTACGTCGTTCCAGGCGGCATTGACCATGTCAGGTATAGCCGGTATGGTGCTGTCGTTAGGTACGGCTGTGGATGCCAACGTGCTTATCTATGAACGTATAAAAGAGGAGATGCGCCGCGGTCTGGGCATCAAGCAGGCTCTCGCTGCAGGTTACAGCAACGCATTCTCCGCTATCTTCGACTCGAACATCACCTCACTTCTTACAGGTGTGATACTCTATATCTTCGGTACAGGTCCTATCCGCGGCTTCGCCACAACATGGATAATCGGTATCATCTGTTCGTTCTTCACAGCGGTTTATCTCACACGTCTTGTCTACGAGCACCAGTTCAGCAAGGACCGCTGGCTTAACATCAAGTTCTGCACATCGATATCAAAGAACCTGATGCAAGGTCTTGACATAAAGTTCATGTCACTCTACAAGAAGAGCTTCGCCGTTGCCGGAGTGCTGATGGTAATATTCTGCATCAGCTTCATAGTACGCGGCATGTCGAGAAGCATCGACTTTACCGGTGGCCGCAACTATGTCATCCAGTTTGAGAAAGCTACCGAACCAGAGCAGGTGCGCACCGTTATCGCTGACGCATTCCCGGGTTGCACGACCGGTGCTCTTGCCCTCGGAACAGACCACAAGACCATACGTATCTCCACAAACTACAAGATAGACTCCAACTCACCTACTGTTGACGATGAGGCAGAGAACATTCTCTACACTTCACTGAAGAAGGCAGGACTTGTTTCCCAGCCCAATCTGGCGACATTCAAGAACCCGGATGTACGCGCCGGAGGCTCTATCATCAGTTCCACAAAGGTAGGTCCTTCCATTGCGAAGAACATCACTTACGGAGCTATCATCAGTGTGCTCATCGCCCTTCTCGGCATCTTCCTCTACATCTTGCTGCGTTTCCGCAACCTGGCATTCTCTGTCGGTGCAGTCGTAGCACTTGTTGTGGACACCATGGTGGTACTTGGCGTTTACTCTCTCTTCTGGGGCGTACTGCCGTTCTCACTTGAGATAGACCAGACATTCATCGGTGCCGTACTGACAGTGATAGGTTATTCCATCAACGACAAGGTGGTTGTGTTCGACCGTATACGTGAGAATCTGAACCTGCACAAGAAGCAGGACTTCCAGACAACGTTCAACAGTTCAATCAACCAGACCCTTACACGTACTATCAACACCTCTGCAAGTACATTGATCGTGTTGCTCTGTATCTTCTTCCTCGGTGGAGAAAGCATCCGCAGCTTCTCGTTCGCAATGATACTCGGTGTCACCACAGGTACACTCACGTCAATCTTCATCGCTTCGCCAGTGGCTTACCTCGTCCTTGGCCATAAGATTGACAACCGCTTGGCAAAGCTTCCGGCAGACGACAACACCGGTAAGGCTGAGTAAGCACTACATCATACATGCCGGGACTGTACTGACAGACGCCTTGTGCAGTCCCGACATTCGCCCCTATAGTTAAATGGATAGAACGGAGGTTTCCTAAACCTTTGATCCGAGTTCGATTCTCGGTGGGGGTACAAACAAAAACTGGATTACATTACACCTATGAATATAAAGGTATGCGCATGCGTACCTGAAATCTGTTTTTTCGGGGATAAATGAACAAAATGGTTCTTTCTGCGCTCTTTGCGCTAAGTTCAGTCTTGGCCTTTGCCCAAGGCTCAGTCAAGGGAACAGTATTTGACAAGCAGACCGTGGAGCCTCTCAGTTTCGTCACCGTGCAGGTGATGCTTCAGGGAACGACCAATCTTGCCGGCGGCACAATGACTGATGCTGACGGCAAATTTTATATAGAGGGGCTCAAGACCGGCACTTACACCCTCAAACTGTCCTATGTGGGTTACAAGGAAACGGAGCGCACATTTGAAATCAGCACAGATCACAACAGCCACAACTTCAACGTGCTCTACATGACAGAGGACTCCAAGCAGCTGAAGGAAGTGCAGGTGGTAGGCCAGCGGTCGGCAATGAAACTCGAGGTAGACCGCAAGACGTTCGACGTGAGCCAGCTGATAACCAATTCCGGACAGGCTGCAAGCGATGTCCTTGAGAACATCCCGTCGGTTGAAGTCGACAACGACGGCAATGTATCCCTGCGCGGCAACTCGTCGGTAGAAGTGTGGATCAACGGCAAGTCGTCAGGTCTCACCACCGACAACCGTGCCACCATCCTGCAGCAACTGCCCGCCGAGGACATCGAACGCATAGAAGTCATCGACAATCCGTCGGCAAAATTCTCCGCCGAAGGTTCGGCCGGCATCATCAACATCGTGATGAAGAAGAACCGCAAAGCCGGTTATTACGGTTCGCTACAGGCCGGCGGCAACACCAACGGCGGTGCCAACACATCGTTCAACATCAACTACAACTCCCGCATAATGGACGCTTTCGCCAGCATAGGCTACCGTCATCATGCCAATATGGGCTATACCGAGAGCCAGCAGGAGAACTTCACGACCATGCCGGACGGCACCCGCCAGGGCAACAGCTTCCAGAACTACAGTGCCGACGAGAAGCAATGGGGCAACAACATCTTCACCCGTGCCGGTCTGGTGTTTCATCTCACCGGGAAAGACGACCTCTCCCTCACCGGAATGTATATGAACGGAGGTCGCGAAAGCCGCACTACCACTCCCTACAATTACGGTCAGTACGACACTCAGGGCAATGCCTTCGACAAATACACCATGACACGCTGGAGCACAGAGTCGAGCAAGATGAAGATGCTTCACGGCGAACTGGACTACACCCACGAATGGTCAGCCACGCACAAACTGGACTTCAATTTCTCCGCCGACAAGTGGGGAGACGACGGCAACAGGTTTTTCCGTGACTTCACAGACAACAGCACGCTCACCTCTGCATCGAAACCCGACATCTACACATGGCAGTACCGTCCGCAGGACATCAGGAGCAACTCCTTCGAGGCAAAGCTCGACTACGAGAACCAGATAACCGACAACTTCAAGATAGAGACAGGCTACAACTGGAACGCTTCGCACGAGAACACGCCCCAGCAGAGTTTCGAGGCATCGGACGACACCGGAGCGAAACCCGACGTGTTCGATTCCGTCGACCCGGACAAGGACTACTCAGCCTACGAAGACCATGTCTACTTCAACAGGTTCATCTATGACCTGAATATCCACGCCCTCTACTTCACAGCAAACCTCAAGTTCGGCAAGTTCGGACTTATGGGCGGCCTGCGCGGAGAGTACTGGAAGGTGCACACCGAGAGCTATAACTGGGATCAGGAATATGCCGGAGCCGCTAAGGACAAACCTTTCGACAAGGACTATTTCCAACTCTTCCCCAGCCTGTTCGCCTCCTACCAGATAACCGACAACGACCAGCTGCAGCTCAACTACACCCGCCGTCTCCGCCGTCCGTGGGGCGGAGAACTCAACTCTTTCCGCGACACCCACGACGCGACCATGATTTCGTTCGGCAATCCGGAGCTGACTCCCGAATTCTCAAATTCGTTCTCGCTCAACTATCTCCGCACCTGGACCGAGCATTCACTGCTCCTCTCGCTCTACTACCGTCCCACCACGGACGTCATGCAGCGCATCACATACCGCGACCTGACGGAAAACATCATGTATTCCACCAGCATGAACCTCGCCAAGAGTACCTCTTCGGGAGCCGAACTCACAGTGAAGAACCGCCTGTTCCGCATAGTCGACCTCACCACAAACGTCAACGCATACTACTACAAGCTCGACGGCTTCTCCTATGTCATCAACAACCAGACGGTGACCGGCGCCGAACAGAAACGCTTCACATGGAATGCGCGCATGCAGGCGAGCGTCGCCCTGCCCTACGACATCAACATCCAGCTCAGCGGACGCTACCGTTCGCGCCAGGCAATAACCCAAGGCTACCGTCCGGCAAGCTACATGATGGACTTCGGCATCCGCAAGAACTTCCTCAACAAACTGTTCACCCTGTCCATCAACTGCCGCGACCTGCTCGACTCACGCAAGTGGGAGACCAACACCGAGAGCGACACCTACAGCCGCCACCAGATCAACCGCCGCCACTCGCGCGCCTTTGCCGCCACACTGACTTGGAACTTCGGCAACATGAAGTCCAAGAACCGCCATCAGGAGGGAGGCGAAGAAGGCATGCAGCAGAACTACAACTCCGCAGGCATGGAGGAGTAGGCGACAGGAGAAAAATACCTTCAGATTTCTCCCTACCGTTGTCCTCATGCCACGGAAAAGGCTTACCTTTGCACCGCAGGGATGCATTTTCGTAGACGTATAACCTCTAAAAACCTTGAAATATGAAACTCAGAAACCTGCTTACAGCTTGCGTCATCGTGTCGTCTGCAGCCGTTTGCGCGCAGAACACGGACGATTGCTACCGCAATCCGGTAATCCACAACTCGGCGCCTGACCCTACTGCCATAAGGGCAAACGACGGTTACTTCTACCTCTACTCCACCGAGGACATCCGTAACACGCCCATCTACCGGTCCGCCAACCTCGTTGACTGGCAGTTCATCGGCACCGCCTTCACCGACGAGACACGTCCCAAGTGGAACGGCAAGGGCGGCATCTGGGCTCCCGACATCAACTATGTGGACGGCAAATATGTCATGTTCTACGCCAAGTCCACATGGGGAGGCGAATGGGAGGCAGGAGTCGGCGTCGCCACTGCCGACAGTCCGGCGGGTCCGTTCACCGACCACGGCGCAGTGGTCATATCCAAAGACCTCAACACACAGAACTCCATCGACCCCGACTTCTACGAGGAGGACGGTCACAAGTACCTCTTCTGGGGCTCGTTCCACGGCATCTGGTACATCGAACTGTCCGACGACTGCCTCAGCATCAAGCCGGGAGCGAAGCCCACTAAGGTGTCAGGCACGTTCATGGAGGCAGTCTACATCCACAAGCACGGCGGCTACTACTACCTCTTCGGCTCTGACGGCACTTGCTGCGAGGGTGCGCGCAGCACCTATCATGTCACCGTCGGGCGGTCGAAATCGCTGCTCGGCCCTTATGTGGACAGACAGGGGCGGCCGCTGCTCGACAACCATCACGAGGTGATGCTGTGGAGTAGCGACAAGGTGGCAGGCCCCGGCCACAACGGAGAGATATTCACCGACGATGCGGGACAGGACTGGATGATATATCACGGCTACCTTCGCGACGACCCCGATGCCGGTCGCCAGGTGTTCCTCGACCGTGTGGAGTGGATTGACGGCTGGCCGCACATAGCCGAAAGCCGCCCCTCTACCGTCTCCGAACGTCCCAAATTCGGCAGCATGCTCCTTGCCGACCCCACCATATTCCACGACAACGGCACTTACTATCTCTACGGTACAGGCGTGCAGAACGGACATAAGGGCGACGGATTCGAGGTCTACAAGTCCGCCGACCTGCAGAAATGGGAAGGTCCGTGCGGTCTCGACGACGGCTTCTGCCTGAAGAAAAGCGACAAGACATGGGGCACCAAGGGCTTCTGGGCACCCCAAGTGTTCAAGAAAGACGGCAAGTATTATTTCGTCTATACCGCCAACGAGCAGATTGCCGTGGCCACTGCCGACTCCCCTCTCGGCCCTTTCACGCAGGAAACTCCCGACTGCATACCCGCCAAGATCAAGGAGATTGACCCCTTCGTGTTCTTCGACGGCAAGAAAGCATACCTCTATCACGTCCGTCTGCAGGACGGTAACCGCATCTTCGTGTCGGAGATGAACAAGGACTTGAAGTCGCTCAAGGAGAGCACCACACGCGAGTGTCTGCACGCAGAGAGCGGCTGGGAAGACACGGCAAACTCCGAATGGAAGGTGTCGGAAGGCCCTACGGTAGTGAAAATAGGCAAGACCTACTACCTGTTCTATTCCTGCAACGACTTCCGCAACATCGACTATGCCGTGGGCTATGCCACCGCCAAGTCGCCGCTCGGACCGTGGACGAAGCACGGCGAGCCGATAATCGTGCGCGGAGTGATTGGCGCCAACGGCACAGGACACGGCGATCTGTTCCGGGACAGCAACGGTGACTGGCGCTACGTGTTCCACACCCACTACAGCGCCACACAGGTGTCACCGCGCAAGACCGCCGTTGTCACCCTCGATTTCGACGGCACTGACTTCAAACTGCGTGAGGGTTCGCTGCGCTACATACAGCTCCCGTAAGAACCGCAGCATCCGGTAGATTTACAAAAACACCGTTTTCCTACTGCACAACAAGCACTCCTTGGGGACCGGAGGTCGTGGCTGGGAAACGGTTAAGGGGTTTTGAGTTCTTGGTTTCGCCCTCTATGATGTACCCGCGGTTGTTCATGTCGTACACTCTGCCGCACACCTTGCAGGTGGCATGACCCTTCTCGTCCATCGTGAGCGGCTTGCTCTTCACGGGAACGGCGTCCGGGTCGAAACAGTTGGGACACTCATAGTCGTAGGCATAGAACACTGCCGGGTAGTCGGCATTGCCGAACCCGACAATCACACCGTTGTTCAGACCGAAGATGAGCGACATGCGCTGCTCCTTGGCGGTGAACAGCGACGAAGAGGAAATGCCCGTGTTGGTGGAGAAAGAGAACTGGCTCGCTCCGCCGGACATGGTCTTGCGTATCAGGCAAAACACCCCCGGCGACAGGTTGTTCATGGCTGCCGCAAGCGTGGCGTCCACATGTTCGGCGTTGTTCACCACCACATAGCACGGCCGGTGGCAGTATTCGTCCATCACGTCAGAGCATGACGACAACGCCAGACAGACGCCCAGGCTAAGCAAGAAGTTTCTTCTCGGCATCCTCAACCTTTTCAAAATGGAAACCGTCGAGCACCTGCTGCATGAGCGCCTCTATGCGGTCGTTGCACAGGTTGCCGACAGAGCCTTCGTGGGTGTGGTGTATGTTCTTGTCGGGAGTGAACTTCCCCGCCTCTATGTCCAGCCCTACCTTCTTGTAGGCGTCACGGAACGGCATGCCCTCCGCAGTGAGCCTGTTGACCTCCTCCACCGAGAACATCGGGGCGTACATCGGGTTGTCGAGTATGTGTTCGTTCACTTCCATGCGGTTGATGATGTATGCCGCCATCTGCAGGCAGTCCTTCAGTTCGTCAAAAGCAGGCAGGAACACCTCCTTTATCATCTGTAGGTCACGGAAATAGCCCACCGGCAGATTGTTCATAATCAGCAGTATCTGCTGCGGCAGCGCCTGTATCTTGTTGCATTTGGCGCGTATCAGTTCAAACACGTCGGGGTTCTTCTTGTGCGGCATGATGGAAGAGCCTGTGGTACACTCCTTAGGCAGTTTCACGAAACCGAAGTTCTGGCTGTTGAACAGGCACGCGTCGAACGCCATCTTCGCCACCGTTCCAGCCACGGAAGCCAGGGCATAAGCCACGTTGCGCTCCATCTTGCCGCGCCCCATCTGTGCATACACCACGTTGTAGTCCATGGAGTCGAAGCCGAGGAGTTCCGTTGTCATCTGGCGGTTGAGGGGGAATGACGAGCCGTAGCCTGCCGCCGAACCCAGCGGATTGCGGTTTGTCATCTTGTAGGCGGCCTGCAGGAAGAGCATGTCGTCGGTGAGGCTCTCCGCATAAGCGCCGAACCACAGGCCGAAACTCGAAGGCATGGCAATCTGCAGATGCGTGTATCCCGGCATCAGCACGTCCTTGTACTGGTTGCTCTTCTGTATCAGTTCACGGAACAAGTCGTCCACACAGGTCACGATGTCCTTCAGTGCGGCGCGCGTGAACAGTTTCAGGTCGACGAGCACCTGGTCGTTGCGGCTTCTGCCGGAGTGGATTTTCTTGCCCATGTCGCCCAGTTTGCGTGTGAGCATCAGCTCCACTTGCGAGTGCACATCCTCGATTCCGTCCTCGATGACAAAATCTCCGCTCTCGCAAACGGCGTAGATTTTCTTCAGTTCAGCGAGCAGCACGGGCAGTTCGTCCTTGCCTATCAGCCCGATGCTCTCAAGCATTGTGACGTGCGCCATGCTGCCCAGGACGTCGTATTTGGCGAGATAGAGGTCCATCTCGCGGTCTTTGCCCACGGTGAAACGCTCTATCTCCGAGTTTATGTCATATCCTTTCGACCACAGTTTGTTTGCCGCTGTGCTGTTGTTGTCTGCCATATTGGTGTGTTGAATGTGTGTTGTCAATAGTTTATCATTGCCAGTGCGTCGGCCACTTTCTCTATTCCGTCCTTCAGTTTGGAGCCTATCATGGCTTTAAGCATGAACGGTATGTCGGCGTCGACGGTCAGTTTCATCTTGCTGGTGGTGTCGGTCACCGGCAGCACTTGTATCCAGAGGGTAGCCTTTATTGGCGACTTGTCGGTAACGAACTTTATGCACTTGTTCTCCTCGCGCTCCACTATCCTCAGCGAGACAGTGCCCACCATCGCTGCCGGAACGCTTATGCTATCGTTGGTCAGTTCGACATTGGCAAGGCTGTCGAGTGCGTTTGCCTGTCCTGACTGGCGTATTTTCTCTTTCAGGTTCTCGTCATTGCGTGCCTTTTCGAGCAGCGGACGCAGGTTTTCGAGGTTGGAGAGAGTGGAATAGACACGCTCCACCGGAGCGTTTACTGGTTTCACGGAACTGCTTTCTTTCATGTCTTGAGTGTCAGCCGATAATTGTCATGTTCATCATTTACTTGTCCTGCATCCATGTGGACGGGCTCTTTCTCCACTCCTTCAGCACCTCCAGGTCTTCCGGTTTGATGTAGCCCACCTCGGCTGCTATCTCCGTCGTGGCGTCGTAGTCGCAGATGGTGACGAGCTTCACCCCTGCTGCCTTGAAGGCGTCTACCGCTACGGGGAAACCGTAAGTATAGCTTGCCACCATGCCGACGACCTCAAAGCCTGCCTGACGCAGGGCCTCCACCGCCTTGAGCGACGAGCCGCCGGTGGATATGAGGTCCTCTACGACCACCACCTTTGCGCCCTCAGGCAGCGTGCCTTCGATGAGGTTGCCCATGCCGTGGTCCTTTGGTTTCGACCTTACATAGCAGAACGGCATGCCCAGTTCCTCCGCCACGAGCGCCCCTTGGGCTATTGCTCCTGTGGCAACGCCTGCCACAGCGTCAGCCTCGGGGAAGTTCTCGTGGACGAGATGCACGAGTTCCTGCTTCACGAATGAGCGTATCTCGGGATAGGCAAGGGTCTTGCGGTTGTCGGTGTATATGGGTGAACGCCAGCCGGAAGCCCATGTGAAGGGGTCGTTAGGCTGAAGTTTAATGGCTTTGATACCAAGAAGTTTGGTTGCAAACTGTTTCTTTATAGAATCCATAAAATCAATGTGTTAAGTGAAAAACTATGCAAAGGTAGCAAATATATTCTGTAAAGGGGCATCAAATCATATTTTTGTACACCCTATCGACAGCACGCTTATCCTCTCTGCGCCTGCCTTTTCCAGTTCTTCGGCACATGCGCTGACCGTGGCGCCGGTGGTCACGATGTCGTCTACCAACAGTATGTGCCGCCCGGCAATGCCATCCGTGCGACGTATGCGGAACGCTCCCGCCACATTCTCCATTCTCTCCGACACCGACAGTTGGGTCTGGCTGCGGCTGAAATGCGTCCTCCGCAGGGCTTTGCCGCTTACGGGCAGTCCGGTCACTTCAGCCACTCCGCGCGCTATGGCGAGGCTCTGGTTGTAGCCGCGGTGCCATTTACGCCGCCATGTTATGGGCACCGGCACTATCATGTCGACACCTTCGAAGAAGCCGTTGGGGGCAAATTCCTCGGCGGTAGCCCTGCCCAGCCATTCCCCGAGTTCCTCCTTGCCGTGGTATTTCAGGTCGTGTATAAGTCCGGCAGGGGCGCTGTGGGTCTCGTAGAAGAACAGAGCCGCCGCACGTTCTATGCGGAAGCGTCCCCAGAAACGGCGTGCCATGTTGTTGTCAAGCGGCGTTTCCGAATAGCGTGTGCGAGGCAAATGGATGTTGCACACGGTGCATATCTCTTGTTCGGCGGTACTCAACCGCTTGCCGCAAATGCGGCAGGCGCGTGGCGAGATGAAGTCGAGCAGGGCTGTCAGCATGTCGTTTCGTCAGGCTCGTCCATGTCGCCTGTGAGACATTCCTTTATGACGTCGAACGTGAAACCGCGGCTCATGGCGAACTTTATCAGTTTCATGTTCTTCTCATACTCGCTGTTTGCCTTCACCGAACGCTCCTTCTGTTTCAGCATGGGGCGCAGTATGGCTACGTATTCGGAGGCGTCCACCTCGTCGAGAGCCTCGGCGGAAACGCTCTTGTCAATCCTTTTCTGGCAGAGAGCGAGTTCTATCTTGCGCCTGCCCCACTTGTTGAACCGCATCTTCTCCCTGATGAAAGCCCGGCAGAAGCGGCTGTCGTCCACATATTTCTCTTTGGTCAGATACTCCATGATGCTGGCTTGCGTCTCTTCGTCTATCTCCCATCGCCGCATCTTCTCCGTCATCTCGTAAGAGCAGTGTTCCGCTCCCGAGCACAGGGCGGTGAGTTTTGCGAGTGCCTGTTGTCCGGTCATAGGTGTCCTCCCACTATCCTGTAATTGTCAAACTGGTCTTTCTTCACTTCCACATCCGCAAATCCGTATTCCATCATAAGGTCTGCCACCTCTCTATGATATGCCCTGTTGATTTCAAACAGGAGGCGTCCGCCCTTGTTGAGGTGACGTTTTGCGAAAGCCGATATGGACTTGTAGAATTTCAAGGGGGCGTCATCGGGCACGAACAATGCCTCCTGGGGTTCGTGCTCTGTCACTATTGCGTCCATCTGACAGCGCTCTTTCTCGCATATATAAGGGGGATTGCTCACGATGATGTCAAAATTTTGCGGGCAGTCGATGTCCGCTTGCAGGATGTCCGCCTTGCCGAATGTCAC
Source organism: uncultured Spirochaetota bacterium (assembly GCA_963639575.1). Lineage (GTDB taxonomy): Bacteria > Bacteroidota > Bacteroidia > Bacteroidales > Bacteroidaceae > Prevotella. The sequence goes on from CAVHUR010000002.1 coordinate 88,951, forward strand.
GTTGTCAGCGCCCAACCGGGCGGCATTGTCGGCGGCTATGCGCAGTGCGGTGTCGCTGATGTCCCATCCGCAGACAGTCCAGTCGGGACGTTCGAGGGCTATTGTCGTGGCTATGCATCCGCTCCCTGTGCCGATGTCGAGCACCCGGACGGGTTCGCCATGCCCTTTTTCCGCCGTGCCCGTCAGGCACTCCATGACCAGCAGTTCCGTCTCGGGACGCGGTATGAGCACTCCAGGTCCGACATGGAAAGTGCGGTCGCAGAACACGGCTTCGCCCAACACATACTGCACAGGCTCGCCGCTCTCCAACCGGAGCATGATTTGCTCCAACCGGCTGCGCTGCTCCGGCGACAGGCTGTCTGCCGCTCTGCAAAGCACGTCAGCCCAAGACAGGCGGAAAGCGCTCTCCATGACAATGCGGAGTATGGCGCGCGCCTCGCCCTGACCGTAGACTTTCGTCAAGCGCGATGTCAGTTCCCTTGCGGTCATCCCGGGGCAATCAATAGTCAGACAGCAGTCTTGCCATGGTCTGTCCGGCGGCACGCAGCGTGCCGACAGAGATGTGTTCCATGGTGTCACTCACCGTGTGCCACGTCGGACCGAACGAACTCTGCGGACAGTCGGGGTAGTAGCCGATGATGTCAATGCACCTCACGCCTGCCGTCCTGTTGACAGGGCCGTGGTCATCGGTGATGTATCCGCCGACAGCATCGACGAAGAACGAACCGCAACCGGCGGCATTGGCACACGCCCACACCTTGTCAAGGATGTCGGGGGCATATTCCTTGGAAAAGCCTTCCTTATAGAATTTGGCGCCTTCACCGCCCACCATGTCGAGCAGAACGCCGTATTCGTAGTGGTAGTTGCGTGAACCTGCATTCAGGGCGAAGGTCTTTGCCCAGTGCTGTGCGCCGAGCGCCCATGTGTCGGGGTCGTCCTCTGCGTCAGCCCACTGCGGTGTGCCGTAGTCTTCGGCATCAAAGCAAACGAAGTCAATGCCGATATTCACTCCCACAGAGTCCTCGTGCAGCATGCGTGCGAGTTCGAGCATCACAGCCACACCGCTGGCTCCGTCGTTGGCAGCCATAACTGGCGAGTGGTGGTTGTTGCTGTCGGGGTCGTTGTCTGCCCACGGCCGGCTGTCCCAATGGGCGCAGATGAGCAGTCGTGAACGTGCGTCGGGGTTTGTGCGCGCTATGATATTCTCGCAGTGGAATACCGTGCCGTCATAACCTTTCAGGTCAGCTTTCTGACCCTCCACCACGCAACCGAACTGTGCGAACTTGGCTTTTAGCCACTCGCCGCACTTGTCGTGCGCCTCGGTGTTCATCACACGCGGACCGAAAGCGCACTGTGCTGCACAGTAGGCATAGGCGGAGTCGGCATTAAATGTAAACCGACCCGCGGACTGAGACTGCTCCTCGCTGTCGTCACTGGTGTTGCGGTGTGTACCGAATGTGCTGAAACAAGTCGTGCCAAACAGGCACGCAACCGCTACAACTACCGTCAATATCATGTATGTCTTGTTTTTCCTGTTTCTCATAACGTTTTCTCCTTTGTGTTTAATTGCGGTTCATGTCGAGCACACGCAGCCAGTTGCCTCCCCAGATGGCACGGATGTCGTCTTCCGAATAGCGGCGGCGGAGCAGCTGGCGGGTAAAAAGTGTCATCTCGCTCGAGTCCTTCAGTCCCGGAATACCACCATCACCGTCGAAGTCGGAACCCAATCCCACATGCTCCACGCCCATGACCTGCACCGCATGGTCGAGGTGCTGCATAGCCCTAAGGATGTCTGCCTCGGAGGGATTGGCTGTCACAAAACCGCCGTAGAGTGTTATCTGGCACACGCCGCCCTTGGCTGCGAGCGCACGCAACTGGTCGTCGGTGAGATTGCGCTCATGGTTGCAGAGAGCCTTACAGTTGCTGTGGGAGCAGACAATGGGCTTTCGGGAAATCTCGAGAGCGTCGTAGAAAGACTCTTCTCCGCCGTGGCTCAGGTCGACCATAACACCGCAACGGTTCATCTCGGCGATGACTTCCGCACCGAAAGGACTTACTCCGCCCCATGTATGGACGGACTTTCTGGCGGAATCGCATATCTGGTTGTCGCCGTTATGGCACAGCGTGAAGTAGACGGCACCGCGCCTTGCGAAATGCCCGACAAGCGAGATGTCGTTGCCAATGGCAAGTGCGTTCTCCACGCCGAGCATTATCGACTTGCGCCCCTGTGCCTTGTTAGCCCAGAGATCCGCCTCGTTGCGGGCGATGGCCATGCACTCGGGATGAGCGTGGACAATGGTTTCTATCTTGTCGAAAATGAGGTTGGCATAGTCGGTAGGACTGTCGGTGTCTATCGGCATCACGTCCTGCCACGTCTCGTTGCCTACAGGTTGCGGCACATAAGCCACCATCGTGGCGGCATCCTGCAGTCCGTCGGTCATCTTGTGGAGGTCGACGAGAATCTTCGGATCACGCCGGGAGAAGTCTGCACCCTGCGGAAAGAACATCGGAGTGTCGCAGTGCGAGTCGACAGTAAGTATCTTTGCGTGCAACCGTTTCGCCTCAGCGAAAAGGCGTGCTTCGCCGACAAGCCAGTCGAAGACGGTGCGTCCCTCGTCCAGGAGCCATTCGGGATGCCACTGCACGCCGAGCACTGGCTTGTGCTCCACGCTCTCCATAGCCTCGATGACACCGTCGTCCGCCCACGCCACGGCACGGAAAAGGTCGCCGGGACAGTCCACTGCCTGGTGATGGAAGGAATTTACCTGTAAACGGGAAGTATGGTATATGTCGGAAAGAATGGAGTTTCCGTCGAACGTGACGGCATGTGTCTTCTGCTCACGGTCTTCCTCCTGGCTGTGGACAACGGCTTTGTCGCCGTTCCGTTCCTTGACATAAGAAACGTCTTGAGCCACATGTCCGCCCAAGGCTACCGCCAAGGCCTGCATTCCGCGGCATATTCCGAGCATCGGCATCTGGCGGTTGTAGGCGAGGCGGACGGTGAGCAGTTCGGGCAAGTCGCGCACTTCGTTGACATTGCCGAGCAGAGGCAGCGGCTCTTCACCAAGCCACCGGGGGTCGAAATCGGCCCCTCCCGTGAACACTATGGCGTCGATACGGTTGAGCGTATCGCCTATCACTCCGGCATCGTCAACGGGCGGAATGACAACAGGAACGCCACCTGCGGCAACAATCTGCCTGTAGTAGCGTTCCCGTATATCTGCATCTGTCTCATGATGGTTCGCCGTCAGCCCTATCACCGGCTTGTTGCCGCACTCCGGGAACTGCGAATACACACCATCAAGATGATGTGACAGGTTATAGTCCATAAAGGTATTGCGATTTTAATCCACAATCACTGGTATCTCACGTTTGATACTTTGTTCGAGTGAAATGAGCGTTTCGGTAGACACGACGCCCGGAATGGCCTGCAGCTTGTTGTTGAGAAGATCCATGAGCTGCTCGTTGTCGCGCGCATACAACTTTATAAGCATGGTGTAGGAACCGGTAGTGAAGTGACACTCCACTATCTCGGGGATGTTCGCCACCTCCTCTATCACCTTCTTGTACATGTTGCCGCGCTCCAGGGTAATGCCCACATAGGTACACGTGCTGTAGCCTATCGCCTTGGGATTCACGTCAAATCCGCTTCCGGTAATGACACCGTCCTCTATCAGCCTCTGCACTCTCTGGTGAATGGCAGCACGCGATACGCCGCATTCCGCTGCCACATCCTTGAACGGCATACGCGCATTCTTCGACAGAATGCTCAGTATTTTCTTGTCGAGTTTGTCAATTTTCTCCATTTGAAACCGTTGATTGTCCAATTAAACTCTGTCTTTTTACAATTTGAAAGCAAAAGTAGTGGTTTTTAGCGACATTTGCAACGGTTTGCCGAAACATTTTTTCGCCAAGGTCATTTTTTCGCAAAAGAAAGACAGAAACGCCTTTTTGACCGCATTTCACACAAACTTCAGCGCACCGCAAATTAAACTCTGTCAAAACGTTTGGCATTGTGAAACTTTTTGTAATTTTGGGACGGACTTGGCAAGAGACACCTCCATACATACGGAAAAAGAAGCGTTATGCTTGTCTCATAGTCGGGAACACACTTTATGTTTAACACAAAAAAACCATTCAAGTATCGGGATGGGAGTAATAAAAGCTATGAAAAGTAAAGTATTTATCGCCATTTGTTTGCTAATAGGAATTTGTCTTAGTTCATGCAACAACAAACCTAAGACCGTCTGGAATGACAAAGTTCAAGACACATTCTTTGGAATGACGCTTGGAGACCCCGTAGATGCAGATTTTGTCATTAAGAATCTGCGAAGCAAAGGCTTCCGCTTCGATGACACATATAGCACCAATACTTTCTTACATTTCAGAAACAGGGACAGCAAGTACTTCTCTTTTGGAGGTCTATCTTGGGCTATGCTGTACATTTCCATAGACAATGGCATATTAAGTTCCATTAGTTTCATGAATAGCAGTACCGATAAGACATCGGCTCTAAGAGACTACAATAATATCAAAGACGCCTTAGAAGCGAAATATTCCGCAACACCTGTCACTCCAAAAGATACAACTGTTTATGCCCAAACTACTTTTTGTGGACGGAATAACACTTACGCCTCGGTTTCTTGCTACAGATATGAATCTGTAAGCAAACATATACTTATAGGTACACAGATATTGTATGAAACGGACAAAGGAAAAGAAAAGGTCAATGAAGAACTGTAACACCTCAACATGACAATCCTATTTCTCAAAGGAAACCTTTGTAACGGAGAGATGCCCACTGCGCAAAGCGGAAGCGGCATTTCCGATATCAAAAAACAAAAAAACAGACGTCATGAAGAAACTGATTGCCCTCATCGTGTTCTTAGCGGTGTTTTTCACCCTGTTGCTAACCTGTCCGGACAAGAGGATGCACCAGGAAGCGCTCAAAAACAGGGTCAACGACCTTGTCAGCGACAAGATTGCCGAGCGTGACAGTACCGGCATAGTCGAAGGAATAGCGTTCTTCGGCACCATGCTGCTGTCCCCGGTAATCGACGAAATCACGAAACGCGAATTAGAGGTGGACAACTATCTGCTCTTCAGCGTAGGCAAACTGAAACTTGACGGCAAAACCCACACCGTCTCATTCGGCATCCTAAACCAAGTGTTCACACCCAGCAGCAGCCAGTTGGAGACTTCCGCCAAAGAACTGTTGGAGAACGAAGGGCACAAGTAAAGACAATGGCACAAAATTCAAAGTTTTTATCTTTTCATCCAAAAAAGGAGATGAAAAGTTGCATAATCAGACAACTGTCACTACCTTTACACCGTGAAACGACGAATATTCACATACGGAGGTTACTTTGAAGCCTTCATGAGTACATTAAAGGAGAAAGAGCAGGAAAAAATACAGTATGGACTTCTCTTGCTCAAAACTCAGGACAGACTTCCCAAAAAGTTCATTAAGCTCATTAGGGATGGGTTATATGAGTTACGCACAGAATACGGGGGAAATATCTTTCGGGTGTTCTTTATTTTCGACGAAGGGAAAATCGTTGTTCTATTCAACGGTTTTCAGAAGAAAACACAAAAGACCCCACCTAATGAAATAGAAAAAGCATTAAAGATAAAGGAGGCATACTATGCAGACAAACAACCATAAAGTCACCGACTACGACATTGTCCTTGACTGCAAATTCGGCAAAGAGGGGACTCCAGAGCGTACAAAAGCCGAGGAAGACGCTTTGTCTTTCTATTCAGGGCAGATACTGCTGGATGCGCGCAAAGAGGCTAAGGTTACGCAGGCGGAGTTGGCAAAACGCATCAACTCCACGAAATCGTACATCTCAAAAGTGGAAAACGGAGGCATCATCCCAAGTGTAGGGGCTTTTTATCGCATCATCAATGCTCTCGGAATGAGAGTAGAAGTGGTAAAACCTATATGTTGATGCCGGCCTTATACGGTTTTTCTCAATAACACAACAGCGGCAACCGTGCGGTATTAACCGCTGGTTGCCGCTATTATTATATAAGGTGTGCCGCACAGGCGGATGCCTCACGGCGGACGTTACTCCTTGTTGGAGCGCTTGCGCTCAAGGTGGTCAAGCACGCACTTCCTCATTCTTATCGACTGCGGGGTGACCTCCACATACTCGTCAGCCTTGATGTACTCAAGACATTCCTCCAAGCTCATCTCCGTCTTAGGGATGATGCGCGCCTTGTCATCGGAGCCCGAGGCACGCACGTTGGTGAGTTGCTTCGCCTTGGTGACGTTCACCACGAGGTCGTTGTCGTGCACATGCTCGCCCACAACCTGTCCTCCGTAGACGTTCTCTCCCGGGTCTATGAAGAACTTACCCCTGTCCTGGAGCTTGTCAATGGAATAAGCGAACGCCATTCCGGTCTCCATTGCTATCATCGAACCGTTCATACGGCGCACTATGTCGCCCTTGTACGGCTGGTATTCCTTGAACCTGTGCGCCATGATAGCCTCGCCCTGCGATGCCGTGAGCACATTTGTGCGCAAGCCGATGATGCCTCTTGACGGGATGTCAAACTCGATGTTGACACGGTCGCCCTGACTTTCCATCGAGAGCATGTCGCCCTTGCGGCGTGTCACCATGTCGATCATCTTGCTCGAGAACTCCTCAGGCACATTGATAGTCAGTTCCTCTATAGGCTCGCACTTCACCCCGTCGATTTCCTTGTAGATGACCTGCGGCTGACCCACCTGCAGTTCGTAGCCCTCGCGGCGCATGGTCTCGATGAGCACCGACAGGTGAAGCACACCACGACCCGACACTATCCATGCGTCGGTAGCGTCGCCGAAGGGCTGCACGCGCAGTGCGAGGTTCTTCTCCAGCTCATGCTGCAAGCGGTCGTTTATGTGGCGCGAGGTGCAGAACTTGCCCTCTTTGCCGAAGAAAGGAGAGTTGTTGATAGTGAACAGCATCGACATCGTAGGCTCGTCGATGGCTATCGGCGGCAGCGCCTCGGGGTTGTCCACGCTCGATATAGTGTCGCCTATCTCGAACTTGTCAAGTCCTATCACTGCACAGATGTCACCCGACTCCACTGCGGCAGTCTTCACATGACCCATTCCCTCGAACGTGTGCAGTTCCTTTATCTTGGTCTTTTCTATCTCGCCGTTGCGGTGGCAGATGCTCACGCTCATGCCGTCGGTGATGACACCACGGTGCACACGTCCCACGGCAATGCGGCCCGTATAGTTGCTGTAGTCCAGTGAGGTGATGAGCATCTGCGGCTCTCCATCTATCTGCACAGGTGCCGGGATGACCTCCACAATCTTGTCGAGCAGGTAATCTATGTTGTCAGTCGGCGTCTTGTAGTCCTCTCCCATCCACCCGTTCTTGGCGGAACCGTAGACAACCGGGAAGTCCAGCTGGTCTTCAGTGGCGTTCAGCGAGAACATGAGGTCAAACACCATCTCGTAGACTTCCTCCGGACGGCAGTTGGGCTTGTCCACCTTGTTCACCACGACGATGGGTTTCAGTCCTATCTCCAGAGCCTTCTGCAGCACGAAACGTGTCTGCGGCATCGGTCCTTCAAAGGCGTCCACGAGCAGTATGCAGCCGTCAGCCATGTTGAGCACACGCTCCACCTCGCCTCCGAAGTCGGAGTGTCCCGGGGTGTCGATGATGTTTATCTTCGTGCCTTTCCAGTTTATGCTGACGTTTTTCGACAGAATGGTTATACCGCGTTCGCGTTCAAGGTCGTTGTTATCGAGCATCAGTTCGCCCGTTTGCTGGTTTTCGCGGAAGAGTTTACCCGCAAGCAGCATCTTGTCGACCAATGTTGTCTTTCCGTGATCGACATGTGCGATAATCGCTATATTCCTAATATCCTGCATAATACAATAGTTTACGTGCAAAGTTACTAAAATTAGGTGAGTGCAAGCCGGTACTACAGGAAAACTTGGAACAAAGCCCAAAAATCATGACCAATGTTTGTTCCGCTCGCCAAAAAACCGTAACTTTGCACCGATTTAATTGAACAAATCACGCATTTGACTCTGAACTGGCGGATGGTGATATGCCAGTAACCGGACGAAAGATGTGATGTCTAATCTTTATCACCGTCGTTTAACAATGTATTTGGATAAAACCAAGAAGGCCGAAATCTTCGGCCAGTACAGCAAGAACGGTAATGCTGCCGACACAGGTTCAGCAGAAAGCCAGATTGCACTGTTCACTTACCGTATCAAGCACCTTACTGAGCACCTCAAGGAGCATCATAAGGACAAGAACACATCGCGTTCGCTCATCAAGTTAGTAGGCAAGCGCCGTGCTCTGCTCGACTATCTCTACGACCGTGACATTGCACGCTACCGTGCGATTATCAAGGCTCTCGGTCTGCGTAAGTAACTTTTGCGGAAACGAAAACAACAATCCCTGCGGTTTACTACAAACTGCAGGGATTGTCATTTTTGTGCGCATGTCACACCAATGCCGTGCGCACGCCACATCAACGCCGTATTATCGTCGGGCCGTTTGCGTTGATGTTGTAGATGTTCTTGTTCTTCGGAGTCTTCACGAAACGGTAGGAGAGCGTCACCATGCCAAAGCTCGGTATGACGTTAGAGTAGCTTTCGGTCCGTCCCTGCGAGTTGAGCACATAGTGTCGGTTGCTCCTCTGCCCGAGAATATCGTAGCCTTCGACCGACGCCAGCAACTTTCCCTTGAGGAAAGAGCGCTGCAGCTTGGCG
>CAVHUR010000003.1:0-96781 GCA_963639575.1 uncultured Spirochaetota bacterium
ATCGGCTTTTTATTTTCTTGCCGCAAGACCGCTCCAAACACCCTTCCGGAGGCTCATTTTCCGCCCCCGACGCATGGGCGCAAGCACGCCCAAAAACGGAACAATTCCCTTTTTCAGGGGGCAAAACGACGGAATAATTCCCTTTTTACACCCCGTTTCCAACAGAATAATTCCCTTTTTCTATACCCAAAAACACGGAATTATTCCCGAAAACTTGCATACTAAACTAAAAAAAACAGCATGTTGACAAGACCCCCCGGACACCGCCGACTTGATTATTCCAGAGGTTGTGTTGCCAGAATAGAACATTGACACGATGCAGAGTCTCCGCTCAACCGAGCAGGGCGGCGTATTTCCGGATGGCGTCGGCGATTTCGCCGATGCAGATGAACTCGTCGGCGGAGTGCGAGCGTGACGACTGTCCCGGCCCGAGTTTTAGAGACGGGAAGCGCATGAGCGCCTGGTCGCTGAGCGTGGGACTGCCGAACGGCGTCATGCCCATGGCGCAGCACTTCTGCACGAGCGGATGTGCGGGGTCGATGCTGGACGAGCGGAGGCGGCATGAACGTGCCTTCACCTCACTGCGGCAATGCGCCTTCACTATGTCGAGCACCTCCTCGTTGGTGTAGAGTTCGTTGGTGCGCACGTCCACCACGGCGGTGCACGTGTCGGGCACCACGTTGTGCTGCGTGCCGGCATTGACCTGCGTGACCTGCATGAGGACAGGCCCGAGCAGACTGCTGACACGGTCGAACCTGTAGCGTCTTATCCACTCCAGGTCGTCGAGTATGCCGTAGATGGCGTTCACGCCCTCGCTGCGTGCGGCATGACCGCTCTTTCCGCGAGCCGCGATGTCAATGACCATCAGTCCTTTCTCGGCTATTGCGGGCTGCATACCTGTGGGTTCGCCCACTATGGCGACATCTGTCTTGGGCAGCAGAGGCAGTACCTGCACTATGCCGCCGGCTCCCGACACCTCCTCTTCGCACGATGCCAGATAGATGAAGTTGTATTTCTGTTTTTCCGGGTCGGCGGTCAAGATGCGGAAGACCTGCAGTAACGACACCAGTCCGCCGCCGCAGTCGTTGCTGCCAAGACCGTAGAGACGGTCGCCCTCCACCGTCGGGGTGAAGGGATTGCGCTGCCATGACGCCACCGGTTTCACGGTGTCGATGTGCGCATTGAGGAGTATGGTGGGACGGGAGGAGTCAAACTGTTGCGACATGACATACACGTTGCACCCGCAGACCTGCGGTTTCAGTCCGTAGCTCTCCATGGTCTGCACCATGGCTTCGGCGCACTTGCCCTCGTCGCGGCTTGTCGACGGTATGGCGATGAGCCTTTTCAGCAAGTCAACAGCCTCATTGGTGTAAAATCCGAAATCCGTCATCTGCCGAGCCAACTTTCGGGGTTAAGTTTCGCCGTCTCCTTTCTCAACTGGAACTGGAGTATATTGTCCGCGCCCACAGTGCCGAGAGCCTGGCGTGCCGACACCTTCTGTCCCTTGGAAACGCTTACCGAACGGAGGTTGCAATATACCGATATGTATCTGCCGTGGCGCACAAGCACGAGCCAGGTGCCGCCGATATTGGCTACCCCCGACACCTCTCCGTCGAAGATGCTGCGTGCCTGGCAGCCCGCAGTACCGAGGATGTTGATGCCCTTGTTGTCGAGTTTCACGTTCTTCAGACCCTCCACGTTGTACTGGCCGAAATGGCTCACGATGCGGTACTGGCCTGTGACGGGTATGGGCAGACGCCCCTTGTTGCTCTCGAAATTGGACGACAGCTGCTGGTCCACGCTGCTGTACATCGCCATGCTGCTGCTCTCACGCGCGCGTTCCACTTCTTTCTTGCTGCGTGCGTCGTCGGCTTCAGCCTTGCGCTCGGCAGCCTCACGCGAAGCCTCAGCCTCGCGCGCCAGTTGCTCGGCACGCTCCTTGTTGGCGGCGGAAGCCTTGGCAGCCTCCTCCTTCAGGCGGCGTTCCTCGGCGCGCGCCTGTTCTATGCGCTTCTGGTTCTCACGTGCCAGCCGGGCGGCTTCTGCCTTCTTGCGCGCCAGCTCCTCCGCTTTCTTCTTGGCGGCAGCCTCAGCTTCCGCCTTGCGGCGTGCCTCAGCCTGCTGGCGTGCCACCTCCTCGGCTATCAGCTTGTCGATTTTGGCGTTCAGGGCGGCGTCCTTCTTCTTCTGGTCATCGATGACGCTCTGTATGGTCTTCTGCTGTTTCTGCAGGTTGGTCACCATCTTCTGCTGCTCGGCATGCTGGTTTTCGAGCGTCTCACGCTCCTTGACACCCTTGTTGAGGAGCACGCCTTTCTGTTCCTTCGCCGTCTGCAGCTGACTGTGTTTCTCCTCTACCTGACGCTGTTTCACCTTGAGAATCTCGCCCTGGGCACGCTGGAAGGAAGCGTATTCCTTGACAAAGCGCAGGCGGCGGTACACCTGTCCGAAGTCGCGGGCGGAGAATATGAACATCAGTTTGTCCTCGAACGAGTGGTGGCGTGTGAGATACTGCAGCGACCGCGCATACTTGCTCTTGCGCTCGTCGAGCTGTCCCTGGAGCGTTTCGAGCTGCGACTGCAGCAAGCCGATGTTGTTGTCGAGATGGCTGATGTCGCCTTCTATCGTGGCGATGGCCTTTTTGCGGTCGTTGATTTGGGTGTTGAGCACCATCAGGTCGCGCAGACGCTTCTTCACATCTGCCTTGTTGGCCTTCAGCGCCTGTTCCTGGCGGCGTATGTTCTTCTGTATTTTCTCGCGCTCGTTCTTCAGTCCCTGTATGGAGTTGGGTGATGTCTTGGCTGCCGTTTTCTTGCTTCCCGACTTGGAAGACGTGCCTGCGGACGTTTTCTTTGCGGTCTTCGACGCGGTTGTCTTCCGTGTCGTGCTGCGCTTGGTCTGCGCCGTGGCGGCGGGCGGCATGAAGAGCGCCGCAGCAAGGATTATGTAGAGAAATCGCTTCATATCAGAACTTCATTATTCTCGACAGGGCGTTTTCGGCGTCCACCTGCTTGTATCTCGACGACAGTGACGTCTCCGTGTCCCAGTTGGCCGATGTCTTCACCTCGCTCATGTCTATCTTTATGCTTCCCTCCTGCTTCTTTCCGTCCACCGTAGTCATGAAACTGAACTCCTGAGTGCGCGGAAAACTCTTCCCGGCAAGAGCCGTGAAATTGGAGTAGAGCCACGTCAGCATCGAGGCTCCGGAGTCAGCGCTGTTGTAGGTAATCACCGCCGAGGTGAGCGTGCCGGCCGTTTTCGCCGCGCTCCACTGGTACTTCATCTTGCCGCGGCTCATGGTCAGCGGCACATAGGAGCCCGCTTCAGCGAGGTCAACGGAGTATTCCCTGGCGTCGGAAGCGGTGACGGCGTGCTTGCCGGGAACTGTCAGCTGGTTCCAGAAGAGCGCCTGCAGCGAGTAGAACGATATGCCGTTGTCGCGCAGGAAGTCGAGCTGGTTGTAGTCGCCCTTGACATATTCCTTCGACATACGGTCCACCACGAGCACGTGGTCGGGCGTGAAGTCGAGCCGCCCTATCTCCGTGCCGAGTATGGGGACGAAGAGCTGGAGGCGTATGACCTTGTCTTTGCGCATGTGCAGAGACCCCGGCACGGTGATGTTCTTGCCGCCCAGCTTCACCGTGACGGACGCGTTGCCCACCACGTTCTCGGTGTTGACGGCGTTGCCCACCACTTTTTCCACGAAAGCCACGGCGCTCGCTGCTTCCGCATTGGGTGCGACTGCACCGCCTGTCGCCGTCTTCTGGGTTGCGCACGATGCCGTGAGCATGATGCAGAGCACGGCGCAGAATATGTTATTTCTCATTGTTTTTTATCTTTTTCCTTATCTTAGCCTCGTCGTCAGAGCCCTCGCCGACAGCCTTGCGCCAGTATTCCAGTGCCTTGGCGGTGTCGCCGCACGCTGCGCAGATGTCGCCGGCATGGTCGTAGAGGGTGCTGTTGTTGGACGTGGTGTCCATGTTCTGCAGGGTGCGCTCGATGAACGCCCGCGCCTCGGTGTAGCGTTCCTCGCAGTAGAGAATCCATGCGTAGGTGTCGAGATAGGTGGCATTGTTCGGCTCACTGTTTATTGTCTTGAGGCTCATCGTCTCCGCCTTCTTCAGGTCGCCGCCCTCCACGCTGAGGAAGTAGGCGTAGTTGTTGAGGCACGACATATTGTCCGGCTTCCACTGCAGGCAACTGTCGTAGGCGGCATACGCCTCCTGCCGGTTGCCCAGTTCGTGGTAGATGTCGCCCATGAGTGCGTAGAAGTCGCTCACGATGTCCTTGTCGCTCTTGTCGTTGATGCGGTTCACGCCCGTGCGGAAGGCCTTCAGTGCGTTGCGGCTGTCCTGTTTCTGGTAGTAGGCCATGCCGAGATAGTAGCAGAAAGCCATCTCGTCGGGGTTGTATTCGAGTGCCGGCTGGCAGAGCGCGATGATGTCGTCCCACGCCTCGTCGCGCCACTTCATCTGCAGAAGCTGCAGTCGGGCGGAAGCCCTGTCGGGTGCGATGTCGAGCACATGGCTGAAGGCGGCGTACTGCATGTCCTTGGGCATGTTCTTCAGTGTGATATACGCAGCATTGTATTCGGCTATGTCGGCATTCGTGGGGTCTGCCTCCATCATGCGCGAGAGCAGGTTTACCACCTCCATACTGTCGCGTCCGTTGGCGTCGACATCGCTCACCACATTGCCGAGCATGGTGAGCCGGGTGCGCGTGGCGGTGTGGCGGTTGAGCAGTATCTTGTCGCGGTAGACGCCGGCGAGCGAGTCTTCGCCGTCGAGACGGTAGAAGTCATAGAGCGAGGCAGCCACATACTCGTTGTCGGGGTCGTCGCGCTGCGCCGCGAGAAATATCTCGCGCGCCTCGTCGCGGCGCTGGTTCTGCAGCAGCCAGTTGCCCTGCATCACCTTGTAGTTGATGTCATTGGGGTGCTCGTCGGCAAGTTTGCAGAGCGAAGCGTATGCCGACCGGAGGTCGCCTTTTGCCTGATAGACCTGCATTTTCGACAGTGTGGTCTGCTCGTCGGTGCCGTCTATCTGCTCCATACGGCCGATGGTGGACAGCATCTTGTCGTAGTCCTTCTGCTGCCGGTAGAGCTGGAGCAGTATCTCCAGCACGTCGGAGCGGCTGCGGTTGTTGGCGAACAGCTGCTCGTAGGCATCCGTCGCCTTGGCGTAGTCGCCCGACTGGATGTACCACTGGGCGAGCCGCTCGTGGTAGTAGTCGTTCTTGGGATTGAGAGCCACAGCCCTCTGGAGGCACGCACTCGCCATGGAGTCGTTGTCAAGGTCGGAATAATACGCCCCGAGTTCATAGTAGGCGTCGGGCGAAAGGGTGTCGGTCTCCGCACAGCGGCTCATCAGGTCGAAGGCGGAAGCATAGTCGCCCTTGTTCTGAAGGCGCACTGCCTCCAGAAACCAGTAGTCGTGCAAGGCATCTGTACGGTGCGGTGCGGCTGCCGTCTGCCTCTCTGCCGTGCGTGCTCCGCCACACGACGCCAGCGCAGCCACAGCCAAGGCGCACAGCGCAAGAAACTGTCTCATGCCCATCAGATATGCTTTCCTTTCCGCAAGCGGGGTCATTTCACCCCCGTATGACCGTAGCCGCCGTCGCCGCGCTCGGTCTCGTCGAGAGCCTCGACCTCGGCAAAGACGCACTGCTCATGCTTGGCGAACACCAGCTGCGCTATGCGCTCGCCGTCGTTGACGACAAAGTCCTCGCCCGACAGGTTCACCAGCAGCACGCCGAGCTCGCCCCTGTAGTCGGCATCGATGGTGCCGGGGGCATTGAGCACGGTGATGCCGTGCTTCAGGGCAAGGCCCGAACGGGGGCGCACCTGGCACTCGTAGCCGGCGGGAATGGCTATCTTCAGTCCTGTGGGAATGAGCTTGCGCTCCATCGGGTGCAGCACCACGGGTGCGTCGACATTGGCGCGGATGTCCATGCCCGCACTCTGCGAGGTGGCGTAAGCCGGCAGTTGCTGACGGCCGGTATTGACTATTTCGACTTTGATCATACCTGTTTGTATATGCTGCAAAAGTACTACTTTTCAGCCGAATATTGGTGTGGCTTAGGATAAATTTATGTATTTTTGTAGCATGAATTGGCAAGAATTGATTTCAAACATCCGCTTGGGTCAGGAGAGCCGCCACAGCGAGCGCCACGACGACCGTTCGGAGTTCAAGCGCGACTACGACAGACTGATTTTCTCGGCACCGTTCCGGCGGCTGCAGAACAAGACTCAGGTGTTCCCGCTGCCGGGCAGCATATTTGTGCACAACCGCCTCACGCACTCCCTGGAGGTGGCTTCGGTGGGCATGTCGCTGGGCAACGACGCCGCGAAAGCCATCATCGCGCGCCGCCCGGAACTGGCAGGCAGCCTCTTTGAGGAGATAGGCACGATAGTGGCTACGGCGTGCCTGGCTCACGACATGGGCAATCCGCCCTTCGGACACTCCGGCGAAAAGGCGATGCAGACATTCTTCACCGAGGGCGAGGGGGCTGCGCTGAAAGACCGGCTCAAGCCCGAAGTGTGGTCGGACATCACCCACTTCGAGGGCAACGCCAACGCCTTCCGCCTGCTGGCGCACCGCTTCTGCGGCAGACGCGACGGCGGTTTCGACATGACCTACACCACCCTGGCGTCGATAGTGAAATATCCGTGTTCGTCGATGACCGCCGGCAGCAAGGGCAAGTTCGGATTTTTCGACGAGGAGAGACCCATATACGAAAAGATAGCTGCGAAGCTCGGGCTGCGCAAACTCTCCGCAGAGGGCGAGCCTCTGCGCTACGCACGGCATCCGCTGGTCTACCTCGTGGAGGCAGCCGACGACATCTGCTACGAGATAATGGACATGGAAGACGCCCACAAACTGAAGATTCTGAGTTTCGCCGAGGTGTCGGAACTGATGCTGGGCTTCTTCAGCGAGGAGGAGAAAGCGCACATCCTGCAGCGCATAGAACACGAAAGCATCACCGACGAGAACGAACAGATAAACTACATGCGCGCCTCCGCCATAGGCAAACTGGTGAACCTCTGCACCGCCACGTTCGTGGAGCACGAACAGGAGATACTCGACGGCACCTTCAGCGGCAGCCTCATCGGCAACATGGACGAAGGACCGCGCGAGGCATACCGCCGCTGCTCGGAAGTGTCGAGGCGGAAGATATACAACAGCAAGCCCGTGCTCGACATCGAACTGTCGGGTTACCACATCATGGAAACGCTGATGAAGAACATGACGGAGGCGGCAGTGCACCCCGACAGGTTCTACTCCAAGCAGCTCATCAACCGTGTGTCGAGCCAGTACGACATACATTCCGACAGCCTCGACACGCGCATCCTCGCCGTCATTGACTACATCTCGGGCATGACCGACATCTATGCCCTCGACATCTACCAGAAGATAAACGGCATCTCACTGGCCATCGTATAGCCCCGAAACGGCGTTCCCGCAGTCCGCAAGCGCCGTTCAGGCAGTCCGCAAACTGTGTTCTTGCGACGGCACAACAGCTGATGTACGATTGTACATCATGTGATATACGTTCGTACATCATGTGTTGTACGAACGTACTTCATATGATGCGCCACCGCCCGAGCGCCCCTTGCGGAGCGCCGACAAGCAGTCTGCGCACCGCCGAAACTACCAAGATTAGTAGGTGCAGCGTCCCCGCTGCACCCTGATATACCGATTACTTGTCGCTGTAGTGCCCCTCCAGTTCCAGGACAAGGACGGTCACGGTCTCATCGTGGATGTCGTAAATGACGCGATCGTGAGCCGAGAGCCTGCGCGAATAGGTGATGCCGTCTCCTCCTTTCAACGGTTCCGGATGACCAGTACCTGTGCGCGGATGCTGCTCCAGTTCCGGCAAAAGGCTGTAAAGTTTCCTAAAAGCGACAGGATTGGACTTCTTCCACTTCTTGATAACCTTTTGCGCACCGGAAGAAAATTCTATGGAGTAGTTCATAGTTCATCCATCCATTTCTGTGCCGCCGCGGCGTTTTCAAAGCACAACGCCTCTCCATCGAGACATTCTTGTCTGGCTTTGTCTATCTTTGCCGCCAGTTCGGGGCTGATGACAGGTTTCATCTCCACCTTGGAAACGAGGAAATAGTCGTTGCCGCGGGCGATTACGATGTCCTCGCCATTGCAGGCACGGTCGAGAACAGACTTCATGTTCTGACGGAAATCCCTTGCTGATATGGTATTCATAACTATCTTTGTTTTGTTGTCAGTTCCGTGTCGGGGCGGTGCAAACGAGAGGAGCGGAAACTTGTTTATATGTTCCCGAGTGCAGCCCGCCTTATGCAAAGTTAGCAACAATATCCATTAAAAACAAAAATTTGGTACATTTATGTGTACCAAACGCGAATAATCTGCCGCTTGCAACGGCATTTTTCCTCAGCAGGTGCTGCGTCCACGCTGCACTTGTGCCATCCTTCAGCAAGATGCGTCAGGCAATGTATATAGGTATTCCGGGGCAAAATCCGCACCGTTATCCCACTCTATGGTGTTATACTTCACCGTAAAACTCTTAAAATAGTCCTTGTTTTTCAATGGTTCAAAAACCTTGCCTTTCAAGACGGGAAGCAAATCCACAACCTTGACAACCTGATCATTAAACCACAGTCGAACCTTGTAGTTATCCACATATTCCGCTTTTGTCACTTCTGTAAACATACCTCACCTTATTTTAGTGGTTCTATTCTGTTGAGAGGTGTACCGTTTTGGGAATTTTCCCAATTCCGCAGCAACTCGTCTCTATGCAGTTCCAGCCATTCCAATATCATCTTCAATGCCCTTCCAGGCATCTCTCCCTTTACCACTCCGTCATTTATGCCCACTGTCACCTTATATTCTCCATACCAAGCATGGAAATGTGACGGCGCATGATCAACAAAGTTCATCAGGATAATAATCCCATAGAATGTACTTATTTGTGGCATTTCAACTGTATGTATATGGAACAAACTGCATTACTGTTCACCCTTACTGTGGCAAAAGTAGCAAATATTCCACAAACAACAAACCTTTTAGCCTTTAATTCAAGAAAAGAACGCTCAGTAGGTGCAGCGTCCCCGCTGCACCCATGACAAGCAGAAACAAAACAAGAGAGATTCTTCCGGGAAGCTATAATTAATATTAAAAATGTGCGCCATTGCCACTTTTTCATACCGAAAAAGTGTATTTTTGCCGAAAAAGGATATTTGTGAGCGAAAATCCAAGTCTTTTATGGCTGACACAAAACGAGATATAAGATTATGGCAGAAATACAAAGGGAAATCATCGACAGACTAAAGGAATGGAAAGACACCCCCCACCGCAAGCCTTTAGTGCTGCAGGGCGCACGCCAAGTGGGCAAGTCGTGGGCACTGAAAAAATTCGGGAAGGAGTGTTTCGGGGATGTCGTGTACATCAATTTCGACACAATGCCAAGCGTAAAAGAGGATTTCAGGAGAACAAAAGAACCGCTCAAACTCATCAGGTCCATGGAGATAATGACCGGCAAGGTGATATCACCATCTACGACATTGATTATCTTTGACGAGATACAGGAGTGTAACGAAGCTCTCAACAGCCTGAAATACTTCTGCGAGGATGCCCCGGAATACGCCGTCGTATGTGCAGGATCGCTGTTGGGTGTGGCATTAAACCGCACCGGAGCGTCATTTCCTGTGGGCAAGGTCGACTTCATGACGCTGTATCCGGTGTCGTTTGCCGAATACCTGAGGGCAATTGACGCACAACTCTACCGTGCTTACATGATGATAGACGACATCATGGCGGTGCCGGAAGCAGTCCATCTGCAATTGGCAGACGCCTACAAGCTGTATCTTGTGCTTGGCGGTATGCCCGAAGCGGTAAGCACCTACATCGACACACACACCTGGAGCAGCGTCAAGACCGTGCAAGAGGCCATACTGAAATCCTATTCCCTGGATTTCGCCAAGCATATCAGCAACAAGGATATACCGCGTGTCTTTCAGGTCTGGGGCAATTTGCAGGACCAGTTAGCACGCGAAGACAGGAAGTTCCGCTATGGAGACGTACAGAAAGGAGGGCGTGCACGTGAATATGAAGCTGCCATCGAATGGCTTTGCCTGGCAGGATTAGTGCACAAAGTGTCGTGCATAGAGACACCGCGCCTGCCGTTGTCGGCCTACAAGAAGAGCAATGCCTTCAAACTATACCTCAATGACGTGGGGTTGTTGGGACGCAAGTTCGACCTTGATGCCACAACAGTGCTGTCGGGCGACAGGCTGTTTAGGGAGTTCAAGGGAGTGATGGCGGAGAACTATGTCCTGCAGTCTTTGGTGCGCCAATTTGGCAACCGGCACTACTACTGGACTTCGGGCAACACGGCAGAGGTGGAATTCATTTTGCAATACGCAGGAAATGTCATCCCGATAGAGGTGAAGGCGGAAAGGAATGTCACCGCAAAAAGCCTTGCAGTATACCGCAAACAATATGCGCCAAGGCTGTCCGTCAGGTTCTCCATGCTAAACATGAGGAAGGACGACGACCTGCTTAATCTGCCATTATATTTGGTTGACAAGACCGAGGAGTTCATTTCCAAGGCAATGTCACTCGCCATTTAACCTGTTACAACACAAGAAAGGATGCACCGCCGAGCGGTGCATCCTTTCTTTTATTTGCGCTAATGCGGTATCAGAACCGGTTATTCGGCGTAGTTGGGGTTCTGTTCGATATCCGGATTGGCGTTGATTTCCGACTGCGGAATGGCGGAGATGGCCTTGTAGTAGTCGCGGTTGAACGAGCGTTCTTCCTTGGCGAGGTCATCGTGCCAGCCCTTGTCGCTCTCGCTGGTGTAGCGTGTGATGGTCTCGTTGTTGCGCAGTGCGTCGAAGTAACGCTGGCCTTCACCTATCAGCTCCTTGCGTCTCTCCATGAGAATGCGGTCCAGAGTGACGCTCTCTTCAGTCACGAGGGCGCTCTCCGTGGTAGTGCGGTTCTGCACGAAGGTATTGAGGTATGTGACAGCCTTTGCCTTGTCGCCTGTCCTGAGGGCACACTCGGCAGCCGTGAGGTAAACTTCCGAAAGGCGGATGATAGGTATCACCGGAGCGATACGGATGTTGCCGCCAAGTCCGCGGAGCTTGTTGAGATACACCTTGTTCGTTCCGAACACCTGAACATCGTCATCCTTGTCGGATGCAACGAATATGTCGTTGCGTATGTCATTGGGATCAGAAGCGAGCCTGTCGATGAATGACTTTGTGGCAACCATGTCACCGTAGTTGGAAACGCTCTGTACGCAAGCGATACCTTCAAGGTCTGTGTTGTCCTGATTGTTGGTGCAGTTCAGGCGGAACAGGAATTCGTTCTCGTTGGGGCTTTCAGCCGACCAAGCGTCCACATATTCGTCGCGTGTCCAGAGTGATGTATTTGAGTTGGCGATGATGTCCTCTGCCGTGGAGAGAGCCTTGGCATAGTCGCCCTTGGTGAGGTATATGCGTGACAGAAGAGCCTTTGCGCCCCACACGTTCAGGTAGCCCGGAGTGACCGCATCGGGCAGTGCTCCCGACTGGATGGCCTCTGTGAGGTCGGCAATCACCTGTTCGTAGACTTCAGCCACGGTGCTGCGTGCCGGCTTTGCGGTAGCGTCGAGCACTGTGGTGACGACAGGCACGCCCGGAGAAGCACCGTTGTCAGCGGTGTAAGGCTTGCCGTAGACACGCACGAGGTCGAAGTGTGCCAGAGCACGCAGAGCCTTCGCCTCGGCATAGCACTGGTCGATGATAGCCTTTGCATTCTCGTCGTCCTTGTCGGTCAGATTGCCGGCATCCACTATGGAGATAATCTGGTTGGCGCGGCCTATGAGAATGTAGGGAGTACGCCAAGGGGTTGTAGACACGCCGAACTCAGATGCCGAGGTGTAGTTCATCTTGTAGAAGAACTGCGCACGGCCGCTTCCGCTGACGTGGTTGTACTGGTAGTCGTCGCCGGCATGTACGTCGCCGTAGACAAACATCTGGCGGCAATAGTAGTCAACGAGGTTACTCGTGCCCTTCAACGCATTGTACATACCTGTGCGCGCCGCATCCAGATCGGTGCTGGTCTTGATGGCGGTAGCCGCTTCCGAACCGTTTGACGGAGCGACATCAAGCCACTCGTCACCGCAGGAAGCCAGGCTCGCAGCCAGAACCACTCCGGCTGCCAAACTATATATTGACTTTATTGTTGTTTTCATTTCCTTTATGTTTTTTGGTGACAATTAGAAACCGATTTCAATACCGAAAGTATAGGTTCTCAGAGCCGGCATCTCGAATAAGCAATAGCCGTCTACAGGTGTCTCGGGATCGACATACATGCCCGAAGACTTCCATGTCAGGAGGTTGTTTGCAGAGAAGTAGAGGCGTGCCTTGCTGATTCCTACCGGGCTTATCCACTTGTCGGGTGCGGAGAAGCCCACCGAGATGTTCTTCACGCGCAGGTAGTCGTTAGGCATCAGCCAGCGTGAAGACGTGACGGCTTTGCCGTAGCCGACCTGGAATTTCGGCAGTTGTGCCACGTCGCCTTCCTTCTTCCACATCTTCGACAGGTCGTAATATGCAGGTATGGCACCCCTGAGCGCATAAGCACCTCCGTTGTCGTGCAGGTATGAAACAGCGTCGAAAGAGTCGCCGCCCAGCTTGTAGGTGAGGGTAAAGTTGAAGTCGATGAACTTCCACTTCATGAAGTTGGAGAGACCGCCCTCTATGTCGGCCTCGTGCTTGCCCACAATCACCTTGTTGGCTTCAGCCACCTTGGTCGTCGTCTTGCGTGCGTTCTCCGTGCCGTCGTTGATGTAGTAGCTCTCGAGACCGGTCGCAGGATCCACGCCGGCATACTCATACATGTAGAAAGAATAGTACGACTTGCCCACCTTATGGTTGTATATGCTGCTGATAATCTCGTCGCCCTCGCCCGTGAGCTTGGTTATCTTGTTGGAGTTGTGGCCCACGTTGAGTGTGGTAGTCCAGTAGAAGTCCTTTGTCTGGATATTTGTCGACTTGACGGAAAGCTCTATACCGGTGTTGCGGAGTGAGCCTACGTTCTGTGCCACGGTGGCAGTGTAGCTGCTGTCAACATATCCCGGAACGTAGGATATAGGCTTGTCCATGATGAGGTCGGACGTGTTGCGTACATAGTAGTCGAGTGTGACGTTGATGCGGTCTATGAATGTCAGGTCGAGACCGAAGTTCAGAGCCTTGTTCTTCTCCCACCTGATGTCGCTGTTGCCCACACCTGAGATTGCCATACCTATGGAACCGTTGTAGTAGTTGCCGTACTTGTAGAGGTTCATGTAGCTGTACAGTCCTGAAGGAAGTGTACCGTTGACACCGTAGGACACACGCAGCTTGGCGTCGGACAGTACGTCGCGGAGAGGAAGCATGAACTTCTCGCCGCCGAAACGCCATGCTCCGGACACTGACCAGAAGTTACCCCAGCGGTTGGCTCTTGCCAGACGCGAGCTGCCGTCGGTACGGAAGCTTGCCCCGAGATAGTAGAGGTCGCTGTAGTTGTAGTTGACACGTCCGAGCACAGAGGTCATCTTGGAGTCATATTTGTATGTCTCGGAAGCCGTGTCCTCTGCGTTGCCAAGCTCATAGAGGCTGCCCAGATAGCCCTGACCGTAGGTATAGAGGTAGTTCTCGTGCCAGTCCTCTGTCTCGAAGCCCACAAGAGCGTCGACGTTATGCTTGCCGAAAGACTTCACATATGTGAGCTGGGTCTGCGTGGTGAGCGTGGAAACCTCGGCAATGTTTCTCTGCAGGACACCGCCACTGTCGCTACCGTTGAGAGACGAGCTGTCCCAGAGAACATCGGTCGTGGTGTTGGTGTAGTCGTATGCCAGCTTGCTGCGGAGCTTCAGTGCGTCCCAGATGTTCCACTGGAGAGCTATGGTGTTGAAGGCACGGCGTGTCTTGTTCTTGTCATAGCTGTGCTCATTTTCGTAAAGAGGGTTTGCACCGTAGTTGTACGGGCTTCCCGTGTAGTCGGCGTAACTGCCGTCCTCGTTGTAGGCGGTGTGTGTCGGACCCGTGAACCATGACACACATGCCAACGGTGCAGTGTAAGACATGCCGTAATCGTCGGACACATACTGTGTCATCGTAGAGAACAGTGAGGTGACATCCATCTGGAATTTGCCGAAAGTGTGGCTCACGTTGGCATTGCCCGTCATTCTCTCGAGCGAAGAGGCTGCCGTGATGCCGTTCTGCTTGCCGTAGGAGAGGCCTGCATAGAACTTTGTCTTCTCGTTGCCACCCTGTACGCTTGCCTGATAATTCTGGTGCGAACCGTTCTTGATGAGCAGGTCACGCCAGTCGGTCCAGCCGTTTTCCGGCTTTGCCGCATATCTGTCGATGCGGGCGTCGGCAAATTCCGCAGCGGCGGTAGCGTCAGCACCGTTGTTGTCAATGGCGTAATTCTTCAGTCCTTCATAGATAAGCTCACGGCGTGCGTCGCCGTCAAGAGTAGGACGATAGTTGATTGCCATGTTGGAAAAACCCCAGTCTGCACGGAAATCAACCTTGGTCTTGCCTGCGCCGCCCGACTTTGTGGTGATGACAATCACACCGTTGGCGGCACGCGAACCGTAGAGTGAAGCAGCGGCTGCATCCTTGATGACTGTTATGGACTCGATGTCATTGCTGTTGAGGGTTGTCAGCGGGTTCATGCCGGCAGAGTTGTAATAACCGGAAAAAGCGTCAAGGTCATCATTGTTTACCGGAGTTCCGTCAATGACAAAGAGCGGATTGTTGCCTGCATTGATAGAACCCATACCGCGGACGCGGATAGAGGTGACTGCACCCGGCTGGCCTGAAGATGCCGTTATCGACACGCCGGAAACGTTACCTGCCAGCTTGTCCTCGACCGACATTGTCGGCACGTCGTTGAGCTTGTCGGTTGACATTGTGGCTGCAGAACCGGTGAACGATGATTTCTTGAAGTTACCGTAACCGGTCACCACCACTTCGTCAAGTGACTTGGCGTCGAGCTGCAGCTCAACCAGCATGTTGTTGCGCGCCGTCACGGTCTGTGTCTCCATGCCGATGTACTGCACCTTGAGCTTCGCACCCGGCTTGGCGGTCAGCACGAATTTGCCGTCAACATCGGTAACGGCGCCGTTCTTTGTTCCGACTTCCAATACAGACGCGCCCACAACAGGCTCTCCGTCGGAACTTGAAACTACGGTACCTTTAATCTGATTCTGTGCCAATACCCCCCCTACACACAGGAAAAGTCCGGCAAGAAACATCAAAAGTCTCTTTTCCATAAATTTCTCTCTTTTTTGATTAATAACTCTTATATATTATAACACTAAATTCTCTCGTGCGGAGGACACGCCTCCCGTGATTCCGGCTCTTACACTTTACGATATAAAAATGCAAAAAAGTTACAAGGCGCAAAGATATTGTAAAAAATTAAAACAAACAAGCGTTTTACAAGAAAAATAGCACTTTTATACCAAAAATTGACTTTTTACGCCTTTTCAAAAGCAAAACTGCACTATACATATACTTTTTGTGCACATACATGACGTTTCATGACAGAAAGAAAGCGGAGTTCGGGCCGTGGCGGTCATTTCTTTTTTCAATCGTTAACCTAACAAATGTTTTCCGTAACGCTGCCGCCACGTTTCCGCAACACGTTTTTCAGGCAATACGGCACGGTTCGCCACACATTATTATATAGTAGGTGCAGCGGCGTTATACGGGAAGTGCAACATTATTATATAGTAGGTGCAGCGTCCCCGCTGCACCCTATCCGTTAGCGAAATCTGCAGCATGAGGTTTGACGCGGGGACGCGTCAACTACTACAGTTAGTAGGTGCAGCGTCCCCGCTGCACCCTATCCGTTAGCGAAATCTGCAGCATGAGGTTTGACGCGGGGACGCGTCAACTACTACAGTTAGTAGGTGCAGCGTCCCCGCTGCACCCTATCCGTTAGCGAAATCTGCAGCATGAGGTTTGACGCGGGGACGCGTCAACTACTACAATTGTCCGATTAAAAGGCAAAGCGGGGACGCTTCGCCTACTGTGACATCACTTGTTTTGCCCCGCAGGAAGGCGGCTATAGCGATGCGAAATCGGCATTATGACAACCGTGCAACATTTGTCACACACGTTCACGGCATCTGCCGCACACACTCATGACATTTGCCGCACACGTTCACGGCAAATGCCACACGACAATCTGCAGACCGCTTTTGAGAAACGGCAACAGTGGTTGCACATCACTTGAACACACATCTGACGGCGCTGAAAAGCAAAAAGTCCACTGCACCGACGCACTTCCAGGTGCGCCCGATGCAGTGAACTCTTCATTCATGCCGTCTGTCAGTTGCGGCAAACGGTGGCGTTTCCGCCGGGACGGAACATCAGTCCTTGGTGATGATGCCCAGCTTCGTGTTTTCGAGGAATGTCACCACGGCATCCACCTCCTTGCCGCTCGGCACCTGCTCCTTTATCTGGTGCACGGCGTCGAAGACGCTGGTCTGTCCGTGGAACACGAGACGGTAGGCGTTGGCTATGTGGTTGATGACCTTCTCTGAAATGCCCGAGTCGTGGAGGAGCGTCATGTTCAGACCGCCGTAGCGCACCGGGTTGTCGGTGGCCACGATGAACGGGGGCACGTCGCGGCTCACTCTCACGCCGCCGGTCACCATGGATGCTCCGCCCACACGCACTCCTGCGTTGAGTATGACACCCGAAGAGAAGATGACGCCGCCGTGGATTTCGCAGTCGCCAGCCACCTTCGCACCGTATCCGAAGGTGCAGAGGTCGTCCACCTTGGTGTCGTGTGAGATGTGCACACCCTCCATGAAGAAGTTGCGGTTGCCAATTTTCGTCTCTCCTCCGGGCAGCGTGGCGCGGTTGATGACGACGTTCTCGCGGAAGATGTTGCCGTCGCCGATGACGAGAACGGTCTTGTCTCCCTCCTTGTAGTTGAAGTCCTGCGGACGTGCGCCGAGCACTGTGTTCTGGTAGACAAAGTTGGCGCGTCCCATGCGTGTGCCGCTCATGATGCTGGCGTAGGGATAGATCACGCAGTCATCGCCTATCACCGTGTCGTCCTCTATATAGGCGAAGGGATACACCGTGACGTTGTTGCCGAGCTTCGCCCCTGGGGCTATGTATGCTTTTTCGCTGATGTTGCTCATAGTTTTCACCTTATTTATATAGTTAGTTTCTTCCTCCGCCAAGAGCGTAGTAGAGGTTTACCACCGCCTGCATCTTGTAGAAGTCGTCGGCAACCTTTGAGAGCTGTGCGTTGAGCAGGCTCTGCTGTGCGCTGATGACCTCGAGATAGGTGCTGCTGCCCTCGTTGAAGAGCATCTTGGTGTACTCCACGTTCTTGGTGAGACTTTCCACCTGCTGTGCCTCAAGCTTGCTCTTCTCGTCGGAAGAGTTGTAGAGCACGAGGGCGTTGCTCACCTCCGAGCCGGCGGAGAGTATGGCGTTCTGCCATGTGTTGTATGCCTGTTCCTCCTGAGCCTTTGCCACCTTGAGACCTGCGATGAGCTGTCCCTTGGCGAAGATGGGCTGTACGAGGCTGCCCACTGCGCTCCACAGCATCTTGCCGGGGTTGACTATTGCGCCGCCGCCATTGTTGGTGTAGGCGCCCGAGCCGCTGATTGTGATGCTCGGATAGAAGCGCGAGCGAGCCTGGTTGGTGTTGTAGAAGCACTGTGCGAGGCTCATCTCGGCGTAGTGCACGTCGGGACGGTTGCTCAGCATCTGTATTCCTATGCCGGTGCTGAACTCCGTCGGCAGCGACTGGTCAGCCAGTTTGCCGCGGCTGATGGTCTGTGCCGGCTGGCCGAGGAGCAGAGACAGCGAGTTCTCTGTCTCGCGTATCTGCCTCTTAAGGTCGGCTGACTGGGCCAAAACCGAATAGTAGTTGGCCTCTGCACTCTGCACGCTGGTCTCACGGGTGCGCCCCAGGTCTTTCTGAAGCTTCATCAGGTCCCACGTGTCCTTTGTAAGCGTCGCCATGTTGTCCACCAATGACAGCTGCTCATCGAGCATCATGAGGGTGTAGTACATGTTGGCTATGTTGGCGATAAGCCCAGTCTGCACCACGAGCTGGTAGTCCTTGGTGGCGAGGAGAGCCATCTGCGACGAACGCTTGGCATTGAGCAGATTGCCGAAGAGGTCGATGCTCCAGCTCGCCTGCACCGGCAGCGAGTAGGTCTTGGTGGCAGGATTGCCGTCCCAAGAGGAGATGGTGCCCTGCGGCGAGAATGTGAACGAGGGCACGAAGGCGAGTTTCGCCGCCGTGAGCTGTGCCTCGCACATCTTCACGTTGAGAGCTGCATTGAGCATGTTGGTGTTGTGCGCCAGTCCCTGCTCTATGAGGCTCTGGAGCTTGGCGTCGGTAAACACGCTGCGCCAGGGCAGGTTGCCGAAGCTCGCGGTGTCGGCCACGGCGAGCGTGTCGGTGGTAGAGACAGCGTCGCGCACCAGTCCCGTGGTGTTCACCTCGGGGCGCTCGTACTTGTTGTATATCCCACAGCTGCCCAGAAGAATGCCGGCAGCGGTGAAAGTGATTATACTCTTTATATTCATATCTGTCTATTCAGTCGTTTTTGAAAAGTCTTGTTTCTTTGTGCTCTCTTCCAGCTTGGTCTGGAACATGCCGGCAACATAGGGGTTGGTGTACTGCTTCACCTCCGACTCTACCGATGCGTTGTCGTCCTCGAACTTCATCGGGCTGATCTTTTCCTGGAGAGTCTGGAAGATGTAGAACAATGCCGGAACGACCATAATCTGGCAGAGCATACCGATAAGCATACCTCCTACGGCTGCCGCACCGAGGGTCTGGTTTCCGTTGTAGCCTACTCCCCACGGCATCAACAGCGGCAACAGACCGATGATCATTGCCAGTGAGGTCATCAGGATAGGACGCAGACGGGCGGAAGCTCCGAGTACCGCCGACCACGAAATGGCCATACCGGTGCGCCGGCGCTCAAGTGCGAACTGCACGATGAGGATGGCGTTCTTGGCAAGAAGTCCCATAAGCATGATGAGCGCAATCTGCATGTAGATGTCGTTGTTCTTTCCGAACAGGTTGGTGAAGATGAACGCACCTGCAAGACCGAACGGTATGGAGAGGATTACCGACAGAGGCAAGATGTAACTCTCGTACTGTGCCGACAGAATCAGGTAGACGAATGTCAGACAGAGGATGAAGATCATCGCCGTGGAGTTGCTCGACTCCTGCTCGGTACGTGTCAGACCGGAATACTCGTAGGTATATCCCGTGGGCAGCGAAGTCTTAGCCACCTCGGCGATAGCCTTGAGGGCGTCACCCGAAGAGTAGCCGTCGGCAGCGGCCGCATTGACGTTGATGGAGGTGAACAGGTTGAATCGGTCTATCTCCTGCGGGCCGTAGACACGGCTCAACGACACAAATTCCTTGATAGGCGACATCGTGCCGCTCGACGTGCGGACATAGATGTTGTCGAGACTCTTCAGGTCTTTGCGGTCCTTCGGGTCTGCCTGGATATACACACGGTAGAGTTTACCGTAGCTGTTGAAGTTACTTGCGTACATACCGCCGTAGTAACCCTGCATCGTGGTGAGCACTGTCGAGGGGTCAAGACCGCTCTGCTTGCACTTTGCCACGTCGACATCGATCTTGTACTGCGGATATTTCGTGTCGTAGGATGTCATGGCGTTGGTAATCTCCGGACGCTTGTTCAGCTCCGCGAGGAACTTCTTCGTCACCTCGTTGAACTTGGTCACGTCGCCGCCCGTGCGGTCCTGCATGGAGAGGGTGATACCGTTGGTGGCGGAGAAGCCCTGCACCATAGGCGGCTGGAAGGCGAGAATCTGCGCTCCCTTGATAGCTGCCGTCTGCTTGTATATCATGCCGAGCACCATGCCCGAGCCGAGATTGTGCACGCCGAGGTACTTCAGAGGACCTTCAAGTTTCTGGCGCTCCTCGAAAGACTTCAGTTTGATGATGAACGTACCCTGGTTCGTGCCCTGTCCGGCGATGAAGTTGTAACCCGTGATACGCATGCGGTTGTCGATAGCCGGGTTGGTGGCAAGCATCTTGTCCACCTCGTCCATCACCTCGTTGGTCTTCTTCATGGAAGTGCCCGGAGGGGTCGAGACGGTACAGAACACCGTACCCGTATCCTCGTCAGGCACAAGTCCCGACTTGGTAGTCTTCATCAGGATTGCCATGAGGGCAATTCCCACAACGACAGCGCCTATGGCTATGACAGGGCGTTCCACGATGCGGCGCACGCCTTTGGTGTACTTTTCCTGCACCTTTCCGTAGGCTGCGTTGAACGAGGCATGGAATCTGTCGATGAAAGACATCTTCTTCGGCGTGCCGTCTTCGTTCTTCGGCTTAAGCAAAACCGCACAGAGGGCAGGCGAAAGAGTCAAGGCGTTGACAGCCGAGATGACGATAGCTATGGCCATCGTGATACCGAACTCACGGTAGAAAGTTCCTGACGTGCCTCCCATGAACGACACAGGGATGAACACTGCTGCCATGACGAGGGTAATGGAAATGATGGCTCCGGAAATCTCGTTCATCGCGTCGATGGAGGCAAGACGTGCCGACTTGTAGCCGAGGTCAAGCTTCGCATGGACTGCTTCCACCACCACTATGGCGTCGTCGACCACTATGGCTATGGCAAGCACCAATGCTGCGAGGGTCAAGAGGTTGAGTGAGAAGCCGAAGACATAGAGGAAGAAGAACGTACCAATCAATGACACTGGCACCGCAATGAGCGGGATGAGGGTCGAACGCCAGTCCTGAAGGAAGATGTAGACCACGATGAACACGAGGATGAACGCCTCGATGAGGGTCTTCACAAGGTCTTCGATGGACGCGAAGAGGAACTCCGTGACATCCTGCATGACATTGAACTCCAGACCCGGGGGCATCGTAGCCTCCTGCTCCTTGAGGAGTTTCTTGATGTTGCTGGCTATTTCGGTAGCGTTGGAACCGGCAGTCTGCGTCACCATCATGGTGACTGACGGCATTCCGTTGAGCTTGGAGTCCACGCTGTAGGACTGTGCGCCGAGCTCAACGCGTGCCACATCCTTCACGCGGATGGTCTGTCCGTCCTTCGTACTGCTGATTATCATGTCGCCGAACTCCTCTGTGGTCTTCAGACGGCCTTTGTAGCGGAAGGTGTATTCGTACTGGTTGTCGCTCTGCTCACCCACGGAACCCGGGGCAGCCTCGATGTTCTGCTGCGAGAGGACACCTGTCAAGTCGGACGGGATAAGCCCGTAGCTCTTCATCTTCACGGGGTCTATCCACAGACGCATGGTGTAGGTCTTGGCAGAGAACGCCTGACACTCGCCCACTCCGTTCACACGCTTGATGGCAGGAACGACGTTGATGTCGGCATAGTTGGCGAGGAACTCGTCGTCATAGCGGTCGTCGGTTGCCGTCAGACCGAACAGGATGACCGTCGACGACTGACGTTTGATGACCGTCACACCGGCTTTGGTAACCTCGGCAGGCAGAAGTGCCGACGCCTGGGACACGCGGTTCTGCACGTTGACCTGGCACATGTCGGCATCCATACCCTGTTTGAAGAACACCGTGATGGTGGCTGCACCGTCGTTGGTGGCCGATGAAGTCATGTAGGTCATGCCTTCCACACCGTTGATCTGCTCCTCCAGCGGCGCAAGGACGGAGTTGAGCACGGTCTCTGCATTGGCTCCGGTATACGAAGCACGCACCATGATTGTAGGCGGTGCTATGTTCGGATACTGCTCGATAGGGAGTGATATGAGTCCGATAAGACCCAGTATCACCACCACGATGGAGATCACCGTGGACAGCACCGGACGCTTGATAAAGTTATCTAATCTCATTTATTTCTTCTTTTTCTGTTTTACACATTATTTATATACAGGAAAAAGGCTTTGCGGTAAGGCTGCAGCTTACTTTCCGAAGTCTTTCTTCAGTTTGCTCAGGTCGCCTTGGTCAGCGCCCATGGCCTGTGTCTTCTTGAGCTTCTGCTGGTACTGTGCCTCCGTGATAGGAGTTATCTTCTGGCCGTCAGTGAGCGATGTGATTCCCTGAACGACGATGCGGTCGCCTATGCTAAGTCCGCTGGTGATGATGTAGTTCTTTCCGTCGTTGTTGGCATTGACTGTCACCGGGGTGTATTTCACCGTATTGTCCTTGCCGAGCACATAGACGAAGTACTTGTCCTGCACCTGTGAGACGGCATCCTGGGGGATGATGACAGCCGAGCTGGCTACATGAGGAACGACAATGGAGCCAGACGCACCGCTGCGGAGAACGTGCTGGGGATTGGAGAAGTCCGCGCGTATCGACACCGTACCGGTGGTGGAGTTGATGACACCGCTGACTGCGGCAACGTGACCCTCCTGGTCATACATGCTTCCGTCAGCCAGCTGCAGTTTCACAGCAGGGTAATCCTTGATGGCAGCATTCATTCCTCCGACGTTCTTCGTCATCTCCAGCAAGTCCTTCTCCGTCATCGAGAAGTACACCTGCATCGTGCCTATGCTGGAAACGGTGGTGAGCGGCGATGCGCTCGATGCGCTCACGAGGGCGCCGACCTTGTAGGGCAGGTCACCGACAACACCGTCGGCCGGGCTTGTCACATAGCAGAAGTCGAGGTTCTGCTTCGCTGCCACGTAGTTGGCCTCGGCTTGTGCCACTGCGGCATTTGCCGACTCGTAGGCGTTCTTGGAAGAAGCCAGTTCGTAAGAACCTATCACATTGTTGCTGAACAGTTTCTCGCTGTTCTCGTAAGTCAACTTTGACGTGTTCAACTGAGCCTTGGCAGAATTGACGGCAGCCTTGGCCTGGCGCACTGACGCCTGATATGTCTCGTTGTCAATGACAAAAAGCAGCTGGCCTTTTTTCACCGACTGACCTTCCTGCACGCACATCTTAGTGATGAAGCCGGACACTTTCGGACGAATCTCCACATCCTGCACACCCTTTATGACCGCAGGATACACGGTCTGCAACTCGGCGTCCTGGCCACTGATTGTCCTGACCGCATACTCGTCATCGCCGAAATTCGGCTTACCACTCTGCTTGCTGCCGCACGAAACGATAAGTACGGAGAGAAGCAGAATCAACAAATTACTTTTCTTGTTCATACCTTAATAATATTATTCTCACCTAAATTATAATTCCAATGTTGTCTGAAGAAACTCTCCGCAACGTTTTCCGGCGGTCATCAAGGTGGTTATAATCTCCACAAATTGCTCCCTATGGAACACCGCAAAGAAGAAAGACGGAACACCGCCGCCATTGCACAATCAAGTTTCAACGGTGCAAAATTACCAAACAATCCCAATTAACAATGCTGCAAATAACGGATGTTGGCTTGTTTTAACAATATTTCTCACCGCCAGAAAACACTTGCTGTAAGATAGGATACACCAAAGGAAAATTACACCAATTATGGTCTTGCGGAACAAACGCAAAAGACAGGTAAAGGCATAGGTTTGCCAACGCCGCCCATAACCACCGGACATCAGAAAACAGAACTTATGTTTGGTTACCAAAACGCAGAAAAAGGTTGCCAAAACAACATTTATTCCGTAACTTTGCACCACAACTATTAAACGGCATACAATTATGGTAGTAGTCAGCACAAGGGATTTCCGCACCAATCAGACCAAGTATCTGAATCTGGCAAAATCGGGCGAACACGTTGTTCTAAAGTCGCGCACGGGCAGTTTCCGCATCTTTCCGGAAGACAGCAAGGACACCATTGACGCTCCGCGCGACTTGATGAATGAACTCAAAAATGCGTTGGTCGAAGTAAAGGAAGCCATTGCAGGAAAGAGGACACTACAATCCGCAGACAACTTGCTCAATGAATTGTAGTGTAAAGATTTCCGTTTCCAGCGACTTTGCGAGGGAGGCAAAGCGTCTCGCAAAGAAATATCCGAGTTTCAAGCAGGATTATTCCGATTTTCTTAACAGCATCAAGGAGAATCCCTTACAAGGCGACGAGATAACCCAGAACATCCGGAAGATACGAATGGCTATCAAGTCAAAAGGTAAGGGAAAGTCCGGCGGAGCACGGATTATCACCCTGAATATTCTCACAAAAGAACTTTGTGGAGAAGTCGTTTTTCTCCTGATATACGACAAGGAGGACGCTTCCTCTGTCAGAATTGACGCAGTGAAAGAATTGGCACGCAGTTTAGGCTTCTAAACCGCTAACCATAAACATTGCAAATAAAACTGAAAAAACACGGCCATACCCCGTTTGTGTACTGTAAATTCAGTAATTTTGCATAGCAAAACATATAACACAGGAACGATTGTTCCACAACAAAACAAGACCAAACAGAAATCATGGCAAAGAAAGCTCTATTGATGATCCTCGACGGATGGGGCATCGGCAAACACGGAAAAGGCGATGTCATCTACAACACGCCTACCCCTTATCTTGATTATCTCACGTCCGTATCGGCTCATTCGCAACTCCAGGCGAGCGGCGAAGACGTTGGTCTGCCCGACGGACAGATGGGCAACTCCGAAGTGGGCCACCTCAATATCGGCGCAGGACGTGTCGTTTACCAGGACCTTGTGAAGATTAACCGCGCCTGCAAGGACGGTTCCATATCGAAAAACCCGCAGGTGGTGGAGGCGTTCACCTACGCCAAGGAGAACGGAAAGAAGCTGCACCTGATGGGTCTGGCGTCAAACGGCGGCGTGCACTCATCGCTCGACCACCTCTTCAAGCTCATCGAACTGGGCAAGGAGTTCGGTCTGAAGCAGCAGACATTCGTGCACTGCTTCATGGACGGCCGTGATACTGACCCGAAATCGGGCAAAGGCTTCATCGGACAGATTGCCGACAAGTGCCGCGAAAACGACGCTAACATTGCGTCAATCATCGGCCGCTTCTACGCAATGGACCGCGACAAGCGCTGGGAGAGAGTAAAAGAGGCCTACGACCTGTTGGTGTCAGGCAAAGGAAAAGCTGCCGACGACATGGTGAAATCCATGGAAGAGAGCTACGCTGAGGGCGTGACCGACGAGTTCGTAAAGCCTATTGTCAACTCCACAGTCAACGGAAAAGTCGAGGAAGGCGACGTGGTCATCTTCATCAACTTCCGCAATGACCGCGCCAAGGAGCTCACTCAGGTGTTCACGCAACAGGACATGCCGGAGCAGGGCATGAACACTATCCCCGGACTGAAGTACTACTGCATGACCCCATACGACGCTTCCTTCAAGGGCGTGGGCATACTGTTCCCGAAAGAGAACGTGGCAAACACCCTCGGAGAATACCTCTCGCAGCAGGGCAAGAAGCAGCTCCACACCGCAGAGACGGAGAAGTATGCGCACGTGACATTCTTCTTCAACGGCGGCCGCGAGGCAGCTTTCGAGGGCGAGGACCGCATCCTCGTGCCTTCACCGAAGGTGGCTACCTACGACCTGAAGCCGGAGATGAGCGCATTCGAGGTAAAGGAAAAGCTCGTCGGAGCTATCAACACGCAGGAGTATGACTTCATTGTGGTGAACTTCGCCAACGGCGACATGGTGGGACACACGGGTGTCTACAACGCCATAGCAAAGGCTGTGTGGGCGGTAGACCAGTGCGTGCACGACGTGATAGAGGCTGTCAAGGCAAACGGTTACGAGGCTATCATCATCGCCGACCACGGCAATGCCGACAACGCAATCAACAGTGACGGCACTCCTAACACGGCGCACTCGCTGAACCCGGTGCCGTTCATCTATGTCACCGACAACAACTCCGCCACCGTGAAGGACGGTCGTCTGGCCGACGTGGCACCTTCCATCCTGCACATCATGGGACTGGAGCAGCCTGCGGACATGACCGGCGAAAACCTCATCAGCGACAACAAGTAAGCCGAAGCACGGCACGCCGTCCGTAGAAAGATGAAAGTGGACATTCACCCGTCGTGGGCTGAGATACTGAAAGGTGAGTTTGACAAGGATTACTTTGTCAAACTCACTCGTTTTGTACGCGGCGAATACACCGCCAACACCTGCTACCCGCCGGCGAAGGAGATTTTCAACGCCTTCAACCTGTGCCCTTTTGACCAAGTGAGAGTCGTCATCCTCGGACAAGACCCCTACCACGGAGCGGGTCAGGCCGAGGGGTTGTGCTTTTCCGTAAAGGACGGCACGGAACTGCCGCCCTCGCTTGTCAACATCTTCAAGGAGGTGAAAGGCGACACCGGAGCGGTGCCTCAACTCTCGGAAACGGCGCAGGCAAGAGGGAAAAGGATGTACAACGGTTCGCTGCGGCGGTGGGCAGAGCAGGGCGTACTCCTGCTCAACGCCACGCTGACAGTGCGCGAGCACCAGGCGGGTTCGCACCAGCGGCAAGGCTGGGAGACCTTTACGGACGCCGTGATAAAGGCAGTGTCCGACAGGAAAGAGCACGTCGTGTTCATCCTCTGGGGCGGTTATGCCAGAAGCAAGAAGAGCCTCATAGACACAAGCCGTCACCTCATACTGGAGTCGGCGCACCCTTCACCGTTGTCTGCCAACAGGGGCGGCTGGTTCGGCAACCACCATTTCTCGCGCTGCAACGAATATCTTGCAGCCAACGGCATGCCGCCAATAGAATGGTGACGGCATTTTTCACATCACAACACACACGCCATGATAGTTGAAATCGGCAATGTTCTGGTGTCCACGGACATCATCACGGAGAAATTCTGCTGCGACCTCAGCAAGTGCAAGGGGGTCTGCTGCATAGAGGGAGATGCCGGCGCACCGGTCGATTTCGACGAGATTGCCGACATCGAGGCATCCACCGACATCGTGTGGAGCGGACTTTCCGCCTCGGCACAGTCGGTAATAGAACGGCAGGGAGTGGTCTACAACGACCGCGACGGCGACCTCGTGACGAGCATCGTCAACGGCAAGGACTGCGTGTTCACCTGCTACAAGAATATCGACATCGACGGTCAGACCGTGGAGGACTGCTGTCTCTGCGCCATCGAATCGGCGTTCCGCGAGGGCAATAGCCGTTTCTGCAAACCGCTGAGCTGCAGTCTCTACCCCATCAGGGAGAAGAAGATGGCCAACGGATACACAGGACTGACCTACCACCAGTGGAACATCTGCCGCGACGCACGTGCCAAGGGCAACGCCATGGACATGCCTGTCTACAAGTTTCTGCGTGAACCTCTCATCCGCAGATTCGGCAAAGAGTGGTACGAAGAACTGGAAGAGGTGGCTGAACAGTTCCTGTTGCAGGGACTGCAATAACCGCTTCCGCAATCCGCAACCTGCCCTCCTGTAATCCCGAAACACAGTCCTGACGGTGCAAGAAGGGTGCAGTGCGAGCGTACATCATGTGATGCGCCACCGCAAGAACGCTGTTACCAGCCTACAAAGCGGCACTCCG
Source organism: uncultured Spirochaetota bacterium (assembly GCA_963639575.1). Lineage (GTDB taxonomy): Bacteria > Bacteroidota > Bacteroidia > Bacteroidales > Bacteroidaceae > Prevotella. Next base: position 27,394 of record CAVHUR010000003.1, read on the forward strand.
CAGCCGACACGGCGATGCCTTCCACCTTCACCACGTGGGATTTCTGAAAACCGTTGTCGCCTGTAACGACAACCTTCCTGATGCCTTTGTTGATGAACCTGCCGACAAACTGCTCGTCGAGAACGCCCCGGCAGATGTACTCCGAGCCGTTTGCCGCAATTCTCTCACCCGCCTTCGCATTGCGGACAGTAAGGCGGAAAGTACCGTAAAAAGCCTTGCTGAAATTATAGGAAACGGCATTTCCCTCATCAAGGACATCGAATGAGGCAGGCTTTACAATCTCCGTTTCATAATCAGAAAACCGTCTGCCATGGCCGGACAGACTTGCATCGGTCCAAAAAGGGATAGTCGCGGCAGCCGGTTTCCACTTCATCAGCGTCATGACACCGCCCGCATTCCAGTCCGGCATGTACTCCGTAGCATCCACGTTTTCGCCGTCCGGCGTGGCCAGGACATTCGACGGAGCGCACAGCCAAGTGGAGTCGGTGGCGCAGAAGAACGGTTTTCCCGTGACAGTTTCTCCGCACAGGCTCAGCGCAACCATCGGTTTCGCCCCGCCGTAACACGTCCCGGGCATTGCCGTTTCGGGCGCATACCACACGGCAATGACATTGGAGTCATTGCGCATATACGCCCCGACATCGAGCGTACAGGCGTCGCCGTTGCCGGAAAAACAGGAGGTGAACACCGCCCTGCCGTTGACAAACAGGCGGAAATGTCCGTTGGCGGCGACCGTGACACGGGCACCGGCGATGTCAGAGCCGCCTGTATACGTACGGCGGAAAAGGTACTGGCGTCCCTCCTCGGCGGTCTCCGCAGACAGCCAGAAACACAAAGCCCCCTGAGCATTGGTGTTCAGGAGGCTTAGAAGTTGTATTATTGTTGTCAGCAACAGCTGCTTGCTATGCGTCAATATTGGCATAAGTGGCATTCTGCTCGATGAACTGGCGGCGCGGTTCCACGTCATCGCCCATCAACATGGAGAATATCTCGTCGGCATCAGCGGCGTTCTCAATCGTCACTTGCTTGAGAAGACGGGTCTCAGGGTTCATTGTCGTGTCCCAAAGCTGCTCCGCGTCCATCTCGCCAAGACCTTTGTAGCGCTGTATGTTCACCGCTCCCTCGTCGCCTGCGGCATAAGTGTCGATGAAGGACTGGCGCTGCACCTCGGTGTAGCAGTACTCTTCCTTCTTCTTGTAGCGGCACATGTAGAGCGGCGGAGTGGCGATGTAGAGGTGTCCCTCCTGTATTACCTTAGGCATGAAACGGTAGAAGAGCGTCATGATGAGGGTGTCGATGTGCGAGCCGTCGACATCGGCATCGGTCATGATGATGATCTTGTCGTAGCGCAACTTGTCGATGTTGGCTTCCTTGGAGTCCTCTCCGTCGACGCCGAAGCGCACTCCTATGCTCTGGATAATGTTCATCACCGACTCAGACTCGAAGACCTTGTGCCACTGAACCTTCTCTACGTTGAGGATTTTGCCTCGAAGCGGGAGGATAGCCTGTGAGCGGCAGTCGCGTCCGCTGATAGCCGAACCGCCTGCGGAGTCTCCCTCGACAAGGAATATCTCTGAGTTCTTGGGGTCTTTGTTGGAGCAGTCAGCCAACTTTCCGGGCAGTCCGCCGCCGCTCATCACGCTCTTGCGCTGTACGCTTTCACGTGCCTTGCGGGCTGCGATGCGGGCTGTGGCTGCGAGAATGACCTTGTCGCAGATGAGCTTGGCCTCGTCCGGGTGCTCCTCAAGGTAGTTGCTGAGAGCCTCGCCCACAGCCTGCTGCACGGCGCCAGCCACTTCGCTGTTGCCGAGCTTGGTCTTCGTCTGGCCCTCGAACTGCGGTTCTGCCACCTTGACGGAGATGACGGCGGTGATGCCTTCACGGAAGTCCTCGCCCGAAATCTCTATTTTGGCCTTCTCTATCTGCTTCGACAACGCCGGATCATTGTCCGCATAAGCCTTCAAGGTGCGTGTCAAGGCAGTGCGGAAGCCCTGCAGGTGGGTACCGCCCTCTATGGTGTTGATGTTGTTGACGTAGGAATGGATGTTCTCGGAATAGTCCGTGTTGTACATTATAGCAGTCTCGATGGGCACGTCATTCTTCTCTGTCTTGAGGTAAATGACATCGTCAAAAAGGTGAGTACGGTGGCGGTCAATGTAGCGGACAAACTCTTTCAGACCGTCCTGGGCGTGGAATACCTCGGTGCGTGTCTTGCCCTCGTCGTCCGGACGGAGGTCTGTAAGGGTGATTTTTATGCCTGCATTGAGGAACGCAAGTTCGCGCATGCGGCGCGCAACGATGTCCCACTGGTAGACTGTGGTGGTGAATATCGAACCGTCGGGCCAGAACTGCTGGCGTGTACCGCGCTTGTCAGTCTCGCCTACGACCTTCACGGGGTAGAGCGGCTTGCCCTTTTCGTATTCCTGCTGGTATATCTTTCCGTCGCGGAAGACCTGCGACAGCATGTGCGTTGACAAGGCGTTGACACAGCTGACACCCACTCCGTGGAGACCGCCGGACACCTTGTACGAACCCTTGTCGAACTTTCCTCCGGCATGGAGCACCGTCATGACGACCTCAAGGGCAGACTTGTGCATCTTGGGATGTTCGTCGACGGGGATACCGCGGCCGTTGTCCTCCACCGTGATGGAGTTGTCTTCGTTGATTGTAACCTCGATGTCGGTGCAGTATCCGGCCATTGCCTCGTCAATGGAATTGTCCACCGTCTCGTTGACAAGGTGGTGCAAGCCCTTCTCACTGACATCTCCTATATACATGGCAGGGCGCTTCCGCACCGCCTCAAGACCCTCGAGCACCTGAATACTGCTACCGGTGTAGTTCTTTTCAGTGCCCTCGATGTTCATATTTTCTTCCATTTCAATAGTTTATTACTTCATGCAAAGATAACAAAAAAACATTACACGTGGAAATTTTCAGCCCCTAAAATACAAGAAAAGAGCCACATCCGAACGGATGCGGCTCTTTGTTATATTCACAGAAACTGTGGCACTTGCCACAATCCCTATTCTACATAGATACTACTTTCAGAGTCTATGGAAGGTCTTTCGTCAGTGCTGTATTCGCTCCAACTCTTGCCCGCAGCGGACTGTATTCCGTTTTGAGGACCCGAAGTACACACGAAAGCAGCGCTTCCAATCTCCAAGACCGCCGTAACAGGACTTTTATACCCTTTCTTGCCCATATTCATGACTGTATAGTAACTGTTGAGCGGCATCCGGGCAGAGCGTGTCCGACAGGATGCCACATTTTCATTCAACGCTTAAAGACTATTGATGTGCTTCACAAGACCCGACTTGATGTTAGCCGCCTTGTTGGTGTGAATGACATTGACTTTTGCCAGTTTGTCAATCATCTTCTGTACTGCCGGATACTGCTTCAGCGCCTCGTCCTTGTCAGTCATGGCGCGCAGTTTGCGCACAGCATTGCGCATTGTCTTTGCATAATACTTGTTGTGAAGAGTTCTTGTCTTCTCCTGACGGATTCTCTTCAGTGAACCTTTGTGGTTTGCCATTTGTTTTTGATTTGTTAAAAAGTTGATGTTAGCCTATGGGTCTTGCGTCTCTGCGACTGCCCTGGGCGGATTAAATAAATCCTCTGCCACCTGATCAAGCTAAAAACCTACGGTCAACTCGCTATACATCGCATCTCTGCGAGATGACAGATTGTAGTCCCTAGGAGAGTCGAACTCCTCTTTAGAGAATGAAAATCTCTCGTCCTAACCGATAGACGAAGGGACCTTGGTGCGCAATTGCGGGTGCAAAGGTACTCATTTAGTGACAACAAAACAAATTTTACGTGACATTTTTGGCATCAGATAGCGTTTTTTGTAATTTTGCAAGCATTATGATGACCTGCTCAAAGGCTATTGTCCTGAACACAATAAAGTATGGAGAGACCAAGATTTTCGTCAATGCGTACAGCAGGGAGTACGGTATGGTCACCCTCTCGTGTTCATCGACGAAGGGAAAGAGGGGTAAAGGCAGGGTAAACTGCTTCCAACCGCTGAACATGGTGGAAGCAGAATTTGAAACAAAGCCGCACTCCGACATCTTTCCACTCAGGGACGTGCGCATCTACTGTCCCGCTTCGGGCATCGCCTTCGACCCATACAAACTGTCGATTTCCATTTTCCTGGCGGAGTTTCTGAGGGCTGCGCTGCGCAACGAACAGAAAAACCACGTTCTCTTTGACTACATCACGCAGAGCATAGAGTGGCTTGACGCCGCCAAAGAGAGGTTTTCCAACTTCCACATTATATTCATGATGAAGCTGTCAAAATTCGTCGGCTTCTACCCGAACGTGGAGAGTTTCCGACCGGGCTACTGGTTCGACCTGACGGACGGCACCTTTTCACCTGCCGTCCCGGTACACGGCAAAGCGCTTGCACCGGCCGATGGCACCATAATACCGCTGCTCGCACGACTGACATTCTCGTCGATGCACCTGCTGAAAATGTCGAGGGCAGACCGCAACCGGTGTACCGACTCCATACTGGAATACTACCGTTTGCATCTCCCCTACTTTCCCGAACTCAAATCATTTGCCGTTCTCAAAGAGCTGTTTGTGTAATCGGAATGCATTATTGGGCAAAGCGGGAACGCTTCGCCTACTACAAACAAAGCCCCGACACGGGAATGTGCCGGGGCTTACATTGTATTTTGTTTTCACTTAGAGGTCATAGTCGATGTCGCCATCCTGTGGACGGTGCAGGACTGTGAGGGTCTGGTAAGTGTCAAAGTTCTCGTCCAGCCAACCAGAGATGCCTGTCATTGACATCTTGTCAATGGTGACCCAAGCGTCGCCGTTGCCTCCGAAGCCGTAGTTCACGTGCACGAAGCCATCGGCATTGTAGCCATCGATGACGAAAGCGTGTGAGAACGCTTTGTCAGAGCCGTTCTTGTAGGAAGTGCCCCCGTAGAGCACAGGCCGTCCGGCACTCAGTTCATGGAAGATGATGTTCTTCCACTTCGTAGCATCTTTCTCCGTCGGAGAGTCACGATAGCCGTAATACTTCACCTTGTAGCCGAAAGCCGAAGGGATGCCGGTCTCCACTGCACTTGCGTAAGAGGTGCTGCTTGCGCCGTATTTCATGTTCACCGCCACGCCAATCTTGCTCATCAGGGTTGCCACTGCCGTGCCCTGCGCCTCGGTGTAGTCCACGCCTGTGTATGTAGGCAGCATGTTGTCCCAATCGATTGCAGTGCCGTCGGCATACGTCTCGGGATATTTGTAGTAATTCATTATCTGCGCAAGGGCAGTAGCCATACAGCCCGTAGCCGCATGCGAGCCGTCATCGAGCGTCGGAGTGAGGTTGTTGTAGGGCGCATACTGCCACCATGTGGTAGTGAGCATAGGCGATACCTCCGCCTTGCAACCGGCAGGAATCTCGTCGCCTGTTTCCTCTTCGCCACCCCATACAAAGTCATCATAGCCCCATGTACCTATCTGATTGTTGTTGGAATCATAGAGATAGGTACCGAACCACACTTCACCTCCATCAGCATCGCCTGTAATCTGAGAGTATCCACTCGTGCAATATGCATACAACCAATATGAGGAAGTAATCCAGAAAGAATACCAATTGGGCGAAGGTTCTACATTTGTGATTACTATCTGCGTGTCGGAAGAAGCGTCTTTCTTGAACTTGAGAGAGTAGTCTTCATCGCCATAAGGACCGATAATCTCGTATGAACCGTCGCCATAAGCCACAATCTCGGCATCGAAAGTCTGGTTGAGGGCGGCACTGGTGTATGTACCCTTACGGCGCCACAGTTCACCTACCGACGACTCAAACCGGAATGTGACCGGCTCGGAGTCCGAATAGTTCTCGTCAGAACTGCAGGCAACGAGGCTCACAGTGTATTTCCCGTAGTCGAGAGTCTCCGAGAGGCTGTTTGTAGAAGTCGTGTTTGTGAGGACAAGATTGTCGCTTGAGTCATAAATGCTGTACTTGTAGCCTGTCGCATTGCTCACCGCCGGCCATGCGATAGTCACGACACCGGAAGCCGAACCGGACGTTACGCCGGTGACTGCCGACAGCTGGGTATAGTCGTTGGTGGTCTCCCTGAGTTCCACAGTGGGCGATGTCGTCTTGTCGCCGCCAAGAGGTCCGTAAGCCCACACCTTGAGCACATACTCCGTGTTGGCAGACAAGCCGGTGGCATTGAAACTCGTCTCCGTGACGACATTGCCGCACACGAACGTGCCGTCGGTGGTGTACATCTCGCAGGCATACTGCGTAGCGCCCTCCACTTTGTCCCAACTGAAGGATATGGTGCTCACTGTCTTGCCGCCCATAACGACAGACGGAGAGTCGAGCGGTGTCTTCACCACATCGTCATTGCTACATGAGGCAATGCCCAACAACATGAGCAATGCCGCAACAAACGCACCCGTCTTATATAATTTAGCCATATGTTTCATCGTACTTGTCTTGTCTGTTATTTTCTGTATTTCTCAAGTATCTCGGCTGGGATATCGCTTGGGTCTATATAAAGATATATTGACACCCAGTTTTCGGAATCTGTGTCATCGGCATAATATATCCATGACCAGAGGAAACCGGCGCTTGTGCCCGACACGCCGTTCAGGTCTATCGAGCAGTAACTGTCGGAAGTCTCGTCCTTCATGAAGTTTATGCCGCTGAGACCGCCGCGCGCATGCCCGTCGATGGTCCATGCCGCATAGTCATTGTCGTCGGTCATCAGCCACCAATAATAGTAGCCATAGGAGTCATTGTACATCTGATAGTAGTTGTTCACAGGCACGATGCTTCCCACCCATGTGCTCATGTCGTTGGCATCGAAGTTGTCTTCAGAGAAATTACCCTCTTTATCCGACGGAATAATCTTGAAATTGAGGTTTATGCCAGACCCGAGGAAGTTCTCAATATAGAAGCGGTTGACACCCTCAAGGTGATATACATCGGAATAAGTCGTAGGTACGACCTCGCCATCGAAGTACGCCTGCATGCCGTCAACGACCTTCTCCCATGTGGAAACCATGACTGTGTAGTTGAACACTGTGGAACCGTCCACCATGGTATAAGGGTTTGTGTAAGCGTCATCAAGGTGTATGGAATACTTGTACTCCTTGTATTTCTCCATATTGGGATACTTCACCACGAGGGAAGCCTCAGACTCTCCGTCCTTAAACTCTACCTGCGAAGGGAACTCAAACACCGAGTCCGCATAGTCAACTATCACCGGAACGGTGGCGTCACCCTCCGTCGACTTGCGGCAAACCACAATGGTGCGCTCCTGACTTTCGGCATATTGTTCGGGCGTAATTATCGACGAAGCCTCGTTGCTGCTTGGGAAATAAGCGCCTATCACATCGTCCGCCACCTTCGGAGCACGCTCGAACTCGTCGCTGTTGCCGCAAGAGCCCAGTGCAACGGCGCCTGCGCACATCAGCAGCATATATAATAATGTATGTAACTTCTTCATTGTCTTTGTCATTTCTAAAAGTTCTTGTCACGAAAGTCTTACTCTGCGGCGATAGCTCCCGATGGGTTAGGACCGATGATGACAGCAGGGTTCATGTCCTTCTCTGTCTCAGGTAGCATGTAGTTCATCCAAGGTGCCACATATCCCTTATAGGAATTGAGCTGCAGATTGGAGGCATAGTTGCTGTCCGTATAGGCGCGTGTCACCGCAAGATTGAGGCGCTTGTAGTCGAAGAACACTATTCCCTCGCCCCAGAGTTCGATGCGGCGCTGCACCATGAGTTCCGTTATGAAGTCACTCATAGAGGAAGCGGTGCACTTGTAAGAGCCGTCGGTATAGCGGTTGGTGTTGATGAAGTCCACAAGTTGTGTCTTTGCGGCATCCACTCCGTCGGTATGGGCGATTGCCTCGATGTAGTCGAACATCATCTCCTCATAGCGCATCAGCGGCATGGAGGCAATCAGACCGGTCTGAAGTGTCTTCAGTTCGCCGCTGCCGGGACGGAACTTGAGGTTGCAGTAGGCAGGAAGTTTCTTCCATGTGGCATCCGTAAGTTGCGTGACATATCCTTCCGGCACTTTGCTTGCCCCCGCATCGGCAGGGTTAACCCAACTCTTGCGGCGCCAGTCACCGGCACCGATCTTGTCGTAAAGTCCCTTGCTTATGCAACGGTAGCCTTTGTACTTGCTGTTGCACATTCCCCATTCCGGCTCTGAAGCCATATATCCGATGTAGGTGTTCCAGTAGTTGGTGTTAATCTGCTCCTTACTGTTGATGAGCGTACCGAATATCCACGAATCGTTGGCGGTATTGAAACCCGTCTTCACATTCGTCCACTCATCCTTCGTAAGCGGCGAGTAGCCTTTCATGGCCTTCTGTGCATACTCCGCAGCCTTGGCGTAGCAGTAGTTGACATCGGTAATGCCGAGCACGCCGTAACCGTCAGTGTCGCTGTCGGCTTCCTTCATCTTGGCAAGGTCTTCGGCACTCTGGTCCACACGGCTGGCAATGGTAAGCCACAGACGAGCCTTCAGTCCGTAGATGACAGACTGGTCCATGTAGGCCTTGTTGCTGCGGGTATAGCCGTCGAGACAGGTCTCCGCCTCGTCGAGGTCATGCATTATGAAGCGGTACATGGTGTAGAACGGAACGCACGGATTGTTCGCGAGTTCGGTCTTTGTGGTCTTCTCCGTGACGATTGGCGTCGTGATGCCGTAGCAGCCGAGCTGTTCCGCCTCGGTGTCAAGGCTTGTCACACCGGTCTTGCGGTATTCGTAGAGACGCGCAAGGTCAAGGTAAAGCATGGCGCGGTAGCCGTAGCCCTGTCCGAGATAGGGTTTTGCTTCCGACGATGTACTGGCAGAAGCCACGCTGATTACATTGTTGCAGTTCTTTACGAACGAATAATAATAATAGTACGGATAATAGTATGAGTAGCGCAATGACGAACCGTCTTCATAGTAAGACCAGTAGTTGTAGCTATTGTCACTGGCGGGGAAGTCTTCGCAAAACAGTTCGCGCATGTATATCTGACAAGGGTATCCCCAGTCGTAGAGATTGTCTTCCGTGCCGTAGGTGTCCCATGTAGTGAGGAAAACAGGCAAGCTGTTGGTCATGTACTGGAGCGAAGAACTTGACGAATTGATAACATCCGGTGTGGCGGCATCCTTGGGTGTCACTTCCTCAATACAGCTTGTCAGGCTGCAGAGGGCAACGGAAACACCCAGCGCCATTATGTTATGTCTTATATTTGTTTTCATTGTCGGAGTCGTATTTTTATTTATTCAACTTTCGTTTCTGTCATCAGAACTGCAGTGTGACACCGCCTGTAATGGTGCGAGCCTGTGAATAGCCCGTGGAAGTGGCACTGCCGACAAAACTGCCGCGCGGGTCGAAGCCCTTGCGCTTGCTCCAGTAGTAGAGGTTGTCGCCCGAAACGTACACTCTCAAGTTGGAAAGTCCAAGTCTCTGCACAAGGCTCTTCGGCACGTTGTAGCCCAAGTTGATGTTCTGCAACGTGAGTGTCGAGGCGTTGGTAAGGAAGCGGTCGGACGTGGCGTGGCTGTTTGTGTCGCAGTCTTTCACCGCATACTGGAAGCGGGGAATGTTGCTTGAGGTGTTTGTTTCCGACCAGGCGTTGAGCTGATCCTTGTGGATAGCGAAACCGGTAACGCCTGTCGACGGGTTTTTCATCATAGCCTGATAGCCCCAGTCTATGGCTTTGCCGCCAAGACTATAGTTGAATGTCACTGACAAATCGAGACCTTTATAACTCAAAGTGGTGCTGAAACCGCCGTACAAATCGGGGTCTGACGTGCCGCAGTTGAAATAGGAAGCCTTGCTCGACTGCGTGGTAGTGGTCATCTCGCCTGTCGTCTCGTCAAGCACATACCATGAAGACAGACCTTCGGAAGTGACACCTGCGTACTTCTTGAGACGGAAGGTGTGGAGCGGAAGTCCCTCACCTACGAAGTAGTTGCCGTTGACGTATCCCGGATGACCGGCGAGCAAGTTGCCCTTGTTCTCCTTGTTGAGCTTTGTCACCTTGTTCTTGTAGTGTGTGGCATTGACGTTAATCATCCAGTTGAAGTCCTTGGTGCGCACGGGATTGAAATGGAGATCAAACTCCACACCGCGGTTTAGCATGTCGCCCACATTCTCGTAAGAACCGGCGTAACCACCCGACAGAGGCACGCTGACGAATGTGAGCATGTCGGTGGTCTTGCGGCTGAAGTACTCCACACTACCGCTTATGCGGCTCTTGAGGATGTCAAACTCCACGCCGATGTTGAAGTTGCTGTTGGTCTCCCATGTGATGTTCTTGTTGCCGACAGTGCTCTGCACGAGGCTCACCTGACCGTTGAAGTTGCTCAGATAGTAGGTGTCGGTATAGCGGAAGTTACCTATATCGTCGTTACCCTGCTGTCCCCACGACATCTTAAGCTTCAGCATGTCCAGCCATGACACGTCGTACCACTTCTCCTTGCTTACTATCCATGCGCCGCCGACGGAGTAGAAGTCGCCCCAGCGGTGGTCAGGGTGGAAGCGTGAGGAGGCGTCACGGCGATAGGATGCCTGCAGATAGTACTTGTTGTCATAGTCATACATGGCACGCGCAAAGTATCCCTCCGTGTTGTAGTCGGTGGTGTTGCTGGCGGCAGAAACCTCCGTCACCGCGCCATTGAGTTCCTGCGAACCGAAGTAAGAGAACATGTTCTGGTTGTCACCGGTGAGGTAGCTGTACTTGTACTTGTAGTTCTCGTGACCTATCATGCCCGTCACATTGTGCAGGCCGAACTGCTTGGTGTAGTTCACAATCTGCTGGAAGTTGAGAGTGTAGGTCTGGTAGGCTGCCTTATATACGTAACCGCCGGGATAGGTGGTGGCAGTGTTGCCGTAGAAAGGCTGCAGAGTGTAGGTGTTATGCCACTCATTGTCGGTGACAGTGCCGTTGAGCGTCACCTTCAGTCCCTCCATAGGAGTGATGTCGGCAAAGCCGTTGAGGGTAAACACGTTCGTGTAAGTGTTGTTGACATTCAGCTTGTCCGCCTGCAGGAAGTTGCGTGCGGGGTCAAGCTGCATAGGACGCTGCGAACCGTTGGTGCCGTCGCCGTAGTCATACATCTTGCCGTTACTGTCGGTCATGATGTTTCCTTCGCCGTCACGGAGATATACCGGATAGATGGGAGCGAAGTTCGTGGTCATGTCAAACACCGTCTGGCTGCCCGAAGACACGTCATCCTGGTCGGTGTGGGTATAGTTCACGTTGCCTCCCAACTTCAGCCACTTGCGTGCCTGATAGTCCGCTTTGATGCGGGCAGTATAGCGTTCGAAACCGGAATTGTAGACAATGCCCTGGTTGTTGAGGTATCCTAAAGAAGCGTAGAATGTGGAATTGGTGCCTCCGCCGGTAACATTGAAGTTGTATTCCTGGCGCAGACCTGTGCGGAAAGCCTCCTTCACCCAGTCGTCGGGGGTAAGAGTGTAGATCTGTCCGTTGCTCATCACGCGGTTGCCAAGGGTGGCATTGGGGTTCAGACGCCCGTTGCTGCCGATGAGATATTCACCGTCGGGCACAGCGTAGACGATGTATCCGAGTCCGCCCTTGTCGCCTGTTGAACCGAGAGTACTGTTGGCCTGCACATGAGCATCGTATGCCGACATCTCCTTGTCGCGTACATTATAATTATATAACGCCTTGTAGTATGTCTCGTAATATTGCGCCGGGTCTGTTATGCGGTCATATTCCACCGTGGCACGGCTGTTGGCGCTCCACTTCGCGTCGAAGGTTATGACCGACCGGTCAGCCTTTCCCTGCTTGGTGGTAATCATGATTACGCCGTTGGCACCGCGTGCTCCGTAGAGCGCATTGCTCGCTGCATCCTTCAGTACGGTGACACTTGCCACGTCGTTAGGGTTGAGATTGTTCCATCCGCCGTCATAAGGAGCGCCGTCAACGATGATGAGAGGACTCGTACCTGCATTAATGGAACTAAAACCGCGAATGGCAAACGACGGCGTGGACGTCGGGTCTCCCGATGTGTTAGTCATCTGCACGCCGGCGATTTCGCCCTGCAGACCGCTGAACACGTTGGTGAGCTGCTTCTTCTCCAGCACTTCGCTCTTTACTACACCAGCAGAACCCGTAAAACTGGACTTCTTCTGCTGACCGAAGGCTACGACGAGCACCTCGTCGAGTTTCTGGTCGGAAGACACCAGGCGCACCCGCATCTGCGAGCCGGCTTTCACCGTCTGGGTCTCCATTCCGATGTACTTCACCACAAGAGTCTCCCCTTTCTTCGCCTTGGGAAAGGTGAAACGTCCGTCGACATCGGTGACAACGCCTTCGTTAGAGCCTTTCAACTGCACATAAGCACCGACCACAGGCTCGCCTGCTTCATCGGTGATGACACCGCCTACCGTACCGGGCGACTGTGCTAAAGCATGTCCTGCCACGACAAGCAGCAAGGACATCAAAATAGACCTAAATCTCATTACATTCATCCATAATATGGTTAATCGTCGGCAAAAGTACATAAAATTGGTAAAATACAAAACATTTTGCAGCGGTTTTGCAACAAATATACCAAAAAGAAAACAATTGTCATGCGCAAGGTGACAAAAGGACAGCACCCCAAAACGAACTTCCGTCCGCACAAATAGCCTTTTTCTCCACGCAACAGATGTGCGAAAGTGACACCGTCCGGACAGCCTTCGGCAACAGAACTGAAGTAAAAAACTCCCGTTTTCCTTGTAAATCCGATGTACAAGTCCTACCTTTGCAAATGACCCACCATAATTTTACGGCCACAAAACAATATGTCCAAAACATCTATACAATACCAGTTCTTTCCCCGCTCAATGGGAATGATTCAGCCAATGACCGATATAATCAATGCTTTTCTTGGCGTCGAGGACAAAATATCATCCCAAACACACGAGTTGGTCTCGGATGAAGTGTTGGCTTTAGTGCGTCCATACTTGGAAAAAAGCGGTTTTCAAGTGGAACAGAGCAAGACAAAGGAAGGTAAAATCAATGTCCCGGTACTGTTCAAAACAAACAACGAGATAGACAAGTCATTCTATGCCGATGCCATTAGCCGTGACGGAAAGATTGTCATAGAGGTTGAGGCAGGTCGCGCGACGGAAAATCACCAGTTCCTGAAAGACATCTTTGAGGCTTCCATGATGTTTGACGTGGAATATCTTGTACTTGCTGTAAGAAACACATACCGTTCACACAAGGATTTCGAACGTATCTTTGTATTCCTTGAAACAATGTACATTTCCAACAGAATCAAACTTCCGTTGAAGGGAATACTGCTTATAGGATATTAAGCAGCGGTCTTTTTACGCAACCGGAGCCGCCTCTGCATTCAGGGGCGGCTCCGGTTATATATTAATAATGTGCAGTTTTGTCAGGGTCAGACGAAGCTGATTATCCCCGGGGCGGCGTCATTGCCGGCTGCGGTGTCGGTCTCCGCCGGTTTCTTGCCGTCCGCCTGGTTTCTTATGTCCTTTACCGTTTTCACCGTGCGCTTGTAGGTCGGAGTGGTCTCCACGGCATAGATGACATCCTCGTTGTCGAGGTCTTCCGGACGGAACAGGAAGATGTGGCGCGGGCGTCTGACCTGTCCGTTGACACCGTCGCCGTAGTAGTCCTTTCTCCTCTCGCGCTTCGCGTTTTCCTTGTCCTGCTCTTCCGCAAGGCGTTCCATCTCCTCTTGGCTGTATTTCTTGGCGAGATGGTCGTTCATGACATCCATGTCACGCAGGCCAAAGCCTGTGGCGAGGATTGTCACTTTCACCTTCTTGCCGAGGTCGGGCAGTTTTCCGAGACCCCATTTTGTCTCAAAACCGTTGCTGAACTTCGCCATGAAGTCATGCACGTCGTTCATTTCCTCCATCATCAGGCTGGCACCCTCATCGGTGTCTTCGCCGAACTTGATGTTCAGGAGTATCTTCTTCGAGTTGAAAATGTCGTTGTCGTTGAGCAGCGGCGAGTTGAGTGCGTCGTCTATGGCATGCTTCAGACGACCCTCTCCTTCGCCGTAACCGGTGGATATTATTGCCACTCCGCCGTCCTTGAGCACCGTCTTCACGTCGTTGAAGTCCAGGTTTATGATGTCGTGGTTGGTTATCAGCTCCGATATGCTCCTTGCCGCCACGCTGAGAGTCTCGTCAGCTTTGCCGAAAGCAGAGAGCACCGAGAGTTCCGGATACACCTCACGCAGGCGCTCGTTGTTTATGACGAGCAGGGCGTCGACGTTCTTCGCCATTTCCTCCACGCCGTCGAGAGCCTGGTCAATCTTCTTCTCTCCCTCGAAGCGGAACGGTATGGTGACAATGCCGACCGTGAGGATGCCGAGCTCCTTGCTCGCTTTGGCTATCACCGGAGCGGCTCCCGTGCCCGTGCCGCCGCCCATTCCGGCGGTGATGAATGTCATCTTCGTGCCGTCAGAGAGCATGTTTTTTATGTCGTCCATGCTCTCCTCAGCAGCCTGGCGCGCCTTTTCGGGCTTGTTGCCGGCGCCAAGTCCCTCCGTGCCGAGTTGCAGGTGGACAGGAACAGGCGAATCGTTCAGTGCCTGGTTGTCAGTATTGCAGAGCACGAAACTCACGTCGTGTATTCCCTCACGGTACATGTGGGTCACGGCGTTGCCGCCGCCACCGCCGACACCTATAACTTTGATTATGCTCTTCGGGCGTTCCGGCTCACCGAAATCGAGCATCGTCCCTGAATTGTTTGGCATATGTCTTTCGTCTTAATTGTTTTTTTTCAAATCAATGTTTATCGTTTTCGCAGTGCAAATCACCGGATACGGCAATCAGGAAGGACTACTCCTCCTCGGATATAGCCTCATTGGCGAATTTCTTCAGCGTCTTCTTCATCTTGTTCCAGAAACTGTTTTCGCGCTTTATTCTCTCCGCTTCCGCACGTTCCTTCTCTTCCTGCAGACGCTTTGCCTCCGCTTCTTCCTCTTTCCTGCGGCGCTCTTCAGCCTCACGGCGCTGTTTTTCCGCTTCGGTCAGCACGTTGCCTTTACCCTGGAGAGGTGTCGACGGTGCTCCCTGATGGGTTGTTTCAGGCTCCGTTTCTTCGTGTGCGCTGTTGCCCGGACCGAACAGGTCGTTGCCCATTTCGTCTCCTGCGCAGTTCATGTCACCCTTTGCCAGCAGTCCTATGACGGTGTTCATGCGGCAGTCGTTGGCCTTCACTTCGGGCGACGTGGTGTCTATCGCCTGCGTCACAGTCTTTGCCATGCGCACCTTTTCCACATGTGTGTGCTCACGGAACACCTTTTCTATGTTGGGCATGTTGGCTCCGCCGCCGGTCAGGATGATGCCTCCGAGCAGGCGGTCGCGGTATTCCGTCGGCACCTGATACCATGCGTTGCACACTATCTCCTCCACACGGGCTTCCACTATGTCCACAAACTTGCGCTTCTCCAGAGTTCTCTCGCCGTCGATGGACAGCGTTTCCCCGCTGTCGATGTCGGCATAGTCGGTGTAGGCAGAGCCGTATTTCAGTTTCATCTTCTCCGCGTCCGTCTCGTCTATCTGCAGTGTGGCGATGTCACGCGTCACGTTTGTACCTCCGATAGGTATCACTGCGAGGTGGCGCAGCACGTTCTTGTAGTACACCGACACGGTGGTGGTGTCAGCTCCCATGTCCACGAGCACGCATCCCGAGTGGCGTTCGTTCTCTGTCAGGGTGATGTCGGCGAGCGCCAAGGGGGCAAGATACATCTCCGCGATGGGTATCCTCGCGTCTTCGAAACACTTGTTGAGGTTGCTGTAGAAGGTCTTTCTCCACAGTATGTTGAGGAAGTTGCCCTCCAGCCGCGAGCACTGTATGCCGACGGGATCCGCCTGCAGCCGCGCGTCGACCTTGTATTCCAGCGTGACGGCATCGAGTATTTCCTTGTCAGGATAGTCCATGTTGCGGTTGGCGTCCATCAGTTCGTTGACCATTTCCTGTGTGACAATGGTGTCGTTAGGCAGGTCTTTGACGATGACGTTCTTCACTCCCATGATGCTCTGTCCGCCCACTCCGACGTACACTTTCTGTATTTTGGTGCGCAGTTGGGTCTCAAGCCGTTTCCTTATGTTTATCAGCGACTGCATCGTCTTGTCGAGATTGTAGACCACGCCCCTGCGTATATAGGACGAAGAGTTCTCCTGCACGACGGCAAGAACAGAGATGCTGCCATCAAGGTTCTTCTTTCCGGCAATGCCAGTGACCTTGGACGAGCCGAGTTCAATGGCTACAATGAATTCCTTTGCCATACCTTATGTTGTTTTCTTGTTGTTTCTTCTTTTTGTCAGTTGCCGTCGTCTGCGGCACGCTTGCATATTATCTGGTTGTCAAACTCGAGGCTTATCTCCGAGTATTTGTTCCATCCTGCCACCGGCAGTCCGTATTTGTAGAAAGCCTTCAGGCGTTTCATCTTCCTGTCGACGAAACTGTTGACCAGTTCCTCGCGCTCTTTTTTCGTCTTGCACACCGGCATGTGGCCGAGGTATATCACGTTGTCGCCGATGCGCGGCACCAGTTCCACGCCGAGGTCATGCGTGATGTTGATCTGCTGGAAGAGATTTCTGCTGAAATCGTCCGACATGAGCCTGCGTGCCAGCGGCGACACATAGAGCGTGGCGAACGAGCGGCTGATGTAGCCGGTGGCTATTATCAGGTCCGACGTATAGTCGGAGTTGGGCATTATGCAGTCCCTGTCGTCGATGTAGAAGTCGTCGTTGTTGACCGCCTTTATCCTCACCACGGGCACCCGTTGGGTGATGCTGACGTTCACCATGCCGTCTTCGTCCTTGTAGCAGTCGGCGGTTCTCACGAACGGGGTGGCAAGCAGCGCCTCCTCCATCTTGCGGCAGCTGACCCCCGCCAGTATCTTCCCTTTCGGATAGAGGTGCATTTTCTCAAGGCGTTTCTGCACCTCCTTGCCGGTGATGAATCCGTTGGCGGTGGCGTCAGCCACGGTTATGTTCACCCCCTTGCACACGCGGTGTCCCCTCTCCGGCTTGTTGAAGGCAGAGAACGCCACGATGATGTAGACAGCCAGACAGACGTCCACAAACACCAGACCTGCTTTTTTGGCGCGCACGTGCATGGGTACTATTTCTTTTCTATCAGTTTTGCAATCTCCGGCACATAGTTGTCGAGGTCGCCGGCACCGAGAATCACGAGCACGTCGAAGTCCCTGCCTTTCACGTAGTCCAGCACGTCCGCCGTCCGTATCATGGCTTTCTCCACCCCGTCAGCCAGGTTGTCGTAGATGAGCTGGCTGGTAACGCCGGGGATAGGCTGCTCTCTTGCCGGGTATATGTCGCAGAGCACGACCTCGTCAAGCAGGCTGAGCGCTGCGGCGAAGTCGCGGTAGAAGTCGCGGGTGCGGGTGTAGAGATGCGGCTGGAATATGGCCGTTATCTTGCGTCCGGCATACAGTTCCCTGATGCTCTTGGCGCTCTGGTATATCTCCTTCGGGTGGTGTGCGTAGTCAGAGACGAGCACATGGCGGTCGTCCTTTATCTTGAAGTCGAACCGGCGGTCCACTCCCTTGAATGTCTTCATGCCGTAGCGCAGTTCCTCTGCGGTGCATCCGTTGAGCTGCGCCATTGCCATTGCGGCGATGCCGTTGTCTATGTTGACCGGCACAGGCTGTCCCAGTTCCACGCCGCTGACGTTTTCTACCGGCGAAATGAAGTCGAACGTTATCCTGCCATCGCCTATCTTTACGTTCTCGGCATGGAAGTCACCCTCGTCGCGGCTGTATTCGTACACCTTGACACCAGGCTGCACGTCAGCCTTCATCTCCAGGTTCTTGTGGATGATGAGCGCTCCTCCGGGCTGGATTAGCGTGGTGTAGTGGCGGAAACTCTCAAGATAGGCTTCCTTGGTGCCGTATATGTCGAGGTGGTCGGGGTCGGTGCTGGTTATCACGCTCATCCACGGACGGAGCCAATGGAACGACCTGTCGAACTCGTCAGCCTCGATCACGCAGTAGTCACTCTCGGGAGCGAGGATGCAGTTTGTGCCGTAGTTCTTGGAGATACCGCCCAAAAAGGCGTTGCAGTCGAGGCGGCTCTGGTGCATGATGTGGGCGCACATGGTCGACGTGGTGGTCTTTCCGTGTGTGCCTGCCACGCACAGTCCCTTGTGCGAACGTGTGAGCGTGCCGAGCACCTGCGCCCTTTTCTCTATCTCGAAACCGCCTTCGCGGAAAAACTCCAGTTCCTTGTGGGTCGACGGGATGGCGGGAGTGTAGACCACCAGGCACGACTGCGGTTTCCGGCAGGCTTGGGGTATCATGTCCACGTTCTCCTCGTAGTGTATGAGCATGCCCTCCTTTTCCAGCCTGTGAGTAAGCTCCGAGGGAGTCTTGTCATAGCCTGCCACGACCATTCCCTTGCTTATGAAATAGCGTGCGATGGCGCTCATGCCGATGCCGCCGGCACCTACGAAATAAACAGCTTTTATGTCTTTCAGTTCCATTTTCCGTTTTCTTCTGCGAGTTTCAGCACCTCTTCCGCTATCACGTCGGCGGAATCGGCGAATGCCATCGTCTTGGCGTTCTTCCCGAGGGCGGCAAGACGCTCCCGGTCAGCCACGGTCTCAAGTGCCAGAGGTATGAGTTTCGTCTCCGCCTCGGCATCCTTCACGAGCATGGCGGCGTCCTTGTTGACGAGCGCCATGGCATTGTGCGTCTGGTGATCTTCAGCCACATTGGGCGAAGGAACGAGTATTGAGGGTTTGCCCAACAGGCAAAGCTCGCTGATGCTGCTTGCTCCAGCCCTCGACACAACGAGGTCGGCGGCGCAGTAGGCCTCGTCCATTGCCGCCACAAAGTCGGTGACGTAGAGGTTCGACGGCTTGCCTTTGCTCTCCAGCTCCTCCGCTATGGCTTTGCTGTAGTACTTTCCCGTCTGCCACACGAACTGCACTCCTGACTCCGAAATCAGCCCGAGGTTCTCCAGCACGCTTCTGTTGATGGTGCGTGCACCGAGGCTTCCGCCGATGATGAGCACCAGAGGCTTGTCGGCAGAAAAACCGAACCGTGCGGCGCAGGCTCCCTTTTCGAGTTTCGGGTTGAGCAGTCCCTGACGCACCGGATTGCCCGTGAGCATGATGCGCTCTTTCGGGAAGAACCGCTCCATGCCCTCGTAGGCAACGCAAATCTTGCGCGCCTTCTTCGCCAGCGACTTGTTTGTCACTCCGGCATAGGAGTTCTGCTCCTGTATGAGGCACGGCACTCCCATTGCGGCAGCGGCGTTCAGTGTCGGGGCGGAGGCATATCCTCCCACTCCCACCGCCACGTCCGGGCGGAACTCACGTATCGTTTTCTTTATCTTACTCTTGCTTTTCAGGTAGTCGAGCATCACTCCGATGTTCTTCAGACTGTAAAGCGGGCGTATCAGACCGCGCACCGGCAGACCGACAATCTCATATCCGGCGGCGGGAACACGCTGCATCTCCATGCGCCCTTCAGCCCCCACGAAGAGTATTTTAGCGTCGGGACGCTTCGCTTTAATGGCATTGGCTATCGACACTGCGGGGAATATGTGTCCCCCGGTGCCGCCGCCGCTTATGATAATTCTTAATTCTCTGTTCATTACAACTGTCAGTTCGCCAAACTTTGTTTGGCAAAAGTAATAAAAAAAACAAACTTTTCAGAACGTTTCACCTACATTTTTTCCTTACGGCAAACATAATTTGCCATACCACAAACAGAGTTTCTGTGCGCCCGAGATTTTTTCGAGTTTTCCGCCCACTGTGTTCCTGCCGCACAAGAGCGGTGCAAAGGCGGTTTCAGAGGGGTGTTCCGGTCATCGTGCGGCAGATGCCGTGAACGTGTGCGGCAAATACCATCAACGCGTGCGGCAAATGCCGCACACACGGACCACGGCCGTGGGCAGGTCACGCAAACGGCGCTCCCGCACCGCAAGAACGCCGTTGTGACAGCAGAGGAACACCGTCCGGAGGCTATGCCTTCTTCACTTTCACGAGGAGATGCTCCGCCGCGATGATGCAGAGAGTGACGAGTTCGGCTGCCGGTATCGCCGTCCACAGTCCGACAACGCCCAATACTCGCGGGAGTATGGCGAAGCCCGCAACGGAAAAGACGATGCCGCGCAGGAAGGTGTACGCCATGGCGCGCTTCGCCCGGGTTATGCTCTGGTAGTAGCCGACGAACGCCACGTTGAGGGCAAAGAACATCGAACAGGTGGCAAACCACGGCATTCCGTCGACCGCCAGCGCATAGGCAGGTTCGCTGGAGCGCAGGAACGCGCCGACGACGAGGCGGTCGCCCAGCACAAGAAGCGACATCACGCACACTCCGCACAGCACGGCGGCATAGAGCGACACTCTGAGGGTGCGGCTGACACGCTCCTCCTGCCCCGCGCCGTAGTTGTAGCTGATGATCGGCTGGGCAGACTGCGCCACGGCATTGTTGACCGAAAAGATTATGGGAAAGAGGTAGCAGACCACGGCAAACGCCGCTACGCCGTCCTCATGCAGCATCGACATGAACATGTAATTGCCGGCTATCATGGTCACGCTCATGGCTATCTCCGCCACAAAGGTGGCAGATCCGAGCTTCACCATGTAGCCCGTGTTGCGCAGGGTGAGCGCAAGCGAGGTGACGCTTGCCTTCAGACGGTAGAACTTCAGGGTCTTGGAGAACCGGGCGAAGTACGCCAGGCTCATCAGTCCGCCCACGATGCAGGCTATCGAAGTGGCTACGGCGGCACCCTTGACAGCCATTCCCATGGGGAAAATGAACAGCCAGTCGAGCCCGAGATTGACCACCGCGCCCATCACCTGTATCCACATGGCATAGCGCGGAGAGCCGTCGAGGCGCACCATCATCATGCCCACGCACTGCCACATGAGGAAAACCGTTCCGGGCAAGAGCCACAACAAGTAGTCGAGGGCATACTTTTCCAGCGCCGCACTGCACCCGAGTGCGTAGACGATGGACTTCGGCATGGCGACGCACAGTGCCAACAGCACCGCGATAATGGCAAAGCCCACGATGTAAGCCTGTGTCAGGATGATGCTGGCAGCCTTGTTGTTGCCGTCGGCGACGTGCATGCTGGCAATGACGGAAGCACCGATGCCGAACATCAGTCCGAGCCCCGTCACCACCGTCCACAGAGGTGCCACGATGTTTACCGCCGCCATTCCTTCAGCGCCGACGCCCCTGCCTACCAATATGCCGTCAATAATGGTCTGGGCAGACATGAATATCATGCCCACGAGAGTAGGAAAGAACAGGCTTCTGAACAACGGTCCGATCTTGCCCGAGCCGAAGTCTATCCGGTCACGGGAGGTGTCTATTCTCTTCTTCATCTTTGTTATGTGTTTAATACAGTACCGGTTACAGGGGTGCAAAGATAGGCATTATCGGCACGGCAACAAACACAAAAAAGGTTAAAACGGAAGTTTTCGGCTCCGAAACCGCCAACGGCGCCCTACAGTCACGCCGTGCGCTTCTTGGCGGAACGGCTGACGCTCAGTATCACTCCGATGTAGACGCAGTTGATAATGGTGGACGTGCCGCCCTTGCTGACCAGTGGCAGCGGCTGTCCTGTCACCGGAGCGATTCCCACAGCCACGCACATGTTTATCATGGCCTGTGTCACGAGCATGAGGGCAATGCCTATGACGAGGAAAGCGGGGAAGTTGTTCTCGCACCTGCGGGCTATTATCCCGGCGCGGAACAGCAGTACAAGATAGAGGAAAGGCACGCCGAAAAGTCCCACAAGTCCCAGTTCCTCTATGATAATGGCAAAGATGAAGTCGGAGAAAGCCTGCGAGAGGAAGTCGCGCACCACCGAGTTGCCCGGACCGACGCCTACCACTCTCGACGAGGCAATGGCCACCTTGGAAAACGCCACCTGCCGTCCTTTGCCTATGATATCGACCGAATCGGGCGACTCGGGGTCACTTGCCACAAAGTCGATGATACGCTGTTTCCATGCCGAAGCGCGGTGGAAGATTTTGCCGCCCACCCCTTCTTCCTTTTCCACAGGCTCGCCGGCACCGGCTACAATTTCCTTGTCATGCGCCGCACGCTGCTCCTCCGCGTCCTTGGTGTCGCCTATCAGCATAATCAAAGAGAATGCCGTGACACCCAGAATCATCATTATGCTGAACAGTCCGCCAATCTGGCGCACGGGCACACGCCCCACAAACATCATCATCATCAGCGTGACGGTTATCAGACCCGCCGTGGACAGGTTCTCCGAGAAAATCATGCCTATCGTCGGACAGCTTATCATGAGTATCCACCAGAACGCATGCTTGTCGGCCCCGTTCTCCGTCTGCGTGGCTCCGAGTATCTGCGCCGCGGAGAGAACCAACGTTCCCTTGGCTATTTCCGAGGGTTGGAACTGGATGCCGAAGACGTTTATCCAGCGCGCGGCATCGTTTGTGACATGCCCGGCGATAAGAACCCAGGCGAGCATAATCCACGACAAGATGATGAGAAACGGCGTCATCACCTTGAAATACTTGCACTTGATGTTGAGCGTAATTATCATGAAGAACAGCCCGAGCAGCAGGATGCCTCCGTGCTTTATCACTGGAGACCAGTAGTTTCCGCCCTTGAAGGTAAGGGTGGACGAGGCGGAGAACACCTCCACGACACTGATGAGCGAAAGGAAAAAGAACACCATCCACACCACCTTGTCACCTTTGAACAGGTTTCCTATCGATTTGTTCATTACGAGTGCAATATATTCTGTTGTTGAAAATTACTGTTCCCTAACATTGGACTTGAACTGTTCGCCCCTGTCCTCCATGTTCTTGAACAGGTCGAAACTGGCGCAGCACGGACTGAGCAGCACCACGTCGCCCTCCTTTGCCATTTTCCTGCATGCCGCCACGCAGTCTTTCATGGAATGGGTGTCGGCCACAGGCAGCCCGAGAGCGTCGAAACTGGCGTGCAGCTTGGCGTTGTCTGCGCCCAGATAGACCAGTCCGCAGCATTTCTCGCGGACAAGCGGCACTATCAGACTGTAGTCGTTGCCCTTGTCCTTGCCGCCGACAATCAGCACCACGGGGCGCGTCATCGCCTCAAGAGCCACCTTGCAGGCGTCCACGTTGGTGGCTTTGGAGTCGTTGACATAGCGCACGCCGTCCTTGTCGGCCACGAACTCGAGGCGGTGCTCCACCCCGGGGAAGTTCTTCAGGCAGTCCCTTATCACCGCCTCGTCCACGCCTGCAGCCTTCGTGGCATGATATGCGGCGAGGGCATTGCGCTTGTTGTGCTGGCCGGGAAGGCTGAACTCAAGTCCGAGTTTCTCAAAATCCGTGTCACGGAAAGGGCACAGCGTGGGGTTGCCCGGTGCGGCTTCCCTCGACGAAGGCGTCGGTGCGGGAATGTGCTCGCCGCGCTGCCGCCGCTCCAGTTCCCTGCCTATATACTCATCCTCAGCCCAATATATGAACTTGTCGCCCGGTGTCTGGTTCTGGATAATGCGCATCTTGGAGTCCACATAGTGCTGCATCTCGAAGTCATAACGGTCGAGGTGGTCGGCGGTAATGTTCATCAGCACTCCTATGTCGGCACGGAAAGAGAAGCAGTTGTCCAGCTGGAACGAGCTGAGTTCCACCACATACCAGTCCTTGTCGTCCTCTGCTATCTGCAGGGCGAGCGACTTTCCGATGTTGCCGCCAAGTCCTACGTTCTTGCCAGCGCACTTCATTATGTAGTGTATGAGGGTGGTTGTCGTCGTCTTGCCGTTGCTTCCGGTGATGCAAATCATCTTTCCACGGGTATAACGGCTGCAAAATTCTATCTCGGAAAGTATCGGCGTGCCTTGCGCGATGAGCTGCTGCACCATGGGGGAACTGTCGGGAATGCCGGGACTTTTCACCACTTCATCGGCGGACAGTATCTTTTCCGCCGTGTGGTGTCCCTCCTCCCACTCAATGCCATGTGCGTCGAGCACCGACTTGTAGTGGTCTTTCACCGTCCCCATGTCGGAAACGAACACGTCAAAACCTTGCTTCTGAGCCAATATGGCAGTGCCGGCTCCACTTTCGCCAGCACCCAACACGACCAGTCTTTTCATCGTATCTTAAGTGTTATGATTGCCATTGCCGCCAGTATAATGGTGACAATCCAGAAACGGATAGTTATCTTGGACTCATGGAAAACCCTGCCCGAACCGCGGAACACGTACTTGCAGTCAGGGTCAAGCTGGCTGTCCTGCGTCCTGTAGGCGTCGTGTATGGGCGTGCGGCGGAACAGTCGCTGCTTCACGCCGCGTCGTTTGCCCAGCTTGAACCAGTACACCTGAAGCATGACACTTAGGCTCTCGACGAAGAAAACACCGCAAAGGATGGGCAGCAACAGCTCCTTGTGGATGATGATGGCGCACACGCCGATGATGCCGCCGATAGTGAGCGAACCCGTATCTCCCATGAACACCTGGGCAGGATAGGCGTTGTACCACAGGAAACCAATCATTGCGCCGACGAAAGCGCACATGAACACAACCAGTTCCTCGGTGCCGGGGATGAACATTATGTTGAGGTATGAGGCGAACTCCACGTGGCTGCTGACATACGCGAGGATGCCAAGCGCCACGCCTATAACGGCAGAGTTGCCGGCGCACATGCCGTCCATGCCGTCGTTGAGGTTAGCTCCGTTGCTCACCGCAGTGACCACGAAGATTGTCATTATCACGAACAGAATCCATCCGGCGGCAACATAGTGCTCGCCGACGAACTTCATCACCCTGCTGTAGTCGAGGTTGTGCGACTTGACAAACGGTATTGTGGTCTTCAGCGACTTCTCCAGCCGTGTCCTGTAAGTGTACTCCACGGCTTTGTCGCCGGCATCCTCCTTTGAGGCAACCGACACCGTCTTCTCCACCGGAATCCTGTCCACCTGCTTCACGTCGGGCGATGCCCACAGGGTGAGACCCACGATGAAGCCTATGCTCACCTGGCCTATGATCTTGTATTTGCCCTTCAAGCCCTCCTTGTTCTTGCGGAACACCTTTATGAAATCGTCCATTCCGCCGAGGAAACCGAGCCATACGGTGGTGACGACCATGAGTATGAGGTAGATGTTACGCAAGCGTCCGAGCAGCAACACCGGCACGAGTATCGACACGATGATGATGATTCCGCCCATCGTCGGCACTCCCACCTTCTGCGTGCCGAAGGGGTCTATCTTGGCATCACGCGCCGTCTCGGTAATCTGGCGGCGCTTCATGAACTTTATGAACTTCTCGCCGAACCACGCCGAGATGACAAGCGAGAGGATGAGTGCGAGCAACGAACGGAACGAGATGTAGCCCCAGATGTGGGAACCGGATATTCCGAACTGCTCGAGAAATCTGAAAATATAGTATAGCATCGTCTGTTTCCTGTTGTTTGTACGGCACGTTTATTCGCCGAAAGCGGCGCGCACTTCCTCCCTGTCGTCGAAATGGTGCTTCACGTCGCCTATGATCTGGTAGTCCTCATGTCCCTTTCCGGCGATGAGGATGACATCTCCCTTCTGCGCTATCGCCACTGCCGTGCGTATGGCCTGGCGGCGGTCGGTGATGCGGAGCACCGCTTTCTTCTGGTCGGCAGTCAGTCCTGCCTCCATGTCATCGAGGATTGCCTCCGGGTCTTCCTTCCTCGGGTTGTCGGAAGTGAGTATCACTTTGTCGCTGGCTTTTACCGCCTCGCTCGCCATTATCGGGCGTTTGCCCTTGTCGCGGTTGCCTCCGCATCCGCAGACAGTTATCAGATTGCCCTTGCCGTTCATCACGTCACGCAGGGCCTGGATGACATTCACGATGGCGTCCGGCGTGTGCGCATAGTCCACGACGGCAGTTACGCCGTTGCCGCTCCTTACAGGTTCCAGTCTGCCGCTTACGCTCTTGAGGGTGCTGAGCACAAGCAGCACCTCGTCGGGAGACTTGCCCAGCTCCACGGCAGCGGAGTAGACGGCGAGCAGGTTGCTCACGTTGAACTTGCCGATGAACTGCACTCCCACCTCCTTGCCGTCGATGTCGAGGTACATGCCCTCAAAGTGGCACTCAAGGATGCGTGCCTTGTGGTCCGCCATAGAGCGTGTGCTGTAGGTCAAGACCTTGGCTTTGCAGTTCTGCACCATGAACATTCCGTTCTTGTCATCGGCATTGGTCACGGCGAAAGCGTCCTTGTCGAGCATGTCGAAAAATGCCTTCTTGGCATCCCTGTAGTTCTCGAATGTCTTGTGATAGTCCAGGTGGTCGCGGGTGAGATTGGTGAAAATGCCGCCCCGAAACTTCAGTCCGCCGATGCGTTTCTGGTGTATCGCGTGCGACGAACATTCCATAAAGGCGTACTCGCAGCCTGCTTCCACCATGCGCGAGAGCAGGTAGTTGAGTTCCACGGGGTCAGGAGTGGTGTGGTCTGCGGGCACCGCTTCGCCGTCGATATAGTTGCACACGGTGGACAGAAGTCCGCATTTGTGCCCCATCTTGCGGAACATGTTGTAGAGCAGAGTGGCTATCGTGGTCTTGCCGTTGGTGCCTGTCACGCCCACAAGTTGGAGTTTCTCCGACGGATAACCGTAGAAAGCCGTCGCCGCCTTGCCGGATGCGTCCTCGGTAGAGTCCACCTTTATGTAAGTCACACCGTCGATCTTTTCCTCCGGCATGTCCTCAAGCAGTATGGCGGTAGCGCCCAGTTCTATAGCCTTCGGGATGTACTTGTGGCCGTCAGCCTGCGTTCCCTTCATGGCAATGAACAGGTGTCCGTCCTTTACAAGTCTTGAGTCTATGCTCACGCCGGTTATTTCCTTGTCGGCCGAACCCTCTATCAGTGTCGGCACGACATTCTTAAGTATTTCCGATAATTTCATATCTGTATGTTTTTTCAGGCTTTCCCCCGCACGCTGAGCGTGAGTGTGCAGGCGTCACCTTTGCTTATTTTCTTTCCCGGAGCGAGGCTTTGATTTACCACCTTGCCGCGTCCGACGACCTTCACTTTCACCCCACGGCTCTCAAGCATGTACACCGCATCGCGTGCGCCCATGCCTTTCACGTCGGGCACGATGCTCTTGCCGTATTGCCGTTCACGCTTCAGGGTCACGCTGTTGCCGGCTGTCTTGAAGCCCGTACCCCATATGGGGTTGCCCGAAGCGTAGGAACCGTTCCATCCGTCACGGCACTTGAACCCGAGATTTGACAGCACATAGTCGGCAGCGAGTATGTTGCCGCGCATCACGGAGGGCACCGGTTCGGAGTAATCTTCCCTCGCGTCGGCGATGTCAAGCTTCAGATCCTGCGCCATGACACCCTCCGCTATCTTGCGGAACACCACTCCGCTCATGCCGCCTCCCGATGCCGGGAGACCCCATTTCTTGATACACACTATGCAGGAGTAGCGCGGTTGCTCCGACGGGAAATATCCTGCAAACGAGAGCCAATAGCCCGTCGTGCCGCTCTTGTAGCCGCTTTTGCCCTGCGACACCTGTGCCGTGCCGGTCTTGCCCGACACGTGGAACAGGCGGCTGCCTGCCTTCTTGCCCAGTCCCTGGCTGACTACATGGCGCAGAATGGTCTGCATTGTCTTCAGCGTAGATTCCTTGCAGATGCTCGATTTCAGTTCTTCCACAGGGTATTCGGCTATTGTCACTCCGTTCTTTGACACCGCCTTGACGAACCGGGGCTTGACCATCCGGCCGTTATTGGCTATGGCGTTGTAGAACGTAAGGGTGTTTATGGGGGCTATCTGCGTGTTGTAGCCGATGCTCATCCACGGCAGCATGGTCTTGTCTTCCACTCCTCCGCTCGGATTGCGCTTGGGATAGCGTATGATCGGGCGGTTGTAGCCCACAAGCGGAAGGTTCAGGTCTTCGTGCATGCCGATGCGGTAGAGACCGTCGATGTACTTCTCCGGATTCTTGCCGTAGTAGTGGTCGATAATCCAGCTCACGCCGATGTTGGAGCTTACCTCAAGCGAACGCGCCACGTTAATGTCGCCGTAGCCGCCCTGGGTCTTCCAGTTGTGGTCGCGCATCCAGCGCGAGTGCATCTCCATGACACCGCCTCCGGTGTGTATGATCTGGCTTGTGTCGCACACTCCGTCGTCGAGCGCCACCATGATAGATGCCGGTTTGAACACCGAACCCGGTTCGCACCGGTAGTTGATGGCGGAGTTCACCACCTCGCGGTATTCCCCGTCTTCGCACTTGGTCATGTTTACTATGGCCTTGATGTCGCCCGTTTTCACCTCCATAAGTATTGCCACGCCCATCTCGCCGTTGACAAGCGGGTCCTTCAACTCCTCCACGAGGGCACGCTCCGCCAGGTCCTGCATGTTCACGTCAATCGTTGTCACGAGGTCAGCGCCGTTGATTGCCGGCGCATCCACTATGGACAAGTACTTGTTGAGCACCCTGCGGCGGTGCATGATGCCGTTCTGTCCGCGCAGCAGAGAGTCGTAGGAGAGTTCCAGACCGCACCGTGCCGTGTCCTTTGCACCGAACATGTCGCCGATGGTACGGGCGGCTATCGAACCGTAGGGGCGCTTTCTCGCATTGTAGTCTTCGGTATAGAATCCTCCCGTATTGGAATTCATCCTGAATATGGGCAGGTCTCTCACCTGGGAAAAGACGGAATAGTTCACGCGCTTCGGCCACAATGAGCAGCGCCGCGACAGTCCTTCCTTGGCATGGCGGAGCTGTTTGCGGAACTCATCCGCCGACTTTTCGGGGAATATGCGGTGCAGTCCGTTGCAGATGGAGTCCTCCTTTTCCGCCCACAAAGTGTCGGCCTTGGATTCGTGCATCGCCTTGAAGTCAACGAACAGGCGGTATTCCGGCAGCGAACTTGCCAGTAGCTGGCCGTCGCAACTGAGGATATTGCCGCGCATGGGAGGCACTGCCACGCTGTCGCGCTTCACCCTGTCAGACACCGCAAGCCAATAGCTCCGCCGGGCAGTCATCAGGTATCCTGCCTTGACAAGCACCGCTATGGCTATCAGCACCATCAGTGTGGCGAAGAAAAAAAAGCGCGGTATTACTTTCTCATGCTCGAATTTGCTCATCAGAATCTCCTGTTGTAAATGTCATTCCGGCACCTCTATTATGAACGGCGGACGTGTGGAGATGTGCAGCAGCGTGTCGTTGTTTACGCTGAGCATCTCCAGAATCTTGCTCTCGCGGGTCTTCTCGGTCAGCTCGCTGGTCGAGGAGAGGGCCTTGTACTTGGCGTCTTTCAGCCTGGTAGTGAGCCTGTCGATTTCCAAGGCGTACTTCTTGTAGCTGTAGCCTTCGGCTATATATATAATAAGGAAGAAGGTCACGAAGAGCAGAAGCCATATCTGCTTGCGCACGATCTCCGCCGTAAGGATGTCGCCGCCGAGGATTTTCTTCAGCGAGAGGTCGCTCTTGGTGATGGGCGCATCCTCTTCAGTGACCTGTTCGCGTATGATTTCGCTCAAGGACTGGCCTGCCGAGGTCTCCTCCGCACCGGTTTTCTCCGGCTCAGCATCGGGGACTGTCGTTTTCAGTTCTTCCTGTTCCTTCTTTTCTTTCATATCTTCGCGGCTATTCTCAGTTTGGCACTGCGCGAGCGCGGGTTGCGCTCCTGTTCCTCCGCAGAGGGCAGTATGACCTTGTTGTTTACCATTTCAAACGGTGTCTCCACCTTTCCGAAGAAATCCTGCCGGCGTTTGCCCTCCACGTTTCCCGTCTTCATCACGTTCTTCACGAGCCTGTCTTCAAGCGAATGATAGGTGATGACCGACAGGCGACCGCCCGGACAGAGCAGTCCGGTGGCAGCTTCGAGCATGTCGCGGAGTGCATCCATCTCGTGGTTTACCTCGATGCGGAGTGCCTGGAAGAGCTTTGCCATGTCCTTCTTCTCGCGCTCACGCCTGAACACAGGTTCGCACACGCCAATCAGATCCTGCGTGGTGACTATCGGCTTGCTGCCCCTTGCCGCCACGACGAGTGACGCTATGCGCCGCGACTGCTTCAGTTCGCCGTAGAGATAGAACATGTCGGCGAGCCGTTCCTCACTGTCGTTGTTGAGTATGTCGGCGGCTGTCCTGCCGCCGCGCTTGTTCATGCGCATGTCGAGAGGGGCGTCGAAACGGAACGAAAAACCGCGTGTCTCGTCGTCGAAATGGTGGCTCGACACACCGAGATCGGCCAGCAGGCCGTCGATATGCCCCACCCCATAGTAGCGCATCCAGTTTTTCAGATAGCGGAAATTGCTTCTCACGAAAGTGAAATCTGCGTGCGGCTCCACATTGCGCTCCGCGTCGGCATCCTGGTCGAAACTGTAGAGATGGCCGCCACCGGCCTCGACGATGCGCCGGAGTATCTCGCGGGAGTGACCGCCGCCGCCAAAGGTGACATCCACATACACGCCACCGCGATGGATGTCAAGTCCGTCGATACTCTCTTTCAGTAGAACAGGCACATGATAAGCCTCTGCCGTATTTGCCATGTGTATTATTTCCGCCGCATTTCCACTACAAAAGTATAGCTTTTATATCTAACAGCCAAGAAATACGCAGACATTTTTGGGCGGATGCGACATAAGGGAAATCGGGGCATTAATAAAAATTTCATAAAAAAAGAAAGTGCTCCAATATCGCAAAAATGGAAAAATCAGTACCTTTGCAACGGTGAACTGCCGTACCGGACATTTGCCGGCAGGCAACGGGGAGACAGTCGCAAGGAACAAAAATACAGGCCGTTTGGAAATAAAAATCGACATAGACAAGATCCTGAAGGACAAGATGGGACGGAAAGCCCGTTATGTTCCGCGGTTTCTGACGTCCTATCTGAAGCACATCGTACACCAGGATTGGGTCAACGGTTTTCTTGTCCAGGCAGAGAACCTCAGAGGTTCGGCATGGCTGAAGGCGTGCCTGGAATACCAGGACATAAAGATCAAGGTCAACGGAACCGAAAACCTGCCGTCGCCCGATGACGGCAAACTCTACACCTTTGTGTCGAACCACCCTCTCGGAGGCATTGACGGCGTGGCGGTGGGAGCGGTCATCGGCAGCCGCTACAACGACAACTTCAAGTATCTGGTCAACGATCTTCTGATGAACCTGCCCGGTTTGGCGCCGCTCTGCGTGGGCATCAACAAGACCGGAAAGAACGGCCGCGACTTCCCGAAGACAGTGGATGCCACTTTCAAAGAGAACCAGCACGTGGTCATGTTCCCCGCCGGACTGTGCTCCAGGAAGACAGGCGGCGTGATAAAGGACATCCCCTGGAAGAGCACGTTCATAAAAAAGAGCGTCGAGACAGGGCGCGACATCGTGCCGATACATTTCGGCGGGCGCAACTCCGACTTTTTCTACAACCTGGCGAACCTGTGCAAACGGCTCCGCATAAAGTTCAATTTCGCCCAGCTCTACCTCGCTGACGAGATGTACAAGAACAACCACAAGACCTTCACCATAACCATAGGCAAGCCGATACCCGTGAGCACGTTCGACGGGAGCCGGAAAAGCAGCCAGTGGGCACAGTGGGTCTACGACCGGGTTTACGCCCTCGCCGACAACAGAGAATTATAGACAACAACACGATATGGAAGAACCGATCATCCAGCCGGTGGACAAGGAACTGCTGAAAAAAGAGCTTACGCCCGACAAGCAGCTCCGAATGACCAACAAAAGCAACAACAAAATCTATGTGATTACGGCGCACGACGCGCCCAATGTGATGCGTGAGATAGGCCGTCTGAGGGAAGAAGCGTTCCGCGCAGCAGGCGGCGGGACCGGCAAGAGCATGGATATCGACGACTTCGACACCTGCGCCAACTGCTACAAGCAGCTCATCGTGTGGAATCCCGAGGCAGAGGAGATCATCGGCGGCTACCGCTACATCTTCGGCAAGAACGTCGACTACGACGACAAGGGGCAGCCGATACTCGCCACAAGCCACATGTTCCATTTCTCGGAGAAGTTCATCAAGGAATACATGCCCAAGACTGTGGAGCTGGGCAGGTCGTTTGTTGCCATCCCCTACCAGAACGTGCGCCTCAACACCAAGAGCATTTTTGCGCTCGACAACCTGTGGGACGGTCTGGCGGCACTCACGGTGCTGTTTCCCGACATCAAGTATTTCTTCGGCAAGATGACCATGTATCCGTCCTACATACGCAAGGGCCGCGACATGATACTCTATTTCCTGAAAAAGCATTTCGACGACAAGGAGAACCTCATCATACCGCTCAAGCCGCTGCAGCTGGAGCATGACCCGAAGGAGTTCGAGGCCTTGTTCTGCGAGGAAGACTTCCGCAAGGACTACAAGATACTCAATCAGGAGATACGCAAGATGGGCTACAACATCCCGCCGCTCATCAACGCATACATGAATCTCTCCCCTACGATGAAACTGTTCGGCACTGCCATCAACTACGGATTCGGCGACGTGGAGGAGACGGGCATACTTATCGCCATGGACGAGATATACGACGAGAAGCGCATACGCCACATCGACTCGTTCATACGCGAACATCCCGAGGCGCTGAAAATCACTTCGGGCGCAAACAAGATTATCTACAAGGACAACGGGCAGTAGCCTCCCGGAGGCTGACCGCAGCAGGCAAAGCGTTCCCGCTTTGCCTTTTTAGCAAGAGTTTTCCCCTCAGAGAGGGTGCAGCGAGGACGCTGCACCTACTAACGATAGTGGTTGACGCGTCCCCGCGTCAAACCATAACACTCAAGATACAAACTTTTTGAGGGTGCAGCGAGGACGCCGCACCTACTGACCGTAGTAGTTGACGCGTCCCCGCGTCAAACTTTTCACATTAGAAAAAGAACATTCATCTGGCTCAAGAACTGCGTTCTTGCAGTCCGGAAACAACGTTATTGCAGTCGTACAACGACCGATGTACGAACGTACTCCATTCGATGTACGAACGTACAACGTCCGATGTACGAGCGTACATCGGACGTTGCGCCACCGCCAAAACACAGTTTACGGAGCGTCAGGACTATTGTTTCAGAACGCGACAACACCTCTTCGGGGGATGCAGCGGGGACGCTGCATCTACTAAAATCACTTGAAATCGAGTTCCAGCTGACCGTCGCCGAGCAGGTTGTAGCTCTTGCGGTGATAGGGAGAGACGCCGTGCAGGCGTATGCCCTCACGGTGTTTCTTGGTGGGATAGCCTGCATTGTGCTCCCAGTCGTAGTAGGGATATTCCCCGGCAAGGGCTGTCATGTAGTCGTCGCGGAAGGTCTTGGCGAGTATGCTCGCCGCCGCTATCGCCTGATACTTGCCGTCGCCCTTCACTATCGTGGTGTGGGGGATGTCATGGTAGGGCGTGAAGCGGTTGCCGTCGACGATGATTGCCTCGGGGCGCACGCTGAGCTGGTCGAGCGCACGGTGCATGGCGAGAAAACTGGAACGGAGGATATTGAGTTTGTCTATCTCCTCGGGTGTGACCACGCCCACCGCCCACGCCACGGCATCACGCATGATCTGTTCCCTTAGAGCAAGGCGGCGCTTCAGCGAGAGTTGCTTGGAGTCGTTGAGTTCGGGGTTGTCGTAGTCAGCCGGAAGGATGACCGCCGCCGCATAGACACTGCCGGCGAGACAGCCTCTGCCGGCTTCGTCGCATCCGGCTTCTATCCTGTCGTTGTAGAAATGCGGTAAGAGTGGCATCGGTGAAAATCGTTTTCGCGTGGCGGCATCAGAACATCTTCCGCGTGCGCTCTATGCCTTCGGCCAGAGCGTCAATCTCTTCGCGCGTGTTGTAGAGGGCAAACGATGCACGGATAGTGCCGAGCACGCCCAGCCTGTCCATAAGCGGTTGGGCGCAGTGATGGCCTGTGCGCACGGCGATGCCGAGCCTGTCGAGCAGCGTGCCCATGTCCATGTGGTGGATAATCTCGCCCGTCGGCGAGCTGACAAGGAAACTTATGACGGCATCACGGTGGTCTTCGCTGCCGAAGATGTGCATTCCGGGCACTGCATGCATGCGCTCCATGGCGTATGCCACGAGTTCCTGCTCGTGGCGGAAGATGTTGTCCATGCCGAGTGAAGACACGTAGTCGAGGGCTGTGGCAAGCCCGCGTGTCGCCACATAGTCGGGAGTGCCCGCCTCAAACTTGAGCGGCGGCCGCTCGAAAGTGGTCTTCCCGAAGCTCACGCTGGCTATCATCTCGCCTCCGCCCATATACGGAGGCATCGCCTCAAGCCATTTCTCCTTGCCGTAGAGCACGCCGATGCCGGTGGGACCGTACACCTTGTGACCCGAGAAAGCGAGGAAGTCGCAGTCCATTTTCTGCACGTCTACCGTGAAGTGCGGCACGCTCTGGGCGCCGTCGACCATGACGGGCACGTCGTGGGAATGGGCTATGCGGATGATGTCATCTATGGGATTGACCGTGCCGAGGACATTGCTCACGTGGGCGACGCTGACTATGCGCGTCCTGTCGGTGAAGAGCCGGCGGTAGGCATCCATGTCGAGCACGCCGTCACCGGTCATGGGAATGACCTTGAGAACGATGCCCTTCTTCTCCGCCTGGAGCTGCCACGGCACGATGTTGGAGTGGTGCTCCATGACGGAAACTATCACCTCGTCGCCCTCGCGCATGAAAGCGTCGGCGAAACAGCTCGCCACAAGGTTGAGCCCTTCGGTCGTGCCGCGCGTGAAGACAATCTCCGTGGCGGAGCCGGCATTGATGAACCGGCGCACCGTCTCGCGTGCCGCCTCATGCAGTTCGGTGGCTTGCTGCGACAGCCAGTGCACTCCGCGGTGCACGTTGGCATTGACATTGAGATACTCGTCACGCATGGCGTCGAGCACACAGAGTGGTTTCTGCGTGGTGGCGGCATTGTCGAGATAGACCAGCGGCTTGCCGTAGACCTTGCGGCTGAGGATAGGGAAATCCCCGCGAACCTTGTTTATATCGTACATAACAACTGCTGTTTATTATGATGACGGCGACTGCTACCGGCAGAGCCGACAGCCTTCGCACTTGTTGAGCTGTCCCCGGAAACGCTGCTCCACAAGGTAGTGCAGCCTGTCTTTCAGGGGTTCGAGCTTTATGTTGTCCACTACTTCGTTGACAAAGGCGAGCTGCAGGAGCATCTTGGCCTCGTCGAGGGATATGCCGCGCTGCCTCATGTAGAACAGCGCCTGGTCGTTGAGCTGACCGACAGTGCTGCCGTGGGAGCACTTGACGTCATCTGCGTAGATCTCAAGCATGGGCTGCGTGTACATGCGTGCCTGCTTCGTGGCGCACAGGTTCTGGTTTGTCATCGACGAAACGGTCTTCTGCGCCCCTTCCTCCACAAGCACCCTGCCGGCGAAAGCGCCTACGGACTCGCCGTTGAGAACGTACTTGTAGAGTTCGTGACTCTCGCAGTGGCTCACCGAGTGGACTATCAGCGTGTTGTTGTCCACATGCTGGCGCTTGTCGATGACGGCGCACCCGCTGCAGTCGCACTCCGCCCCTTCGCCTCGGAAGGTGATGTCCAGCTGGTTGCGCGTCAGTCCGTTGTGGAGCGTAATGGAGTTGTGGTTGACACGCGAAGAGCGCTGCTGCTCCATGTAGGTGGCGCTCACCAGCCGGCTGTTGGTGTGTGTCTCCTCCAGACAGTACATGTCGAGCCGGGCGTTGTCGCCCACGAAAGCCTCCACGACTTGTGTCGCGAGGAAGTTCCTGTCGTCTGCGGCATGGTCGCAAAAGAGGAGCTGCAGCTCCGCATTCTCCTCAAGGACAACGAGCACACGGCGGTTTACCATGAGGTCGACATCGGAACGGAGGATGTTTATCACCTGTACGGGGCGTTCCACACGGACATTCTTCGGCACATAGACGAACAGTCCGTCCTGCGCCAGCATGGTGTTGAGACTGCTGACAGCGTCCTTGTTGCCGGCAAGACGGTTGTAGTATCTGCCCACAAGTTCCGGATTGCTGCGGGCAGCATCGGCAAGCGAGCCGACGACAACGCCCTCGGGCAGTGACGTCTTGGGCAGCGCCTGCGAATAGAAGGTGTCGTTCACCACGAAATAGAGCGACGTGCTGAGATTGGGCACATCGCAGCGGAAAGCCCCGTAAGGGTCGACAGGTATCGCCAGGCGGTTGAGGTTGACACCGTAGTTGGGAGCGAACACGTCCTGCAGGTTGGTGTACTTGAACCTCTCCTCCTTTCTGTCGGGCAGTCCAAGCCGGCGGAAAGCCTCAGCGGCACCGTCCCTCTCCACATTCATGACCTCGGGGGAATGACCTGCAATCATCCCGCGGCAAGAGTCAAAGAGTTCTATATATTGCTTTTCTGCACCCACAGCCTATTCCTCCACCTCATGTTTGATCCAGTCGTAGCCTCGCTCCTGAATCTCTACAGCCAGTTCCGGGCCTGCCGTCTTCACTATCCTGCCCTTGTAGAGCACATGCACCACCTGCGGGCGAATCATCTCCAGCAGGCGGTCGTAGTGGGTGATGACGATGCAGGACTTCTCCGGCGTCATCAGTTTGTTTACTCCTTCAGCCACGATACGCATGGCATCGACGTCCAATCCGGAATCTGTCTCGTCGAGAATGGACAGTTTCGGTTCGAGCATAGCCATCTGGAAGATTTCGTTGCGCTTCTTTTCTCCGCCGGAGAAACCCTCGTTCACCGAGCGGTTGGCCAACTTCGAGTCGAGCTCGACAATCTTTCTTTTCTCGCGCATGAGCTTCATGAACTCCGACGCATTGAGGGGTTCGAGCCCCTCGTACTTGCGTTTTGCGTTTACCGCGGCACGCATGAAATTGGTCATCGACACGCCCGGAATCTCCACAGGATACTGAAACGAGAGGAACAAGCCCTCGTGTGCCCTGTCCTCAGGTTTCATTTCGAGCAGGTTCTTGCCGTTAAACCAAGCCTCGCCGGCGGTCACTTCATATGCGGGATTGCCCACGAGCACGGCACTGAGGGTGGATTTGCCCGAGCCGTTGGGCCCCATTATGGCATGCGTCTCGCCGTCGTTGATGGTGAGGTTGATGCCGCGCAATATCTCTTTGTCGCCTATACGGGCGTGAAGGTTTTTTATTTCCAACATCTTTTCTTCAATTTTTCGGATTAGTTGAGGACTGTCATCTTCAGTATGCGCACGTCTTCCAGCGGCCGGTCCAGACTGTCGGTCGGTGCGCCTTGTATCTTATCCACGGTGTCAAGCCCCTCGACAACCTCGCCAAAGACGGTGTATCCGCCGTCGAGCCATGCCGTGCCGGGTTCGTTGTCGCTATTATAATAAGGTAGGAGAGACACATACGGATTTCTGCCGGCAGA
Source organism: uncultured Spirochaetota bacterium (assembly GCA_963639575.1). Lineage (GTDB taxonomy): Bacteria > Bacteroidota > Bacteroidia > Bacteroidales > Bacteroidaceae > Prevotella. The sequence goes on from CAVHUR010000003.1 coordinate 64,637, forward strand.
GGTCGGGCAGTGTCCCCATACGATATAGAACTGCGAAGAGCTGCTTCTCTTCTCAGGATTTTCGGTGTCGCCCTCGCGTGCCGAGGCAAGTGCGCCCCGCTTGTGGAACGCCTTGGGATAGATGATTTCCGCCGGCAGGGTCTTCTCGCCGTCGGCTGTGGGCACGTCGGCATTGCCGAGTTCGGGTGCGGGATTGTCCTTCGAGGTCGCCGGAGCGGATGCGGAGGTAGGGTCGCCGCCCTGTATCATGAAGTCCTTTATCACTCTGTGGAAAAGCGTATTGTCCAGTGCTCCGCTCTCTGCGAGGTGCAGGAAGTTGTCGCGGTGGCGCGGCGTCTCGTTGTAGAGCTCCACTGTGATGTCGCCGGAGGTGGTCTCCAGTTTCACCATCTTGCGGTCATAGGCGGCGCAATTGCTCCCGTTAGCCAAGGCGCGCATTATGTCGGTGGGGTGTCCGTCCTCGGTAAACGCACCGAGCTTGTAGTCAGATGGCTTGCACTCAGGTTCCCAATAGAACACTCCCCTGCACTTGCCGCCTGTCTCGGTCTTGGCTCTGCGGATGAGTTCGGAGAACTGTTCGCGTCCCTGGGACATCTTCCACGGATTCTGTTCATCCACCTCGAAACCGGTCTCGACTATCATCACGTCGCATCCGTACTTGGCGGAAACCTTGCGGATGTTGCGTATGCAGTCGACGATGGTGCGCTGCGCGGTAGGCTCCTTTCCTGCCTGCATCGACCAATAGGGGTAGAGTGACATGCCGATGACATCCCACTTGCCGCCGTTCTTTATTATGTCGAGGTTTTTGTTGTACAGGTCATTGTCGAAACCGTTGTCCAGATGGACTATGACCAGTGCATCGGGGCACACGGACTTCACCGCATCGTAGCCCGCACCGATGAATCCGGCATACTGTTTGGGATTGCGCTCCCAGTGACCCATGCTCTTCGTTATGGTGGTATTGCCGTCGGCGTCTTTCTTCTCCCACCCTGTCACGGGGTCTTTCTCCACAGACCAGAGCATGCCGTTGGAGGTCTCGTTGCCCACCTGCACCCATTTAGGCGTCACTCCGTTGTCTTTCAGATAGGTGAGAACTTCCACGGTGTGGTTCTTGAGGTCGCGGAGCATCTGCTTGTAACTGTGCTTCTCCCACGCCTCGGGGATATTCTGCTTGGCAGGATCGCACCACCAGTCACTGTAGTGGAAGTCTATCATGATGTCCATGCCGAGTTTCTTTGCGCGCAAAGCCTTGACAAGGACATCCTCCTTGTTGCACCAGTTGCCGTGTTTCGAGGGGTTCACCCACACACGGAGGCGCACGGCGTTCATGCCAAGCTCCTTCATCAGGGCAGTGCACTCACGCTCCTCACCCTTCCAATTGTACCATTTGTGTCCCTTGGACTCCAGTTCGGTAATCCAACTGATGTCGGCTCCGAGGGCGAAATCCTGTGCCGCGGATGTCAGGGAGACAAGAAGCAGAATGAATGGAAACAGTATCTTTTTCATTGAAACATGGAAAAAATTGAGTGATTGAAATGTTATCCGATAGTGCCTTCAAGACTTACGCTGAGCAGTTTCTGTGCTTCCACCGCAAACTCCATGGGCAGTTTGTTGAGCACTTCCTTGGCATAGCCGTTGACGATAAGCCCCACGGCCTCCTCGGTAGGTATGCCGCGCTGGTTGCAATAGAACAGCTGGTCTTCGGAAATCTTGGATGTCGTCGCCTCATGCTCAAACACGGCCGTGTCGTTATGCACGTCCATATAAGGGAAAGTGTGGGCTCCGCAAGTGCTTCCGAGCAGCAGCGAGTCGCACGAGGAGTAGTTTCGGGCGTTGTCCGCCGTGGACGTGGCACGCACAAGTCCCCGGTAGGAGTTCTGTGAATGGCCTGCGGAGATACCCTTCGATATGATTGTGGACTTCGTGTCCTTGCCCATGTGTATCATCTTGGTGCCCGTGTCCGCCTCCTGATAGTTGTTGGTGACGGCGACGGAATAGAATTCAGCCTGCGAACGGTCGCCGCGCAGCACGCACGAAGGGTATTTCCACGTCACGGCGGAACCTGTCTCGACCTGTGTCCACGACAGTTTGGAGTCGTCGCCGCGCAGGTCGCCGCGCTTGGTCACGAGGTTGAGCACACCTCCCTTGCCCTCTTTGTCGCCCGGATACCAGTTCTGCACGGTGGAGTATTTCACCTCCGCACGGTTCATGACAATGATTTCCACGATGGCGGCATGCAGCTGGTTCTCGTCGCGCATGGGGGCTGTGCAGCCCTCAAGATAGGAAACATAGGCGTCATCGTCGGCTATTATGAGCGTGCGCTCAAACTGTCCGGTGTTGCGGGCATTGATTCTGAAATAGCTGGAAAGCTCCATCGGGCAGCGCACGCCTTTCGGAATGTAGACGAAAGAGCCGTCGGAGAACACCGCGGAGTTGAGTGCCGCGAAGAAATTGTCACGGTAAGGCACTACCGAACCGAGGTACTGGCGCACCAGTTCGGGATGTGTCTGCACGGCTTCGCCTATCGACATGAAGATGATTCCCTTCTCCGCGAGTTTCTCCTTGAAGGTTGTCTTCACGGAAACGGAGTCCATTATGGCGTCGACAGCGGTGCCGCTCAGTGCCAGGCGCTCCTCAAGCGGGATGCCGAGCTTGTCGAAAGTCTTTGTCAACTCGGGGTCTATCTCCTCGACAGACTTCGGTCCTTCTTTCTTTGCCAACGGGTCTGCGTAGTAGGAAATGGCCTGGTAGTCTATCTCCGGCACGTTCACATGCCCCCACTTAGGCTCTTTCATGGTGAGCCAGTGGCGGTAAGCCTTCAGCCGGAAGTCCAGCAGCCACTCCGGTTCGTTCTTTTTCCGGGATATAAGCCTTACTACATCCTCGGAAAGACCCTTGTCTATGATGTCCGTATGGATGTCGGTGGTGAAGCCGTACTCATAGTTACGGTCTGCCACCTGCCGCACATACGCGTTCTTTTCTGACATTTCGTGTATGTAGATTCTAATGTTAGGGATTGACAGTGCGGTCTGTATGCGCCTACAAAAAAGACAAGCACCGACTTTGCCTGCAGCAAAGTGCGGTGTCTGTCATGTGTCAGGCGATTACAGTTTCTGCTCAACCTCTATTTCCGTGAATGTCTCGATGGTGTCGCCAACCTGGATGTCATTGCAGTTGACAAGCGAGATACCGCACTCGAGACCGGTAGATACCTCCTTGGCATCGTCCTTGTAGCGCTTCAGAGCGTTGATTGCACCGGTGAAGATGACAATTCCGTCGCGGATAAGACGTGCCTTGTCGGAACGGTGAACCTTGCCCTCGGTAACCAGAGCGCCGGCAACGATGCCGACCTTGGATATCTTGAATACCTCGCGCACTTCCACCTGACCGGTCGCAACCTCTTTCTTTATCTTGTCGAGCATGCCTTCCATGGCTGCCTTTATGTCGTCGATGGCATCGTAGATGACAGAGTAGGTGTTGATTTCCACACCCTCCTGCTCCGCCAGTTTCTTGGCTGCGGACGACGGACGGACATTAAAGCCGACAATCATTCCGTTCTCTGCCGTAGAGGCGAGCATGACATCGTTCTCCGAAATCTGTCCTACCGCCTTCTGGATGACGTTCACCTGTATCTTCTCCGTAGAGAGCTTGATGAACGAGTCGGACAAAGCCTCGACCGAACCTTGCACGTCGCCCTTGACGATAAGGTTGAGTTCGTGGAACTCGCCGAGTGCAATACGGTGCGCAATCTCCTCCAATGACAGGGTCTTGGTGGTGCGGAGGCTCTGCTCACGCTGCAGTTGCAGACGCTTGTTGGTGATTTCGCGCGCCTCGTGCTCGTTCTCCATGATGTGGAAAGAGTCGCCTGCCTGCGGCGCACCGTTAAGTCCGAGGATGATGGCAGGCTCCGATGGACCGACCTTCTCCAGCTTCTGGTTGCGCTCGTTGAACATTGCCTTAATCTTTCCATAGCTTGTTCCTGCCACGACAACATCGCCCACGTTGAGCGTACCGTTGGAAACGAGCACGGTAGAGACGTATCCGCGTCCCTTGTCGAGCGACGACTCGATGACCGAACCGGTGGCTTTCCTGTTGGGATTTGCCTTCAGGTCGAGCATCTCTGCCTCCAGCAGGACTTTCTCCAGCAGTTCGTTCACGCCGATACCTTTCTTTGCCGATATCTCCTGACACTGGTACTTGCCGCCCCATTCCTCCACGAGGAGGTTCATCTGGGCAAGGTCTTCGCGTATCTTGTCAGGGTTTGCGCCCGGCTTGTCTATCTTGTTTATGGCGAATACCATAGGTACTCCCGCTGCCTGAGCGTGGGCTATGGCCTCCTTGGTGGTAGGCATCACAGAGTCATCGGCAGCTATGATGATGATGGCAATGTCGGTTACCTGTGTACCACGGGCACGCATGGCGGTGAAGGCCTCATGTCCCGGGGTATCAAGGAACGTTATGCGGCGTCCGTCTTCCAGTTTCACATTGTATGCACCGATGTGCTGCGTAATGCCTCCTGCCTCTCCTGCGATGACGTTAGTCTTGCGGATGTAGTCGAGCAACGATGTCTTTCCGTGGTCGACATGACCCATGACGGTGACAATCGGAGCGCGCGGGATGAGGTCGTTCTCGTCGTCAGCCTCCTCGGTGATGGCGTTCTGCACCTCGGCACTTACGTATTCGGTGGTGAATCCGAACTCTTCCGCCACTATGTTGATGGTTTCTGCGTCCAGACGCTGGTTGATAGACACCATAATACCTATGGACATGAGTGTGCCGATGACCTGGTTGACACCGACATTCATCATGGTGGCAAGCTCGGAAACGGTCACGAACTCGGTCAGCTTGAGCACTTTGCTCTCTGCGTTCTCCGCAGCAAGTTCCGCTTCACGCTGTTCCACAAACGCGTCACGACGCTCCTTGCGGTATTTTGCGCCCTTCTTGTTCTGCGTCTGCTTGTTTGTGAGGCGCGCCAACGTCTCCTTTACCTGACGTGCTACTGCCTCGTCGTCGACCTCAAGCGGACGCTGGTTGCCCTTCTTCTTGTTCTTTTTTCTGTTGCCTGCCTGCTGTTGGTTCTGGTTGCCGGCGGCGGAGTTGTTGTTTCTCCTTACCGGAGCCTGGTTGGCAGCATCGTTTATGTTGACGCGCTCCCTGCCGATGCGGACGCGTTTCTTCTTCTCGCCTCCGTCGTTATGGCCTGATGCCTTTTCCTCACGCTCCTTTTTACGTTCCTCCTTTGTCTTTTTCTTCGGGCGGGTACTTTGGTTTATGGCGTTGAGGTCAATCTTTCCCACAACGGTCATCTTGGGCGCATTGGCAACGTTCAGGTCACTTTTCAGCCGGAATATCTCCTCTTTAGCCTTTGCCGGTTCTGTGGTTTCGGGCTTCTCTTTGACAGGAGTCTCTGCCTTCGGGGCTTCTTTTGCCTCCGGCTTCGGTTCGGGTTTGTTGGCCTCGACCGGCTTTACCGGCTCAGTTTTCACCTCCACTGGCTTCTCCGGTTCGGGTTTCTTCTCCGGCTTCACCTCCTCGGTCACAGGCTTCGGAGTTTCCACGACAAGTTCCGGCGCGGGAGTTGCAGGCTTTGTTTCCGGCTCTTTCTTAGTCTCTTCAGCCACAGCTTTCGGAGCAGGAGCGGCCTTCGGTTCCGGTTTGGGTTCTTCTGCCGGTTTCTTCACGCCACCGTCAAGGTCAATCTTACCGATTGGCTTAAATTGCGGCATCTCCGGTTGCACGAGCAGGTCTTCGCCTCTTGTCTCCGCTTCCTTTTGCTTCGGCTTTTGCTCCTTCTGCTTTTTCGGGAACAGCTTTTCCGCCTGTGAGCGTACTTCCGCATCACCTTTGAAGTGTGCGACGAGTGCTCCAAACTGCTCTTCACTGAGTTTGAAGTTAAGATCTGCCTTTATCTCTCCCAGACCAGGGTCCTTTTCCAGAAACTCAACGGCGGTCTGCATGCCTATGTTTAATTCTCTTAATGCTTTGCTTAATCTAACGCTCATCTATAATACTCTACTTTTTGGAACTTGTTATCTTACTTTCGGAGCAACTTCCCGGACGGAAGCCATGAGAAGATCAATCCTCAAACTCGGCTTTGAGAATCTCGAGAAGCTTGTCGACAGTTTCCTCTTCGAGGTCCGCTTTCTCTATAAGGAACTCGCGCGGAGCTTTCAGCACCTGTCTTGCAGTGTCGAATCCAAGACCCTTGATGGCATCTATCACCCACTGGTCCACCTCGTCAGAGAACTCGTCCAGATAGATGTCTTCCTCCTTGTCGCTGTCATCAATCTCGCGGAAGACGTCGATGGTGTACTCCGTCAGCATTGACGCGAGCTTTATGTTCAGTCCGCCGCGGCCGATAGCAAGGCTCACCTCTTCCGGCTTGAGGAAGACTTCCGCCTTGTGGTTCTCCTCGTCGATATTGATGCTGCTTATCTTTGCCGGGCTCAGGGCACGCTGGATAAACAGCTTGATGTTAGTGGTGTAGTTGATGACATCAATGTTTTCGTTGCCGAGTTCGCGCACGATGCCGTGCACACGGCTACCGCGCACGCCGACGCAAGCACCTACCGGGTCGATGCGGTCGTCGTAGCTCTCCACCGCAATCTTGGCGCGCTCGCCTGGCATACGCACGATTTTCTTTATGGAAATAAGTCCATCGTTGATCTCCGGCACCTCTGCCTCAAGCAGTCTCTCAAGGAACAGCGGGCTTGTACGTGACAGTATGATCTTCGGGTTGTTGTTTTCATTGTCCACTCTTGCTATCACCGCACGGATGGTATCGCCCTTCCGGTAGACGTCGCTCGGTATCTGCTCCGATTTCGGGAGTATGAGTTCGTTGTTCTCATCGTCGACCAGGAGCACCTCGCGCTTCCAAACCTGGTACACTTCACAGCTCATCACCTCGCCGACACGGTTCTTGTACTTGTTGTAGAGCGAATCATGCTCCAGTTCAAGTATCTTGCTTGCCAGTGTCTGACGTAGGTTCAGGATGGCGCGGCGGCCGAATTTTGCGAAGTCAACCGACTCCGACACCTCTTCGCCCACTTCGTAGTCTTCCTCTATTTTCTGTGCTTCGCTGAGCGATATCTCCTTGTTTTCGTCCTGCACCTCGCCGTCGGGCACCACGATGCGGTTTCTGTATATCTCGAAATCGCCCTTGTCAGGGTTCACGATAACGTCGATGTTCTCGTCGCTTCCGAAGATTTTGGCGAGTGCATTACGGAAACTTTCCTCCAGCACACTTACCAATGTGGCACGGTCGATGTTCTTTGTCTCGTTGAATTCACGGAACGTGTCGATCATGCTTGTGGTCATTTCTGCTTTCTTTACCATGATTATGTTGTCATTATTGTTTTCTATTTGAAACTGATGAGATACTTGCAGTATTTCACCTTGTCCATGTTGTACGTGTGGTCAACGTCCATCTTGACTGGACGTTTCTTGCCTTCCACCGCCACTTTCTCGTTTACCGTCACCACGAAATCAGTGCCGTCGACGCTCTTGAGCACCCCTTTCACCTTGATGCCGTCGCCGTCAAGCACTTCCACCTCCTGGCCTATGAAGTTGCGGTACTGCTGCGGCACTTTGAATGGCTGCCCCAATCCGGCGGAGCCCACCTCGAGTTCATAGTCCGCGTCATCGCGGTTGAGGTGCTCTTCTATGTACCTGCTCAGTGCGGCACAGTCCTCTATCCACACCCCGTCGGCATGGTCTATCTCCACCACGACGCAGTTGTCTTCGCTCACTTCCACGTCCACGAGGAAGTACTCCTTGTCTTCAAGCCACTTCTCGGCAATGTCGATTACGGTCTTCTTGTCTATCATATCGTTGTGTAAAATGCGGAACGTCGCCGTTCCACAGTCCTTATTATGCAAGAATGAGAAGCCTCGGCTGAGACCTCTCATTCCTCTGAACGTGTGCAAAGTTACTAATAATGTGCCAATTCGGCAAGTTTTTCCAATATTTTTTCGTTTTTGCGGCATCCCCGCAAAAGGTTTCCGCCGTTTACTTGAAATAATACAGGAATGTGGCTATGCCCTGCAGGGCAGGCTTGCGCTGTCCCTCGATTTCGATTTTTATCTCCACCTCCGTCTTGCAGATGCCGCGCAGGTTCTGTATGTCGTGCAGTTTCGCCGCAAGTCTCACCCTGCTTCCCGTCACCACAGCCTGGCCGAAACGCATCTTGTCCATACCGTAGTTGACGAGCATGGTGATGTTGTTCACCTCGACAATCTGCTCCCAGAGATGCGGAAGCAGCGACAGCGTGAGGTAGCCGTGCGCAATGGTGCTCTTGTAGGGGCTTTCCACCGCCGCGCGCTCCGTGTCCACGTGTATCCACTGGTGGTCGAGCGTGGCGTCGGCAAACATGTTGATGCGTTCCTGATCGACTGTCAGCCAGTCGGAACAGCCCAGTTCCTTACCGCTGTAAGCGGCAAATTCCTCGTAGGAATTTATTGTCAGTTTCTCCATAAAACCTGTAATTGTTTCTAATAGTCTGTGCTGCAAAAGTACGGAAAAACGCCGTAACCTCCAACAACTTTCCCCGCAAATCGGCTGTACACACCGTTCCAGCAGACACCCGGCAAGTAGATATCGGTCAATTATAGTGAGTTATACCGAAAATAACACGTTTCAGGCAGTTGCAAAAAGACGGAAAAACGATACCTTTGCATCCGTTTTGCAACAGGATGGCAATGTGCGGAGAATTTTTCTGACGCCTTTTGCCTTTGCGAATACATAACCTTGTCATACTGACAAATGCGGAAGCACAAACACTTGACACGATAATCATGGAAGACAAGATGTCCTTAAGGCTCTGGCTCTCGCTGCTGGGACTTACCTTTTCAACATTCATATTCAACACATCGGAGTTCATTCCCATCGGACTTCTTACCGACATAAAGGACGACTTCGGACTGACGGAAGCCACCGTGGGCATGCTCATCTCGGTCTATGCGTGGGCTGTGATGATCCTGTCGTTGCCGCTGATGATACTCGTGTCGAGGATGGAACTGAAGAAACTCCTGCTCTGGCTCTTGGGACTGTTCACTTTGTTTCAGGTCACATCGTTCCTTTCCGTGAGCTACGGCATGCTGATGTGCTCCCGACTGGGCGTGGCCTGCACCCACTCGGTGTTCTGGTCGGTCATCTCTCCCATTGCCGTGCGCATCGTGCCCGACAAGTACCGCTCCATAGCACTGAGCATGGTGGTCACGGGATCGTCGATAGCGATGATTCTCGGAATGCCTTTGGGACGCATCATAGGCTTGCATGTGGGTTGGAGAATGACGTTCCTGAGCATCGGCATCTTCTCCGCCTTCACCTTTATATATACTGCGCTGCGGTTGCCAAAGCTGCCGAGCCGCGGCGGTTTCTCCGTCAAGAAGTTGCCGCAACTGCTGAAGCAGCAGGGCATAGTGGGCATCTACATCTTCACACTGCTCATCTCATCGAGTTACTATGTGGCATACAGTTACATCGAGCCATTCCTGAAACAGGTGGCACACATGGACGAGTCGATGGTGACGACCTCTCTGATGATCTACGGAGGGGCCGGATTCCTTGGCAGTCTGGCTTTTTCGAAGTACTACAACCGCGACCGCAAGCTCTTTGTGACACTCGTCGTGCTGTGCATGTCGGTCTGTCTGGCCGCGCTCTACCCTGTCTCGTCGAGCGTGACGCTCGTGACAACGGTGTGCGTGGCATGGGGCATGGCAGCCACAGCCTACAATGTGGCGATGCAGTCGAACGTGATGCTCATCACGACACCGGAGAGCACATCGGTGGCAATGTCCATTTTCTCGGGCATATTCAACCTTGGCATAGGCGGCGGGGCATTTCTTGGCGGAGCGATCTGCACGCACGGATCCATCGCCTACATAGGTTTCGCCGGAGCTGCGCTGGGTTTTGCGGGACTTCTCTACTGGGTTGTGCGGTTGGGAAGCCGTGTATAGGGCGGCACCGCAACACCGGCAACCGATGCCAAAATGGAACTTTCAGTCCACTGCACTTGTCGAAACGCAACGATTTTGCGGTAAAAATGCAAAATTATTGCACCTTTCCCGATTTTTTATACCATATTGTATACCTTTGCATAAAATATAACAGATTAATCAACACCAAGTGTCACTGACACATATTTCTTTACTAAAGATTCAGCGTATGAAGATTTCTACACTTTTTGCAGCAGCGTTGCTGTTGGGTTCTACCACGAATGTTCTGGCCGACAACGGCGGAGCACTGAAGTTCGAGAACGTCATCCAGAAAACCTATTCACAGATTTCCACACCCATAGCCGTCACTTCCGAAGGGAATGTCGTGGTCACAAGCACACAGATTGCTGATGACGCACTCGGCTCATTCGTGGCAATGGCCACAAGCGAGTTGGCATCCGATGCCGTATGGACGGTCAACATCACCGGCGGGCGCAGTGTCGTCAACGCTATCGTTGCTGACAGTAAGGGCGGAGTATATATCGGCGGAGACTTCAACGACAACGTCACCTTCGGCAGCGTGCTTGGCGGAAAGACCCTGACAGGCAAGAACTCTGGAAACTACACCAAGACAAACGCATTCGTGGCGCACATCACCAAGGACGGCACAGTGGATGCCGCCTACGCCTTCGTGCCTGTTGCCAACCCTGAAATGGTAGAGAAGTACGAGACCTACTCACAAGGTGACAAGGTCTACTGCAACCTTTCCGGCCTCGCCATTGTCGACGGCAAGCTCTACGCAGGCCTCATCTTCACCGACGTGATGACAACTGCCGACGGCAATACTACCTTGACAACGGGCACATGGGACGGTGCTGCCTATGGATGGGGCATAGGTTCCGATGCCGATTTCGCCATAGCTGAACTTGACCAGGAGACGCTTGGAGCAAAGTCCTTCCCTGTTGTGTTCGGCGGAAAAGGCACATATACCGACAGTTCATACCTGGGCATCAATGTCGAATCCGCAAAACTGGCGGCGGACGGAAACAAACTTTACTTTGCGGCTACCGTCAACGGCTACACCACTTCCACTTCACTGACAGTGTTTGGAGAAGAGAAAGACACCCCGACATTCGCCGCTTTCGGCGGCATCAACGCCGTGTACGTGGCAGGTGTCAACCTTGATGACAAGACATGCACAAGCAAGGTGTACGATGGAAAATACAGTTGGTCACCGAATGCATCAAGTCTGGTTCAGGCAGGTGTGGCTTCACTGACTGTAGAAGGCGACGAACTGTATGTCGGCGGCAGCTTTATCCAGAGCATGCCATTCAACACTGACATCAAGGCAAACGGCAACACGGACCTCTATCTTGCCGGTCTTGGCAAAGACGACCTCAGCGTGAAGTTCGCGATAGCTTCCGGCTACGACGAGAAGACGGCAGATTCCAACAACGAGGAGAAATTCGCCGGCTACACAATAGACGGCAACAACGTCAGCATCTACGGTGCAGTGGCAGCACGCCAGGACATATATACTCCCCACACAGCCTCCGCTCCCCTGCTCTTTACCGTGAGCGACTATGCCAATGCCGCCGCTTCCGTGACGGACGCATCGGCTACGGCAACGGACTTCACCACCGGTACGGTTTCCGCCAACGGCAAGACATACACGGCAAAGCTCGACGCAGAGCAGGCGACAGTCTACTACCAGTGGTCCGGAAACGCAAATGCCATTGAGAGCGTAAACGCCGACGGTGCGAAAGAAGATGCAGTGTACAACCTTCAGGGCATGAAACTCACTGCTCCGCAGAAGGGTCTTAACATAGTCAACGGCAAGGCCGTACTCGTGAAATAACGCCACGGCGACACCCCGAAGATTACAAGAGGAAGAATAACAATTACACATGTTGTAGATGCAAAAATACATATTAATGGCATTGTTGGCAACTGCGGTTCCCCATTATGTGTCAGCACAGAAGAATGGAGTTACCGTCGTTGCCAACGATGGCAAGCAAACATCCAGCACAATCAGCGGTATCGTCACCTCAGCGGAAGACAACGAGCCGCTGATTGGTGTCCAGGTGCAGATTGTAGGTGCCAACGTGGCAACCATTACCGATGTCGACGGCAAGTTCACGTTCCAGACAGTGCCGCTGAAAGGACAGAAGCTCACGTTCTCCTACGTTGGCATGGAGACCATAACCGTAAAGGCGGGGCACAACATGAAGGTGCGCATGAAGAGCGACGCCAACCAGCTCAACGACGTTGTGGTGAACGGTTACTTCTCAAGAAACAAGCAGACGTATACCGGAGCGGCAAAAACCATCACGAGCGAAGAAATCCTTTCCATCGCACCTAACAACCTCCTGCAGACTCTCGCCACCCTCGACCCTGCCCTCAACATCCAGCAGGACAACGCCGCAGGTTCCAACCCTAACAGCGTGCCGGACCTTGTCATCCGCAGCACCACGTCTTTGGCGACAAACAACGAGGTGGGTCTCAATGCACCGCTCATCGTCATCGACGGTGTGGAGCAGAGCCTCACGGCACTCTACGACATCGACATCCACGACATAGAGCGCGTGGACATCCTCAAGGACGCGTCGGCAACGGCTCTCTACGGCGAGAATGCAGCCAACGGAGTCATCATCGTGCAGCGCAAACGCGTCAGTCAGTCGCCGGTGCGCATCCGCTACAGCTTCACGCCACAGCTGAGTTTCGCCGACCTAAGCAGCTATAACTACTGCAACGCAGCGCAGAAACTGGAACTGGAAAGGCTTGCCGGGCTCTACACGTCCACAGACGGAAGCCTCGACAACAGCTACTATGAAAAGCTCGCCCTTGTGAGCAGCGGCCAGAATACCGACTGGAAATCGAAGCCCATACGCAACAGTTTCACCCACGACCACTCGCTTTCCGTTTCCGGACGCGGCTCCGGACTTGACTATAACGTGACAGCCAGTTTCGCCAATACACAGGGTGTGATGAAAGATGACGGGCGCAAGCGCTACGGAATGAACATTTACCTGTCATACACTGCCATAAATGACCTTATCCTTACGCTCCGCGCGTCGCACGACCAACTGAACACGAACACCTCAAAGTACGGGACTTTCTCCGATTACCTGAAGTGCAACCCCTACGACTCGCCGTATGACGAGTACGGAAACTACAGGCGCAGCCTGTCATACGACATGAACAACCCTCTCTACGAGGCCTCGCTGAGCAGCTACGGCAAATCGGAGAGCCGCTCGGAGGACATCTCGCTCGACGCACGCTACAACTTCATGCCGACACTCTACGTGACGGGGCAGGTGGCATACAGCACCAGCCGCGGGGTTTCCGACTCCTTCACGTCGCCCGAGTCCAACCTCTACACCAACACGACAGTGCTCTCCGAAAAAGGCTCTTACACGTTGGGCAACAGCAATTCGCAGTCGTGGTCGGCGAAACTCGTAGGCAACTACATCCAGAACTTTGACAAGGAGGGCACCATGTTCACCCTTAACCTCGGCGGCGAGGTAAAGCGTTCCGACAGCCAATCCAACACTATGCGCGCCACAGGATTCCTCAACGACAACCAGAGCGGTCTGGCCTATGCCACAGCCTATCCCTCCAGCGGAAGTCCCACGGGCTCCGAGTCGGTGTCGACAAGTGTCGGCGCTTTCGCGGCAGCCAACTTCATGTGGAAGAACCGCTATGTCGCCGACGCCTCCTACCGTCTGTCGGGGTCCTCAAAGTTCGGTACGAAGCACCGCTACGCTCCTTTCTGGTCAGTCGGCCTGGGATACAACCTCCACAACGAGGAGTTCATCAAGAAGTTAGGTTGGGTCAACACGTTCCGTCTGCGCGGCAGCTACGGCTACACAGGTAGCGTGAAATTCTCCTCCTATCAGGCCATCACCACCTACAAATACAACAGTGACTACCTGAGCTACACAGGTGTCGGCGCCATTCCCATGGGCATTGCGAACCCCGATCTGAAATGGCAGACAACCAAGAAATTCAACGTGGGCATCACCTCATCCTATTTCGGTGACCGCATGAACGTCAACCTCGACTTCTACAACGAGAAGACCTGCGACATGCTCATCGACAAGTCGCTGCCGCCGTCGTCGGGTTCCACGTCGGTAAAGGCCAACCTCGGTTCGCAGACAAGCAACGGTATAGAGTTCTCCCTCTGGGGTAAGATTATCCGGACAAACGACTGGGAGTGGAACCTCTCGGTGAACGGACTGCACTCGAAGACCGTCATCAACAAGATTTCCGAGGCTTTGAAGCGTATGAACGACAAGAACGCCACCGGTGAAACCTCTACTGGAGCCATATCTTCCTCACCCCTCTCACAGTACCGTGAGGGTGAGTCGCCGTCGGCCATATACGCTGTGCGCTCCGCAGGCATTGACCCTGCCACCGGCCAGGAGATATTCATCAAGAAGGACGGAAGCTATACTTACACCTACGACACTAAGGATCAGGTGTCGTGCGGCGACACCAATCCGTTCATGCAGGGCAGTTTCTCCTCGTTGCTGAGATACCGCGGACTGTCGTTGAGCATCAGTTTCTCCTACCGTTTCGGCGGAGACATGTACAACTCCACACGCGCATCAAACGTCGAAGGCATCAATCCGAAATACAATTGCGACATACGCGCCTTCACGGAACGCTGGAAACAGCCGGGCGACGTAGTGCCTTACCTCAACATCTCCAAGGACGGAGGAAGCTCCGACACCTACACGAACCGCTTCATAGAGAAGGACAACGAGCTGTATCTCTCAAGTGTCAACCTGCAATACGACGTTCCTGCGGCATTCCTGAAGAAGATTCACATCCAGAAACTCTATGTCACCGTCGGCACGGAAGACCTCTTCCGCATCACGGCGGCAAAGTACGAGCGTGGCACATCCTACCCTTACAGCCGAAGTATCAACATGTCGGCAAGCCTGACATTCTAATCACGTCTACAACACAACCGGAATTATGTGTAAGAAACATATATATATAAATAAGGTGAAAACCACGGTGGCATTGCTTGCTGCCGTACTTGCGCTCGCCTCATGCAACGATTTTCTCGATGTGCGTCCCAAGCAGGAGAAAACGGAAAAGCAGCTGTTCGAGACTGCCGACGGCTTCGAGTCCGCCATCTACGGTGTCTACGGCTCACTGCAGACAAGCACCGCCCTCTACGGCAAAGACCTCTATTGGGGGCTTACTGACTGCATGGCGCAGGACTTCGACCAAAACAGCACCGAGTCGGGAACACGTGCCGCCGAGCGCTACGACTATGACAACACCTACCTGAAGACACGTCTTGCCAACGTGTGGACCGGCGCGTACCTGAGCATAGGTTACGCCAACAATGTGCTGAAGAACCTGGAGGAGCACACCAATGACAACCTTCCGCTCTACAACCTCTACAAAGGCGAGATGCTTGCGGTCAGGGCGTATCTCCATTTCGACCTTCTCCGCCTGTTCTGCTCTACCGACCAGTCGAAGAGAGGCATACCCTACTCCAAGACATACAGCATGACGGTGAACGAATTCAAGACCGTAGCCGAAGACTACGAGCTGATTCTCGCCGACCTGCAGGAGGCTGAGCAGCTCCTGAGCGAGGAAGCTGACGAGATAGTCTACCCCCGCAACAACGACAAGTACTTCAAGTTCCAGACCTACCGCGAGACACACTGCAACTACTATGCGGTGCTCGGCATGCTGGCAAAGGTGTACTGGATGAAGGGCGACATGCCCAATGCCGCCAAATACGCGCAGATGGTCATCGACAGCAAGAAGTTTCCTCTGGCTGAACCGGCGGAGATAAAGGACCTGTTTGCAGGCAAACTGTCGGGCAAGGAGACCCTTTGGGGCATCTATTCCAACACCTACAACGAGACCGCCAACGGCTATCTCTACAAGTACCAGTCATACACCAGCTACGACCCCTATACCGACGAGTCGGGCACGACCCACCTGATGCCCTACGACAAGGTGTACTCGCAGGACGTCACCGGCATCGACCAGGACTACCGCAAGAACTGGTTCAAGAAAGGCACTGGCTATGTGCGCTGCCTGAAAACCGTCGACTACTACACCATCGAGGAAAGTTCCAGCACCCCCTCGGACTGGGTCTACCGCATCGACGGCATCAACATGCTGCACGTCTCGGAACTCTACCTCATCGCCGCGGAGGCTTTGCTCGACACCGACTATGCCAAAGCCGTGGAGTATTTCAATGCGGAGACGACATCACGCGGCCTGCCTGCGCTGCGAACGGAGACCACTCTGACAAAGGACATGATATACAACGAGTACCACAAGGAAATGTTCGGCGAAGGACAGGTGTGGTATAACATGAAGCGTCTGAACAAGGACATCACCTCAAACCTCGACAGCAAGGTCATTCCGGCAAGTGAAGACATCTATGTCATTCCCATTCCGCAGGACGAGCTGACATACAGAGAGTAACGAGAGACAAAGAAAGGAACAACCGGAAAAATGAAAAACAAGACCGCTATATCGCAGATAATCGCCGTTGCCCTGTTGGCGGCAAGTTGCGAACAGGACTACATGCTGTATGACACCACCCAGACCGACTCCGTATTTTTCGACTACAAGAACGAGAAAGAGACGGCCGACTCCGTCATCACCTATGCTTTCGACTTCGACATAGCCCGCGAGCACACCGTCGAAATTCCCGTCTCGCTGATGGGAATACCCAAGGCTGACGCGAGGAAGATAGACATTGAGGTGGTGGCAGACTCCACTGACATGGTGGAGAATGTCAATTTCACCGTTGAGCGTGCCGAACTGGCAGCCGGCCAGGTGTCCGACACGGTGAAGATAAAGCTCCTCCGCGACAATGACCCCGACATCCTCACCATGGAGAAACACCTCCGTATTGCCATTGTCGCCAACTCCGATCTGCGCCCGACAGGACAGGACACTTTCACCATAAAGTACTCCGACATCCATCCCGACCGCCCGCAATGGTGGTCCACATTCTATGCCCTGCCGGTCTACAGCTACGAGAACGCCCAGCTGTTCTTCAAGTATTTTTATGAGCTTGCACCCAAGGCGGACAAGGCAGTGTACGCTGAACTGGTGGACAAGTACGGAGAATACTTCGTGAACGCCAAGGACATGGACACTGGAGGACCGATGGCGTTCTATTCCGAATTTCTTGTCAGATACGTGCTCATCCCGATGTACGAAGACACAAAGGACACCATGGAGTGGCAGAAAGTGCCGACAGTGAACTGACGCGGCAAATACCCAAAGACAAAAAGACATGAAAAGACAGACAACAAATATACTCCTGGCATGGTCGGCGGCGGCACTGCTGGCGCTGGACCTCACATCCTGCATCAACGACGAGAGCACCTATGCCGACCCCACCACGCTCCACACGCTCACAATCGGCGGCAGCGATGACACGACAATGCCCACCTACAACTTCGACCTTGGCAACGACATCACCATAAACCCCGAGATTGCCTACGACGGCGACGAGGCTGACCTGACCTACAAGTGGGAAATGGGCACCTACACCAACGGTGTCAGGGGCGAACTGAAGGAAGTGGGCACCGAGCGCAACCTCAGGATATGGCTGGACACGGGCGGCGCATACTATTTCCACTTCACTGTGACCGACGGCAAGGTGGGCAAGGCCATCAACTACAAGGTGAACCTGAACCGCACGTTCGAGGAGGGCTACCTGCTCACGTCGTCCGATGCCGACGGCAAAGGAAACCTCACGTTCATCAAGATACCCACTCCCGAAGAGACTGCGGCAGGGAAAGAGACAGCGCCGATAGAGCACTGCCTGCACCTGATGAACGAGAACGTGTCCGAGGACGACCTCGTGAAGGCATTCTGCGGAGAGGTCAACCTCTGGGACGGAAAGAATCTCTCCGTGCTGAAGCGCGTCCTCGTGTCGACGGCAGAGGGCTGCTACTTTCTCGACCCGAACAATTTCACGGTGCTTTCCTACACCGACTACTCGTCAGTATTTCCCGGTTTCAGGGCCACGGAGTTCATGCCCGACAGCTACACGCCGTATGCCTACGACAAGAACATGAAGAAATTCGTGCACATCAACCTGAAATACATCTTCCCTTACGAATACTCCTACTACAAGGGATTCAAGACCGACGACTGCGTGCTGACCAATTACCTCCTGTACGGAAACGCCACTACGCGCACCTTTTATCTCGACTACGCCGCCAACAAGGTATCTATCTTCTGCGAGCGCAGAGAGTCTTTCGGGCTTGACACTGACTTCCCCGACACAGGAACACTGCTCGACGGGCAGAAACTGATAACCGTCTTCGGCAGCGGCACCGGTTCCACGGTGTACATCATGGCAAGCAACAACATGACAGGCGACATCAACATGTGGTCGAACTCCAGCAAATACAACAAATACTACCTCAAAGACACCGAGTTCTCAGGCCAGAGCTTCACCCCGACCGCCGACACCGCAGTTCCCGCACAGGGCACACGGTTCACCTGCTCGCCCACCTACGACCGCTATTTCTACAGTGTAGGCAACAGCGTCTACGTGTATCTGGCGAGCAACAAGTTCACGCTGCCCGACAAGTCGCAGTATGCCATACGCTTCGGAGACGGCGAAGAGGTGACGTTCCTTGAGGTGAACCTCTCCACAAACGAACTGTTTGTCGGGACATACGACAAGACAAGCCGGCGCGGCAGCTTCTACATCTACGACTGCAAGGACGTGCGCACCGACAACAGCGCATCCGTGACGCCCAAGAAAGCCTATAAGGACTGCTGCGGCAAGATTACTTACGCCATCTACAAACCAAGCATACAGAACAGCTGATAACTGGACCAAACACCATTACGACAATGAAACACAAACTCTTAGTCATCTGCATGGGGGCGCTGTCCTCCTTCTGCACAGTCTCCGCACAGTCGCTCAGCGTCACCGGAGCGGTGAAGGGAAGCGTGCCTGCGGACACCAGACTGTACATAACACCTGCCGACCTCCTGTGGGACAACCCCGACACCCTGTTCTGCGAGGGCGGCAAACTGCACGCCACCACAGGCAACTCCGCCACAAAGGTGTACAAGCTCATCGCCGTCAGCAGCCAGCGGCAGCTCATAACGCCCGTAAGCCTCAACGCCAAGAACGGCAAGGCGACACTCGACATAGCGTTTTCCGCCGACGGCAACCTTGACGTGACCAACGCCAATGCCGACACCAAGGCGCTCACAGCATTCAACAGTGTCTACACGGAGAAAGCCAAGGAGCTGTGGATGAAGGGCAAAGACATGGATAACACAGCGCTCAGGCAACTCGTGTTCAGCTATACCGAAGCCGCCGACAGCATCATAGCCGCCACAAAACCGTCTGCCGCCACAGGCCAGTACCTGCGTACATGGGCCGCCGTGCAGACATTCGAAAACCTCGAAAGCATCGAGTTCTCGACCGGACACAGCCCGGCAAGTCTCGGCATCGACATGAGTGCGGAGTGCGGCAAGCTGCTTGCCATCGCCGACAACGACATGGTGGCAGCGTTCAACTCGGCACCGCGCCTCGCCCTTGCCACTGTTCCCGACGGCACCATAGCCGACCGCATCGCCGCACTGGAGAGCACAGTGAAGAACGGAGGACTGAAGTCGCGGACCGAAGACCTGCTTCTCAGCAAGCACGTGCAGTCATTCAACTACAGCGGCAACTACGAAGAAGGTCTCCAGGAACTCACCGGACTGACCGAGCGTTTCGGTCTTGACGGGAAATACCTCAACGAGTTCAAGGTGCGCAAATCGTCGATTGCGGGCACGCCGTTCCCCCAGAACGTCAAGCTGCACGACCTCGACGGCAAGGAAGTGGACTTCTCCAAGTACCGCGGCAAGTATGTGTTCATCGACCTGTGGGCATCGTGGTGCGTGCCGTGCATCAAGGAGATACCCTACCTGAAGGAACTGGAGAAGAACCTGAAGAACGACAACGTGTGCTTCCTCTCCATCTCCATCGACACCAAGACAGAAGCATGGAAGAACAAGGTGGAAAGCCTGTCGCTCGATGGAGAACTGCTCATCAACGAGGACAACAAACTCTGCGAGGCGCTGAACGTGAGCGGCATCCCATTCTTCCTTATCTACGACAAGGACGGAAACCTCTACAAATACAACGCTCCGCGCCCGAGCGACGTGCGCCTGCAGCCGCTGCTCGAAAGCCTGAAATAGGAAACCATGGACACTAACACCCGAAACACCGCCGGAAAAGCCGTCATCCTGTGCTGTCTGCTTTTCTTTGCGGCATCGCACATGCCCTTGTGCGCCAAGGGCAAGAAGGACGACATCAAGGCCTTTTTCACTGAAAGCCTGCGACAGGAGTCGTCATCTCTCCTGCCGTCAACGCTACACGCGACGGTAAAGCAGAAAGACATCGCACGCTACACGGCACTGGTGTGGCAGGCATGGCAGGAGGCCAACGCCGTGCAGAACGAGGAAAAACTCATCCCCCTAAAATCCCTCTGCCCGAAAAACAGCGGCGTGTGGCATCTTCCCGACTCCCTCGAACCGTCCGCCGACATGCCCTACTACTGGGGCATAAAGTGGCGCGCACTCACCACGGACGAGATACAGCACAACTACAAGTCAGGTTTCAAGGGTGACGACAGCGACACCACCGACGAGAGGATAGCGCAGGCTGCGCCGCTGCCGATGTTCATCTATCTGCACGGCTCAGGCCCGAAGGACGACGAATGGAAATACGGACTGATGTGGGCGCAGTATTTCGACGATGCGCCCTCTGTGTACTTCGTGCCCCAGATACCCAATGAGGGCGAATACTACCGCTGGTGGCAGAGGTCAAAACAGTATGCTTGGGAGAAACTCCTGCGGCAGAGTCTCGTCGGCGGGACCGTCGACGCCAACAGGCTCTACGTGCTCGGCATCTCCGAAGGAGGCTACGGCAGCCAGCGGCTGGCGTCTTTCTATGCCGACTATCTGGCGGCAGCGGGACCCATGGCAGGGGGCGAACCGCTGAAGAACGCACCGGCGGAGAACTGCGCCAACATAGGGTTCTCGTTCCTTACGGGTGAACTCGACAACGGATTCTACCGCAACAAGCTCACCGGATACACCAAGGAGGCATTCGACTCACTGCAGGCAGCCTACGCCCCCACGGCATCCGCAGAAAGCGCGGACACCCTGTTCCGCCACCGCATCGAACTGATGAAGGGCTACGGACACGGCATCGACTACACCCTGACCACACCATGGCTGAAGACATTCGTGCGCAACCCCTACCCCAAGACCATACTCTGGGAAGATTTTCCCATGGACGGCAGACACCGCAGGGGATTCTACAACCTGCTCGTAGAGGAGCGCCCTGCCGACCGCAACTGCTACCGCATGACCATCGACGGCAATGTCATACGCCTGACAGTGGACGACGTGGAATACGAAACCACCGAAAAAGACCCGCACTGGGGCATCGAACTGAAGTTCCGGCGCCACCGCAAGCCGGCGGCAAAAGGCAGGTGGAGAATCTACCTCAACGACAGTCTGGTGGACATGAACCGTCCGGTGACGGTATACCTCAACGGCAGCAAGGTGTTTGAAGGCAAGGTGAAAGCCACCCTGCAGGACATGATAAGTTCCTGCCGCGAGTTCTTCGACCCCTGCCGCATTTATCCCGCATCAGTGGAAATCTCACTGTAGCATCCCCCTACACTACATTTACGGACTGCGGAAACGGCGTTTTGGCAGTCCGTAACTACGTTCTTGCAACGGTACATCAGCCGTTGTACGAACGTACATCGACCGTTGTACGCTTGTACTTCGACCGTTGTACGAACGTACAACGGTCGTTGCGCCACCGCAAGAACGGTGGTTTCGCATCACCCGGACGGCGCTTTTGCACCGCAAGAGCCGTGGTCGGGGACAGCGCATACATCCCCGGCGGATGTCTTATTCTTGCCGACGGCATTTCCTACAAACAAAAAAACTCCCACCGAAGCGGGAGTATAGGTTTTACCCTTCGGCAATTACTGCCTTATTGTGATAAGATGTAGGAAATCTTATTACTCTGTCTGCAAAAGTAAAGGAAATAATCTGCACTTACAATTATTATTCGTATTTTTACCCGGAATTTAACATTAGACTAACCGAAAGACCTGAACATGGAAAGAATCTTGGGCATTGACACTGGTACGAACAGCCTCGGATGGGCTATAGTGGAACGCGACGGAGACCGTTGCCGGCTTGTCGACAAGGGCGTCAGCATATTCCAGGAGGGAGTAAAGGAGGAGAAAGGCATAGAGACATCCGTTGCCGCGGAGCGCACGCAGCACCGGAGCGTGCGCACAGGCTACTACCGGCGGAAGGTGCGGAAGGTGCGCCTGTTGCGCATAATGAGCGACAACGGACTGTGTCCGCCACTCTCCAGGGAGCAACTTTCGCAGTGGCGGCTGAAGAAGATATACCCCGACTCGGAACTGTTCATGGCTTGGCAGATGACTGACGACAAGGAGGAGAAGAACCCCTACGCCTACCGCCACCGCTGTCTGCACGACAGGCTGGACATGGAAAAGCAGTCCGACCGCTACATTCTGGGGCGTGCGCTCTACCACATCAACCAGCGGCGAGGATTCCTGAGCAACAGGAAGGACCAGAGCGGCGACGATGACGGAACGGTGAAAGCCTCCATCGGCGACCTCTCCGCCAAGATGAAGGAAGCGGGATGCGAATTTCTCGGCGACTATTTCCACTTGCTCTACAACAGGGGAGAACGCATCCGCAAGCACTACACGGCACGCAACGAGCACTACCTGGCGGAGTTCCGTGCCATCTGCAGCAGGCAGTGCCTCGACGGCGACTTGGCAAAACGCCTCGAACACGCCATATTCGACCAGCGTCCGCTGAAGTCGCAGAAAGGTCTGGTGGGACACTGCGTGTTCGAAAAGGGCAAGGCGAAGTGTCCGGTTTCGCACCCTCTGTATGAGGAATTCCGCATGCTGGCGTTCCTCAACAACGTAAAGGTGAGCGTGAACCATGAGCCCTTGCGCCCGCTAAACGCCGATGAGCGGAGCCGGGTGATGCCCCTTTTCTACAGGAAAACCGACTTCAAGTTCGAGGACATCGCCAAGAAACTCGCCCCGAAGAAGCAGTATGCCTACATGAGAGACAACCCGCAGATGACCTGGTGCTTCAACTATCCGATGGACACGCAGGTGTCGTGCTGCGCCGTGACATCGCGCCTGAAGGACATATTCGGCGATGACTGGCTGGATGCAGTGTGCGAGGTGTACACCCTGAGCGAGAACAGGAAGGACAAGACGGTAAAGTCACGCACGCAGATACTCAATGATGTGTGGCACGCACTGTTCTTCTTCTCCGACAGCGACAAGCTCGCGGAGTTCGCCAAAACACGCCTGCAACTCGACGAGGACGGAGCAAAGAAGTTCAGCGAAATACGCCTGCCCGCAGGCTATGCGTCGCTGAGCCTGAAGGCAATCGGCAAAATCCTGCCCTGTCTGCGCCGTGGGATGATGTACTCACATGCCGTTTTCATGGCCAATATGGGTGCTGTCATGCCACGATACGAATGGAGCAACCCCGACATGAGGGAGGTGGCAATCGAGAAAATCACAGACAGGATGCAGGCTTACGACCCGAAAACGGCAGGCACATCGCTGGAGCAGTATGTCAAAGACTACTTGGCGGAAGAATACGCAGTGTCAGCCAAGGACCTCGAAAAACTGTATCATCCGTCGATGACGGATGTCTATCCGCACCGGAAACCCGGCGAAAACGGCATCTACCAGCTCGGCTCGCCGCGCATAAGCAGCGTGCGCAACCCCATGGCGATGCGCTCCATGTTCCGCCTGCGCAAACTCGTGAACCGCCTGTTGGCAGAGGGCAGGATCGACGAGCACACCACGGTGAACATAGAATTTGCCCGCGAACTCAACGACACCAACAAGCGCAAGGCGATAAACGCCGACAACAGGGACAACCAGAAGAAGCACGACGAGGCGGAAAAGCAGATAGCCAAACTCTACAAACAGGAAACGGGCAGGACAATAGAACCGACAAAGACGGACATCCTGAAGTACTTGTTGTGGGAAGAACAGGGACACCGGTGCATCTATACGGGCAAAACCATAGGACTGGCGGACTTCATCGGACAGAACCCGAGGTATGACATAGAGCACACGATACCGCGAAGCGCGGGCGGCGACAGCACCAGAATGAACCTCACTCTGTGCGACAGCCGTTTCAACCGCGACGTGAAAGGCACGAAACTGCCCAGCGAACTCGCCAACCATGACGAGATTCTGCAGCGCATCGAGGACTGGAAGGAACACTACGAGAACCTCAACCGGCAGATAAGGAAAATCAACACACGGGGAGCGACGACCAAAGAGGCGAAGGACAACCTCATCCAGCGCCGCCACAAACTCACCCTGCAGCGTGACTACTGGCGCGGCAAGTACGGGCGGTTCACCATGACGGAGGTGCCCGAGGGGTTCAGCCGCCGGCAGGGAACGGACATCAGCATCATCTCACGCTACGCACGGCTCTACCTGAAGTCGGTGTTCGGGAATGTCTACACCGTCAAGGGCATAGCCACCTCCGACTTCCGCAAGATATGGGGACTGCAGGACATCTATTCGAAAAAGGAGCGCGTGAACCATGTGCACCACTGCATCGACGCCATTGTCATAGCCTGCATAGGACGCGGAGAATACGCCAAACTCGCCCAGTACTACCACGACGAGGAGAACCACCGTTGGTACGGCACGTCGAAAGCGGCTTTCACCAAACCCTGGCCCACATTTACCGAAGACCTGAAGAACGTGGAGAACGAGATTCTCGTGTCGCACTACACTCCCGACAACATGCACAAGCAGGGCAACCGCCACATCCGCATTGGCGGCCAACGTGTGCCCGCGAAGGGCGATGCGGCAAGGGGCGCACTGCACAAGGACACCTGCTACGGAGCGATAGAGGTGGACGGCACGGTCAGATATGTGCAGAGGAAAGCGCTTGCTGACATGGAAGAGAAAGACATAGCGAACATCGTGGACGACACGGTGAGAGCCATCGTCATGAAAGCGGTTGCCGAAAAGGGTTTCAAAGAGGCGGTCGCCGGCACCATCTGGATGAACGAGGAGAAGCGTGTGCCCATAAACAAGGTGAGGTGCTATGCCAAAAAGATTGCCAATCCGCTGCATATACGCCACCACAGGGACGTGTCGAGGAAAGAATACAAGCGGCAGTTTCATGTCGCCAACGACACTAACTACATGATGGCGGTGTACATCGGCAAGGACAAAAAGGGCAAGATGAGACGCGACTTCGAACTTGTCAACATGATAGACGCCGCCAATTACTACAAGGCAAGCCGCAACAGGGAGAGTGCCGACTATGGTCTGGTGCCGCAAAAGAGCACAAGCGGCTATCCGCTCGCCTACACTCTGAAAACAGGAACTATGGTCCTGCTGTATGAAAACACTCCGGAGGAGGTGTGGAACGCCAGCAAGGAGGAACTGTCACGCAGATTATATAAGGTGAAAGGGCTCAGCACAACAAGAATAAAGCAAAAAGACAAAACTTATGATTACGGTTCCATTATGCTGATATTCCACGAAGAAGCCCGTAAATCAGACCAACTGAAAGCCAAGAACGGAGAATACACACAGGATGAACCGTTCAGACCTGTGATAGCAATGTATCACACCCAACTCAAAGCCCTCGTGCAGGGCTACGACTTTGAGATAAACGAATTAGGAGAAATCACACGCAAAAGATAACTGGAGGCATATGATAAAGCAGACGATATTCTTTTCTTCGCCGGTAAACCTGTCGTTGAAAAACTGCCAAATGGTCATTTCCATAAAAGACTGCCCCGAGAAGGTGACGCGTCCGATAGAAGACATCGGGTGCATAGTGCTGGAAAACCAGATGATAAGCGTCACTCTGCCGCTGCTCAACGAACTGGTGAAGAACAACGTTGCCGTGGTGGTGTGCGACAGCAGTTTCATGCCGACATCGATGCTGATGAGCCTTGACTCCAATACCACACAGGCGGAGAGTTTCAAACTGCAGCTGTCGGCGACAGAACCGTGCCGCAAACAGGCATGGAAACAGATTATCGAACAGAAGATACGCAACCAGGCTGCGCTGCTCGACAAGACAGGCAAGGACAACGACGCACTGCGACCGCTCTACATGAACGTGAAGAGCGGCGACACCGACAACCGCGAGGGCGCGGCGGCACGCATCTACTGGCAACGGCTTTTCGGTGCGGACTTCAGGCGCGAACGCAACGGTGTCGCCCCGAACGCCATGCTCAACTACGGCTACTCCATTCTGCGTGCGGCTGTGGCGAGGGCTTTGCTCGGCTCGGGACTGCTCCCCAATTTCGGCATATTCCACAAAAGCCGCTACAACGCCTTCCCTTTGGCTGACGACGTAATGGAGCCTTACCGCCCCTACATAGACGAAATAGTGCACGGCATCTATGAAACCGGCGGCACGGAACTCACCAAAGAGGTGAAAGCCGAGATACTCCGTGTGCTCAACTGCGATGTGACTGTCGGCCAAGTAAGGCGTCCGTTGCAGATAGCACTGACCTTCACCGCCGCCTCATTGGCGAAGTTCTACAAAGGGGATGTAAAGAAACTTGCACTGCCCACTATGCTATGACGGAAGAAAGACTAAATGCCTATCACATCATGTGGTTGTTCGTATTCTTTGATTTGCCGGTAAAGCAGAAGAAAGACATGAAGGCCGCTGCCCTGTTCCGCAAGAATCTGGAAAAGGACGGATTTGCCATGATGCAGTTCTCTGTGTATGTCAGGCACTGTGCATCGCACGAAAGCTGCGATGTACACATAAAGAGAGTGAAGTCGTTACTGCCCGAATCGGGCAAGGTAAGCATACTGTGCGTCACGGACAAACAGTACAGCAGCATCTACAGCTTTTGGGGCAAGCCCAAGAGTATCAGCCAAAGCAAGATTGCAAAAAAGGAGATAGGCGCACCGATACAGTTGGAGTTTTTTTAGTACATTTGCACGGAAGACAAGCCTGCACTGCCACTTTTTATGGATGCTTATACATGCGCAAGCGCTGTAAAACAGCCATTTAAGCAACATAGGTTGTGGTTTGATGTAGGAAAAGGATAGAATACAACCATAATTTACTTAGTAAATGTTTTCTGCAAGTTGTGGTTTGATGTAGGAAAAGGATAGAATACAACGTGAATTTACTTAGTAAATATCCTTTGCAAGTTGTGGTTTGATGTAGGAAAAGGATAGAATACAACATACACATAATCGGTATTATGATTTTTTTGTTGTGGTTTGATGTAGGAAAAGGATAGAATACAACCCCTCCCTCTACTTAGTGGCTCATGCTCCAGTTGTGGTTTGATGTAGGAAAAGGATAGAATACAACACAATGAAACAGAAGATTTTCGAGGCGTTGTTGTGGTTTGATGTAGGAAAAGGATAGAATACAACGTACATCCTTGACGGTATTCACGCTTTCTTGTTGTGGTTTGATGTAGGAAAAGGATAGAATACAACCCTCTGCGTCAATCCCCAAGAACTCGCAAGGTTGTGGTTTGATGTAGGAAAAGGATAGAATACAACGCAAACCGAATTAAGCAATGTTTGCCAACGTTGTGGTTTGATGTAGGAAAAGGATAGAATACAACAAGATCCAGGATTCAAACGATTGCAGATACATAACTATAAGATTTTCAATATCATGACTCCAGAATATTTAGTACAGAAATCCGGGCTATGGTTTGGCTCTCAAGAGCAATGGTATTATCTAATGGACTTAGCTATAACCTACTTAACTCAAGTTCCACTTGCAACACCCGAAGATTTCGCATATTATATAATCTCAAACGACTTTTAGTCACATGGACGAATTCACATTAACAACAATCTCCCAAGATGATTCCAACATCGATATTAATGAAGAGATCCGCCAATTACTTGCATACGGGAATCCCCATCTCTATGTAATACATGCACTCTACGCATAGTTGTGGCTTGATGTAGGAAAAGGATAGAATACAACCGAAAGTTGAATGACAAGGATGCCATTCAAGCGTTCAAGCCTTATATTAGAATCCGTTAATTAAGACTCTCTCTACGTTCTGGTCGTAATCTTGTTCCGAGATGCCTAAGGATTTTAGGACATGGGATTTATCCATCCCCTTTTTTATTTTGGCAAATGCGCAGAGAATATCAAAATCATGTTTAGATATTCTGTCACCCACAAGAGAGTAGTGGCTATTTGTTTGAAATGCGTCTTCTTTTTTAGTCATGTATCGCTGTTTTGCGACGAAGGTATCTAAAAACACGAAAAGGCAGTGCGGTTTCATCCATTTTAACATAACAGGACATGGAGAACATCACACGGCAAGGGGGCAGAAGTCAAGCCGGATTGCGCAAACAGATGTTAATACCCCCCCCCATTTTTAGTATGGGAGTGAAAGAAACATAAATTTTGCGAGGTTCTTCTGCATTTGCGACTTTAAGGTCATACCTTTGCCGCAAACTGATGGCGGCATGTAGATTGCCGCCGCAACAGGCAACTACACATTACCGTAGACGACGGACAACAACCTAATGAAATTAGTACGACTTCTCCTATTGGCCATATTAGTGGCAAGCATGCCCTCTTTGACGTATGGCCAAGGCAAACCAAATACGAAAAACAAACGGAAGATAGCACTGTGGGGACACGTGAAAGACTCCTTCACTAAGGTGGGAGTGCAGGGCGTCAAGATAACCCTGATGCGGGAGGACAGCACCGTGGTAGACACCACCCGCGTGTTCAGCAGCGGCAACCGCAGTCTCATGCCCGACTATGCCTACAAGTTTGACATTCCGGCAGAGGCGGGACGGTTCATCATACTGGCGCAGCATCCCGACTATGAAGACACCTATGTGGACTTTCATGTGCGCAGTGTGGCACGCAACAGATACTTCGACGCTCCGTGGCACTACATGAAACGCCTCGCCTCTGTCTCATCCGCCTATGACGGCGAGACCCTGCAGGAGGTGACGGTGAAGGCGACCCGCATAAAAATAGCCTATCGGGGCGACACCGTAGTCTATGACGCCAGCGCATTCAAGTTGCCCGACGGCAGCATGCTCGACGCCCTGGTGCGACAGATGCCGGGCGCTGAACTGAAAGACGACGGCACAATCAGCATCAACGAACGCAAGGTGGACTACCTGACACTCAACGGAAAGGACTTCTTCAAGGGCAACAACAAGATAATGCTCGACAACTTGCCGTATTTCACAGTGGAGAATATCAAGGTGTATGACAGGAACACCGACAAGAACCGCTACCTCGGTCGAGACGTGGAACAGAAGGAGTATGTGATGGACGTGAACCTGAAGAAGCAATACCGCACAGGATATATAGGCAACGTGGAATTGGGCGGCGCCACGTCCGACAGATATCTCGGGAGGGTCTTTCTAAGCCGGTTTACCGACCACACGAAGGTGACCGCCTTTGCCAATGTGAACAACATCAACGAGACACGCAACCCTGAAAGCAACGGCGAATGGACCGCTTCGGACGCTCCCGAGGGCAAGACCACCAACCGTCAGGTCTGTCTCAACATACAGACCGACGGCAGGGACAACATGTACAAGAACACCTTTGATATCGTAGGCTCGTGGAACCAGTATTACGACCGGTTGACAAACAACCAGATACAGTTCCTTGACGGCGGCAACTCCTATTCCCTGCAGGACACCCACAGCGACACACGCGACCGCCAACTGACCGTCAGCAATAACTTCATCCTGCAACTTCCCGTGTGGGTGCAGTCGGTGACCGAGTTCTGTTTGGGCGACAACAACCAGACGCAGCACATCCGGACCGCCACACTGTCGCAAAGTGCCGACCAATATGGTGACGCCACGCAGGCTCTCGACTCCGTGTTTGCCGCCGTGCAGCCAGCGGGCATACGGGAGACACTGGTGAACCGCACTTCCAGCAACGACCTTTTCAGAGGCTCAAACCTGCGCTTAACCCAACGGTTTCTGATGAACAAGAAACTGCCATGGGGCGATAATCTGGAGATAGCGCTCGACGGCAGTTACCAAAAACGTACCAACAAGGACTATAACGACTACCGGCTGGACTACGCATCTGCATCACAAAGCCGCGACTACCGCAACATCTTTGAGGACACGCCGACCAAAACCTACAACTATGCAGGACGCTTGGAGTATTTCTTTAATTTCCTCAACAACTCCACCTTGCGTCTCTACACCGTGTACAGTCAAGAACAGAAGAAGTCCAACTGCGACTATTACCGCCTCGACCAGTTGGCAGGTTGGGAGAGTGACGTCCGTCCACTGGGCACCATTCCCTCTACGGCAGATTCGCTACTGTCGGTGCGCTCGCCGCTCAACAGCGAATATGAGAACCTGCTCACACGCGACTCCAAGACAGGACTCAACTTTATCTACAACCGTCAGACCGACAACTCGTACACATACATGCAGATACACTTGCCGCTGTATGTGCGCAACGAGAAGTTAAACTATCTGCGCGCCGATGTTGACACTTGCGCATCGCGCACAAAGGCGTTTCTTGACGGTGAGATGAACATGGTTTTCAACTGGAAACGGAGCGCTTTCCGCAGTCTGAGGTTCACCATCGGCCACCGCACCTATCTGCCGAGCATGGACAATCTGGTGGCTTTCGACACGAGCCAACCCTTGTACACGTCATTGAACAATCCCGATTTGAAGACCGGCCAGCACTGGTTCTTTGACGGAAACTACCAGCATCAGCTCAACAACAGCCGTTCCACCTTCTCGGTAGTTCCACGATTCCGCTATACCAGCCGTCCCGTGCTCACCGGATTTAGCTACAACCGCCAAACAGGAGCATACGTCTACCAGCCGCAAAACGGTGATTACGAGTGGACAGCCGACCTCGGGCTTGGACTGAGCGGTGCACTTGACCGACAGCAGTTGTGGACATACTCCATTTACACACAGGCGATTTGTGGCGTATCACAGGTGATGCAGTTGCCCGAAGGCGGTATGCAGTCACATCTCATCAACCGCCGCAACCTCAGTTCGCGGTCAAGTCTGCAGTTCTTCTTCCGTAAGAATGACTTCTCCACAGGTGTCACAGGCTCCGCAAATATCAGCGGTGACCGTTACAACGACGATGCTCGCACGAGTTACACCACACTGGAGTGCGACCTCACCTATGCCGTCAACTACACCATTCCCGTGCTCGATGTCTTTGCGGCTACCTCGTTCGGTTGGTATCACTATGGCAACACGCTCGATGCGACACCAAAACAAAACAACTATGTGTGGAACGCCACCCTCAGCCGTTCGCTGCTCAAGGACAAGAGCCTCACGGTGAAGCTATCCGCATTCGACCTGCTCAACACCGTGAAGAACTACAAATACGTGGTCAATTCCCAAACTTTCGCACTCCAGACCACCGACCGCATAGGGCGTTATGTCATGCTCAGCCTTTCCTACAAACTGAACATCATGCCCCAAAAGTAGTAAAGGTGTGAAGTGCGGGAAACGAATCTACAAAAATATGTATTTAGGCAAAAAGGAGATTTCAAATATGGCGGAATATGAAGAACGCCGTAAAAAGTGTATCGAGCATAAGGCGGATGCAACAGCTACCGCATTTAGCGAGCTGGAAGATATTATAAATAAATCGCAGTTGGCAAAGCAGTATTTCGGTAAATCACAAAGTTGGTTTAGCCAACGTGTAAACGGTTGCACTGTACTTAAAAAGTCTATGGCGTTCAAGGAAGAAGAATACCATAAACTGGCTGAAGCATTCCGTGACATTGCAAAACGTCTGCAAGCGCACGCCGATGAAATAGATGCAGCAAAATATGACGATTAATGTCACAGACAGCTATAATTTACCTTGACCGCTCCGTCCGCCCACGCTACACAGGCAACCCATATATCATAAAAATAAGCACCGCAGGGAAAGTCCAACAGGTGCTTAATCTTGACGAGATTTTTTGGGCGTACAATCAACGTGTCATAACAGACGGGCAATCCGGCTGAAACAATACAAGAAGCCCCGGACATCAACCGACATCCGGGGCTTTCTTTCCTAAAAGGGGGCGGCGTCCTACTCTCCCGCATTGCATTGCAGTACCATCGGCGCAGGCGGGCTTAACTTCTCTGTT
>CAVHUR010000004.1:0-12491 GCA_963639575.1 uncultured Spirochaetota bacterium
GCAACTACTATAACTACTCGCTTGAGAGGCAAAGCGGGGACGCTTCGCCTACTACGGACGGTCTTTTGCGGCGGTGCCCCACTTCGAGGGCTTTGGACCCATGGTCAGTTCCAGAGTGCCGCCGGCGGCGATGTCACTGAAGTCGATGTAGCTGCGGGTGTAGCTCTTGCCATTGAGACACACCTTCTGCACATACATGTTCTTCGCCGAATTGTTCTTTGTCACCACCGTGAATGTCTTGCCGCCGCCAACGTTGAGGGCAGCCTTGCCGAAGAGCGGCGAGCCTATGATGAACCTGCCACCTGAGGGGTCCACCTGGTAGAGGCCTACGGCAGACAGGATATACCATGCCGACATCTGACCCACATCCTCGTTTCCGCTGAGTCCGTCATAGCCTGTGGTGTACATCTCGCTCATTATGCGGCGCAGCAGACGTGCCGCCTTGTAGGGCTGGCCGATATAGTTGTACATGTAGATGACGTGGTGGCTCGGTTCGTTACCGTGGGCGTACTGTCCCACAAGTCCGCTGACATCGGGCGAAGCATTGTCTCCAAGCTCGCCTTCCACGAAGAACAGGGAGTCTATCTTGCTCTCGAACTGCTTGTCGCCACCGAAGAGTTTGACCAGTCCGTGCACGTCATGAGGCACGAGGAAGGTGTACTGCCATGCGTTGCCCTCGGTGTAGTCGTTGACGCGGTGGGAAGCGTCGAACGGGTCGAACGGTGTGCGGAACACTCCCTTGGTGTCCACAGCGCGCATGAAACGTGTCTCCGGGTCGAAGTATTTGCTGTAGGAGAGGCTGCGGTTGTGGAAGTAGTTGTAGTCGTCAGTCTTGCCCAGCAGCTTCGCCACCTTTGCCACGCCGGCATCGTCGAGGCAGTATTCCAGCCCCTTCGCCACCGTCTCGTTGGACGGTTCCTTGTCCCAAGGGATGTAGCCGTACTCCTTGAGCAGCGGCAGAGAGCGGTCGTTGTGGAGCATGGAACCCTTGAGAGCCTCGTAGGCTGCCTCCTTGTCGTCCACGAAACCCTTGAGCACGATGTCCGCCAGGATAGGCACGCACGAGCTGCCCACCATGCAGTCGGTCTCGCAACCGGCGAGATGCCATATCGGAAGTTTGCCCTGCTCCTTGTAGATGTTGATGAACGACTTGGCGAAATCGCCCTGCAGGTCGGGGCAGACGAGTGTCATCAGCGGATAGGCCGAGCGGTAGGTGTCCCACAGGGACATGGTGCTGTAGGTCTTGCTGTCCGCCTTGTGCACCTTGCCGTCAGCTCCGCGGTAGTCGCCGTTGACGTCGCAGAAGAGCGACGGGGCGTTCATGAAATGGAACATGGCGGTGTAGAACACGCGTTTCTGGTCTTCCGTGCCGCCGTCGACGCTGATGCGTGCCAGCTGCTGCTCCCATGCCGCATCGGCAGCCTTGGCTGTGGCTTCGAAATCCCAGCCCGGCAGTTCAGCCTGCATGTTGGCCTTAGCCCCCATGATGTCCACAGGCGAGAGCGCCACTTTCACGAGAAGGGGCTTGCCGCCGGTCTGCGCCGCCACCACCATGTGTCCGTCGCCGGTGTGCTTCACTATCTTCACCGGAGCGGAAAACTCCATGTCGAAATAGTAGCGGTGATCGTTGGCCCAGCCCGAAGAGCGGCGCATGCCGGTGACACGTGTCGGCGTCTCCTGGTTGAACAGGCAGTCTGTCATGCGGTCGCCTATGCCCTGCTCCAGGTCTATAGCCACGAGCGGCTCGCTGACGGCAGAACCGAACGTGTAGCGGTGGAATCCCACACGCGCCGTAGCGGTGAGTTCCACTTTCACGCCGGGGTCTTTCACGCTCACCGCATAGTAGCCCGGGCGCACGGTCTCGTCGGCGTGGTCGAACGTAATCTTGGTCTGCGACGCGCTGCTCACCGGCAACAGGGCGATGTCACCCAAGTCCGCGCATCCCGTACCGCTAAGGTGCGTATGGCTAAACCCCACGATTTCGTTGTCGCTGTAGTGATAGCCCGAACACCAGTCCCAGCCCTGATACCTCTCGGTGGGACCCACCTGGACCATGCCCAGAGGCACATTGGCGCCGACGAACACATGGCCGTGGCCGCCCGACCCTATGTAGGGGTCAACCAGACGAGTAAGGTCACCTGCCGCAGCACGGTGCAGCGGAGCTGCCGCTATGAAGGCGTAAGCCGCCAGCAACGACATTTTCTTGCAAAAGTTTCTCATATTGTAGGTTTTTAATTGTTATGTCCTTCATCCTGTGCCAACGGCTTGCACACACGTTATGCGCAGCAAAGGTAACAATAATCCGGCATACTGCCATTGCTTTTGCGCTGACTTTTAAGCGCAAATGCCATGTTTAGCTGCGGCTTGCAGGGTGTTCGGGCGGTGCGTAAAGGGTGTTCTTGCGGTGGCACAACACATGAAGTACGAACGTACATCACATGAGGGACGAACGTACGACACATGAAGTACGAGCGTACATCACATGATGCGCCACCGTGCGAAGGCATATTTGGCGGTGTGATTAAACAATGCAAAAATGAAACAACCAGATTTTAAGAGCGGTTAAAGCCCGGCGGCGAACTGTTAAAATGGAATAAAGATATATGACAGAATGACACTTTAACATCTGTTGCGTTTATCTTTGCACACGTCATGACAGCGGTGCGGCGATGCGAAACGGCTGCACCGTGACAAAGAAAAAGCACTGCGGCAGAACACAAAAATGCCGCTGCAAAAAAAGCAACAAAAACAAAACGGGTTACGTTTCACCTGTGAACATCTACAAAAAAACAAGAAATATGAAAAAGTATTCGACTTATCTGTTTTCCGCCATGTGCATCCTGGCACTGGCATTCTCCGCAGGGGCGATGGTGAAAGTCAACGCTGCGTCGGAACCGGCAGTGGCAGTGGGCCAACCGGTAGACTTGACTTATGCCGCAGACAAGGCTCTGCCGGCTGTGGTACACATCAAATACGTGCGCAACTCCAAGGTGGAGACCGTGGAGGGCGAGGAGTTCAACCCCTTCGGCGACTTCTTCGGCTTCGGCGATTTCTTCGGACGCGGAGGCACACAGAAGTACCAGCGCCAGACCCCTAAGAAGGAGGCGAGCGGCTCGGGCGTCATTATCAGCTCCGACGGATACATCGTCACCAACAACCATGTGGTGGAAGGGGCTGACGAATTGACAGTCACGCTCAACGACAACCGCGAGTTCAGCGCGCGTATAATAGGTACTGACAAGACGACAGACCTCGCCCTGATCAAGGTAGACGGCAAGAACCTGCCCTCACTGCCTATCGGCGACTCCGACAAACTGAAGGTCGGCGAGTGGGTGCTGGCCGTGGGCAACCCGTTCAACCTCAACTCCACCGTGACGGCAGGCATCGTCAGCGCAAAGGCGCGCTCGCTGGGCGCCAACGGCGTGGAGTCGTTCATCCAGACCGACGCAGCCATCAACGCCGGCAACTCGGGCGGTGCACTGGTCAATGCACAGGGTGAACTGGTGGGCATCAACGCCATGCTCTATTCGCAGACAGGTTCTTACAGCGGCTACGGATTTGCCATACCGACGACCATCATGAACAAGGTGGTGGACGACCTCAAGGCTTACGGCACAGTGCAGCGCGCACTGCTCGGCATACAAGGACAGAACGCGCACGACTACATCGACATGCAGAAGGCGCAGGACAAGGAGGTTGACCTCGGCACCAACGACGGCATCTACGTGGCAAAGGTTGACAACGACGGCGCAGGAGCTGACGCAGGCCTTGCCGAAGGCGATGTCATAACGAGCGTGGACGGCAAGAAGGTGACCAAGATGTCGGAACTTCAGGAGATACTCTATGCCAAGAAGCCGGGCGACAAACTCACCCTGACCTACCTGCACGGCAAGAAGAGCGTGACCAAGACTGTCACCCTGAAGAACGCGCAGGGCAATACCAACGTGGTAAAGACACAGGATATGGACATCCTCGGCGGCCAGTTCCGTCCCGTAAGCAACTCGCAGAAGAGCAACCTCGGCATCAACTACGGACTTGAAGTCATCAAGGTGGACAACGGAAAACTCAAGGACGCAGGCATATCCAAGGGATTCATCATACTGCAAATCAACGACAGCCAGATCGGCAACATCGATGACTTGCAGTCAGCAGTAAAACAAGCCTCGTCAGGCAGGGAGCCCGTGCTCTACATAAAGGGCATCTGGCCTACCGGAAAGAAAGACTATTTCGCCGTGGATCTCAGCGACAAATAGTTCCTTTAGATTCTCATGTGGTGACACACTCCGGACACAAGCGGTCTGGGGTGTGTCTTTTTTGTTGCCATACGTTTGCGGCAGGAATGGAGAAAGACGCCGTTAACATTTTTTTATTTCGCCGCCGTGCAAGTTACTGCCGTGCCGTTGATTTTATATGCAGACAGACGGAGAGACAGAGACAGCGCGCAGCTCTGGCATCAAAAGTCTGCCGACAACACAAAAACTCATAACATACAAAAAGACAAAAACTATGAACTTCATGACAATTTCAAAAAGCGTAATGCTTGCAGCCGTATGCTGCTTCTCTCTCGGTCTCACATCCTGCGACAACAACGAAGACGACAGCAAATCCATGAAACTGAGTGCCACAAAGGTGGTGCTGGGTGTGGGCAGCACGCAGACGGTGACCGCAAGCAACTGCACGACCCCTCTCACGGCGACAACGACAAGCAAGGACATCGCCACAGCTACCGTTGACGGCAAGAACATCAAACTCACCGGTGTCAAGGCAGGCTCCGCTTCCGTGGTCGTCACCGACGCCGCCAAGCAGACAGCCACCATTGCAGTGACGGTGAACGAGATGTTGGCATTCGACAAGACCTCTCTTGAAATCAACGCCAACAAGGAAGGTGTCATCAACGTGACATCGGGAACAGCTCCCTACACTGTCGCAGTGAAGGACAAGACCATCGCTTCCGCCACCGTGAAGGACAAGGCCATCACCATCAAAGGTCTGAAGGCTGGCAAGACCACAGTCATCGTGACCGACAGCAAGAAGGTGACAGGCTCTTTCGCAGTGACAGTGAAATAAGACAATGAAATCTTTTTTGTAACTCTTACAGGTTAATTTTTGTTTTCCGATTTCTCTTTCCGGCGTGAGCCGGAGGGAGAAATGCAAAAGGCCCGGCAACCTCACCACAGCGCGAAAATGTGGGGGAGCCGGGCTTCTTCGTCGGTTTTTCAGCAGTGCAGACGCAATTCTGCGCCTGGAAAATTGTCAATTGGGGTTTGCGGCGGGGACGCCGCAACTACTACAATTACTTGACTTACAGGCAAAGCGAGGACGCTTCGCCTACTATGGACACAGCAATTACTATAAAAAGAGGATGCAGCAGTGACGCCGCATCCTCTCTTCGTGAAAATAAGAAGGTATGATAAAGTGTTACTTAAGGATGTCCTTAAGCGCGAAATTAGCCAATATTGACGTGGACTGGCTCAGCATGCGGATGAACTCCTGGGCCGAACCCTTCATGTAGGAGTCCTTGAGCAGGTGGATGCAACCGTCCATCTCGTTGCCCGTAGCATCGATGGGGACAGCCTGAAGCCCGTCTTCGTAGATGACAGTACTCTCCGCAAGCACCGTGACATAGTTGGACTGGCGCACCAGTTCGAGCATGATGTTGACGTTGTTGACCTCCATCTTGATGCGGAAATCGAAGTCCTTGCCCTCGGTGAGGTGGTCGAAGGCATTGCGCGCCTGCAACTGTTTGGTAGGCAGAATGAGGCTGTAGCGTTCGAGGTCGGCAAGACGCACGGAGGAGCACTTTGCCAATGGGTGCGACTTGTTGACGATGGCAGCAAGCCTGTTGGTGAAAATGGCACGGCTGTCGATGACCTTGTCCGACTTCAGAGGCTTGAACGCAAGCACCAGGTCAAGTTCTCTGCGCTTCAGCGAGTCTATCAGCTCGCGCATGGTACGGTACTGGATGTTGAGCTTGACGTTGGGATAGGCATGGAGAAACGAGTGGAGCGTCTCGGTCATGATGTTGCTGAACGAGAATGTCACGCCGATGTTGAGTTCGCCCGCAAGCATCTTTTTCAGGTCGTTCATGCGGTCGGTACATGCCTCCGACGCACACACCGTGGCCTGTGCATAGGGCATCAGCTCGCGTCCGGCCTCCGTCAGCGACACCTCATGTGAGTTCCGCTCGAAGAGGGGCAGACCTATCTCCTGCTCCAGATGGCTTATCTGCTGCGAGAGAGTGCTCTGCGTGACATACAGTTTGCGCGACGCTTCCGAGAAGTTGAGTGTCTCAGCCACCTTCAGGAAGTATTTCAGTTGTCGTATTTCCATATATATGATAATGTGGTCTGGGTGCTGTCGCCGGCACTGGTGTGCGGTGACAGTGCAAAGATAGTCATTTTCCGTGTCTTATTTCACCCTTACCGTGTGTAAATCAACGAACTCCCCACGTTTCCTGCGCCGCTCGATGAGCATGTCGTAGAGCTTGAGCTTGCGCTGCGGCTCCATTATCCGCCTCATGAATATGTTGGGGATAGCCACGCCGAGAGCTATGCACAGTATGGCGAGCGACGCCTTTATGGTGTTGAACATGCCGACTGTCACCTCGCCCACCACGCCGTGCATGTCGATGAAGGCAAACAGCGCACGGTACATGAGCACACCCGGCACCATAGGTATGACGCTCGGAATGGCGATGCACTGATGGGGCGTGTGAAACCAGTGCTGCGCTCTCGTGGCGATGATGCTGACGAGTGCCGAACCGGCAAGCGAGCCTATGGACAGTCCGAGGTCAAGTCCGATATTGCCGTTGGAAGGCCCGAGGTTGACGAAATTGCGCGTGCAGACGGCTATGATACCGCCGACGGCAACCACAGGAAGCAACCGGCGCGGTATGCTGAATATGGTGGAGAAGCCCATGGCCGACACTGCCGCGGCGATGGCATACTCCCAATAGGCGTGATGAGGGGTCATCGTGAGGTCGGTGATGAAGTTGTTGACGCCGCAGATGCTTATGGCCAACCCGATGCCAAACGACATCGCCGCCACCATGAGCAGCGTGTTCAGCGCCCGGATCATGCCCGTCTCGACGTAGCCGTCAAGCATATCGTTGACGAAATTGATAAGCGGCACGCCCGGAACTATGAACAGTGCGCACGCCATCAGCGGATGCCAGGGCGTGACGGAGTTCATGAAGGCAGGCAGATGCGAGGCTATCTCGGGGGTAAGCGACAGGAATGACGTGAGCCACGCTATGAGTGTGGACACGAATGCCGCCGCACCTATGGACACATAGTTGTTCCAACCCTTTGCCGGAAGGTACATCCTGAGGCGGAAACCCAGGATTGCGGCAAGCGAACAGTAGAAGAACGCCGGCCAGTCGCAGCCGAACTGTATGCAGAAACCGCCGCAGGCGAATCCTCCGCCTACAGCCACTTGCCAAGGAGAGAAGCTGCGCCGCGTGCGCTTTATCTCGTCGAGAGCCTTCTCATACTGCTCCAGCGAATAGTCCTCGCGTATGGCGCGCCACGAGAGTTTGCTCACCAGGGATATGGCGGTGAGGTTTATGCCGTGCTTGACGCAGCGCTGGAATTTGGTCAACGAGCAGCTCGCGTCGCTGTAGTTGGCCATCAGCACGTTGTAATTGACGTAAAGATGCAGGTATCGTTCGTCCAGTCCCAGATAGGCTGCGGTGCGCTTCAGGTTGCGCATAATGCGCGACGTGTCGGCTGCACTCTCCACGAGGATGCTCCCCGTGCGGAGCAGCAGGTCGAGCTTATGTAGGAGTTCTTCCCGGCTGACCTCCGCACGGTCGGCACCGCAGGTGCACTTCCCGGCATCACTCGGGATGTGCTGGATTGGTTTTTCGTTGTCTTCAAGTGCCATTTATCCCAATGCGAATATTATGATTTGTATTGTTATGATTCGCAGGAACATGGCAAGCGGGTACACATTGGCATATCCCACGGCAGGAGCATCTACCGACGTGTTGTCGCGGACATAGGCCAGTGCGAGCGGATTGGTGTTGGTTCCGGCCAGCACACCCATGAGCGTGTAGTAGTTGATGTGGAACACATAGCGGCCGATGATGCCTCCGAGCAATATGGGAATCATCGTCATGGCGATGCCGTAGACTATCCATATCAGTCCCGATTCCGAAACGAGGGTGTCCACGAAGTCCTTGCCGGTGCCGAGACCCACGCAGGCGAGGAATATGCAGATGCCAATCTCGCGTATCATCATGTTGGCGCTTATGGTATTATAGGTCACAAGGTTGTACTTGGGTCCGAAATGTCCGATGAGAATGGCCACGATAAGCGGTCCGCCGGTAAGTCCCAGGCGCAGGTATTCGTTGATTCCTGGAATGAAGAACGGGATGTTGGCCACAAAGCAACCCAACATTATGCCGAGGAATATCGGTATGAGGTTAGGATAGTTGAGCCGCTTCATCTGGTTACCGAGCACCTTTTCGGTGTGGCTGACCGCCAGTTCCCTGCCCACGACTGTCACCTTGTCGCCCATGTGGAGCTTGAGTGAAGGAGTGGCAATGAGGTCAACACCGGCACGGTTGATGCGTGTGATGTTAGCCCCGAGGTTGGACCTGACCTGCAACTGCGCTATTGTCTTGCCGTTGATTTCCGGCCGGGTGACCATGATACGGCGTGTTATGAGTTCCTTGCCATAGGCTTCGGGGTCGACCTCCACGGCCTCTCCGAGCAGAGCAGTCAGCGGTTCCTGCACCGTGGGGTTGGCTACCACGTGCACGATGTCGCCCTCCTGCAAGCGTGTCTGGCCGTTGACCAGTTCCGAAGTGCTGTTGTCCGAATGGCGTATGATGCGCGATATCATGAAGTCGCGGTTCATCAGCTGGTGTATCTTGGCTATGGTGTCGCCGAGAATCATGCTGTTGGTCACCTTCACTGAGAAGGTGTTGAGCGTCACGGCCTCCAGATGACCCACACCACGGCGAGCCTCAGCCTCCTCCTCAGTTTTGTTTATGCGCAGGACATACCTTAATATAATAAAGGAGAGTATCACTCCAAGCACTCCCATCGGGTAGGCTATGGCATAGCCGGCGGCAATGTTGGGCGCGTCAATGTGGCGCAGGTCGCTGTAAGCCTGCTGGGCTGCACCAAGTCCGGGGGTATTGGTCACCGCTCCGGAGAATATGCCGGCAATGGATGTGATGGATGTTCCGGACATATAATATAAGGTGATGGCAGTGACAATACTTATAGCCACCACGATGACACTCAACAGATTGAGCACCCTGCTGCGGCTTCTGAAGGCGGAGAAAAAGCCCGGACCCACCTCAATTCCTATGGAATAGACGAACAGAATCAGTCCGAACTCCTTGAGGAAATGCAGCAAATGCTCGTCGATATTGAGCGAATAGAAACCGAAAACAAGTCCCACGAAGAGTATCCATGCCTGTCCGAGCGACACGCCTTTTACCCTCAACTTGCCCAGACTCAGTCCGAGCGTTATCACAAGAGACATGATCATCACCGAGTGAGCCACGCCTCCGCCCCACAAATCGGGGAATCCATAAAAGAGATTTCTTATTATTTCCATTGCAAAAAGTGCCTTGAAATTGCGATTGCAAAGGTATCGGCATTTGCGAAAGCCGAAAAGACATGACATTGAATATACTTAATACCGGTTATTACTTCTGCCTATAGCAAAACGGAAAACAGCCCGGAGAATAAAGCCGCACGTTTCTTCTGCGGACGCAAGGAAAATGTCATGCCGGAGCGCAAATGTCAAAATAGAACAAGAGAGTACAAGAATACAACCAATGTTTTGACGCTCAGCCTTTTTCACGAAAAAACCTTGATGAAGCAAACGGAAAATTCCTAATTTTGCCATACACCGCATTGGCAGGTGCAACAGAAAACCAACGTATTATTAACCAACAAAACAAACAACAATCATGAGAAGAAGTTTACTCAAGTCTTTACTTATCGCAGGAGTGGCAATGGCAGCACAAGGAGCGTTTGCAGGCGACTACTATTACTACAACAAGTACACCCAGTTTGAGGTAATCCCCTCTGATGCGGGTACGGTCTATGCCACCACCAAAGCGGAAACGACACATGCGGAGAACATCGCCTCCGATGTGTTCGAGGGAGAGCCTGTGCAGTTCGCCTACAACATCTGCGCAGGCTATGACGACCTGTACTTCACGGAAGAGACGTGCACCGAAGGCTATCACTTCGCAGGCTTCAAGGTGATCAACAAGGAGCAGAACGAGGACGGCTCGGACAACGCTCCCACAGCCGAGGAGATAGAGGCTGCACAGTTGATACTGCAGGTGCCGGTGCTCAAAGATGACTACAGCGAATCCGGCGAGACGACAATCCCCGAGCACCTCAAGACATCGAAGCTGACAATCGCCCAGAAGACATCGGACACGACAGCCGATGCAGATGCAGCACACGACGGAGTACTCAACGGACTTTATGTCGGCAAGAGCTACACGGCCGACGGCGGTACAGTGGGCTGGCATGACTATCCCGATGCGTACATATACATCTACTACTCCACAGAACCTGTTGCGGACGGCATCAAGGCAACGAAAGCCGATGTGGGATTCAAGTATGTGTATGACCTCAACGGCGCACAGACGGGTGCTCTCCACAAGGGAGTAAACATCGTGAAGATGAATGACGGCAGCACAAAGAAAGTACTGAAATAACACGCACACACAATCCTCCATGCGCCACGGTACATGCGCTGTGGCGCATGGAGCTTTTTGCGGACAAAGAGAAACAGGACTGACAAAGAGGAATGAACAGACTGCGAACACTCATCCTGTCTGTCATGGCGGCAGGAGCGGCATTCACGGCAGGGGCACAAACGGCTGCCGACAAGGCGCACACGGATTCTGTCATGGCAGACATGGCACGCCCCGACTACATCACGGCAAGCCTGCTTGTGGCATCGCCCGGATTTGAGGTGTACAGCACGGCGGGACATGCCGCTCTGAGACTGCAATGCCCGAGCAAGAACGTGGACAAATGCTATGAGTTTGCCTCGCTTGTAAACTTCGACACAACGCTGGAGTTTATCAAAGGCACTATGGACGGACGTTTCATGCGCCTGTACACGAAGGATTACCTGAAGCGTTACCGTGACGAAGGGCGAGGCATCACCGAGATGAAACTCAACCTCACACCCGGAGAAAAGGTCAACCTGTGGCGCATGGCGGACGAACAGTGCGACCAGAACGCAAGCTGGCGGTTCGACTATATGGTGAACGACTGCTCCAACATGCTGACGTGGCTGGTGGAGTCGAGCCTGTCGGACGAGACGATAAGGTTTAACAATGTAAATCCGGACATAGCGGAGACATACCGGAAGACATTCCACACGCAGCACGAAACATCGCCCTGGTCGGAACTGTTCTGGAATATCGTCATGGGAACTTACGGCGATGAGAAGACAGACTTTAAGGGACACATCTATCCCATCTTCCTCATCGACACATGGCAAAAGGCTACAATCGTGGACAAACAGGGTAACGGACGCCCTCTGAGTGCAGGTGTGAAAGTGTTGTTGGAAAGTACACGGGAGGACTGTCCGGTGCAACCCACCCCATTGGCGGTGATGACGGCATTGCTGCTGCTTGCCGTCGCCGTGAGCGCAGTGGAGTACAAAAAAGGCTACAACACAGCCTGCCGCATCACCGACACGCTGTTGTTCTCCGTGGAATTTGCCGTAGGACTGCTCATAACCTATCTCTTGGTATTCTCAAAACAGATGGCTACGGAGTGGAACTGGCTCGTCGTGGTTTTCAATCCGCTGCCGTTGCTGATGTGGATATTTCTCAGAAAGAAGAAAGCTATGCGCAACGTATACCGCCTGTTCACCATTGTACTTGTGGCATACGGACTTTGCACTCCTTTCTCACCACAGCTCCTGTTCTCGCAGCTCTACATTCTCATAGCCGCCTTCGCCGTGCGCACTTTCACCGCGGGCTGGATTAGCAGAGACCAACCGACGGTCTTGACCGCACGCCACAGAGAAAAGACGGCGACGAAGGACGAAACGGCGATGCAGGAATACATCAACGGCAGATTGCCGGAGAAGTATTCGGGCAGCGAGGCGTCCAAACTTTCCGGACAAAGGAAGCACAACAGGAACGCCACGGAATTGTTGACCCAGTGTACGACAAGTCCCGGCAGGATGCTCTTGGTGCGGAAGTATGCCCATCCGAGCAACAACCCGACAAGCATGGCATGGAGAAACTGCGGCACATTGCCGTGAATAGCGCCGAAGAGAACAGCAGAAATAATTATTGCCAACCAAGGATTGCCGACGCTGGTCAGCAGCGTGCGGAGGACAGCACCGCGGAACACCATTTCCTCGGCAATGGGTGCAAGGATGCCGACGACAAGGAATCCGAGCGGATGGGACATGACTGCGCCGAGCACTGCTATCGTCTGGTCGGGCATATCCGCCGATATGAGTTCCTCTAAAAACTGCGACGG
>CAVHUR010000004.1:12715-42215 GCA_963639575.1 uncultured Spirochaetota bacterium
AGATGGCTATGTCTACAATGTTGCGCAGTATCAGTTTCATGAGTTTAGCAGTCGTGTTATCACTTCCTTGTCCTTTGTTATCTGCTCCCGAAGCTGGGCTATGGAGTCAAACTTCATGTCGTCGCGTATGCGGCGGACGAATGTCACCTGCACCTGCCTGCCATAGATGTCGGCAGAGAAATCCATGATGTTGACCTCCAGAGTGTCGCTA
Organism: uncultured Spirochaetota bacterium; assembly: GCA_963639575.1. GTDB lineage: Bacteria > Bacteroidota > Bacteroidia > Bacteroidales > Bacteroidaceae > Prevotella. Next base: position 12,927 of record CAVHUR010000004.1, read on the forward strand.
AAAGTGCCGAAAGTGGGCCGGTTGCCGATGTTCATCATGCCCATATACTCACCGGAAAAACCTTCCACGCTGACCATGACGGCATAGACACCGCTCTGCGGTACGAGTTGTTCGGCGGCAACATGCAGGTTGGCAGTGGGAAAACCCAACTTGCGCCCCTCGCCAAAACCATGTTCCACCAGTCCTGTAAAACCGTAACGGTAGCCCAGGCACGCATTTGCCGCCGTGATGTCGCCCTCTGCGAGCAGACGGCGTATGGCGGAGGAACTCACCGTGATGTCGCCGCTGCGCAAGGCTTTCATCTCTTCCACGTCGATGCCAAGGGCGATGCCGTGACGGCGGTAGTCCTCGAACGACTCCTCACGGTTGTGTCCGAAACGGTTGTCATAGCCTATGAGCAGGCGACGGACATTATATTCGTCACGGAGAAAGGACATGAACTCTCCAGCGGAAAGTGCCGCCATGCGCGTGGAAAAGTCAAGCATCGCCACATGGTCTACGCCTGTGGCTTTCAGCAGTTGCTCCTTTCTGTCGGCGGTGGTGAGGAGTTTGGGGATATAATCCTTATGCAGCACCTGCCGCGGATGTTGGCGGAAGGTGACCACAAGCGACTCCATGCCATGGCTTGCGGCATCACTACGCAACTGCGAAACGAGGAACTGGTGACCACGGTGCACTCCGTCGAAAAAGCCGATTGTGGCGCAACATGGCGCAAGACAAGCGTTGTGGGTCATGCGAGAAATGTTCTGAGGGTGTCTACCCACCGGTGGTCGGATGTTTCATGGAATGTGCGGATGCCCAAACTCTGTGCCGCCGCCACATTCAAGGCGTTGTCGTCGATGAAGAGAGTTTCCTCCGGACGTATGCCGGTAGCCTCAATCACACAGCGGAAAATCTCCTTGTCGGGCTTGCGCAGGTTCATCTCGTAAGACAAAAACACACGTTCGAAGATGTCACTGACGTCATGGTCAGTTCCGGCTATCAGTTTCTTGGCTTCGTTCCAGTGGATTTCGTTGGTGTTGCTGAGAAGGAACAGACGGTAACCGGCAACCTTCAGAGCCAACAACTCGTCCCTTTTGCGCTGCGGCGTGGGTTCGAGCAAGGCATTCCAAGCCGCCGTAATCTCACTGTCGGATGCATTGATGTTGTCGAGAGCACGCACCTCATCGCAGAACTGCGCCGTCGTTCCACTGCTCATCTCTATAAGGTAGAAAAGGTCTTCCGTGCGGAAATCCCTCACATAAGCAGCCGTCTTGTGCGCCCCGAGAGCCTCGAAGGCACTGACGCAACGCCCTGCGTCCAGACCGAACAGCACACCACCCATGTCAAAGATTATGTTTTTCGTATTCTTGTCTTTCTCCATATCGGAATATTACGCGTTGCAAAATTACTCAATAAAGGGCTACAGGCAAAAGGAGAGCACCCTTTTTAACGTCTTTTTTCCGCCAAACGTTTGGATTATTGGGCAAAAGTGATTAACTTTGCACCGCAATTGGAAAATTGTCGGACTTGTAGCTCAGTTGGTTAGAGCAACAGACTCATAATCTGGAGGTCATAGGTTCAAGCCCTATCTGGTCCACACTAATAAAGAAGCAGTTACGAGTTTCGTAACTGCTTCTTTGTTTTTAGCCGTACAAACTGGTAGTTTGTGTTGGGTGTATAGTCTGCACCATGCTTCAAATCGGGTGGTACTCGACAAACGCCTCAATGGCTTCATAGTCGGCAAAACCGAGACTGTGGTAAAGTTGTGCCGTAGCCTTGTTGCGCTCCTCCGACCTTTGCCAGAAGAGGCGGCTGTCATTTCCGAGGAACGGAGCGAACTCCATCTGCGATGAATGGCGAAGTATGGCATTGCGCTTCATGCGCAGTTCTTCCGGACTGATAGGCACTGCCATGTCGATATTCTCGATATCCCATTCCGCCCACGCCCCACGATACATCCATATACGGCAATCGTTGAGCCACGCTTCACCCTGCTGCTTTGCCAAATCGATGGCGGCAAGCACGGCATCTGTACACTTTCTGTGCGTGCCATGAGGGTCTGCCAAATCCCCTGCCACATAAATCTGATGCGGCTTTATCTCTTCAAGGAGGTCATAGACTATCTTTACGTCGACCTCCGTCATAGGAAGTTTCTCCACTTTACCACTTTCATAGAAAGGAAGATCAAGGAAATGGATATGGTCTTTGCCTATGTTGTTGTAAGCACAAGCCATGCGCGCTTCGCCTCTACGGATAAGTCCTTTTATCTTCAACACGTCACGGGTGTCCGTGTCGTCGGACTTTTTGTTGCGCAGACTGGACTTCACCTCCTGGTATTTGCGTGCTATTTCCGATGTCGTGTCATTCAGGAAATAGTCCTTAAAGCCGTTGACAAAGTGCATGAAACGCATCACCTCATCATCGTTGACGGCAATATTGCCGGAGGTTTCGTAGGCAATATGTATGTCGTGTTTCTGCCTTACGAGGCGGCTAATCGTACCGCCCATTGATATCACGTCATCGTCCGGGTGAGGTGAAAACACAATTACCCTTTTCGGATAAGGCTGTGCACGTTCCGGGCGATCGGTGTCGTCGGCATTCGGTTTTCCTCCGGGCCAGCCTGTTATGGTATGCTGCAGTTCGTTGAACACACGGATATTCACGTCGTAGGCGGAACCGTATATGTCAAGAAGTTGGGACAAACCGTTCTCGAGATAATCCTTGTCAGTGAGTTTCAACAATGATTTGCCGACCTTTTCCGACAGCCACGCGAGAGCCGAACGCAGCAGTTTCGGTGTCCATTCTATCTTGCCTTCAAGCCATGCATTCTCGCCGTGGCGAGGCAAAGTCTCTATTTGTGCAGTGATGTTCAGATTCATTTTCTAATCGTTTTCAAGGTCTTTGAAATATTTGTACGTACCGACTTTCAGTTCAATGGTCGCCGCATCGTCGCACACAATTATCCCGTGCGGATGATTCTGGAGGGCACTTATAGGCCACGACTGGCACACCGGACCCTCCACTGCGGCCTGGAGAGCCCTTGCCTTGTTGTGTCCGTTGCACAATATCAGCACTTCGCGGGCATCAAGCACTGTGGATATGCCGACCGTAAGAGCCTGACTGGGAACATCCTCATAGTTGCCTCCGAAGAAGCGGGAGTTTGCTATGCGCGTGTCTTTGGTAAGTGTCTTGATGCGAGTCCGTGACGAGAACGAGGAGAACGGCTCGTTAAAGGCTATGTGTCCGTCCGGTCCGATGCCGCCGACGAAAAGGTCTATGCCGCCGAACTTGCTTATCTCTTTCTCGTAATCCTGACATTCTTTGGTCAAGTCACTGGCGTTACCATTGAGAATATGGATATTTTCCGCCGGGCAATCTATATGGGAGAACAGATTGGAGAACATGAACGAGTGGTAGCTCTCCGGATGTTCAACAGGCAGACCGACATATTCGTCCATGTTAAATGTCACCACATTCTTGAACGAAACACGCCCTTCGGAAACGGCCTTGACTATTGCGCGGTACATTCCAATGGGTGACGAGCCTGTGGGAAGTCCCAACACGAAAGGCTTGTCCGAAACCTTGTTGTGTTCATTGATTCTGTTGATGACATATTCAGCCGCGAAAGCTGACATGATTTCATAATCCTGCTTGATTATAAGTCTCATATATTATATGTTGTTTTTTATGTTATGTGAAACGGCAACAGTCTTTTCTACAACGAATTGTTTTTAATGAACTCCACGATTTCCGAGGTATAGCCGAACGCCATGCATACTGTCGTGTCCGCTGCACCATAGTACACGGCTATGCGTTCGCCGTCCGTGAGTGCTGCACAAGGGAATACCACATTGGGAACATCCCCTGCAAGTTCGTAGGGAGCAGCCGGCGCCAACAGGTAAGGCTTTGTGCGGAAAAGCACCTTTGACGGATCGTTGCGGTCAAGAAGTGCCGCACCCATCGAATAACGGAATCCGTTGCAGGTGTTGATGACGCCATGGAAGAACATCAGCCAGCCGTCGGCGGTCAGAATGGGAACTGACCCCGCCCCGACCTTGGTACACTGCCATGCGCTCTGGTCAAACGGCGCAGGCGACATCACGTGCCGGTGCTCTCCCCAATACTTCATGTCCGGGCTATAGCTTACCCAGATGTCGCCGAACGGAGTATGTCCGTTATCACTCGGACGGCTCAGCATGGCGTACTTGCCATCGATTTTCTCGGGGAACAACACGCCATTGCGATTGAAAGGCAGGAAGGCATTCTCGCACTGGAAAAATTCCTTGAAGTCGAACGTATAGCCTATGCCGATTGTCGGTCCGTGGTATCCGTTACACCATGTTATCCAGTAACGGTCACCTATAAAGGTCACTCTCGGGTCATACTTGTAGTCCGAATCGATCATCTCAGTATTCCCCGCCTTAAACTTTATCGGCTCTTCCTCTATATCCCAGTTTATGCCGTCTTTGCTGAATCCGGCGAAGATGTTCATCTGAACCGCACGGTTGTCACAACGGAACACGCCTGCGAAACCGTTTCCAAACGGAACTACGGCACTGTTGAATATGCTGTTTGAGGTAGGAATCTGATAACGGCCGATTATCGGATTGTGGCTGAAGCGCCACATCACATCCTTACATCCTTCCGGACGTTCTTCCCAAGGCAAGATTGTTTTCATCTCTGTCATATAGTTTTCACAAGGCTCCTTAACCTTTTGTTATTTGTTTTTCTGTTGTGTCTTCTATCGGTGTACCGTCCTCCGAATAGGTGAACGGAATGAATTTTGTTATCGTCAGAGGTATTATAATGGATACCAGGACAAAGATAAAGAACGGTTTGTAGCCGCCAATCTCGTCACAGAGCCATCCGCTTATCATTCCCGGCAGCATGACACCCAAGTTCATTATGCCCGAAGCAAAGGCATAATGCGCCATTCTGTGTTTTCCGGGAGCCACCTGTTGCATCATGAAAAGTGTCAATCCCACAAATCCGAAACCGTATCCGAAATATTCCAGCACGATGCCGGAACATATCAGCCAGTCCTGAGACGGCTGAAACCATGCGAACATGGCGTATATCGCAAACGGCACATTGAATATCAACGCCAGGGAGAGCAGCGATTTCTTCAACCCGAAATGTGCTATGAAGTATCCGCCGAGTATCGAACCGACCACGAAGGCGGCAGCTCCGCAAGTGCCATAGTACAGACCTATGAGTTTGTCCGAAAGTCCCAGACCTCCCTCAGCCACACTTGACTTGAGGAAGATAGGCACCACTTTCATCACGAAACCTTCGGCAAAGCGGTACAGGATAATGAAAGCTATGTAATACCAGATATGCCGTTTCGAGAAGAAATCACGTATAACCATGCAGAGCTCCCTGGCTACTGTCGAGGTCGTAACACCCGTTTTGTGCTTCGTTTCCTCCGACGGCACCATGCAGGCATTATATATTGACATGAGAACCATGATAGTCCCTATCATCGTCATCACCGTTATCCATGCGCCTTTAACGCCGAAGCCCATTTCCCCGAGTGTACCTGCAAGCCACACGAGAAGTCCTGTGCCCACAATTTTCGCAAGGTTGTAGAAAGCCCCCTGCCACCCTATGTATTTCGACTGTTGCTCTCTCGTAAGGGCACTCATGTACACTCCGTCACCGGCAATGTCATGCGTCGCTCCGCTGAACGCCACAAAAGCGAGACAACATATCGAGGCTGCGAAGAAGTCATTGAGGGTCAGCGACAACGCCGTCAGTCCGAATGCCACGCCCGAACACAGTTCTGTGGTGACGACATAAAATTTCTTGGTCTTGAACAATTCCATGAACGGGCTCCACAAGGGCTTCAGTGTCCACGGAAGCATTATCAGCGATGTCCAGAAAGTGATTGTGGCATTCGACACATTGAGCCCCTTATACATGAGTACCACAACCATATTGAGCACCACAAAGGGCAGTCCTGCAGCAAAGTACACCGACGGCACCCACTTTATCGGATTATTGTCACCTTTCATCATTACATTATAAATAAGGTCAAGATGCGGCATTCTGCCTGCGTTTCAAACCTGGAGCGCCACTCATCGAACCTTCCTTTGTTGTTTAGAGAGTAATAATCTTTTGTTTTATGCCAAAGACAATGCAAACGAGCGGCAAGAGAACTTGTTCTCAATTGTCCGAGTGCAGCTTGTCTTATGTAAAGACAATGCAAACGAGCGCAATGAAAACTCGTTTTCATATTGCCGAGTGCTGCTTGTTTTATGCAAAGATAATGCAATTGCCCAATAATAAAAAGCAACACAATCTTTTTTTATTAAGCATAACGTATATTTACATCTGACCCCTGTAAACAGTCTTTTCCGCCGGATGCCTGTCCTTTTCAGTTCTCTATGATAGTCTTTATCTCGTTCAGATTGTCGGCTATTTCTATCATCTTGTTCATGTTTCCGCGTATCATCCCGCGCTCTACCATATCCTCAAGCATAGCTATGGCCTTGTTCCAATAGCCCTTCATGTTGTACAGGATGACCTTTTTCGAGTGATAGCCGATACTGTTGGAGGCTGCCACCGTAAAGATTTCGTCGAGTGTGCCTATACCTCCGGGCATAGCTATGAAGATGTCGCTCTGCGCCATCATGATGTCCTTGCGGTCGGAGAGGTCGTCGACGGGAATCTCCACGTCAAGGCATGTCGCCCAGCTTCCGTCCTTCTCCATGATGCGCGGCACCACTCCTATGACCTGGCCGCCGTTGTCGTGCACGGCATGGCCTATGGTTTCCATCATTCCGAGGTCAGTTCCTCCGTAGACCAAAGAGTGTTTGTTATGTCCCATCCACTTGCCCAGTTCGGCAGCGAGGGTGAAGTAATCGGCGTCGATATTGGTGTTTGCCGAACAGAAAATACCTATTTTCATACGTCTTTATTCTTGTTTAGTGTTACTGTTTTCCGTGATATGTTGCATGACAAGACCTGCCAACGTAAAACCGAAGATTGCCGTGATGTGCGCCATGGTGCCGTTTATCTGCGCCTTTGACGTACACCACTCATGGTTGAGCAGGTCTTCGCGTCCCGGACCGCCCTGTGCTTTCGGGCACATGCACCGCTCCGTGCCGCATGAAGAGTTGTGTCCCTTGTTCTCAAGCAGTTCTTCGCTGTAGACACACAACACCTTTTTCGCCGGCTTCAGTTTCGACCGCTTCATCTTCTTGCGCAGTGCAGCGCCGAGCGGACACCCTCTCACCTTCCAGAACTCAGCCACCTTTATCTGCGTGGGGTCCATTTTCAGGGCGGCGCCCATGGACGAAAAGACCGTGGCAGGATACTTTGTGGCGGTCAGGAGCAGCGACACCTTATCCTTCAACGAGTCTATGCAGTCGATGATATAGTCGTATTGATCCAGATGAAACGACTCCGCCGTCTCGTCAGAGTATATCTCCTGTATCGCATCAATGTCCGCCGACGGGTTTATCTCGTGCAGCCTGTCCTTCAGGGCATCCACTTTCACCTTGCCGATAGTGCGGCATGTAGCCATCAGCTGGCGGTTCACGTTGGTCACGCACACACGGTCGGAGTCTACGATAGTGACGTGTTCCACTCCCGAGCGCACAAGACTTTCGGCACACCAGGAGCCCACGCCGCCCACGCCGAAGATGATGACACGCTTGGCGGAGATGGTTTCCATCATCTCCGAACCGAGCAACAGTGCCGTGCGATTGAATATCCCTTTCATTATTTCACGCCTATCTCCTTGAGCAGACGGTCGGCATTGCCCCACTTGTCCATCATGTAGAGCACATAGCGTATGTCCACACAGATGCAGCGAGCCAAGGTCTTGTCATAATAGATGTCGGCGGACAGACTGTCCCAGTTGCCGTCGAAGGCAAGGCCTATAAGGCGGTTCTTGCCGTCAAACACAGGAGAGCCGGAGTTTCCGCCGGTGATGTCGTTGGTGGTGAGGAAGCACAGGTTCATCGTGTTGCTTGACTTGTCGGTATATTGCCCGAAGTCAGAAGCCGAGAACAGGTCGTGCATGACAGGTTCGGCAAAGTATTCGAAGTTCTTGTCCGCCTGTTTCATCTTTGCCACAAGCGACTGCGGAGTGGTGTAGTAGCCTGAGTTCTTGCCGTTCATGCTGTAACTTGCCACCTGGCCGTATGACATTCTGAGCGTGAAGTTGGCGTCAGAGTAGTGGGGCATATCCTGTTCCATGCGTATCTTGGCATCGCACAGATAACGCTCCTGCTCCGATATGGCATCGCCGTTGGCACTGTAGTCGCCATAGATTGTCTGCAGCACCTCTATCATGTCGAGACCATAGACAACGCCCATGTCCTCTGCCGTCTTCTTGTTGTCATAGATTTTCTTGCCCGTCTGCATCAGTACCGACTTGCTCCAGAGGTCGTTCACATATTTGTTATAGTCACCTCCGTAGGTCGTCTTGATTGTTTCGAAGAACTTGGGCAGGTATTTCGGGTCAGACTTTTCCGCATAGTTCTTCAGCAGCACCACCTGCATCTCCTTGTCGGTAGCCACGTCGTAGGTGTCGGAATTGTCTTCAAAGACCGTGTATTGCTTCTTCGGCTTGTTCTCCGGACCCTGTACCGGCATTCCGCCGCGTGTGTACTTCAGGGCTCTCGACGACAGTTCGTCGGCACGGAATGTCTCGCTGAAGAGTGTCAACGCACGCATTGCGTTGAACCGTTTCTCATAAAGTGACTTCAGCAGAGACAGGTCGAGCTTGTCCTTCAGATAGCCTGTAGAGTCCACATACGCCTGAATGGCTTTCTCGTGACTTTCCTTCAGACCGATGATATTGAGCGAGTCGATGCACTTGTTCATGCCGATGGAGTTCTTCCAATAGTTGGCAGACTGTGCGTATTTGGAATCATACTTGATGCGAACGCCCTCGTCGGCACGCATGTGACGGAGCATCACCTCCTGCTTCACCTCACGTGTCTGCCAGCGCGGCAGGTTCTGTGCGTCACGCATCTCCTTGATGCCGAAACTCGACAGATAGCGTTCTGTGCCGCCGGGATAGCCCATCGTCATGGCAAAATCACCCTCCTTGTATCCGTCAAGCGATACCTGCGCCCATGTAGAGGGGTGCATAGGCACATTGTCCTTGCTGTATGCGGCAGGACCGCCGGTTGTCGGGTCGGCATAGACACGGAACACGGAGAAGTCGCAAGTCTGGCGCGGCCACATCCAGTTGTCGGTTTCGCCGCCGAACTTACCCATTGACTTCGGTATGGCGAACACCAGACGGACGTCGTTGAAGTCCTGGTAGATGTCCACATAATACTTGTTCCCCTCATAGTAAGGCTTGAGTTCGGCGTGCATGGTAGGGTCTATGACCTGTATGCGCTTGTTCTCCATCTGCTCTATACTGTTGAGTATCTCTTCCCTGGCATCACTTGCGAGATCACGGTAACCGTACTCTTCCACCAGGTCAGTGACGTCTTTCTGGGCGATAAGGAACGACACGAAGAGACCTTCATTGGGCAATTCCTCGGCGTAAGACTTGGCACAGAATCCGTTGAGCATATAGTCATGCTCCACGGTGGAGTTGGCACGGATTGACTCGAAACCGCAATGGTGGTTGGTAAATACCAGTCCGTCGGGCGACACCACCACTCCGGAGCAGTATCCTCCGAAGTTCACCACAGCATTGTAGATAGCGTCGCTGTCATTGTAGAGTTTGTCATAGGCCAGCTGGTAGCCCTCTTCCTTCATCTTCTCATACACTGCCTGCGGCAGGTTCATGAGGGTCCACATGCCCTCATCGGCCTTTACTGCGCCCAAGCCCATGACTGCGAGGACGAGAAACAACAGAATCTTTTTCATCTTTACTTATCTTTTTTATTTGTTTTTGCGGAAATACTTGCCCACGAAAGGCAGTGATGCCAGCGGCATGTCGTGGTAGACGACATGGCCGACAAAGGCTATTATCAGACAGGTGTTCACTGCCAGCCGTGCCATTACAGGCCATTCAGCGGGCAACAACTGCATTATGGCGAAGAACAGTGCCGTCATTGCCACATACGCAGCCATGCTCTTCATCGGATAGTCAATGGGATTCTTCATCTGTCCCACCACATACGACAGCACCATAGCCACGCCATAGCCAGCCACACCGCCCCATGCACATGCCATGTAGCCGTATTTCGGAATGAAGATGATGTTCACGCCGATGAGTACAGCACAACCCACGATGGAGAACACCGCCCCCCACACGGTCTTGTCGATGAGTTTATACCAGAACGACAGGTTGAAATAGACACCCATCATTATCTCTGCCGCCATGACGATAGGCACTACCACAAGTCCCTCACGGTAGTCCCTGCCGATGATAAGCTTCAGTATGTCCATGTAACCCACCACACAGAGGAACGCCAACAGGGTGAAGATGAGGAAGAACTTCATGGCATGGGCATAGTACACCTTGGAGTCTTTGTCCTTGCTTTTGGCAAAAACGATAGGTTCGTAGGCATATCTGAACGCCTGGGTTATCATTGCCATAATCATGGCAATCTTGACACAGGCGCCGTAGATGCCAAGTTGCGTGGAGGCTTCGGCACTGCTGTGAAGCCCTGTATGGGTGTAAGCCCACGGGAATATCATCTTGTCAAACGCCTGGTTGAGTATTCCGGCGATACCGAGAATGAGTATCGGCCACGAATAACTGAGCATGCGCTTCATCAGCGAGAAGTCAAAACTCCACTTGACACGGATAAATTCGGGAATGAAGAAGAACGTTATCACGCCAGTGCAGACAAGATTCAGCGAGAACACATACACCACGTCATCCTTGCCAAGCACAAGAAAATAGAACAGGTTCAGCCCTATGTTCATGCCGATAAACAGCAGTTTGAGGAATGCGAACTTCAGCGGCCGCTTCTGATAGCGCAGATATGAAAACGGCACTGCCTGTATGGCATCAAGCGCAACCACCGTTGCCATCATCTCTATGTACAGATGATGGTCGGCATAACCCAGGGCTTCGCCTATCGGATTGATGCCGCAAAACACAACGGCAAGGAACGCCACACTGAGGAAAACCACTATTCCCATTGTCGTGGAGAACACCGTGTGCGGATTCTCTCCCTCCTTGTTGGCAAAGCGGAAGAACGTGGTCTCCATGCCAAAGGTGAGTATCACCAGTATGAGTGCAGTGTAGGCATAGAGGTTGGTCACCACTCCATAACCGCCCGAAGAGGCAGATATGACGTGTGTATACAGGGGTACGAGCAGGTAATTGAGAAATCTGCCCACGATACTGCTAAGTCCGTATATGGCAGTATCCTTTGCCAAGGACTTCATGCCGGCCTGCCGCTTGCCGGAGGACTCTTTTCCTTTATTGTCTGTTGCCATGTTTTTGTTTTGTTGTCGGCGCGCTTTCCGTTTTTCCGCCGTGTGTCAAAAGAACATATAACATATCGCTATGGATGCCAATATGCCTGCCAAGTCGGCCAGCAAACCGCATGTCACAGTGTTGCGTGTGTAGCGTATGCCCACGCTACCGAAATATACTGCTATTATATAAAAGGTGGTATCGGTCGAACCTTGGAATATGCACGACAGCCTACCGACAAAGGAGTCTGCGCCGTAGGTCTGCATCGCATCCACCATCATTCCCCTTGCGCCGCTGCCCGACAGGGGTTTCATCAGTGCGGTCGGCAGTGCTCCCACAAAGTCAGTGTCGAGTCCGCAAGCCTCCAGTGTCCATTTCACTCCGTCGATGAGCATGTCCATCGCACCCGAAGCACGGAATACGCCTATCGCCACGAGTATTGCCACGAGATAGGGGATTATCCTCACCGCTGTGGAAAAACCGTCTTTCGCACCCTCAATGAACGCATCGTAGACATTGACGCGCTTTCTCATTCCCGCGACAATGAAACTTATGATTATCGTCATCAGCAGTACATTGGCGACAAGGGTGCTCACAGTGTTCATCGTCTCCTTGTCCATCTGTGCGAAACACCATATTATCGCCGCCACAGCGAGACACATCCCGCCCAAGAACAGCAGGATTGTGCGGTTCAGGAGATTTATTTTCTGAAACAGTGACGTGACGGTTATGCCCACGAGAGTGGAGAAAAATGTTGCAAGGAGTATCGGAATGAATATGTCGGTGGGGTTGGCAGCTCCCATCTGTGCACGGTACACCATGATGCTCACGGGGATTATGGTCAGCCCGGAAGTGTTGAGCACGAGGAACATAATCATCGGATTGGATGCCGTGTCCTTCTTCTCATTCAACTCCTGCATCTGCTCCATCGCCTTCAGTCCCAAGGGTGTGGCGGCATTGTCAAGTCCGAGCATGTTGGCGGCGATGTTCATAAAGATGCTGCCTGTCACCGGATGACCTTTCGGAATGTCGGGAAAGAGTTTCGCAAACACTGGCGACAACAGCCGTGCAATGGCGTTCACCACCCCGCCTTTCTCGCCTATCTTCATCACCCCGAGCCACAATGACAGCACACCTGTCAGTCCGAGGCTTATCTCAAAGGCCGTTTTCGACGAGTCAAAAGTGGAGTTCATCATCGCAGGAAACACCTCCGTATCGCCCAAAAAGACCAGACGGAACACCCCTATGCAGAATGCGATGAGGAAAAAACCTATCCAAATACAATTCAATACCATTCCGTGATTGTAATGTGTGCAAAGTTACAAATAATTGATCACACTGTCATTGACTTTCTGTTATTTATGACAGACGCAGACGAAATTGCAGTCGTTCTGTTGCAGGAATGGACACCGACCTTTTCATATATTTGTAAAGAAATAAACAAAATTACCTGTTTTCAGAACAAAACCACCAATCTTGTCTGTCCGTAACCTCTAACTTTGTCAGCAATGGTGTCACAAGCAGGCGGCATTGCCGACCTTTTACGATATCTAAAAACATATTTACTAACCAAAACAAAAAGCAAATGAAAAGGACATTCCTCTTTTTAATGGCGGCATTTGCCACCATGACAGGCTTTGCTGTCGACATTTCCGAGGACAACGTGTACGCTTTGTCCAGCAAAACTACCCCCCCTGCCTACATCAATAGCACAGATGTAGTCACTCCTTACACAGGTTCTGAACCTGCCGCAGGCGACTTCTACCTCTACAACATCGCCACCGGCAAGTGGTTGGGAGACAACACTACCAACACTAACGGAGACTGGACAACACACGCAGAACTCGGGGTTCGCGGACGCGAGATTGAGTTTATAGCCAACGGCAGCGGCTGGCAGCTCAACCCTAAAATGGGCGGTAACCACTCCATAAACGCCAGCAACCTCTACATGGACACCAATGATGCCGTGACAGTATGGACTTTCACCAAGGTCGAAGGGCTGTCCAATGCCTATACCATCACCTCCGGCGACAACAAAATGGGCAGCAACAGTGACGGCAATTCCACGAGTGTAGCGGCTAATGTTACAGGTGAATTATGGCAACTGGTAACTGCAGACGAGCGAAAGAACCATGAAGTGGCTGTGGCAACGGAGACTTCGCCGTCCGACATGTCGTGGATGGTTCTCGGAGGAACATTCCCTCATGTCGACGACCACCGCTCTGACGGCACCTGGCAGGGCGATAGGGGAGCCAACAACGTGGGTGGTGACGGCTACTACCATTGTAATAAAGTGTGGGAGATGTGGGGCATCACCGACAGAAACGTCTACCAGATTATCAATGTGCCTAACGGAAAGTATCAGGTAGACGCTGACGCAGTGTATGTGTCATCTGCCGGTGACCAGATGAGTGCCGACCACTACAACGCATACATAGCAGGCACAGAGAAAACTCTCGGCTATGTCTACGCCAACGACAACAGTGTGCTGATGAGAAACGCATATGAGTTTGTCACAGACGCAAGTGTTGCCGACCACAACACAAAGGATCTCGGCAACGGCAAATTTGCTTTCAACGGCACCAACGAGTTCTCTACCAATATCTTCGAAGGTAAATGCGCCACTGAAAAGATGACTTTCAATGTCACTGACAACACCCTCAAAATAGGCGTGAGGGTAGAGGGCGCCACGTCAGCATGGATTATTTTCGACAACTTCAGGGTGAAATACCTCGGTGCACTGACGGGTACTGACGCCTATGTGGAGGAACTCAACAAGGCGATAGCAGCCGGTGAGGCTTGCACGGCAGCCACAACCACCGCAATGAAAACCATACTTGACGAGGCGATAGCAGCCGGCAAGACAAAGGTAACATCCACCGACCCGACGGAAATATCAGCTGCCACCACAGCGATAAACACCGCCCTTGAGAATATCAACGCCGCTACAACCAACTACACTCTACTCGTGCAGACCATACCGCTGTGCGAAAAGCAGAACACAACAGCCGACGCCACCTTCGCAAAGGCCATATCCGATGCAAAGGATGTACTCGAAACGGCAACAACCTCCACGGCTATCAGCAACTCGCTGGACAATCTGCGCATGAACAGATACCTCTATGCCGCTGACAAACAGGAGGACGTGTTCACCGGAACCGACCTTTCCGCAGTCACAGGCGACGAAGTGAAGGTATACCTATATAATATAGGTGCGAAGCGTTACCTCACCGGAGGTCTCGACTACGGCACTCATGTTTCAGTAAACTTCGCCGCACAACTTGCGAAACTCACCAAGAAAGGCGATGGAGAGTACCTGATCAACACCAACCTGCGCCAAGACATGGATGTGCTTAACCACGGCGGATACGTTGACACCAACGCTTCCGACACATGGTTCTTCACTCCCGTGGTTGGAAAAACCAATGTTTACACCATCTCGCAGACCTCAGGTTCCACCAGCAACAGTCTCCTCGGCTACTCCGGACCGACACGCCGCGGCAACCATCTGCAGGTTGACACTGACTGCACAGGCGCTGACGACCCCAACAACCAATGGAAACTGGTGACAAAAGAGGAGCGTGACGCTCTGCTCAAGAATGCCACCAATGACAATCCTGTGGATGCCACATACTACATACACGCCGCAGGATTCGACAACAGGCTATATTCCTGCACTCTGGAATTCCCCACCCAGACATGGCAGATAGAACAAAGCGAGACACGCGGCAACAACAATATCGGCGGTTGGGAGCCCGACTTCAACTACGAAAGTTGGAATGGTGTGGACGTGAAACTGTACCAGACACTCAGCGGACTGCCACAAGGAAAGTACAGGCTCGGTGTACAGGGCTACTATCGCCACATCAACCGTGAAGACCAAGCGAAGGCCTACAAGGCAGGAACAGAGAAAACCGACGGCGCAGCACTCTACGCCACCAACGGCGAAGACCAGAGTTTCAGCAACTATCTGGTGCCTATCACATCGGAATTGAACATGATGCCGGGCTACGGATACAACAGTATCGTGGGCCTGTTCCCTGACAGCAGAGGAGAAGAGGTAGCACGCTACTTCGAGGCCGGACTCTACAAGAATTATGTAGACGTGGTTGTCGGTGCCGACGGAAAACTTACCATCGGCGTGGAGAAGTTCGATTCCGGCTCCAACAACGACTGGGTTGTAGTCGACAACTTCCGCCTGACCTACTACGGACCGACCTACACGCAAGTGGAAATCACCGATGCCAAGTACGCAACCTACGTCGCTCCTTATAACCTTGACTTCACCGACTGCGGCGTAACAGCCTACTCGGCACAGATAAAGGAGGGGGTTGTACACCTCGAGCCGGCAACAGCTGTCAAGAAAAACGAGCCTGTGGTACTCCATGCAGAAGCAGCCGGCACTTACAACGTGAACCTGGCAGAGACAGAACCTGCCGCTCTTGCCGGCAACGAACTGCTCTACTCCGACAGTCCGCTCAAATCTGACGGTTCAATCTATGTCCTCGCCGTTCCGGCAGACAATCCGGTAGGATTCTACAAGACAGTTTCCGGCACTACGCTTGCAGCGAGAAAGGCTTACCTGACCGTAAGTTCCGAAACGAAGACATTCTATCCCATCTTCAACGAAGACGATACCGAGACAACCGCCATCACCGTTGTTGACGCAGAGAACGCCGGCACTGCCGACATCTACAACCTGCATGGACAGAAGATGACAACGCCTGTCAAGGGCATAAACATTATCAATGGCAAAAAGGTCGTAGTGAAATGAAAGTACAAACAAATAGAATAAACATTGTTATGAAAAAATACGAAAGACCGACAATAACAAATGTCGCCATAGGAACAGACAGCATAATAGCCGCATCACTGCCACTCGGAAACAATGACATCACTGTTCCAGCAGAAGACGCAAAGTCTAAGATGATTGACATCTTGATGTTTGAGGAAATGGAAGAAGAAGAGGAATAACCTCCTTATCATACGTTAACAGGGGCTGCATCCGACTTCAGGTGCAGCCCCTGTTGTGTCTATTGTGTGCAAGACAGGAACTTCCGGCAACGGCAAATGACTTGTCAGTCACCCTGCATGTCTATCAGCTTGTAGAATTCCTCCCTCTTGGAAGTGTCTTTCCGGGCGAACTCGCCGGTGAAATGCGACACTGTCATCTTGCCGTTGTTGCGCACTCCGCGCATGGTCTTGCAGAGATGCTGACCCTTGAGCACTATCGCGAAACCGAGAGCCTTGCCTTCCAGTGCCTCCGACAGCATCTTCACGATGTCTATGGCAAGTTTTTCCTGCAACTGCAGTCGTGCCGCACAGTAGCCCACAACCCTTGCCACCTTGGAGATGCCGAGTATTCTTCCCTCGGGAGAAGGTATGTAGGCGAAATAATATTTGCCGAAGAAGGGCAGCATGTGGTGCTCGCACATGGAGTAATAGTCGCCGCTGTCGAACACTATATCGGAGAAATGCTCCTCGTTGGGGAATGTCGTGACGTGCGGCTTTCTGTCCTCTTCATATCCGCAGAATATCTCTTCCCACATACGGAGAATGCGGTCGGGAGTGTCAACCAGCCCGCTGCGGTCAGGATTCTCCCCTATATACGTCAGCAAAGTCCTTATGGCTTTCGCCGCATCTTCCCTCGTAACGTCTTTGTTCATAGTCATCTTATATTTAACAGTTTGTGCGTCTGCAGCGACAGACGCCACTTCGGATGGGTGAGGACATGCTCCACGCACCTGCGTGTTATGTCCTTGTTGCGTGCCTCATCACCCGTGTCACACGGCTGCAGACTGTGGCAACGTGCGTCAATGGCGAGATAGCGGTCCACGTCCACATTGCCGTCGAACACCACTTTCACCTCGTCAATATGCCTCAGCCTTATTTCCGCTTTTTTGCAATAGGCATCCTTGGGACTGCATGTCACCCAGTCGATGCACCCTTCGGGCAGTTCGCGCGTGCCGTTAGTCTCCACCTGGATGTCATATCCCAGAGCCTTCAGCTGCCGGCAGATGTCTTCCGTGAGTTGCAGTGCCGGCTCTCCGCCGGTGAAGACAACATGCCGTGCCGGATAGTCCTTTATCTTGTCCAGCACATCCTGCATGTCCATTTCCTCGTAAGGCTCATGCTGCGTGTCGCAAAAAGGGCATTTCAGGTTGCATCCGGCAAAGCGTATGAATATGGAAGGAACTCCCGTGAAGAAGCCCTCACCCTGCAGAGAACAGAAAATCTCGTTGATTCTCATTGCCTATTCCTCGTCCTCGACGTATATGGCGACATTGTTTTCCGACTCCTGCACCCTTGCCTTGTAGCACTCGGGAATCTGTTCGGTACACCATCGGGCTATGTTTTCCGCCGTCGGATTAAACGGCAGAAGCTCGTTGAAGTTGCCGTGGTCGAGGTAACCGTGTATCTTCTCCTTCGCATGTTGGAAGTCGAAGACCATTCCGTCCTTGTTCAGCGTCCTGGACTTGCAGTATATCGTGATTATCCAATTGTGTCCGTGGAGATTCGTGCACTTGCTTTCGTATGAAAGGTTGAGCCTGTGGCATCCGGCAACCTCCATCCTCTTTTCCGCATAATACATATCCGTGTCGTGATGTGAACGTTATTCTTCGTATTCCGTAGGGTCGTCTATGCCGGCGTCGCGCAGTGCTTCCTTGCGCTCCACACAGGTGCCGCACTTGCCGCAATGCTTCTCGCCGCCCTTGTAGCAGGAGTAGGTCTTGGCATAGTCTATGCCGAGCACCGCACCGCGACGTGCTATGTCGGTCTTCGAGATGTTCGTATAGGGAGCCTCGATGACTATCCCCTCGTAAGTGCCGAACCTCATTGCCTCTGACATGGCACCGATGAAGGCGCTTCTGCAGTCGGGATAGATGGCGTGGTCGCCCGAGTGGTTGGCTATGAGAACCTTCTTCAGGCCGCGGCTCTCAGCCATTCCGCAACCTATGGAGAGCATGATGCCGTTGCGGAAAGGCACTACTGTAGACTTCATGTTCTCGGCTTCGTAGTGGCCTTCGGGTATCGCGTCAGCCCCCTCAAGGAGCGACGACTTGAAATAGTCGTGCATGAACGCCAGGGGAATGGTGATATGCTCTATGCCCAACTCCTTGCAGTGATATTTCGCAAACGCCTCTTCGCGTTTGTTGTGGTTGCTTCCGTAGTCGAATGTCACCGCCAGGGCGATGTCCTCTTTCTTGTCATAGAGCAGCGTGACACTGTCCATGCCTCCGCTCAATATTATCAGTGCGTCTTTCATCATGTCAACTTTTTCGGTTGCAAAGTTAGTAAAAAACAACAGTATAAATGATTTTAATTTGGCGATTACAGGCTTTTAGGGTAATTTTGCACATAAATTACATTACGTTTTACTGAAACTTCAAAATGAAAAGACTTATTGGTTTATGTCTGATGCTGACGCTCATAGCGACAGCTAATGCACAAATGCTGAACCCGGTAAAGTTCAGCTCCCAGTTGAAGACCGACGGTTCAGCCGAGGCTGAAATCATTTTTACCGGAAAAATCGACAAAGGATGGCACGTCTATTCCACCGATCTCGGCAACAGCGGACCGGTCCAGGCCGAGCTGACAATGGAGAAATCGGACGGCATAGAGCTTGTCGGTAAACTCAAGCCTGTGGGTAATGAGATTTCCAAATACGACAATCTCTTCGGCATGAAGCTGCGCTATTTCGAGGGTTCTGTACAGTTTGTGCAGAAGATACGCTTCACCAAACCGAAATACGACATCAGCTGCTATCTCACCTACGGAGCGTGCAATGACCAGAACTGCATGCCTCCCACTGACGTCAACCTTGTGAAGAGCGGCGACAGCCCTGCCGTTGCCAAGACCGCTGCCAAGGACACGAAAGACGCTAAGGCTGAAACCAAGGCCAAGGAAGCGGAAGCCGACAAGGCTGCCGCACCTGTCGAGGAAGCCAAGGACACCGTTGCCGTGGCTGACACCACCGCTACCGCTGCCACCGACAGCGTGAGTGCCGTGGCAGCATCCGACCTCTGGACACCTGTCATCGGCACTCTGGAGAAGCAGTCTGGCACAGGCAACACCGCCGGCTCGCCTCTCATCTACATCTTCCTCATGGGTCTCGTCGGCGGATTTGTGGCTCTGCTCACACCGTGCGTGTGGCCTATCATCCCCATGACCGTAAGTTTCTTCCTGAAAAGAGCCAAGGATGACCGCAAGAAAGGCATTCGCGATGCCGTGACCTACGGTGTTTCCATCGTCGTAATATATGTCACGCTCGGACTGGTCATCACCGGTCTGTTCGGCGCAAGTTCCCTCAACGCACTGTCAACGAGTGCCGTTTTCAATCTCTTCTTCTTCGCTTTGCTCGTCGTATTCGCCGTCAGCTTCTTCGGATGGTTTGAGATTAAGCTGCCCGAAAAGTGGGGCAACGCCGTCGACAGCAAGGCAAGCTCCACCAGCGGACTGCTCTCTATCTTCCTCATGGCATTCACCCTGAGCCTCGTGAGCTTCTCGTGCACAGGACCTATCATCGGTTTCCTGTTGGTGGAAGTGAGCACCTCGGGCAGCATACTCGGTCCTGCCATCGGCATGACAGGCTTCGCCATAGCCCTCGCACTGCCGTTCACGCTGTTCGCCCTCTTCCCGTCTTGGCTGAAGAGCACACCGCGTTCGGGTTCGTGGATGACCACTATCAAGGTGGTGTTGGGCTTCATTGAACTTGCTTTCTCACTGAAATTCCTCTCCGTAGCCGACCTCGCTTACGGCTGGCACATCATGGACCGCGAGACCTTCCTGTCACTTTGGATTGTCATATTCGGCATGTTGGGTCTCTACCTCATCGGCAAGTTGAAGTTCCAGGAAGACACTATCGGCGGCGAAGCCGACAAGCCTATGCCTGTGCTTTGCATCATGCTGGGTATGGTGTCGCTGGCTTTTGCCGTCTACATGATACCCGGTCTGTGGGGAGCACCCTGCAAGGCAGTGAGCGCATTCGCCCCTCCGATGAACACCCAGGACTTCAACCTCAACTCCAAAGAGGTGCGTGCCGCCTACACCGACTATGAGGAGGGCATGAAGGCTGCCGCTGCACAGGGCAAGCCGGCATTCATCGACTTCACCGGATTCGGTTGTGTGAACTGCCGCAAAATGGAGGCTGCCGTATGGACTGACCCCTCTGTGGCTGACATTCTCAAGGACAAATACGTGCTGATATCGCTCTTTGTCGACGACAAGACACCGTTGGCAGAACCCATAACGGTGAAAGAAAACGGCAGGGAAGTAAAACTCCGCACCGTGGGTGACAAGTGGAGCTACCTGCAGAGATACAAGTTCGGTGCCAACGCACAGCCTTTCTATGTCACGCTCGACAACAACGGCAACCCTCTGAGCGGTTCGTTCGTCTACAAGGAGGACGTGAAGGACTTCCTCAAGTTCCTCAACGACGGACTTGACAACTACGCTAAATAAGCGCAATACAACAGGTAACGGCATACTGGACTACAGTATGCCGTTACTTTTTATAAACGTCACGGTCGACATCACCTCGCCTTCCGCCCCACCTTGTGTCACTACCGACACTATGCCCTCGCCCTGCACACTTTTCCCGGTAAGGGGATTGATGATGTGGGAGTGGTTCTCCGGCGTGTTGCCGGAGGTGGTCAGGCACTCGTCGTGCAGCCTGTATTCCCTGCCGTCGATGCGTTTCACCGTCCAGCCGTCACTGTCGGCGGTCTGGCTGCCGAGGGCAAGCACCGAACTGTTGCCGAGATTTACCATGGCGGAAGCGATGCCGCGGTTTTCCAATATCTGACGTACGGCATCGAGGGCATAGCCTTTCAGAAAGCCCGAAAGGTTGATTTCCCCCGAACAAGCCACGTCAAACAGACCGCCGGTGCGGTGCTTCCACTCATCGCAAAGGTCGAGTATGCGCCTCAACTCGGGCGATAACGCCAACCGATTCAGCTCGCCCGCATTAAACCTGCCCAGTTCACTCTGCGGATTGAAGCAGTTGCCTATGGTCTCTATTCCTCTGATTCTGTCAGCCATCTCCGCAGCTACGGCGCAGCAGAAATCCTCACTCTCCGTCCCCGGCAGCAGGATGTCCACACGCGTGTGCATGGCGGAAAACCAGCAATAGAACAGGTTCTCCGTTACACCTCTTTTATATATATGTGCCGGAGACACTTTTTACAGTTCCTTTATCTTGATGTTCTTGAACCACACCTCGTCGCCGTGGTCCTGCAGGAGGATATTTCCGTCGGTGCGGTTGCCGAAGTCCGGCCAGTTCTTATATTTGCTGTAGTCAACCAAAGCGTCCCACATCTGCGTGCCTCGCTCGTATTCCAGCATCTTCACACCGTTGAGCCAGTGCTCCACATGCTTGTCTTTCACTATGATGACAGCGGTGTTCCATGCGTTGATGTCAAACGGTTTCTCCGCGGGAGCGGGTATCAGGTCATAGAGGGAAGCGAGCTTCCTGTTGCCGTTGACACCAAGTTTCGCATCGGGATGACGCTCGTCGTCGAGTATCTGAAACTCGCACCCGATGGCCGAACCCTCACCTTTGTTCATGTCAGGGTCTACGAAATACTTGATGCCGGAGTTAGCTCCGGGCGTTATCTTGAAGTCCACCTTGAGGATGAAGTTGCGGTATGTGCGTGTCGTCACGATGTCTCCTCCGTTGGCACTCTCCTTTCCGTCAGCGCCGTTAACCTTGAGTACGCCCTTCTCTATGCGCCATCCCTTGTCGGGAAAGGCGGCGATTTTCGCACCGCGCCAGCCGTTGGTGGTCTTTCCGTCCCACAGCAGTTGCCATCCCTCACGCTGTTCCTGTTCGGTCAGCGTGTTGTCCTGTGCCGACACCCCTGCACTTGCGAGGAGCGCGACAGCCAATAACAGCATTGTCTTTTTCATCTTTTGTCTTGTTTGTTGTCGGTTTTGTGTTTCGGGCAAACAGCCCCTCTGTATGTCAAATCTTGTAGAAATCCTCCCAGCCACGGCGCGGCGGCATGCCTGCGAGCAGCGAGTTGGCGAAGTCATTGTTGGTGAACTGCTTCGTGCGCGGGTCGAAGAAGAGTTGCGTGTTCAGCCGCTGCGCTATCACTCCGAGGCAGAACACCTGCGACAGCACGCCGTTGATTTCAAACGGCGACCGTGTCTTCTCCTCACCCTTGCAGGCTCTCAGGAAGTTCACATAGTGGTTGCTCGGACTTTCGGGCACTACCGGCATCTTGCTTTTCCACTCCTCCGCCTTTGCCGACGGCAACATCTGGAGGGTGCTGCCGTGTGAGCCGCCCTTGAAGACGAGGTCTTTGGAGTAGATGATCTTGCCCGGATTGAGTTTCGCTATCGGCGTGTCGCCCTGGTTGGTCGACGGTATGTCGGGGTTGTACTCGCTCTGTCCGTAGTTGGAAGGCACTTTCGGCAGGTTGTCAGTGCCGTCATACCATGTCACGTCACACGGCGGCATACCCTTTCTCGCGCCGAATCTGAAGAGGATGGTCGACGAGTACGGGAAGAAATAATCGTTGTGTCCGTTGGCGTGCTGCATCGTTATCTCATAGGGCAAGCCCAGTTCGAGGAACTCGTGGGCGGTGTCGAGGATGTGTGCGCCCCAGTCGCCGAGAGCGCCCATGCCAAACTCATACCAGCAGCGCCAGTTGCCGTAGTGGTACTTGTCGGAATAGTCACGCCAGCCGCAGGCACCGAGCCATGTGTCCCAGTCGATGTCCTTGTTGGGCAGAGGCTCGCCTTGCGGCATGTGCTTCATGTCCGCATCGAAACCGTGCCAGCGGCGCGGGTTGTTCATGTGGGCTGTTATCGCCGTCACGTCCTTTATTATTCCCGCCTCCTGCCAAGCCTTCCACTGGAAGTAGTTGGCTTCGGAGTGTCCCTGGTTGCCCACCTGTGTCACCACCTCCGGATGTTTTTTGGCATTCGCCATCATCAGTTCCGCCTCGTGGAATGTGCGGCACATCGGCTTTTCCAGATAGATGTGCTTGCCGTAGTTGAGCGACATCATCGCTATGGGGAAGTGCATATGGTCGGGCACAGCGGCGCACACGGCGTCGAAATGCTGTGAGTAGGTCTCGAACATCTCACGGAAATCGCGGAAACGCCGGGCGTCGGGATACATCCCGAGCACCTTTTGCGTGTGCTTTGCGCCCATGTCTATGTCGCACAGAGCCACCACATCGACCATGCCGGTCTTGTGAAACTCCTCGATGTCCTGCTCCCCACGGAAACCTATACCGATGTAGGCTATCTTCACTTTCTCGTCTTTCTTGGCGGCCGCAGCCGGTTTCGCAGCGGCATGAGCCGCCAGATTGGGCATTCCGGCAACCGCCGCTCCGGCGGCAGCCATACCCATTTGCTTCAGAAAATCCCTTCGTGTTGACATAATCTATTGTTGTTTTGTTTCTTTATCATCTTGTTGTCTGCCCGATTTACAGTACTGCACGTCATGTCACAACAGTGCTCATACAGCACAAAACCGCCCTTTGCCTAACCGTACAACGGTCGTGATACGACTGAACAACGACCGTGATACGACCGGATATCGACCGTGATACGACCGTACAACGGTCGTTGCGCCACCGCCACAACACCGTTCTCAGACCGTCAAAGCACCGTTTTGGGACAGGAAGAACACAGTTCCAAAACCGTAAACGGCGTTTACCGGCGCAACGCTCTCCTTATTATATATACGCACACGCGTATTACAGTAAACAGCACATAGAGGGTCACTGCCGCCGCAACCACAAATCCGAGCGAGAAGAAGAGTTCCCTCCACTTGCCGTCGTAGGCGACAATGGCATACACATTGAGGCAGAACGCCACGAGGAAGCACACGAGGAATGTCTTCAGTTCGGTCTTCTGCCTCCGCTTGGTTATAATGATGTCTTTCATAATCCTGTTGGTTTAGGTGTCACGACTGCTGTTTTTGTGTTTCCGTCTGCGCCTTCGTGCCGTAGGTGTCGTAGTCGATGAGATACTCTTTGGGCAGTTCGAGCGGCGTGCCTGCTTTCAGCGCCTCATCTCCCCAGAGGCAGAGCAGGCTGGCATAATAGCCCTCTTCGGCGATGCAGGCAGGCTGCTTGTGCTGCAGGGCTGCCTCTACGAAAGCCTCGGTGAGGAGCGACGTGCCGTCGGCATCGGGCTTTTTGCCCAAGATAAACTCCCCGAGGTCGCCGTCGCCGCTCTCCGAAACCCAGCTCGTTCCGGCGAACGGCGTGCCTCCGAACACCTTTGTCTCCCAGTCTCTGACCATCTGCAGGAAAGCTGGAGCAGGGGCTACGTCCTCGAAATAGAATTTCCCGAGTTCCGGCTCGACCGTTCCCTTGGAACCGAGAACCTGTTCCTCCAAACCGTATTTTTTGTTGGCGATGTCCGAACTCCACGACATCTTGCGCCCATCGTCAAATACATAGATGGTCTGGATGTTGTCGTAGACCTCGCGACCGTCCTTCCAGAAGGTCAAGGCACCGTCGCCCATGACCCTTGAAGGCAGTTTCCCCATCGCCCAAGTGCCGACCTGGAGCTGGTGACACGCCAGTTCGGTCATAAGTCCGTGCGACGTGGCGTTGTAGAGACGCCAGTTTATGTAGTGCTCGCCGTCGACTACTGTGCCGTCGGCGAGGCGTATCTGCCGTGACGGGACATCACGCCTCCAGTCGTTGTTGCGGTTCCACCACGCCCTCACTTGGGTGATTTCGCCGAACACGCCGTCATGTATCATCTTCATCGCCTTTATGTAACGCGGGTCGAAAAGACGCTGCTGACCGGTGAAGAACACCAGTCCTGTCTGCAGATGCCGGTCGTACATGCGCTTGCACTCGTCCATGGTGTAGCCTATGGTCTTCTCGCAGTAGACGTGCTTGCCGGCATCAAAGGCGTCGAGAACTATCTGGCAGTGGGTGTTGAGCGGCGTCGCCACGAGCACGGCTTCCACATTGCGGTCGTCGAGCAGCCTGCGGTAGTCATGGTAGACCTTCGCCTTCGGCGCCATCTTCAGTGCTTCGTCTATGGAAGGCTGGTAGGGATCGGCCAGTGCGACAATCTCTACCTTGGGGTTTTCACACAGGAATGACATGAGGAAACGTCCTCTCGAACCTGGTCCGATGATGCCCAGGCGGAGGCGCGAACCTGTCGTCTTGTCAGAATCGGCAAACGTGTTCATCCAGGGACTTGTGGCTGCCAGCAGACCGCCGCCGAGCATTCCGACCCCCTTGAGGAAATCACGCCTACCCATAAGATAGTCTTTTTCCATTAGTATAAGGTATTTTTGATTGTTTGGTTCCTGACCTCAAAATTACGAAGAATAAAGGGCAGAAACAAGAACAGAGGTGATTTTGTAAAGGGTTTTTCCGTTTTTTATTTGCTCAATCAATGGAAAAGTCCTACTTTTGCGAGTGTTGTGCAGTATTCAGGTCGCCCCGTCCGGCATGACACCGCAAAGCGGAGAGGCGGCAAAAAGTAATGACATCATGCAAAAAACAAGACGGTTTCTGTCGCTGCTGCTTATCATTCTGCTCACCGTCACGGCAGTCGCAGCGAAAAACGGCAAGGTTATAAGAATCCTCGCAATAGGCAATTCGTTCTCGGAAGATGCCGTGGAGCAGTACCTCTACGAACTCGGCAAGGACACCGGATACGAGTTCATCATCGGCAATGCCTACCGTGGAGGGCAGGGATTCGAATCCCACTGGAAGGACGTGAGCACCTTTGCCAACACTTTCGAGTACCGCAAGGTGGTCAAAGGCGAGAAAACCAACCGCAAGAACTGCTCCCTGCGCAGCATGATAGAGGACGAGCCGTGGGACTACATCACATTCCAGCAGGCGAGCCACGACTCCGGACTGCCCGGAACTTACGAGCCTTGCCTCACCTATCTGATAGAATACGTGAAGTGGTACGCCACAAACAAGGACGTGAAACTGGGCTTTCACCTCACTTGGGCATATGCGCAGAACTCCACACACCCGGGCTTCGCCCACTACGGAAATGACCAGATGACGATGTACAACAGCATCATCGCCGCAGTGAAACCCACCATGAAGAGGCATCCCGAACTGTCGTTTCTCGTTCCGAGCGGCACTGCCGTGCAGGACGCACGCACAAGCCGCCTCGGCGACACGCTCAACCGTGACGGCTTCCACTTGGATTTCAACGTCGGGAGATACACCGCCGCCTGCACATGGTACGAGACCATAACGGGCAAGAACGTCATGCGCAACGCCTATCGCCCTGCTTCAGTGACAGCCGAAGATGCCGTCATAGCGCGCAAGGCGGCACACTACGCCGTGAAAAAACCTTTTGAGATACACACAATAACGAATTAAGAGAGATATGAAAGTATTGATAGTAGTCGACATGCAGAACGACTTCATCAACGGCAGCCTCGGCACTCACGAGGCTGAAGCCATTGTGGCAAACGTGGAAAAGAAAATCCGGGGATGGGAAGGACTTGTCATCGCCACGCGCGACACCCATTCCGCCAACTACCTCAACACCCAGGAGGGACGCAATCTGCCAGTGAAGCACTGCATAGAGGGCACCGACGGGTGGCAGATAAATCCGCAGATACAGGCCGCACTCGACGAGAAGGGAGCGCAGACGGTAAACAAACCCACCTTCGGAAGCGTGGCTCTCGCCATGATGCTGATGCAGTGCAACGTGAGCGAGATACAGCTTGTGGGACTGTGCACCGACATCTGCGTGGTGTCGAATGCCCTTCTGCTGAAGGCAAACATGCCTGAAGTGCCGATATCAGTGGACGCCTCATGCTGCGCAGGCGTCACTCCGGCAAAACACGAAGCAGCCCTCGAAACAATGAAATCATGCCAGATAAACATCCTATGAAACAGATAATCAACCATTTCACAGACAACGACCTCTACACGTTCTCATGTCAGTACTATGTCATGCAGCAGTATCCGCGTGCAGAAGTGGAATATACGTTCATCGACCGCAACGAAACACGCTACCCCGAAGGGTTCGCCGACTTGCTGCAGGAGCAGGTCAACTACATGCGCAACGTGGTAATCACCGACGAGGAGATAGACTTCATGACCAACAAATGCGTGTGGCTGCCGTTGTGGTACTTCACTTTCCTGAAGGGATACCGCTTCAATCCCGACGAGGTACACATCTCGCAGGACAGCGAGGGACACCTGGAGATAACAATCAGGGGCAAGTGGTTCTCCACCATAATGTGGGAGATGCCGCTGCTGTCGTGCATTTCGGAGATTATGCACGTGCTCAACGGCGACCACGAACACTACAATCTGGAAACCGAAAGACAAAAGGTGGCGGAGAAATCCCGCCGCATTTTCTCCTCCGGACTGGTGTTCGGCGACATGGGAACACGCCGCCGCTTCTCGTTCGAACACCAGAAAATGGTGCTCGAAACGATGAAAGAGGTGTACGAGTCGCAGTCTTGGCCGGGTGTATTCACAGGTTCAAGCAACGTGTGGCTTGCCATGAAGCTCGGTCTGAAACCGCTCGGCACGCTGTCACACCAGATAATTTCGTTCGAGGAAATAGTCAGCGGAGTGTTCGAATGCAACTATATGGTGATGAAGAAGTTCTCGGATGTGTATGACGGAAACAACGGTATCTACCTCTATGACTGCTTCGGAGACAACCTGTTCTTCAACAACCTGTCGAAGAGAATGGCAATGATGTACTGCGGATTGCGTGTCGATAGCGGCAAGGAAGAGGAACAGATAGACAAGATAATAGAGAAATACAAGCAACTGGGCATCAACCCGAGCACCAAGCAAGTGGTGTTCTCCAACGGCCTTGACGTGGAGCGCTGCATAGAGATACACAACTACTGCGCCGGCAGAGTGCAGGATTCTTACGGCGTGGGCACAAGTCTGATGTGCGACATCGACAACGTGAGCCCGGCAAACATTGTGATAAAACTCACCAAAGGACGCATTACCGAACTGCGCGAGTGGCACGACTGCGTGAAACTCTCGTGCGACAAGGGCAAGGTGTTGGGCAATCCGAAGAAGTGCGAGTACATATACGGACTTATCGAAAACGGATAAATCCTACCCTATAGGGCGGCTCTGATGCCGCACACCGGCGGCTTCCACAGCGCAGCAGACTTATTTCTGCGCCTTGGAAGCCGTCGTTGCGAATTGGTCGAGCCATTTTTCGAGGTCGCCGTACCAACTGTCACGGTACTCGAAAGCGGGATTTGAGCACCAGCCGTGGTATCCTCCGGGATAGATGTGGAGTGACGCAGGCACGCCGTGAGCCTTGAGTGCCTCATAATAAATGGTGGCGTTGACAGGCGGAACGAGGTCGTCGGCATCGCTGTGACCGATGATTGTGGGCGGTGTCTGCGCCGTCACACGGTTCTGCATGGAGTAGTATTCGCTCTGCAACTGGCTTCTGTCCTTGCCGAGAAGGTTGTCGAAACTGCCCTTGTGGGTCTTTCCCTCCTCGCAGGTTATTACCGGATAATAGAGAATGGCGAAGTCCGGACGCGGATTGGAGAGGTTTGAGGCATAGGCGGCAAGGTGTCCTCCGGCGGAAGAACCGGCGATGCCAACCTTTGTGCGGGTATATCCCTCAGCACCCGGAACAAGTCCTTTCATCATCTTTATAGCCATCTCGGCATCCTCAAGCGGCACTTCGGGGTGACCGTTGGGCATGCGGTATTTCAGTACGGCAGCCGTCACGCCGTGCTTGGTGAGCCAGTCCGCCAGTCCGTAGCCCTCGTTGTCCATGGCAAGCCACTCGTAAGCGCCGCCCGGACACACCACTACGGCGATGCCCTTGTCCTTCTTCTTGTCGGCAGGATATATCAGCAGTTCCGCTGAAGTGGTGTTATACAATCCGTCACCACGCTCCGTCATCTTCTCCTCTCCCGGCAGTTCGCTGGAGTGAGGGGCTGTGGAGTTGTCCCAGATTTTCACTTTCACTTGGGAGAAAGCGCCCGTTGCCATGAG
>CAVHUR010000004.1:42482-95627 GCA_963639575.1 uncultured Spirochaetota bacterium
CTGCTACTGTCCAATAGTAGTTGCGGCGTCCCCGCCGCATACCACAACAGAGAATATCGCCTTTCTTGATGTAGACGCGGGGACGCGTCTACTACTAATCAAAAGTCCGGGAGGGAGCGGAATGTCATGCGCTCGCCCGTGTCGGGATGAACGAAAGCGAGGACTGTGGCGTGCAGATACAGCCTGTCACCGGGTCGTCCGTACAGTCTGTCGCCCTTGATGGGGTTGTCAAGTCCACGCCGGTGGGCGCAGTGCACACGCAACTGGTGGGTTCTGCCGGTGAGAGGGGTTAGTTCTATGCGGTTGCCGCCCAAGGAACGGTAGTGTGTGACCGCCTCTTTGCCGTTGTCATCGTCCACCTTCTGCCGAGGACGGTCGGCGCTGTCGGGACAGAGCCTCAACTCTATCACGCCCTCGCCCGACACATCTTTCTCAAGCAGAGCGGTGTAGGTTTTCTCCGTGACATGGGTGGCAAACTGCCGTTGCAGGCACTTGTGCGCCGCGGAAGTCTTCGCCACGACGAGCAATCCGCTGGTGTCCATGTCGAGACGGTGCACCATCTGCAGTTCGGGACAGTCACTACGAGACTGTTGCAACAATGAAAAGACACTCTCCCTACTGCCCTTTCCCGGCACGCTCAACATCCCTGCCGGCTTGTCGACCACAATGACGGAAGCGTCTTCATGTACTATCTTCAGTTCGCCGGCAGCGGTATCGGTGTCATGAAACAGCGTGTCGTCACCGAGAAGGAACTGCAATACCGGGCGGCACTTGCCGTTGCAGGCAGGATAGAACGCACCGTGGCGGCGCACATCGCCCTTGGGAGACTGTCCCCACCAGAACATCCCGATTTCCTCGGGCACAAGTCCGTGGGTGTGGGCATAGTTGATGAGTTTCGGTTCACAGCACTCTCCGCTGCCCGAAGGAGGCAGTGACGGCAACCGCGACGGCATCTCATGTGCGGAGGAATAACGCCGCCATATCTCCAAAAGCGTCTGTCTGTTGCCGTGGCAGTCGGTAAACACCATCCTCTCAAACAGCCATCGCTGGAGCGAGTCGGACATGTGCTGCCGCTGCAACTTCATCTTTCGTATGTCCGCATCTGTGTTGTCGAGTTCAGCCTGCACGGCGTCGATGCGCTGTTTCCATTGTTGTCGCCGGCGGTGCAGTTCCGCTTTCTGGAACTGGCTCTCCCCTATCAGTTGCTCCTCAGGCACATTTCCCTCGCTGCGAAGTCTGTCGCGCTGCGCCTTGGCGGTCTTCACGGTTTCCCGAAAGGCAGCAATGTCGGCTTCAGCAGACTGCTTTATGTCCGCCAGAGTTTCCCTCAACGCCTGCCGTTCGGGAGATGACTGCATGTCACAAATCCGTCGGTTGAGAGCGGAAATCTCCCTTTCGTGGGTCTTGAAATATCCGTCGGGGGCGAGATAGTCGAACACGGCAGGCACGAAACCGTGGATGTCAAACCGTCCGCAGATCTGTCCGGAATAGGCTGCGAGCACCGTCTGCCGTGCGGCATCGGCATTGTCGTGGGCAATGAGGATGCCGAACATCTTGCCTTTCGACACCTCCAGTGCAGAGGCAGCGTCCTCACGGCAGAGCGCATCAATCCTTTCCATGAGACATCTCTGTGCCTCAAGCATTCTCACGGAGGGACTGTAATGGAAAGGATTGTTCATTTTCAGTAAGGAAAAAAGCAAAATCCGAAAAACAAAAAATGCCGACGATAGAGCCGGTTAGAGATATCCGGCGGCGCAATCACCCACAAACCGCCTTATCTCCCCGCTGCCGGGGTTCACCTTGACCTGTCCGTCCTGCATCAGCAAGACCGTGTCGGCAATCTTCAGAGCAAGGTTCACGTCGTGTGTGGTCACAAGAATGGTCTTGCCCTCGGAGTGCGCCAACCGCCGCGACAGTTCCAGCAGCTCCACCTTACTCCTAAAGTCGAGAAAGGCAGTAGGCTCATCCATGAGTATCACAGGGGTCTGCTGGGCGAGAGCCTTGGCTATTACCGCCTTCTGGTACTCGCCGTCGCTGAGGTCGGACAGCCTCTTGTGGCGCAGTGGGGAGATGCCTATCATATCCATGCTGCGGTCTACCACCTGCCGGTCACCGGCACTCAGCCTGCCGAAGAAACCCGTGTAGGGCGAGCGTCCCAACCCCACCATGTCCTCCACAGTGAGGAGTTGGCTGTCCGTCCTGCCCGTGAGCACCACGCCGACAGTGGTAGCCAACTCTTTCGGCGACATTTTTTCGAGCGGTCTGTCGCCATAAGCCACGTTGCCGGAGATGGGTTTCAGAAATCCCGCAACGGTCTTCAGAAGCGTGCTCTTGCCTGTTCCATTGTTGCCGAGAAGGCACGTCATAGTGCCCCGGTCAAGACTTAGCGTCATGCCGGAGACTATAGCCTTGCCGTCATAGCCTATGCTGAGATCGTCGAGAACGAGCATCTTGTCCTGCGGAATGTCACCTTGCGCGTCACGTCAGCGCAGGAGCAACTGGCGGAAAGCGGCGTAGTCGTTGGGCATCTGCACCGACTGCTTCGTGCCTTTCATGAACGCCTGCAGTTTCTGCGGTATCTCTATGTCGGTCCGGAGGATGCCGTCGACCACGGACTTGAACTTCGCCGGGTGCGCCGTTTCGAGGAACACGCCTGTCTCGCCGGGCTTCAGTCCGTCCTTCAAAGCCTGGTATCCGCATGCGCCATGGGGGTCGCACACATATCCGTTGTCGGCATAGCAACTGCGCATGGCGTCGGCTATCTGTCCGTCAGAATAGGTCGCGCCGCTTATGTCGGCGGCGATGGCGTCGTGCGACTTGCCGTAGAGGTCATAAATACGGGCGAAATTGGACGGATCGCCCACATCCATGGCGTTGGCAATGGTCTGTACCGACGGTTTCGGTTCGTAGTTGCCGGTCTGCAGGTACTTGTAAAATATGTCGTTGGAGTTGTTGGCTGCTATGAAGCGACGTATGGGCAGCCCCATCCGTTTGCCGAAAAGCGCAGAGCAGATATTGCCGAAATTGCCCGACGGAACACACACCACGAGGTTGTCGGCAAGTCCTTTCTTCTTCATCTGGGCGTATGCGTAGAAGTAGTAGAAGGACTGCGGGAGGAACCGGGCGACATTTATGGAATTGGCGGAAGTGAGTTTCATCTTCGCGTTGAGGTCGCTGTCCATGAACGCGTTCTTCACTAACGCCTGGCAATCGTCAAACACTCCGTCCACCTCAATGGCGGTTATGTTCCGTCCGAGGGTAGTGAACTGGCACTCCTGTATGGGACTTACCTTGCCTTTCGGGTAGAGCACATACACGCGGATGCCCTCTACTCCGAGGAAACCGTTGGCTACTGCCGACCCGGTATCACCCGACGTGGCGACGAGAACATTCACTTCGCCGCTGCCCGAACTGAGGAAATGCCGCAGCATACGCGCCATGAAGCGCGCCCCGACATCCTTGAACGCCAGCGTAGGACCGTGGAACAGTTCCAGTGAATAAATGTTGTCGCACACCTTGACAGCCGGCACGTCGAACGAGAGGGTGTCGCACACGATGCGGCGGAGGTCTTCCTCCGGCACGTCCTCACCGAAGAAGGCTTGCGCCACGGTGCAGGCGATGTCGTGGAAACTCATGTCCTGGATGTCGGAAAAGAACTCTTCGGGGAGCGGCTTGATGCTTTCGGGCATGTAAAGGCCGCGGTCTTCGGCAAGACCTTTTACCACTGCCTTCTCCAGAGAGGCGAGCGGCGCTTTGCCATTGGTACTGTAGTATTTCATCATTTCAAAAATTCGGGTAAGAAATCAAGTCCGTCCATCACGCCGTAAGAACCGTTTTGGCAACTGTCCTCGTCGAATACGGCAACGCCGTCAGGCTCTGTTCCGGGCTTGTAGATGACAAACGGCACAGGTTCGGCGGTGTGGGTGCGGTGGGCGCACGGTGTGGGGTGGTCGGGAAGGAAGGCTATCGCCACCGGTTCCTCAAACCCTTCGAGAGCCTGCATGACAGGACCGACGACCTTGGAGTCGATGTCCTCGATGGTGCGCAGCTTCAACTGGATGTCCCCCTCATGCCCTGCCTCGTCGGGAGCTTCTATGTGCAGGTAGACGAAATCGTCGGTCTTGAGAGCCTCGACGGCAGCTTCCGCCTTGCCGGAGTAGTTGGTGTCGTAAAGGCCTGTCGCCCCCTCGACCTCGATAATCCGCAGTCCGGCGTAGTGTCCGATGCCCCTTATCAGGTCGACAGCGGTGATGACACTGCCCCGGCGGACGGAAGGATAGGTCTCGGAGAGGGGTTTCATGTCGGGACGGTAGCCCGGACTCCACGGCCAGATGCTGTTTGCCATGTCCTTGCCCTCGGCTGCGCGCTTCCTGTTTATGGGGTGCTGGGGCAGCAGTTCCTGCGATTTCAGGATGAGTTCGTTG
The DNA here is from genome assembly GCA_963639575.1 of uncultured Spirochaetota bacterium. Taxonomy (GTDB): domain Bacteria; phylum Bacteroidota; class Bacteroidia; order Bacteroidales; family Bacteroidaceae; genus Prevotella. The sequence continues at coordinate 46,907 of CAVHUR010000004.1, forward strand.
AGTTTCTGCGCCGTGGCGGCAGCCTCCGGCACGTCCGCCTTGACCAGTAGCGGGCGCCAAGGCTTGAGCGGAACGTCATGGGGAGGTGTGGTCGTGACGCGCGCGTCGCCGCCGTTGAAGATGAGGACATGGCGGTACTGCACACCGGTATGAAAGTGTATCCGGTCGTCAGACAGTTTTTCGTTGAGGTATTTTATGAGTTCGTCCGCCTCCTCCGTGGTGATATGCCCCGACGAGTGGTTCTTCAGTATGTCGCCGTCGAGGCACACGAGGTTGCAGCGCATTGCCATGTCGCCGGGCTTCATCTCATATCCTATGCTGGCTGCCTCAAGTACTCCGCGCCCCTGATATACCTTGCGCTGGTCATAACCGAGTATTGTGGAGTTGGCAACTTCGCTTCCGGGATGGAAGCCATCGGGCACCGTGCGGAGCATGCCGCACCTACCGAGCGCCGCCAGACGGTCGATGTGAGGAGTGCGGGCATACTGATACAAAGTCTTGTCGCCAAGTGACGGACAGTGCCAGTCGGCACTTCCGTCGGCAAGAATTATCAAATGTTTCATAGTCTTCCCTCTAACGGACGGTCCAAAATGACCGCAAAAAAATCACCTTTTGCACCTAATCTGTTAGCTAATCAGGTACTTTTGTTACAAAATTAGGTATTTATCTGTTAACAGGCAACTCTTTTGCACCACAACTTTCAATTGTGGGCGAAATTCGCTAACTTTGTAGCAACAACCAAACTAAAAACTACAGACAATGAAAAAATTTATTTTCTCTGCTGTCATGGCGGCGGTATGTTTCCCCGTTTTCGCACAAACCGCGGACGTATTCAAGCCTTACAAGCAGACCGAACTGCGCCTCCCGAGCGTTCCGTTGGTACTCAGCGACCCGTATTTCTCCATTTGGAGCCCCTACGATGAACTGACCGAGGGCAACACGAAGCACTGGACCAACGACGACAAACCGCTCGAAGGTCTCGTGAGAGTGGACGGCAAGGTGTACCGGTGGATGGGTGCTTCGCAGCGCGAACTCATGGAAACGGTGGTGCCAATGGCTGACGAAGCCGCATGGGAAGCACAGTACACGCGCGAAAAACCCGCCGACGGCTGGCAGAACCCCAACTTTGACGACAAAGGATGGAAGAAGGGACACGGCGCTTTCGGTACGGACAACAACCAGAACATACGCACGGCATGGACGGAAGAGAACTCCGACATCTGGGTGCGCCGCACGGTGACGCTGTCAAAGGCGCAGACCGAGGGCGACCTTTATGTGGTCTATTCGCACGACGACGCCTGTGAGGTCTACATCAACGGCAAGCAGGTGGGCACGGGAATCATGGAACTGGTGGAAGGAAAGAAGGTGCGCCTCAACGGCGACAAGGCTTCCCTGCTGAAAGAAGGCAAGAACGTGATAGCCATACACTGCTACAACAAGACCGGCGGAGCACTCGTCGACTGCGGCATCTACCGCAACATGCAGACATCCGACAGCCAGATCATGACGGCGAAGCAGAAGTCTGTCAACGTGCTCGCCACCAACACATACTACACATTCGCAGCAGGACCGGTGGAACTCGACGTGGTGTTCACCGCGCCAATGGTGATGAAGGACTACGACTTGATGTCTTCACCTATAAATTATATATCCTATCAGGTGCGCTCCACCGACAAAAAGGAACACTCCGTGCAGTTCTATCTGTCGGCGACTCCGCAGATGGCGGTGAACAAGCCGGCACAACCCACGGTGTCGACAGCGGTGAAAGGCAACGGCAAGGACTATCTCAAGACAGGCACTATCGAACAGCCCATACTGGAAAAGACCGGCGACGGCATCTGCATAGACTGGGGCTACTTCTACATGTCGGGCGTGAACGGCAAGCTGGCCCTTGCCGACGACCAGACGATAAAGGACAAGTTCGTGGCTGAAGGCTCGCTCCCGGCAGGCGAACAGAAGGTAATCTGCCGCCAGAAGTCAAAGTCGCCCACCCTCGCCTATATGCACGACTTCGGCACGACAAGCCGCTCTGCGAGCTTCGCCATGCTCGGCTACGACGAGATAGAGGACATCGAGTACTTCTACAAGCGCTACAAAGGCTACTGGGCACACAACGGCGAGGTGTCGATTTTCGACATGTTCGACCGTCTGGAGCGTGACTACACCTCGATAATGGACCGCTGCCGTGAGCAGGACAAGACCATCTACGACGATGCCCTGGAGGTGGGCGACAAGCAGTATGCCGAGATTCTGTCGGCTTCCTACCGCCACGTGAACGCCGCGCACAAGCTTTTCTGCGACGACCAGGGCAACATCCTCTTCTTCTCGAAGGAGAACAACTCCAACGGATGCGTAAATACCGTGGACCTGACCTACCCCGAAGCACCGCTCTACCTGTGCTATGACCCGACCCTGCAGAAGGGTATGATGACCTCGATACTCGACTATTCGCTGTCGGGAAGGTGGACCAAGCCTTTCGCAGCCCACGACCTCGGACAGTATCCGAAGGCCAACCGCCAGGTGTACGGAGGGGACATGCCGCTCGAAGAGGCAGGCAACATGGTGATATTGGCAGCCCAACTCTGCAAGCTTGACGGCAACACGAAGTACGTGGACAAGTATTGGGACATACTGACGACGTGGGCTACCTATCTGGCAGAGAACGGCCAGTATCCCGAAAACCAGCTCTGCACCGATGACTTTGCCGGTCACTGGGCAGGCAACTGCAACCTCACGCTGAAGGCCATCATGGGTGTGGCAGGCTATGCGGAGATGGCAAAGATGAAAGGACTTGCCGACGTGTACAGCAAGTTCAACGCCCGCGCCAAGGAGATGGCGTCCGTATGGGAGAAGGAAACCAAGGTCAACGACCACTACATGCTGGCCTACAACGCCGGAGCCGACACCTGGTCGCAGAAGTACAACATGGTGTGGGACAAGCTGTGGGGCACAGGCATCATCCCGAACAACGCCATGAAGACCGAGGTAAGCTACTATCTGAAGAAGCAGAACAAGTACGGACTGCCGCTGGACTGCCGCAAGGACTACACCAAATCGGACTGGATCATGTGGACAGCCACCATGGCGGACAGCAAGAAGGACTTCCTGAAGTTCGTGGCACCTGTCTACAAATACATCAACGAGACAAAGTCGCGCGTGCCCATCTCTGACTGGAGCGACACCAAGACCGCCGACAGAGTGGGCTTCAAGGCACGTTCCGTCATCGGCGGATACTGGATGAGAGTCCTCGCCAACAAGCTCGGGAAATAACCGCAATATCCATACACACAGCCCATTGGGGGCTTACACCGCACGACCGGCAGGCGTCTGACACACAAACAGCGCCTGCCGGTCGCTCTTTTGTGCGTTTCCGGCGACGGGAAACCGGCTTCCGGGCGGCGCAAAAGCACCGTTATGGCGACGGTGCGGCATTTGGCGCACACGTTCACGGCAATTGGCGCACACGTTCACGGCATCTGCCGCACACGCGCACCACGTCCGTTGTGCGGCAATACGAAGACCGTTTTCGCGCCGCGGGGACGGCGTTTCCATTTTGTTAAAAAGCACTCCATAATCAATAAAATAACTAATTAAACAGCAAAAACAGACAAAAATCAGAGAAATCTGACTACCTTTGCGAACTAATTGTGCCAAAATTGCAAATAACAAGAAGATGAGAAAATACTTGCTGTCAACGGCTTCGCTCATAGTGGCAATCACCACTTTGTCATCGTGTCTGGGCGAAGGCGAGAGCTACACATACTACAACGACGCTGCGATAACGTCATTTTCGCTCGGCACACTGAACCGCTATTTCCACAAGAAGAAGTCCGACGGTACCGACAGTGTGTACAAACGAACCCTCAACTGCTCCAGCTACACCTTCTATATAGACCACGACAACGGCGAGATATGGAATCCCGACTCGCTGCCGATAGAAATTGACGGCTCGAAAGTGATATGCACCATCACGACGAAAAACTCGGGCACGGTGGCGCTGAAGAGCCTCACGAGCGACTCTCTGTCGTGGTACAGCAGCAGCGACTCCATCGACTTCACCCAGCCGCGCGAGTTTATGGTGTACAACAACTACGGCACAGGTTCGAGGAAATACACCATCCACGTGAACGTGCACCAGGAGGTGGCAGACACATGCATATGGACACGGATGCTCAGTTCCAACATCCAGATAGCCGCACTCACTGAGATGAAGGCGCTGGCAGACGGAAAAAACATCTACTTGTTCGGCAACGAGAACGGCACACCGGCACTTTTCACCACCCCGGTGGCCGACGGCAGGGTGTGGACAAAGGCCAGCCTGACAGGCGGACTGACTGCCGGAGCACTGAAAAGCATACTCCTGAAGGGCGGCAAATTCTACACCGTGGACGACGGAAAGGTGCTTGCCTCTGCCGACGGAGCGGCATGGACGACAGTGGCTACACCTCTACGCCCTTTCGGCTGACAACAAACTGATGTCATCCGCCGACGACGGCGCGACATGGACTGAGGAACAGCTCGACGACGACGCGTCACTGCTGCCCACGGAAAACCTGTCGTACACTTGCCGTGCGCTGAAGACCAACGACAACACCGACAAACTGGTGCTCATAGGCAACAGAAACGCCACCGAGTTCCCCAAGGACACCACCGCCATGGTGTGGACAAAGGTGGACGAATACAGCGACGGGGCGCGCAACAACGCCTGGAACTACGTGGAGTTCGCCAAAGACAACAAGCACAAGGCTCCTAAAGCAGCCAACTGGCAGACCGTCATCTATGACGAGAACAACATAAAGGCCATAGCCGGCAACAGCGCCGACGGCTCGAAGAAAGCCCTGTCGCAGGTTTACCAGAGCGGCGACGACGGCATCACATGGCTCAACGACAGCGTCATGTCAATCCCCGACGGACTTTCGTCGAGCGAAACCAGTTTCGCACTGGTGGCCGACGGCGTGGACTCGGTGTGGATAATCTGCGGCGGCACTGGCCAGGTGTGGAAGGGACACATCAACAGAGTGGCCTGGAGAGAGGAACAAAAGTACTTCAAGGAGTAGAAAGACAACGGTGAAAATCATCTCACAGCTTGCGTTGCTGCTCGTCGGCACACTGGCAACGGCAGTGCCGGCATGGGCGCAGACCGAACCTGAGTACCTCATGGAAGCAGGAGCGGGCGTGGGACTGATGTCATACGAGGGCGACTTCAACGGCAGCATACTGAAGTGCATGCAGCCCACAGCTGCGCTCATGATGCGCAGGATGTTCAATCCGAGGCAGGGACTGCGGTTCGCCCTGGGCTACGGAAAGCTGAAAGGCTCGTCGGCAGACAGCAACACGGCTTATCCGGACTACTCTACACCGTCATACAACCACGGCGACGCCTACAGTTTCGACAACTCCCTGGCGGACCTGAACGTCACCTACGAATACAACTTCTGGCCTTACGGCACGGGCAAGGAATACCGCGGGGCGAAGCGACTCACCCCTTTCGTGTTTCTCGGACTGGGAGCCACCTACGTCAACGGGGGCGGCAACAGCACCATGACGATGAACCTGCCGATAGGAATAGGCGTGAAATACAAGATAGCACAGAGGCTCAACCTCAACGTGGACTGGACTATGCACTTCTCGATGAGCGACAAACTCGACGGAGTGAAGGACCCCTACCATGTGGAAACAAGCGGACTGTTCAAGAACTCCGACTGCTATTCCACACTGAAAGTGAGCCTCACATACAGCTTCAAGGAGAAATGCAAGGTCTGCCACAACCAGGACGAATGACCATACAGACGAAGGCTAATGGACAACACCACAGGACTTGACATGCAGCGCATACCCGGACACATTGCCATAATAATGGACGGCAACGGCAGATGGGCAACACAGCGCGGAAAGGAACGCAGCTACGGTCACCAGGCCGGAGTGGAGACTGTGCGGCGGATAACCTCCGAATGCACACGGCTCGGGGTGAAATATCTCACCCTGTACACCTTTTCCACGGAGAACTGGAACCGTCCTTCCGACGAGATAGCAGCCCTCATGGGACTGGTACTGTCCTCTCTTGAGGACGAAATCTTCATGAAGAACAACGTGCGCTTCCAGGTCATAGGCGACATGGGGCGTCTGCCCGGAACGGTGCAGGACAAGCTGCGCGAGACAATGGAGCACACTGCTGCCAACGACGCCATGACAATGGTGGTGGCACTGAGCTACTCCTCGCGCTGGGAAATCACCGAAGCGGTGAAGAAGATAGCCGCTGACGTGAAGGAAGGGCGGCTCGCGGTCGACGGGATAACGGAGGACACGGTCAGCCGTAACCTCGCTACCAGTTTCATGCCCGACCCCGACCTGCTCATAAGAACGGGCGGCGAGCTGCGCATAAGCAACTACCTGCTGTGGCAGATAGCCTACTCGGAACTGTATTTCTGCGACACCTACTGGCCCGACTTCAGCGAAGAAGACCTCCGGGAGGCCATACGCAGCTACCAGAAACGGCAGAGAAGGTTCGGCAAGACGGAAGCACAGGCCGAAGAGGAAGCACAGGAGAAATAAACGAGAAGACACGAATCACCCGGCAAGACGCCGGGAACAGATAGAATACAAATGACGAACCAATTACGACGAACAGTGGCGGCAGTGGCATTCTGCCTTGTTGCAGGAGTGCAAATGTCGGCACAGGACAAGATAGTAGCACCGGAAATCAACTATGCGGGCAGTCCGCGCCTGTGCAGGATAGCGGGCATAGAGGTCTCGGGAATGGACAACTACGAGGACAATCTGCTCACGAGCATATCCAATCTGTCCGTCGGACAGGAGATATCAGTGCCCGGAACGGAGATTACCGACGCCGTGAAGAGATTCTGGAAGCACGGCTTGTTCTCCGACGTCGCTATCTATGTCGACTCCATAATCGGCCGTGACGCCTACCTGCACATCAGTCTCGCCCCGCTGCCGCGCGTGTCGCAGATAAACTACTACGGTCTGAAGAAGTCGGAAAGGGAGGACATGCAGGAGAAGCTCGGCATGATGAAGGACTACCAGATAACCCCTTCCATGATAGACAGGGCTAAGATTCTCGCCAAGAAATACTTTGACGACAAGGGATTCAACGACGCTGACATCAGCATCGTGCAGCACGACGACGTGTCGAAAAAGAACTACGTCATCCTCGATGTCACCGTCGACAAGAAGCAGAAGAAGCGCATAAAGAACATCATTATCGACGGTAACGACAAGCTAAGCGACTCTAAGATAAAGGGAGGACTGTTCAAGAAAGGCGCATTTGCCAAAACTCACGAGGCAAACAAGCTGGGCAACTTCTTCAAGTCAAAGAAATACACGCCGGAAAGATGGAAGACTGACAAGAAGAACCTTATCGACAAGTACTACGAGTACGGCTACCGCGACGCGCACATCATAGAAGACAGCGTGTGGAACTATGACGACAAGCACGTCAACATATATGTAAAGGTGGAGGAAGGACAGCAGTATTTCCTGCGCAACATATCGTGGGTGGGCAACACGGTCTACCCTACCGAGAGACTTAGCCAGCTCCTCGGCATGAACAAAGGTGACGTCTACAACCAGAAACTCATGAACAAGCGCCTCACGGAAGACGAAGATGCCGTGGGAAACGCATACTGGAACAACGGCTACCTGTTCTATTCTCTCGACCCGGTGGACGTCAACATCGCCGGCGACTCCATTGACGTGGAGATGAGAATCACCGAAGGACCGCAGGCAAGAATAAACCATGTGAGGATAAACGGCAACGACCGCCTCTACGAAAACGTAATCCGCCGCGAGCTGCGCACCAAGCCCGGCGACCTGTTCTCCAAGGACGCGCTCCAGCGTTCGGCACGCGAACTGGCGTCAATGGGACACTTCGACCCCGAAGCAGTAAGCCCCGACGTGAAGCCGGACGGCGAAAACGGAACGGTGGACATCAACTGGAACCTGACACAGAAGTCCAACGACCAGGTGGAGTTCTCCCTCGGATGGGGCCAGACAGGCGTTATCGGCCGCATCGGACTCAAGCTCAACAACTTCTCCATGGCCAACCTGTTCCGCAAGAACGCCGAGCACCGCGGCATAATGCCTATCGGCGACGGCGAGACAATGTCCATTTCGGCGCAGACCAACGGCTCTTACTACCAGTCGTATAATGTGGGTTACTCCACCTCATGGTTTGGTGGCAAGAGGCCTATACAGTTCTCCACATCCATATTCTATTCGAAACAGACCGACGTGTCCAGCTCTTACTACAGCAGCGGATACTACAATAACTACTACAACTACCTCTACGGATACGGCAGTTCCTACTATAACAATTATGAGAACTACTACGATCCGGACAAGTATGTGCAACTTTTCGGAGCGTCACTCGGGTGGGGAAAGCGCCTGCGTTGGCCTGACGACTACTTCGTACTCTCCGCTCAACTGGCGTACACACGCTATATGCTGAAGAACTGGAGCTACTTCCTGATGACCACAGGTAATGCAAACAACATCAACCTGAGCCTGTCTCTGAGCCGCACATCTACCGACAACCAGCTCTTCCCGCGCCGAGGCAGCGAGTTCCTGGCATCCGTTTCACTCACTCCGCCATGGTCTCTCTGGGACGGAAAGGACTACAAGAACCTCGCAAACAACAGCAAGTCGGCGACCTACAACGACGAGCAGCAGGAGAAATACAGGTGGATAGAATACCACAAATGGAAGTTCAAGGCACGCACCTTCACCGCCCTCACATCGGCACAGAAGTGCTTCGTGCTCATGACAAGGGTGGAAATGGGTATCCTCGGAAGCTACAACAAGTACAAGAAATCGCCGTTCGAGACATTCTATGTCGGCGGTGACGGTATGTCAGGATACACCACTACCTATGCGGAAGAGACCATCGGACTGCGCGGTTACGAAAACGGCTCGCTCACTCCGTACGGTTATGAGGGCTACGCATACAACCGCATGACACTCGAACTGCGCTATCCGTTCCTCCTCGGCAACACCACTATCTACGGACTCGGGTTCCTCGAGGGCGGTAACGCATGGACTTCAGTGAAGAACTTCAACCCCTTCGACATGAAGCGTTCAGCCGGCGTGGGCGTCAGAATCTTCCTTCCAATGGTGGGTCTGATGGGTATAGACTGGGCTTACGGCTTCGACAAGGTGTTCGGAACAAAGGGTGGCAGCAACTTCCACTTTGTCCTCGGTCAGGAATTCTAACGGTAACATGATTATCAATGATATGTCTATGAAAAAGTTTATTGTCATTTGCGCAATGGCACTGACTGCCATCGGCGCATCAGCACAGAAGTTCGCGCTCCTCGACATGGAGTACATCCTCAAGAACGTACCTGCCTATGAGCGCGCCAACGAGCAGTTGAACCAGGTCAGCAAGAAGTGGCAGGCAGAGATAGAAGCCCTCAACACCGAGGCGGGAACGATGTACAAGAACTACCAGAACGAGGTGGTGTTCCTGTCGGAGGAGCAGAAGAAGGAAAAGCAGGAGGCCATCATGCAGAAGGAGAAGGAGGCGAGCGAACTCAAGCGCAAGTACTTCGGCCCCGAAGGAGAACTCTTCAAGAAGCGTGAAGCCCTCATCACCCCGATACAGGAAGAGATATACAACACGGTGAAAGAGATTTCCGAGCTGCGCGGCTACAGCCTTGTCATCGACCGTGCCTCCGACTCCGGCATCATCTACGGTTCGCCCAAAGTCGACATAAGCAACGAGGTGCTCGAGAAACTAGGCTACGCCAGCGAGTAGCATCCGCCCTGACGGCTACACAGACAGACAAATAATAACAACTTAAAAACAATATTCGGAAAATGAAGAAATTAATTGCAATGGCGCTGATCTGCGCACCTATGACCCTGTTTGCACAGCAGAAGTTCGGTCATATCAATGCTCAGGAAGTGCTGACCAGCATGCCGGAGTACAGCATTGCCAACGGCGAGATTGAAGCAAAGGCAAAAGAGTTCCAGAACCAGATGCAGGAAATGCAGACAGAATTCCAGCGCAAGGCGGAGGAATACGACAAAGCCAAGGCCACAATGCCGGCAACCAAGCAGCAGGAAACGGAGACTGAGCTGCAGAACCTCTACACTAAGCTGCAGCAGGCAGGCCAGGATTACCAGCAGCAACTGGAGAAACTGCGCCAGGAGAAGCAGCAGCCTCTCTACACAAAGCTCATGAACGCCATCTCCACAGTGGGCAAGACAGGCGGCTATGTCTACATCATGGACATCAACACCGCACTTTACACCAACGACGCTATCAGCGAGGACGTGACCGCAAAGGTGAAAGCCGAGCTGAAGAAATAACTTTTCCTTATGGGGGTGATGGAGTCCGGCACCGTTAGAGCCGTTGTCCGCCACCCCCATTTGTTACCACCCGTAAACACTGTCTTATGAAAAGGATTATGACAATACTGGTGGTCATCATGGCCACCCTTACGGCCGCAGCGCAGGAAACGGTCGATTTCCGCTATGGCTGCATCGATTACGACAAGGTGCTCAAGGCTATGCCCGAATATGCGAAGGCTGAAGCCGACCTTGAAGCGCTGAAACAGAAGTACGACACCGAGACAAAGGCGTCGGAAGACGAGTTCAACGCCAAGTACGAGACATTCCTCAGCGAGTACGCCAACTACGCCCCTTCCATCCTGAAGAAGCGCCAGGCGGAACTGGAAGACATGATGAAGCGCAACGAGAACTTCCGCGCCGAGTCGGTGAGACTGCTCAAACAGTCGTGGGAAGAGATGCTCAAGCCGGCGAAAGACAAGCTCAACGCCACGATACAGGCGATTGCCACCCAGTATTCGCTCGCCTTTGTGCTCAACACAAGTTCCGACGCAGTGCCCTATCTGAACGTAAACACGGCCTACAACATCACCGCCGCCGTGGAGGAAGCACTGAAAAAGTAAGGCAACAACACTCATCACACTGACCATGTTCTCCGAAAATCCAGGACCGATAGGCATTTTCGACTCCGGCTACGGTGGGTTGACCATTCTCCGCGAGATACGTCAAGCACTGCCGCAGTACGACTATATCTATCTCGGCGACAATGCCCGCGCCCCTTACGGCAACCGTTCCTTCGAGGTTGTCTACCAGTTTACGCGCCAGGCAGTGCTCAAACTGTTCGAGCGGGGCTGCCATCTCGTCATCCTCGGATGCAACACAGCCTCCGCGAAAGCACTGCGCTCCATCCAGGAGAAGGTGCTTCCGGTGATGTGTCCCGACCGCCGCGTGCTCGGCATCATACGCCCCACGGCGGAGAACATCGGCCATATCACCGCCACGCGGCACATCGGAATCCTCGCCACAGAGGGCACCGTGCGCAGCAAGAGCTACAGTCTGGAGATTGGAAAACTGTTTCCCGACGTGAAAGTTTCGGGGCAGGCGTGCCCCCTGTGGGCAGCCATTGTCGAGGCAAACGAGGCCGAATCGCCCGGCGCCGACTACTTTGTGCGCAAGCGCATAGACCAGCTCATGCGCAAAGACCCGCAGATTGACACCATCGTCCTGGGCTGTACGCACTACCCTCTGCTCATGAACAGCATCGTGCGCAACACCCCTCCGGGCGTCAAGGTGGTGGCTCAGGGAGCGTACGTGGCCAGTTCGCTCCGCGACTATCTTGTGCGCCACCCCGAGATGAACGACAAGTGCACCACCCACGGCACATGCCTCTACCTCACCACCGAGAGCGAGACACGCTTCAAGGAGTGCGCACGCTTCTTCCTGCACGAGGAAGTCGACGTGGAGCACATCACGTTGGGGTAATCCTCCGGCAGTGTTTCCGCACTGCAAAACCACACTACAAAAACCGTACTACACATGAACCTGAAAAAAGCATTGTTGGCTTTTGTCCTCTGCGCCGTCTTCTCCGGCGCAAGCGCACAGCAGCAGTTTGAAGTCGACCTGTGGGCAGGCAAACCTGCAGTAGAGAGTTCCGACCCCGCAGACACCGCCAAACTCTATGTCTTCCTGCCCCAGAGCAAGAAAGCCACGGGGCGTGCCATCGTCATCTGTCCCGGCGGTTCCTACTCCCATTTGGCCCTCGACCACGAGGGAAAGGACTGGGCGCCGTTCTTCAACAGGATGGGCATAGCCGTCTTCGTGCTGAAATACAGGATGCCGCACGGCAACAAGAAGGTGCCGATAAGCGATGTCGAGCAGGCAGTGAGGACTGTGAGGGTCAACGCCAAGACGTGGAATGTCAACACGGAAGACGTGGGCATAATGGGCTTCTCGGCAGGAGGTCACCTGGCATCCACGCTCGCCACCCACGCCAAAGAGGACGTGATGCCCAATTTCCAGATACTTTTCTATCCGGTGATAACCATGGATCCGGCTTTCACACACAAGAACTCACACGACAATTTCCTCGGTGAGCATCCGCGCAAGAAGGACCAGCTGGAGTACAGCAACGACATCCAGGTGTCGAGGATATGCCCGAGGGCACTCGTCGTGCTGTCGGATGACGACAATGCCGTAGTCCCCGCAAACGGCGTGAACTACTACACCGAACTCTACAAACACGACGTTCCGGCATCCATCATCGTCTATCCCACCGGCGGACACGGCTGGGGCATGAAGCCTACGTTCCCTTTCCATGTGGAGATGCTTATGAACGTGAGGGCCTGGCTCGACAGTTTCTGACAATATGCAAATACTGCAAGGTTGAAGTATCGAATCTTCACAGAGAACAAAAGAATGGAGATTGCAAACCGCAATCTCCATTCTTTTTTCCGTTTTTCAGAACTTCAGCCTCAAACGTACTCCGTCTTCTTCTCCTCATTCAGTCTTTCAGACTTACAAAAGCTTCTTGATTTCGGCGTCAAGATCCTTGATTTGCGCATCGCGCTTGTATGGAGTGGCGTCCTTGTTGACGAGGAAGAACGTCGGTATTGACTGCAGGTTGTACAGTCCGACATAGCGGCTGGCAGCACCGTCGGGGTCGTTTACCGAAATCCAGGGCAGTGCCGCGGTCTGCGTCTTCCAGAAATGCTCGTTCTCGTCGAGTGACACCTGGAATATCTCCAGGCCCTGCGCATGATACTTGTTGTACACGTCGCGCATCTCCATGATGCGCTTCGTGGAGCCTTCAGAGGCGAACGAGCAGAAGTCGAGGATGACTACCTTGCCCTTCAAGTCCGACAGGCGGCGCATGTTTCCCTTGTTGTCGCGCAGCGCAATGTCCACTATCCCCGACACATTCACCTTGTCTGCCGGGATGTACTGTTCGTCGCGGGCTTTCAGGATGCGTGCGTCCTTCATGCCTTCAATTGCGATGTTGTGCAGGTTCTCGCCACGTTCCGCACCCGGATGGAACGTGTCCCAGCTGGTGGCAACGGCGGCATAGGCCTTCACGTCCTCCACGTTCTCGCGCGGATTGAATATCAGGCGGTAGGCATTTCCCTCCACCACGGTCTGGAAGAGGGCGAAATAGGCGTACGACTTGTTCGGCTCCTTGTAGATGTACTCGGCCTTCACAAGGTTCTTGTAGCGCTCCACCACGGCGTTGATGCTGTCCTCCACCGCGCTCACCTTGAGCTGCGGGTCGCGTATGATACTGTTTATCTGCGCCTGCAGGTTGAGCTGGCGCAGTGCCAGTTCCTGTATCTTGGAACAGTTGTCCGACCCTTTCACCTCGTATTTGTATGCCATCGACGGGTAGTCAGCCTTCACGCTGACCGTCTCGGTGGAATCTATCGAGAGGTTTATTATCTGTCCGGCTATCCTCAGACGGTAGAACTCCGGCGCCGTGTAGGCGTCTTCACGGAAACTGAACTCGCCGTCGCCGGCCAGCTTCACCGAGTCCACGGTGGTCACGCCGTCAAGTCCCACGTTCTCCAAAAAGAGCACCGAGTCCTTGGCACTGGTGATGTTGCCTTCGATGACAAAATTTTCCTTGTTGTCGCACGACACTATCGTAAGGGCGGCAGCGGCCATCACAGCCGCCGGCAGCACGTTGAATTTCATCATATTCGCTTTTTTCATGTTGCTGCAAAGTTAGCAAAATAAAACGACAACACCTTTCTTATATAATGAAAACTGTCCTCATGCACTGCAAAAGCGGTCCTTTCGTGGTACGCAAACGGTGCTTTGGCGGTGGCGCAACGGTCGATAGACGAACGTACACCGACCGATGTACGAACGTATAACGACCGATGTACGTCCGTACACCGGTCGTTGTACCGTTGCAAAAGCGGCTCTTTCGAGGCCGTCACTTTACCTTCAGGAACTTCACGCCGTGTGTCGGTATGAACCAAGAAGTGTCGGTGATGTCCTGCTGACGCCACAAGTCGCGCAGCACGATGCCCGTGAGTCCGAGCCCTTCCATGTACTTGCGGAAGTCCACAGTGGTGTCGTTGTCGGAGAGGTTGAACACTCCCACGGCGTAAGTGCCGTCCGCCAGCGGACGCTTCCATATCTGGATGCCGTTCCCGTCAATCTCGCACTTCGCCTGTTTGCCGAGGACGTCCTGGTTGACAGCGTTCACCTCGTTGTTGCAGAGCAGGTTTATCGTGAAGTCATCGAGCTGTGCGAGGTCGCAGCCTATGAGCATATTGGAGGCGAGAAGACACCAGAGCGAGATGTGGGTGTACTGCTCGTCGGGCGTGAGACGTGAGTCGCGGAGGTTGGCGCTCCACCCCACCTTGCCCACGATGAGCATGTCCGGGTCGTTCCAATGTCCGGGAGCGGCGTAGGGATACAGTTCTCTCTGGCGCACGAAACCGATGTCGTAGAGGCTTCCCCACGTGTCGGTGATGTCGCCGGTGGTGCGCCACGAGTTGGCGTCTACGGCGTGTCCCCACTTCCACACGTCCTGCATGCCGTACTGGCAGAGCGAGTAGAAGATGTCGCGCGGCTGCATGCGCAGGCAGCGCTCCATGAGCAGATAGGGGCGGACATAGGATGCCACGGTGGTGTTGTCGGGTTCTTTCTCGTGCTTACGGCCGTATCCGCACCAGTCATACTTCAGATAGTCGACGCCCCAGGAGTTGTATGTGTCGGCGTCCTGCTGCTCGTGGTCGATGCTGCCGAGGTAGTTGCCGCAGGTTCTGTCGCCCGGCGAGGAGTAGATACCGAACTTCAGGCCGTTGCCGTGCAGCCAGTCGCCGAGCCCTTTCATGTCGGGGAATTTTTCGTTTACGGCTATCGTGCCGTCTGGATTGCGCTCTTCAGCCTCCCAGGCGTCGTCCACATTGATGTAGGAATAGCCGTAGTCGGCAAGTCCTTTCTCTATGAGCGCCTTGGCGGAAGACATCACTTTCTCCTGCGAAACGGACAGTCCCCAGCAGTTCCACGAGTTCCATCCCATGGGAGGAGTGAGGGCTATGGTGTTGCCCACCTTTATCGTGAGCGTCGACTCAGCCTTTCCGGCTGCGTTCTCGGCGGTGACCTTCAGTTCGTAATCGCCGCGGCGGTCGAGTTTGCCGAGGATTACGCCTGTCTCAGTGTCAAGCGTCAGCCCCTTGGGCAGATTGCTCACGGTGAACTTCATCGGCCTTACGCCGCTGACAGGCAGGCGGTAGATGACAGGCGAACCGGGGCGCACGCCGAATACTCCCGCCATGTTGAAGCGCGGAGAAGCCGGTGCGGCAGGTGTCAGGATGTATTTCGGGGTGTATGACAGCGACTTTGTGCGTCCGGATTTCTTGTCCTTGTAGGTGACCGTCATGCGGCTGTATCCCTCAGGGAACGGCAGGCTCACCACCGTGGACTTGCCGGCGGAGAGGCTGACAGCCTTCTTTGCGGAGTACACGACAGCGGATGTCTGCGGATTTTTCACCTCTATGGACAGTTCGCCCTGCTGCTTCAGCTTGAAACTGTTGGCTATGTTCACATCGAGTTTCTTGCCGTCTTTCGCCGTGCGCTCGCCCACCGAGAGGTTCAGACCGTCAAGTCTTGAGGGCACATGCAGCCCCACAGCTGACATTCCTGTCTGGCTTGTGCTGGCGAACATGCCGCCGTCGCCGCTCTCATTCCACATTCTCACGGCTATGACATTGTCGCCCTCGAGGTTCAGGTCGGCGGCATTGGCGTCGTATTTACGCTCCGCACCCCAGTCGGAAGAGTAGCCTTTGGGGTCGTCGGGCAACTGTCCCGTGCCACCTATCCGCACTCCGTTGAGATAGGTAACGTCGGCATCGTCAACGCAGGGCAGCGTGATGGTCACCGTCTTCTGCTGTTCGGCACCGGCGAAAATGCCCTTGTCGACAGTGAAATGGATGCGGTACCAGGCGTAGGTGCGCTCCCTGTCCATACCTTGGGTACGCCATGTCTTCACCGGGGATATAGTCTGCCATGACGCATCGTCAAACTTCGCCTCTTTCCAACGTGCGTCGTCGCCCCAGTGGAAGGCTGTTCTCGTCACGCTGACATCCTGCGCCCATGACGTAAGACACAGGAAAAGGCAGCACACAAAAAATACTGTTCTCTTCATAAATAGGTCAGTTTTAAGTTATTGTTGATTGTCTTTATCTCCGGAAAATCACTGTCCTGCGCCGGTGGAGAAGGTGTAGTCGCCGGAACCGACACTGTAGACGTTCACGCCGTTCTCCCTCCTTATGAACGTCACTCCCTTGGCATCGGCGGCGTTGACACCGCTTTCCGTCACCTTGCAGCCGTCGGCACACGGCATATAGAGGGTTGCCGTGGTGTTGGCAGGCACGGTCACGCTGTATGTGATGTTGCCTTTGCCGTCGCTTGTCCACTTGCCCCGCACATGACCGTAGTCCGACCAGAAGTCAGCGTCGACACCGGTCACTCGCTCCTGATTGTGCTTCAGCGTGGTGCGGTTGTCGGTATTGGGGGCGAGGATGATATGTTTGAAACCCGGCACAGCCTCATCGGGGGCGATGCCAGCCATGCTGCGGAACATCCATTCCGCCACTGCGCCGTAGGCATAGTGGTTGAATGAGTTCATGCTTATGTCCTTGTGGAAGCCTCCGTCCTTGGTGTAGGAGTTCCATCGCTCCCACACTGTGGTCGCCCCTTGGTCTACCGAGTAGAGCCAAGACGGACATTCGCGCTGGAGCAACAGCGTGTATGCCTCGTCGTTGAGACCGTACTGGGTGAGTGTCTGGTTGAGAATGGCGGTGCCGAGAAATCCCGTCGTCAGTTTGTCTCCGTTGTTTTCGATGCTCTGCCGCAGCAGTTTTATGGTCTTGTCAACCGCCTCCTTGCCGGGCAGGAGGTTGTAGCGGAGTGCCATGAGGTATGCGCACTGCGTGTCGAAGTGCGGCGTGCCGTCGGCGTTGAGGTAGCGTCTCTGCCACTCGTCCTTTATGTTGCCGAAGAGAGACGTGTACTTCTCAGTCGCCTTTGCATAGCTGTCGCCGTCCGTTTCCGACAGTGCTGCGGCCATCTTTGCCATGAGCTGCGCGTCGTAGGCATAGTAGCACACGGAGATGTAGCGGCTGTCGGTGGGCACAAACGACACCCAGTCGCCGTAGGTAGTGGCGCCTCCGTTGTACTTGTAGCCGTCGAAGACCTGCGTGGAGAGCCAGTCCATGTATTTCTCCATGGATGTCCAGTTGTCGCGGAGAATCTTCTTGTCGCCTGTCATGAGGTAGACTTTCCACGGAAGGATTATGCCCGCGTCAGCCCAGGCAGCCGCTCCGAAGCCCACGTTCCACGAGTAAGGGGCTACGTGAGGGTAGGCTCCGCTGTCGTTCTGCGAATCTCTCATGTCGCGCATCCACTTTTCATAGAAGCTCCGAGTATCCCCGTTGTAAAGTCCGGCCATAGAATACACCTGGGTGTCAGCGGTCCATCCGAGGCGCTCGTCACGTTGTGGGCAGTCGGTAGGAACACTCACAAAGTTGGAGCGCTGCCCCCACATGATGTTAGAGTAGAGGCGGTTCACCACGTCGATGTTGGTCTTGAACGACGATTTCTCCGTCACGGCGGATGTCACGGTCTCGCCCGTGACCTTCTCAAGGGTGACGTCAGCCGAGGCTATAACCTCCACGAAGCGGAATCCGTAGTAGGTTGTCGTGGGATGGAAACACTCTCCTTCCGCCGCTCCTTTCATGGTGTAGTGGAGCGAAGCCTCCGCCGAGCGCAGGTTGATGAGGTAGAGAGAGCCGCCCGGACCGTCGTCGCCGCGCTCCTTGTCGCCCGTTTCGTTCCTCATTTCGGAGAACCTGAAGCGCAGGGCTGTACCCTTTTCGCCCTTTGCGGTGAATGTTACCCAACCGGAAGCGTTCTGTCCGAAGTCATAGATAACGGTCTGTCCCGCCTTCAGTTTGACAGGTTGGTCGGCGGAATAGGACGCCACCTCCTTCATCATTCCGTGTGCCGTGCCCGTCGCCTCCGTACCTTCGTATATATAGATGTGCTGCGCATGGCGTGCCAAAGCTGGCACTGCCTTTATCGCAGGTCCTTCAAAGGCGATGACTTTGCCCTTGAAATCGTCGCTGACAGCGGTGGCGCACCATGACGAGTCGTCATATCCCGCCTTTGTCCAGTCGCTCTCCAGTCGCGCGTCGTAGGTCTCGCCGTTGTAGATGTCGCCCTTTCGCAGTGCGCCGTTGGTGCTGCTTCGCCATGTGGTGTCGGTGCAGACGGTCTGCTCGCTGCCGTCTTCGTAGGTGATGATGAGCATCCCGAGGAAGGCGCACTCCTTGTTGCCGAACTCCCCGTGGGCTATTCCGCCGTTCCACCAGCCCGATGTCACCTCCGCACCGATGGCGTTCTGGCCTTCACGGAGCAGCGTTGTCACGTCGTGTGTGGTGTAGAACACCGTCTTCTTATAGTCTGTTGAGCCGGGCTTCAACTCGTCTTGCTCGAAGTTGCCGTCGTCGTCAATCTGCCCCACACGGCTGCCGTTGATGTATGCGTTGTATATTCCGAGAGCGGAGGAGTAGAGCCTTGCCCTCTTCACTCCCGCCTTCACGGTGAACTCACGGCGCATCATCGGTGCGCCTGACGGCTGTGCGGTGGTCTTGATCCACTTGGTCTGTCCCCACGCACCGGCATCCATGAGCCCTGTCTCGAAGTATGCTTTCTCGGAGGAAACGGCGGTGTTGCCACGGTTGTCGGTAACTGTGACCTGCCAGTAGTACCTTGTGCGCGGCTGGAGCGACAATCCATGAGCCGTGACATCCACGCTCCTGTCGGACTTGACAGTGCCCGACTGCCACACGATATTGCCCATGCCGGCATCGGCGGCTATCTTCAGGCTGTAGCTGCACTGCATCACATCCCTCTGGGAAGACTCCATTACCCACGAGAAAGTGGGGGTTGCATCATCGATGCCAATGGGGTTGTGCATGGCGGAAGTGCGCAGACTGTTGACTGTCAGTGCCTGGGCGGCAAGACACAAAAGAGCAAACGCAAACGACAGGAATGTCTTTTTCATAAGGAACAAATAGATTTAGCGTCTGACAAAAGTACATATTTTATACTGAAAACAACACGAATCCGCTGAAAATCCGCTGAAAATGATTAACTTTGCATTATATTTTCACGCAAGTTTCGGTGGTTTTCGAAAAATGCAACAGTCAGGGTTGCCTTTCGCATCAGCGGACCTGGCATTTTATAAACAACGATTTTTTATATGACATTTGAAGAACTTGGCGTATCGGAGGCGATACGGCATTCAATCGAGGAACTCGGTTTCGCATACCCCATGCCTATTCAGGAGGCGGTAATCCCATTCTTACTCGGAGAGAAAGACAACCTTATAGCACTCGCACAGACAGGAACTGGCAAGACTGCAGCATACGGAATCCCAACGCTTCAGGGCATCGACCCGGACAACAGGGAAACACAGGCTCTGATACTCAGCCCCACACGTGAGCTGTGCCTGCAGATTTCAGATGACCTGAACGACTTTGCGAAGCACACGGAGAACGTCCGCATCGTGCCGGTTTATGGCGGCACGGGCATGGATCAGCAAATCCGCGCACTGCGCCACGGCGCCCAAATCATCGTGGCAACACCCGGTAGACTCATCGATCTCAAAAACCGCGGCGTGGCAAAACTGGACAATGTGAAGACCATAGTGCTCGACGAGGCGGACGAGATGCTCAACATGGGTTTCAAGGACGACATAGAGGACATCTTCAACGCACTGCCCGGAGCTGACGAAGGCACAGGAGAGGCACGCAAACTGCTGTTCTCCGCCACCATGAGCAAGGAGGTGGAGAAGGTGGCGAAACGCTACCTCGGCGCATACAAGGAGATTGTCGTGGGTTCGAGAAACGAAGGTGCCGAGAACGTGAACCACGTGTATTACCTCGTCCATGCCAAGGACAAGTACCTCGCACTGAAGCGTCTTGTGGACTTCTACCCCAAAATCTACGCCATCATCTTCTGCCGCACGAAGCTCGAGACACAGGAGATTGCCGACAAACTCATAAAGGATGGCTACAACGCAGAGTCGCTTCACGGCGACCTGTCGCAGCCTCAGAGAGACCAGACGATGCGGAAATTCCGCCAGCACACGGTACAGCTGCTCGTGGCGACCGACGTTGCGGCGCGCGGACTTGACGTCGATGACCTGACGCACGTCATCAACTACGGCATGCCGGACGACACTGAGTCCTACACACACCGCTCCGGACGTACCGGAAGAGCCGGCAAGAACGGCACCAGCATCTCCATTATCCACGTGAAAGAACGTGCCAAGGTGCGCAACGTAGAGAAGATTATAGGCAAGAAATTCGTCGATGGCACGCTGCCTACACCGCAGGAAATCTGCACGAAACAACTCTACAAGGCAATGGACGACATAATGAAGATGGACGTGGACGAGGAACTTATCGAACCGTTCATGGAGGAGATAAACCGCCACTTCGAGTTTGTCGACAAGGAAGACATCATAAAGAAGATTGTCACCATGACCTTCGGACGATTCCTGTCCTACTATGCCGACGCGCCGGAAATAGAAAAACCGACCGGCAAAAGGGAGAAGAACGACAACGCGAAGAAGGGTCAGCGCGGCACAAGAACCGCCGAGGAAGGCTACGAGCGGCTGTTCATCAACCTCGGAAAGGACAACGGGTTCTATCCGGGCGTATGTATGCAGTTCCTCAACAAGCACTTGGGCGGACGCCAGAAGGTGGGACACATCGACCTGTTCAGCAAGTTCGCCTACATAGAAGTGCCGTCGGAGGACGCCGAATACGTGATGTCGACCATCAACGGCGTGTACTACCGCGGCATAGAGGTGCGCTGCAACCCGAGCGAAGACAAGAGCCACGCTCCTGCAAACAGCCGCCGCAGCGACCGCGGAGGCAGGAGAGACCGCGGCCAGAGGGATTTCCAGCCGGCACGCAAGGGGCGCGGCAACAACCGCCGCGAAGCTGCCGCAGCACGCAGGGAGGCTTTTGAGGACACGAGCAAGTGGAGCCACAAGAACGACTGGCGCCAGTTCTTCACCGGCAACGACGCTGCCGGCGGCAAGAAGAAGAAAGGCAAGAAGGGCGGAAACGTGGATTTCGTGGGCGAAACGCCCGACTTCAGCGAAGAAGGATGGGCAAGACGCAAACCCAAGAAGAAATAAGTTGCGGCGGACACTGTGCCTACTGACAGTGCCAGTGTCCGATTTTTGCCGAAAAAGCGAACTTTTCCGCTCTAATGTTGTGGAGTTTTTGGAAAAAAGCTAACTTTGGGTGCACAAACAACAAACAATGCTTTCATTATGAAGAAAATCATCCTTACAGTAGTGTTCACCGTGTTGGGGCTGACCGCATCATTCGCCCAGTTCGAGGAAGGCAAGTTCTATGTCGGCACAAGTTTTGACGGTGCGGGCATCTCATACAGTGAAACCACGAAGATGTCGCTTGGCGTAGGCGCAAACGCCGGATACATGTTCCGCAACGACTGGCTCGCTATGGCGGAGGCAGGATTCACTTACAGCAACTCCGACTTGCAGGAACTGTACCTCGGAGCCAAATGTCGCTACTACATAGAACAGAACGGACTGTTCCTGCAAGGGGGCGTCAAGTATCTGCACAGAGCCACTGACTACAACGACCTGCAGCTCACTCCCGAGGTGGGTTATTGCTTCTTCCTCAACGGACACCTCACTATTGAGCCGAGCGTGTACTATGACATGTCGCTGTCAGACTTCTCCGACAAGAGCCGCTTCGGCGTGAAGATAGGTCTGGGAGTATATTTCTAAGATTTCAGAACGGACGTCCGCCGCACGGACTACTTATAGACGAGAGTGGTAATGACACTCTCGTCGAAAATTTCCTGCGCCGTCAGCAGGAGTTCCTGCGCCGTCAGCGCTTCTATGTTGCGGCATAGAGCCTCGACGTCTTTTTCCCATCCGTAGTGCAGGAACGCCTTTCCGAAGTCGAGGGCGAAGCTCTCGCAACTGTCGCAGGCAAGGGCTATCTGCCCTTTTATCTGTTTTTTCGCCGCCTTTAGCTGTGCGTCCGACAACGGACGCAGCATCAGTTTGTCCAGTTCTTTCCTTACAAGCCGCAGGCAGAAATCCACATCCTTGGGGTCGCAACCGAAGTAGACGCTCCACAGACCCGTGTCGCCGTAGTTCACCGAGGACGATTCCACGGTGTAGACAAGTCCGTATTTCTCCCTCAACGACAGGTTCAGGCGTGCGTTCATGCCAGGTCCTCCGAGAATATTATTCAGCAGATAGAGCGCGATACGGCGGTCATGGTGCACGTCGTAGCCACGTGTGCCGAGCATGACATGCGCCTGATGGGTGTCCATATCGCGGATTACGGTCTGCTTCTTCGGCGTAGGCACTGCCGCAACAGGGTATTTACGCCCGGTGACAACACCGCTTTCGGGACACGATGACCAGTCCTGTTTCTCAAGCAGACGGCACAGACGGCCGAAGTCCACGTCGCCGTAGCAGAAGAATACGGCATCCGCCGGTACGTAGAAAGTGCCGGTGAACCGCGCCGCATCAGCCGACGTGAACGCCCTGACATTCTCCTGCGTGCCGAGAATGTTGTGGCCGAGAGGATGGTTTTCGAATATTATGTTCTCGAAATCGTCGTAGATGAGTTCCGCCGGAGAATCGTTGTAGGACTCTATCTCGTCGCAGATGACCTCCACCTCCTTGGCTATCTCCTGGTCAGGATAGACACTGTGGAACACGATATCGGTCAGCAGGTCGACCGCCTTGGGCAGATGCTCCTTGAGAATGGCGGAGTGATAGACCGTAGTATCCTTGCCCGTGAAGGCGTTAAGCTCCCCTCCCACCCTTTCGAGAGAGTTGATTATCTGCAGCTGGCTGCGCCTTTGCGTGCCCTTGAACGACATGTGTTCGCAGAAGTGCGCCAAGCCTTCGCTGCCCGCCACCTCGTCGCGTGCGCCGGCTGCAATCTGGTAGCCGCAGTAGACAACGGGCGAATTGCGGTGGCGGTGAATGACGCGCAGTCCGTTGCTTAGCCTTACTGTATTATACATTTCGCAAGATAGTATATTATCGGGACGAGCAATGACGGTATGTAGTCGAGGGTCTTGCAGTCCTTAATCTTGAGTATCGACAGTCCCGACGACATGATGAGCAGTCCTCCCACGATGCACAGCTCGTTGAGAAGCGGTCCCTGCATCACCTCTGCCGACGACGACAGCCGCGCGACGAGGTAGATGCCGCCCTGCCAGACGAAGAGTATCGGGGCGGCGAATATCATGCCTATGCCGTAGGAAGCGCCGAACACAGCCGACGTGACAAGGTCGAGCGTGGAGTTGGTGAACAGGAATGTGTTGTCGCCTCTTAGGGCTGAGAGTATCGGGCCGACTATGGAGAACGTGCCTATGCAGTAGAGCAGGCACGAGGTAGTGAGCCCTTCGGCGAGCCTACTCACCCCTTTCTTGGCGGCAAAGCGGTCGACGCGCCCCTGCAAATCGAGCATGCTGCCGACGAGACCGCCCAGGGCTATGCTCACGATGAACAGTACGGGGCACTCGCTCTTGGGCATGTTCTGCACGAAAGCGTTGCAGCCGAGAGCCAGCGACGCCAGTCCCATGGCGTTGAAGAGCGCATCACGGTATCTGTCCTTTATGCCCTTGCGCATCAGACTGCCGGCTATGGTGCCGACGATGATGCATGCCGTGTTGGCGATAGTCCCTATCATCGCTTGCCCAATATTTTGCCGTATTCGCCGTCAGACGCCAGCAGCTTCAGCGCACTCTGCATCTGCGGGTCGAACCTCAGGGCGAACTGCATCGCCCCGGCATCGTGATAGTAGTTCTGGACGATAGACCTGCCCACCAGCGACTTTATCATGCTGCGGTTGAAGTCAAGGTCATGCGACAGGTTGTGGGTGAGTTTCGCCTCCAGAGCGTCAAACTCCGCCTTCGCGTTGTCGTAGTAACCCTCAAACCTGGCCAGCTCCTTGAGTTGCGCAAGGAACTTCTCCGTCTGCTTGTCATACTTGAAACCGCTTGCCAGGACACGCTCTTTCAGTTCGTTGAAGTCGTCGTCCGTCAGTTCGAAAGTGCCCGGGTCGGCTATCGTGGGATGCGCCTGTATGTAGTCATACTCGTAGTTGAACACCACCTCGGAGGAGTCGCGCGCGTTCATAAGATAATACACGAGGTTGGTCAGCGTGTCAGCCTCCAGCTCCACATCGGGCTTTATGCCGCCTCCGTCGCGCACTTCACGGCCGCCGGCGGTGTGGAACACGTGCGTGAGAGAGTCGGGTATGTGCTCACGGTAGCCCCCGTTGCCCTTGCTGTAGTCTATGGCCTGTATGCAGCGACCGCTCGGTATGTAGTACTTACTCGTAGTCAGCTTCAGCTGACCGTTGTATGGCAGGTCGAGAGTGGTCTGCACCAGACCCTTGCCAAAGGTGCGTGTGCCCACCACGACGGCACGGTCGAGGTCCTGCAGCGCACCGGCGGTAATCTCGGAAGCGCTCGCCGTGTTGTCGTTGACCATGACTACTATCGGCATCACGGTGTCGATAGGCTCCACGGAAGTCTTGTACTCGCTGTTGGCGCGCTGCATCTTGCCCTTCATGGTGAGTATCGTCACGTCGCGCGGCACGAACATGTTGATGATGGAGATGGCCTCCTGCACCGAACCGCCGCCGTTGTCACGCAGGTCGAAGACGAGTTTCTTCATGCCCTGCTGCTTCAGTTCGACAAACGCGCGGCGCACGTCCTTGGAGCAGTCCTCGGTGAACTGGTCGAGGTTGATGTAGCCTATGCCGTCCTGCACCATGCCGTAATAGGTGACGGCAGGCATCTGTATGGCGCGCCGGGTGATGTTTACCGTCATCTCCTTATTGGTCGACGGGCGCAGTATCTTCAGTTTGAAGGTGCTTCCGGCGTCACCTCTCAGGTGCGAACTCACATAGTCCGACTTCTTGCCCACCATTGTCGAGTCGTCGATGGAGAGTATTCTGTCGCCCTTCCTCAGCCCCGCTTCCTGCGCAGGCATTCCCGGATAGGGGTGGTCGATCATGCAGCAGCCGTGCTGGGTGTTCTCCCTTATCAGCGCGCCGATGCCCGCATACTTGCCCGTAATCATCTGTTTCAGCTCCTTCACCTCGTCGTCCGGATAATAGACAGTGTAGGGGTCGAGCGAGTAGAGCATCGCCTTTATGCCGTCGCCGATGACCTTGCCGGCATCGAGAGTGTCGACATACACCATGTCAAGGCTGCGGTAGAGAGAATTGAACACGTCGAGGTTCTTCGCCACTTCAAAGTTGTGGCCGTTGTCCTGCGCCACACAGCACATGTTCACGCACAGTGACAGGACGGCGACAAGACCTGTTCTTCTCATGTAAAACGGTAGTTTCATTTTGCGAATATTATGCTACAAAAGTACGACATAAATCTCACAACAAACATAAAGGCACGTCATTTTTCACCTTTTTCCGCCCTTAAAATCAAAAAAAGAGCCGAAATGTTTTGCAGAACCGGAAAATAACGCTACCTTTGCACCGCATTTGAAAGCAATGCTTCCTTAGCTCAGTTGGTTAGAGCATCTGACTGTTAATCAGGGGGTCCTAGGTTCAAGCCCTAGAGGGAGCGCGTAAGAGGTCATGGAAATGACCTCTTTTTTGTTGTTGTATATCCGTTCCGACAATGCCATAACCGCCAAGAAGCAGGGCAAGAACACCGTTTGCGCCACCGCACAACGGTCGGTGTACGCGTGTGCGGCAATTGCCGTGAAGCCGTGCGGCAGATGCCACACACGTTGACGGCAGATGCCGCACGGTGACATGAAGGCACTTTTCACGCCGCAAGGACACCGCTTTGACGGTGCGGAAAAACGACAGAGGAGACTGCGGAAGCAATCTCCTCTGTGTTATCATTGTGCCTTGGCGGCACTTGGCGGACGGAACGCGTTTAGAAACTGAGGTTCAGTCCGAAGGTGAAACTCGGGGTGTTGGACAGCTGTATGTCGGTGAAACCGCCCTGCATGGCAGTCTGTCCCTTGAGGTCCTTGCTGCACCATGTGTACAGGTTGTATGCGCTCAGTGTCAGCGCGAGGTTCTCTATCCCCGCCTTGCCGAGGAGCGCACTGTCGAAGTTGTAGGTGAGGCTGACGTTGGACAGCTTCAGATAGGACGCGCTCACCACGCGTGCGCTGCTGTAGTCGTACATTGTCCATGCGCTTGTGTCGCCAGCTGCGGCACTGCCGGAGATGATTGCCGGGATGTTGGTCTTCGTTTCGTCACCGGCAGACGTCCACCTGTTGAGGATGTCACGTGTGGTGTTGTACTCCGCGGCGAACTCTCCGTTGGCGTAACCGTCGTACAGCCGGAGCTTGCGGGTCTTTGCCCCGAGGCTGTAGAGGAGTGATGCTCCGAGCTGCCAGTTCTTGTATGTGAACGTGTTGTTGATGCTTCCGACGACATCAGGCTCGCGTGAGCCGCTTGCCACGAGCGCTTTGGTGTAGTAAGCGTACTTGCCTTGCTCGGCAATCTTTGCCTCCTGGTCGTCGTCGATGTCGATTATCGGTCTGCCGTCGGAGGAACTGAGACCTGCGAACTTGTAGCTGTAGAAGGTGCCGAGGGGCTGTCCCTCGACCACTGCCGTGCCGTTGAGGAAGTCGGACAGTTCGTAGCTGTCGTCGGCAGGACGTGATGTCACCTTGCTGCTCACCTTGGACAGGTTGGCGGAAAGTACCCAGCGGAAGTCTTTCGTGGCTACGGGAACGGAAGAAACGGCAACACTGAATCCGTTGTTGACTATCGTTCCGGCATTCGCCATGTAGAAGCCCAGGTCTTCGACGCCTGTCAGTTGCCTTATCATAAAGGCGTCGGTGGTCTTGCGGTGATAATATTCCGCCTCGAACTGAAGGCGGTTGTCGAGGAACGAAGCCTCGATGCCGACATTGACGTTGCCCGTTTTCTCGGGGCTGAGATTCTCGTCGGCGAACTTATACACGGTGTAGGTCTTGCGTCCGTAGGGTTCTTCGGAGACGGCTCTCTTGACGATGTAGGGTGTGAACTGGTTGGCGAGCAGGCTTCCCTGCATGCCGTAGGATGCCTTGACGGCAAGGTCGTTGAACCAGCTCGGCTTCATACCGAGGATATTGAGGACATTGGCACGGCCGGAAACTGACCATACGGGGGCATCGCCGTCGCCGCTCTGAGTGCCGTCAACGTCATAAGCGTCGTAGCGTCCGTTGGCAGCAAGGGTGAAATAATCCCTGAAGCTGTAGGCCAGGCTGGCATATGCCGACAGGAGCGTGGTCTTGACATCGGTCAGTGTCGGGACGTTGCCGCGCGCCCAATTCCAGTAGTTGGTATAGCTGGTCGATATGCTTGAGGCGAACGTCTTGCCGCGGTTCTTGTAGTAACCGCGCTGCGTAAACTCCTCGCCGGAATAGCTGTTGGTGTTTGTCTCGAATCCTACGGTGGCGTTGATGTTGTGGCAGCGGTCGGCGTCAAGGTACTTGTCGTAGTCTGCCTGCAGACGAGCCGTCCAGCCGGAGGTCTTCGTTGTCTGCTGGTTAACTTCGCCTCCGAACGGGAAATAGGAATTTGTCGGGACGGCAGCTCCGTAGTCGGTTCCTCTCTGAGATGCCACATACCATGTCTTCTCGCCATGCCATGTCTCGATGTTGGCATTGGATATGTTGGCGGCAATCATGCCGTGGATGAGCAATCCGTCAACAGGACGGTAGTGCAGGCTGATGTTGGCCACGACGGCATTTGTCTTCTGGTCGACGGCAGTGTTCTCCATCTCGTTGAGGAAAGAGTACTTGTAGCTGCCGTAGATCTCGCTGCTCATCTGGTGATACTTCAGATAAGTGTAGTAAGAGCCGTTGGAGTTGTAGGAAGGAAGGGTGCGGCTGGCGGTCAGGGCATAGTTGACGGCGTTGACATCGTCGGGGCGGTAGTCGCGCGTCGCCACGTTTCCGTTCATGTTGACCTCAAGTTTCAGCCGGCGTCCGAGGTTGAAATTGACTTTTGCCATTGCCGTGTAGCGGCGGCTGTCGTTGTCGTTGATGACGTCGTTGTCGCCAGTGTAGCTGACGGACGTGTAGTAATGCACTTTCTCGGAACCTCCGGTCACGCTGACAGAGTGGTTGTGCGAGAAAGAGTTGTGTGTGAGCAGGTCGAACCAGTCGGTGTTGCGCTCCGACATGGCGCTTACCTCCGACGTGAACTCATCGGGGGTCATCTCGCCGGAATGGAGCCTGTTGAGAGCGTACTCATAGCCACACTGCGACGCGGCTGTGGAGTAAGCGGAGCTGGCGTCGGCAAGAGACCTCGACAGGGCGATGCGCTCCGACGATGTCAGCATGTTGTACTTGTGGTCCGAATAGGACGGACGCTTGCGCACAGTGAACGTGCCGGAGTAGGTGACTTTGGACTTTCCCTCGTATCCGCTCTTGGTGGTGATGGCAATAACTCCGTTGGCGCCGCGTGTGCCATAGAGGGCTGTGGCAGCCGCATCCTTGAGTACGTCGATGCGCTCGATGTCCTGCGGGTTGATGCCGGCTATGGCATTGCCGATGCGGTTGACGTAATCGGGGTCGTTGAGCACGTCGCTCGAGAGGTTGACAGGGTCGCTCAGAACCACTCCGTCAAGCACCCACAGGGGCTCGCGGTTGCCTATAAGCGTGGAAGTTCCGCGGATACGGAGCTTCGTGGTGGCATTTATCTCGCCCGAATTGTCTATGGATACCACGTCGGTAAGCTTTCCTTCGAGCATCTTCGACAGGTCGTTGACGCCGGCAATCTTCAGGTCGGACATTTTTCCGGACGCCACCGAGGCGGTGAGGTTGGTGCGGTTCACCTGCCGGTAGCCCATGACTGCCACGTCGTCAAACAGGTTGTTGTCGTCCTGCATGACGATTTTGGCGGCGTTGCTGCGGACACCTGTCCAGGTGGCAGGTTTCTTTCCGAGGCTTGTGATGTCGAGAATCATGTTGATGGACTTTGCCTCCATGACGAACTGTCCGTCCGCCCTGGTCACGACACTCGACCCGTTGAGCCGGTCTCTGACGACAGCCCCTGCGACAGGTTCTCCGTCTTTGTCGACGACAACGCCTTTGGTCACGAACTCTGCTGCGACATCCTGTGCAACGACACTCTGCGTGCAGACAGTCAGGAAGGCGAATGCCGGCAACAGCATGAGCATTTTGGATCTAAGGGATAATCTCTGCATATATCTTTCTTCGTTTCTTTTTCCACTCTGCCGGCGGAGGTGACACGGATGCGTCGCCGTGTTTCCGACTGCCGTGCAGGGTGTTGTTGTGTGTACTATTTCCTGTAGTTGTTTTCCAATATCGCGTCAAGCCTCTCGGTGAAATCATCGGCACTCGGACGGAAAGCGTCGTTGTTGCATATCGTGCCGTCGGCATTGATGATGAGGAAGCGCGGGATTGACGCCACGCCCCACTGCGACGACAGGAGCTTGTCCTCTTCGCGCGAGGTGTTGAACTGCGGCCATGCGGGCTTGTCCTCGTTTATCTTGTTCTCCCACGCCTTGCGGTCGCGGTCGAGAGAGATGCTGATGAACTGCACGCGGTCGTCGCCCTTGTAGTGCTCGACAATCTTTTCGAGATACGGAATCTCCATGCAGCACGGACCGCACCACGTAGCCCACAGGTCAATGTAGAGCACTTTGCCGAAGAAGTCGCTCAGTTTGTGGCTTGTGCCGTTGATGTCGGAGAACGTGACATCGGGGCACTGCTTGCCCAAAGCGGTGTTCTTCTTCGCGTCGATGATGTACTGGTACTGGTCGACGATGCTCTTGTCGCACTTCTCGTTGACCAGAGTCCAGAACCGGTCTATGTCCAGTTCCTCAGCCTGGACGCACTGTCCGACATGCATGGACAGCAGGTTCTGCTTTATCTCGGGGTTCTGTATCTCGCTGCAAACAGTGTTGATGTACTCGCAGGCATAGTCTGTGACATCGGTGTTGGCGTTGACGGCTATCGGCATCTTGTAGTAGATGTACTCCTTCACGATGCCGTTGCTCTGGAATTTGGGGTCGTTGGGGTTGACCTGCGACATCAGTTCGGCGAGGAACTTGTCCTTTTTGGCGTCGATGCCATACTTGTAGCAGTAGCCGTTCTGCATCTCTATGCGGTTGGAGAGATAGCGCAGGTCGGTCTCCTCCTGCATCTTTGCCCTGTCGGAAGCGTCCTTCTCCTTGCCTATCAGCTTGCAAAGCTGGCTGTATTTGGCGTCGAGCAGTTTCCATGCCACGGGGAAAGTGAGCGTGTCCTGAGGGTTTTTCTCCTCGTAGTACACGTTCTTTGTCGCATAGAAATTCTGCATTGCGGTGCGCAGTTCCGACTCTGCGGCATTGTCGCCCTTGAACTTTATCTTGCTCAGCTTGCCCTTGCCGCTGACCGTAACCTGCAGTTTCTTGCCCGGTTCGAGCGTGGCGTAGAGTCCGCCTCCGTTGTAGGCGACGTATGCGACACACTTTTTTGTTATGGTGTCACCCTGAAACACCGCCACGCCCTTGCTGTCGAAGTCGAGCTTGCCATAGTCCATGCCGAAGGCTATGAGACCGTTTTCGCGCATGTAAGGTTCTTCCACTTTCAGCGTGAGGAGCTGTGCCTGTGCGCCGGAGGCAAACATTGCCATGACGGCAAGTGCCGAAAAAATCTTCTTCATAATGGTATTCTGTTCCGGAAAATTATGCTGACAATATGTGAATGCGCCCCTTTACTTGAGCAGTTCGGCAAGTTTCTCCTGCAGAGCTTCCTCCCGCAGGTCCTTTGCCACAATCTTTCCGTCCTGGCTCACCAGCACGTTGGAAGGAATCGCTCTCACGTTGTAGGCGGCAGCACCTGCGCTCTCCCATCCCTTGAGGTCAGACATCTGAGGCCAAGGCATGTTCTGCTTGGCGATGGCATTTACCCACGCGTCCTTCTTGTTGTCGAGAGAGACACCCACAATCTCCAGTCCCTTGTCGTGGAAATTGGTGTATGCCTTGACCACGTTGGGCATTTCACGCAGACAGGGACCGCACCATGACGCCCAGAAATCTATGAGCGTGTACTTGTTCTTGCCCACATAGTCGCTCACCTTGACCGTTTTGCCCTCGGGGTTCTGCATCACGATGTCGGTGTATTGTGCACCTATGCCGGTGGATTCAGCAGCTTTCTTCTGTGCCAAAATCTTCTTGTAGTTGGGCATCTCGGGGCTTTTCTCAGCAAAGAGAGCCAAAAGCTCCTCCTTCTGCTGGTCGGTGTACTTCTCCCAACCGTAGGCCAGGAGCATGTCGCTGATGCCTGACGGCACGTGACTCTTGAGGAACTGGTACTCCTCAGCCTCGCGCTGTGCTGTCAGTTTGTCCATTTCCGCCTGTGCCGTGGCTATCTCCTGCTCGGTGCCTTTCTTATCGCGGACAACCTCCCAGTAGGGGTTCACCTTCTCGTCCCACTTCTTGCCCATGGCGGTGTACTCCTTGTAGATGGCGGCGTTCTTGCCGTCAGACTCCACAATGGCCTCCTTGCCTGACTTCTGCAGGAAGGTCTGTATGTTGATGTTGGCGTTTTCGAGGACGAAATCAGTCATTCCCAGTCCAGCGACAGAACCTTGATGGACAGGTATGAGGTAACGCACGGCAGCGCCATCGAAGTCACCCCTGAACTCAAAAGAGCCGTTCTTGACCACCGCAGTGTCCGTCGGCACCATGGCGAAGAACCCCTGCATGTCGCAGATGTACACCGTGTCACCGTCCACAGTGCCCTCGGCTGTACCCTTTACGACGTATCCGGACTTGTCCGCACAAGCGGACATGGCAAGCATCAGGAACGCTGATGCCAGAGCAAATATCTTTTTCATATTCTTTTATTGTATAAGTTTCTTTAGCGTTTCCTCTATTTCCTCAGGACCGGAGGGCGACGCGAGCACGTTGCCCTTGCTGTCGAGCAGCAGATAGTAGGGCACTCCGGCACCCAGCTGATACTTGTCAAAGATGACCCGATAGCCCTCTTTGGTAGTCATGTACTGCGCCCACGGTTCGGGATTGCGCTTCATGGCGTTTCTCCATGCAGTCTCTTTCTCGTCGATGGAGACCCCGATGACCCCAAGGGTGTTCTTGTATCGCTTGGCGATTTCCTTTACTTCGGGCATGGCGTGGATGCAGATGCCGCACCACGAAGCCCAGAAGTCGATGAGCACATAACGGGTCTTGGGCAATACCGACGTGAGCATCACCTCCTTGTTGTTGACGTCATACACAGGCAAATCGAGCAGCGGAGAACCCACGGTAGTGACTTTGGCGTCGGCAACACGGCGCTTGAACTCCCCGAAACGCCCTGTGTCGAGCGGATTTTCCTGTATTGTGCTTTCCAACTTCTCCACTTGTGCCGGCATCAGATTGTAGGCACGCTCCATGAGTTTGTTGGCCAGCCACACACTGACGACCGATTTCGGATGGTCGGTGATGAACTGCCACGGGTCGGCAGGACCGTCTTTGCCCTCGGCAAGGTATTCGTTGAAATCGTCCTGTATCTCTCCGCCCTTTATCTTCAGGTCGGGTGTGACGGTTATGTCATCGTCGGAAAGGAATATTTCGGTGTATGTCCAGCGGATGGAATCGGTCGGCCAGTGGTTTTGGTCGACCAGTTCCAGGTTGTTGGTCATGAGAGTTCCCGGTTGCGGTTGGCCGATGCTGCCTTTCAGCTCGAATGTGCCGTCCTTGACATAGCCTGTCGCCACCTCCTTGCTTGGAGAGTTTGCGGTCATCACCACTATGCCTACGGATGTACCGTCGGGCATGTTGACGTGTCCCTTTACGGTAAAGCCGTCCTGTCGGGCAGTGGCGTTGGCAGCCAAGGCACACAGTGCCAGTATGTAGAATGTGCGTTTCATTTCTTTCTGAAGTCTGCTATTGCTCTCAGTGTGAATGCCGCCATCAGCAGGCAAAGGCTCGGGCAGCACTTCATCTGGGGTATTAGCGGTGTGAGAATGATGTATGCCAGCGGCACGGCGGCAAATGCCGCATAGCACCAGTGCATCCATTTCCTTTTTCTCCCGAGTGCCCAAAGCACGACGGGCAGCGGGTTGAAGACGATTATCATCCAGTTCCATTCTGTGGCGACAAGGTCAGAGAACAAGACGAGATAGGTAATCCACAATGATATGATGGTATGGCCGGCCATGAGGACTATGTCCATGTAATGGCCCAGCCATGGGGTTTTCTTTTTCAAGTCGGTGATTACCGATAGGGCTGCAATAAGTGCAAGCGCACCGAAAGCTATCCACGGGGTTATCGGGAACGGACTGTCGTCGCATGTGACGGCAGTCAGTGTCTTCGGCTTTCCTATGGTCATGGGGCGCAGGTTGCCGTCTTTGTCCTTCAGCGAGGCGTCCTGCCAGGCATCGAAAAGTTCCGCAGGAGATATCCTGCCGTTAAAGTCGTCGCAGTTGTCGCCGTGGTTTCCGAGAGTGAGATTCCAGAAGAGATACTCCCACGGACAGTTCCTGCACAGGTCCTTATGTATTATCCTGTAGCTGCCGTACGGACGTTTCACCTCTTCGGGGAGCTTGCCGTAGACGATGGTTTCGTTGTCGAGGATACTCTCAACGGCAAAGATTGTCATCGAGGAGCATTGAGTGTGGAGATAGTCATAATGGTAGACAGGACCTTTCTTGAGCTGTGTGTCGAGAAATCTCCACAGTTTCTGTTTTTCCTTTGGGGTGAGATTTAGTTTCACTTCGCTCACTCCGCGGCCTTCTTTCCTGTAGTCGTCGACCCTCTGTTGGGTCGGCTCATACATGTAGCCGGACATTGCCTTTCCCTGCATGAAGCGTATTATATCGCCCGGAGTGATGTCCATGGAAAAGGAATAGGCTATGTCGAGATTGTTAGACGGGCTTTGCAGCCGCAGAAAAGCGTGGCCTAACAGGGAATAAATCTCCTTTCCGGGTGTTGCTTTCAGGAGGCTGACCGTGATGAAATCAGGGTCTTCAGCCGCCTTGTTTATGGAATCGGCGTTGACAACGGCACTGTTGCCCTGTGCCCAGACGTGCGCACAGAAGACCATGAGGACAATTGTCAAAAGCGATTTTTTCATCTTTCAGCCGATAAAATGTCAAGAATGTCACCCGGAGCGCCATGGCTCCGGATGACACCTTATATGTACATGTGATTACTTGTTGACGAATTTCTTGCCGTCCATGATGTAGACACCCTTGCCTGCAGACTTGACCTGCATGCCGTTGAGGTTGTACACCTTGCCGCTCTTCACTGCTTTGTCGGCAGCAACTGCGTCGATGCCGTCAGCGATTGCAGCTTCCTTGCTCCAGTACATCAGTTCAGGAGCATCCTCGGTGAATTTCTCCGCATCGAACTGGATGTAGTAAGAACCCTTCTCGAGAACTGCATCGTCTGCGATGAGACGGAACACCTGCTTGGGGATGTCTATGGAGTAGTACTTGTAAGCCACAGAAAGGTCAGCTGCGGAAGTTTCCTCTTCTACACGGACAATCTGCTTCTCGTCGGGGAGGTCAGCATCTGCCGTGCCGTCCACGATAATGGTAGCGTCACCCTTGCCGTAGAGCAGACATGGAGTGCTGCTTGTCCAGAGATAGTGCGACACGTTCTCCACCGTGGTGTAAGTCTTGCCCGTGGTGTTGTTGTTTTCCTCGTCGTTCTCGTCAACATAGTTCTTGTCGACAAGAGTAATGGTGGTGTTCCACACGTTGTCGGGGAAACAATGGCCGTTGACAATCTTGTCGCTGTACCAGAGTTTGTACTCGCCGTCTTCAGCGAAGTGTACTACCTGGGCGTTGTCGGCAGTGAAATGCACTTTGTATGTTTCCTTTCCGGCAACTGTCACCTTAATGGGGTTCTCGTAAATCTTCTCCCCTGTGCTTTCCTTTACCCAGTAATCAAACTTGGCAGTCGGGTCAAACTCAGTGTCAGGAGTGGCGGTGAGCGTCACCTCGTCGCCGGCTTCATTGATCACCTTGTCAATGCTGACCTTGCCAAGTGCGCTCATATCGGCCAGGTAGTCTGGTTTCACATGAGTGAAGAGCGCATAGTAGACACGGTTAGGCTCAAGAGGCATGAGGTTTCTGGCACCGTCTTCAGACTCATGATTAATCTTGGAGCCGCTCACATCCTGGCCTGTAGGATTTGACGTACCGATGAGTTCTTCATTGTAGACAGGCTGGTCTGCATCGTCAAAAGTAGCCGCACTGAAACCTGCCAGCTGATATCCGTCTGCCGGCTGGGCATGAAGGTAGAAATAGCCCATACGTGACACACCTTGGTATTCAGCGGTTTTGTCCTCCCATACCGTGGTCTCGTCCGTGGTATTGGATTCACCCACATAAACCTTGCCGGCACCTTCCGGCACTACATTAAGCTGCGCATAGTTGGCATAATAGTTGTTTGCACTTGCCGATACTGCACACAGCGCACTTGCAAAAAGCGTAAAAATTTTCTTCATAGCTTTTGTTGGTTAAACGTTCTCTTTATTAATATAACACTCGTTGTCGTTTCTTCCTGTTTCACTGGGCGTCGCGCACACAACGCACGCTCAGATACTGTTTTTCCGGTTCCATGCTTTCGCGGTACACGGAGTTCTTGGCATAGGTAATCTTGCGGTAGAAATAATACGTGCCGTCCTTGTCGGTGTCGCGTGTAGCGGTCCAGTAGAATGCGTAGGTTCCCATGAAACGGTAACCGCTTGTTGACATAATGGTGTGGTCAGTGTAGTAGCCTCCGAGCTGAAGACCGAGGTCGCACGTGTCGCCCTTGAGCGTTATCATGTTGCGGGCGATGTTTCCTCTCCACTCCCGACCGTTAGCTTCCGACGCCGACATGCCCAGACGCTGCTCCAGTTTCTGCCAGTCTTCATCGGTAGGAATCCTCCATCCTTCAGGACAAGCCTCCATTGCTTCGGGGTAATTGTACAGACGGCCGTATTTATCAAGGTTTTCCTCCGTGACGGAAGCGCGGCTGTCATAGTCCTCGTACACACGTGAGCCTTCGACATTATACTTCATGTTGACCGTCATCCAGTCGGTGTCGCCGTAGCGCACCCATCCGTATTCGTTGCCGTCGCGCGGGTCTGTCCACGTTCCACTTGCCGATGCGGGAACCTTTGCCGGTGTTGTCTCCTCGTCACTGCACGAAAAGAACGTTGCAGCAGCGAATATTGTCATTAGAAAGATTACTGTCTTGTTTCTCATAGCAGTCTCTACTTGTCGTAAATGAATCCGAGTTCACCCAGAATTTCTTTAATGTATTTGAACTTCTCTATCACCAAAGGATAGTCTGCATATTTCTTTGTCCAGTCATCCAAGGAGTACTGTAGCGTAGCCAGAGCGTATTGATTCATGTCGGCCGATTGGCTGGGAGCATACACAACGAGCGAAGGAGAACTTCCGATAAATCCCATCTTGGCAAGGACGGAATACTTGTCGTCACCGTAATAAGTCCAGTTGACATCGTAGTAACCTGAACTGTAGTCGTAGAAAGCAGTGAAATATTCGGAGAAATTGTTTGCCAACTGGCCTATCATCTCATTGAGCACACGTTCTGCATAGGCTTTTTTCTGTGCATCGGTGCGTTGTTTTGCCAACAGGTAATTGGACGCTATGGCAACGCCACGCTGTCCGGCCGACGCATAAGGGGTAGAAGTGCTGCCGTTGACATACTTTATGGAGATTGTCTTACCTATGAAATAAGAGAACGGTTTCAGCTTTCCCGTGAAATGATAGCATATGTAATCGTTGACAAAATCCGTCATCGCCTTTTGGCTTTCGTAGTCTGTCACATAGGTGAAGGTGTATTTGTTGACACTGTAAGCCGAGGATCCTATGACATAGGCGAGGTCCAGTGTCTCGGAACTGTACACGTCATCACCGTTGATGTCAGTCCCCATATAGGTCCTCTGGATAGTGTCGTTGAAGAGCAGATACGATCCTGTCTTGCTGAAAAACTCGCGGCGCAGCTGCGAAGTGGCATCCGTTGCCGTGTCGGCAGGCATAAAGAACGGTGCCGGAGAGTGGTACAGCGGTGTCGGAGTCTCCTCCTTGCTGCACGAAACCATTGCCAGAGCCGTCGCCATGACCATTAACGATGTTATGTGTTTCTTCATATCTTGTTGCTACAAATAAATGTTCTGTACTCCCGTTACTTTTCCATCGCATCAACGGAAACATAGTCACGGTAGGGATTGCCGTTGTTCTTCATTCCCGTGTTGAAGTCTATCACCTCCTGCGGAATGGGGCATGTCCATGACGGATCGTCCTCCGTGAGGGTGAAGACATGCGTTTCGGTCATGGCAGCCGAACCGCGCTCTTTGAAATAAGTGTATGTGTGCTGCAGGGAAATCTTGCTCGGATATTTCTCGCACACGCGGTAACGCCGCAGGTCAAACCAGCGTTGTCCCTCGAACGAGAACTCCTTGCGGCGCTCATTCCTTATCTCTTCCACCAGTTTCTCGTTGGTGTAAGTCCTCGACAGTTCCTGTGAACCTGGCAGATAGCGCGCCTTACGCTGGGTGTTAAGTACCTCCAGCGCCTCTTCATCCTTGCCCTGGTAAGCCAAGGCTTCTGCCAGATTGAGGTATGATTCGGACGAACGCAGCCAGAAAATACTGGATATTGGCGACCGGGTTCCTTTGTACGAATAGTAGCAATAGTAGCAGTATTCCTTGTCTTTCTGCGTGTATGAGTCAGCGTAAACAGGATTTTCAGGACGTTTGGTCAACCCATAATATCCATTGAGAGTATAGTACCAGTTTTTCTTGCGGAGGTCATTGTCACTGTAACTGTTATACAGGTCCCCGTTCACTTTGTAGGCACTGACATGGTCGAGCACAAGCAACACCAGGTCATCACCGCCCATGGAGAATATGTTTTCGGGGTTTGTCGTCTGTATGAAACGGGATTTGTCGCTGTTCAAATTCTGCAGGTCAGGATGTGAAGCAATGGCTTTGCGTGCATACTCCTCGGCTTTCGCCCAGTTCTGCATATAGAGATACACCCTGCTCAGCAACAGCTGCACTGCCGTGAGGTCTGCATGATAGATGGAACTCTGCGCTTTGCCGTACTTTGTAAGTTCCTGCTCTGCGTCAAGGAGGTCCTGCTCTATACGGTCATAACACTCCTGCACGGTGTTGCGGGTGTACTTTATGTCTATCACCTCCTCTGTGGTCTTCAGCGGAACTCCGAGTTCCGACGAAGCGGTAGAGGGGCTGTAGGGTTGCCCGTAGGTGTTTGTCAGCCAGAAATAGAGGTATGCGCGCAGGAAATGAGCCTCGCCCCTGACCTTGTAATATCCGTCTATCTCTTCTCCTGTGGACTGCGGCAGGCTCTCACTGCTCTTCAGAATGTTGTTGGCAACATTGATGCACTTGTACAAAGCCGTCCAAGTGGTGTTTTCCGTGTAGTAGTCTCCGGAGTAGGTTTCCTTCATTCCGGAACGCTGCTGCCATGTGTAGTTGCCGAAAGTGTAGTATTTCGCGTCAAACAACACGCTGCCTGTAGTGGTCACATTGCGCTCGTCCAGCTCGTCTGCCAACAGGTGCAGGAACTGTCCGTAGTTGGATGAATTTTCCCACTGAAGTGTAGCGTTTACCGGAACATAGCCTCCGCCGACAAGAAGTTCGTTCAGATCCTCCCATGCGGTGACGTATGCCTGGTCCTGTGAATACTCTTCCAGGAAATCACACGAGTTGAGTGCCAGCGCTGCAAGCCCTATATATAAATAATGTGTAATCTTCATGTTCTGACTGTTAGAAATTGATGTTTACGCCGAGAGTGAAACTTGGAGTGTCCGAAAGCTGTACTTCCGAGAAGCCTCCCTGTGTCGGGGTCTGTCCTTTCAGTTCCTTCGAGCACCATGTGTAGAGGTTGTATGCGCTGGCTGTGACGGCAAGCCGTTGCAGACGCAGCTTCTGCAGAGCCTTTGTCCAGAGTTCGTATGTGAGGGCTATGGTCGACAGTTTCACGTAGTTTGCGCTCACCACACGTGCCGTACTGTAGTCATACATCTCCCAGGCTGTCATGTTCGACACCACCGCTCCTGTCCACGGGTCGCCCGAACTCCAGTGGGAAGTGTAGTAATAATAGCCGTTGCTTCCCGTACCCATTATGGCGGGGATGTTCGTCTTCAGCTCATCGCCGGGCTTCATCCACCTGTTGAGCAGTTCGCGGTTTACGTTCGACTCTGCCGAATAGCCGCTTGCGAAGTCGTCAAAGAGACGGAACAGGCGGGTCTTTGCACCCAGACTGTAGAGCAGACTGGTGGACAGACGCCAGTTCTTGTAGGTGAACGTGTTGTTTATACTTCCCGTGATGTCCGGCTCACGCTTGCCGCTTGGCACGAGCACCTTGGTGTAGACGTCGTAGTTGTCACCCTCCTGAATTTCGCTCTGGCGCTCTTCCCAGTCCTCAAAAATCGGTCCTCCGTCGACAGGACTCAGACAAAGGAACTTGTAAGAGAAGAACGTGCCTACCGGGTAACCCTTTACGACGGCCGTTCCGTTCAGGAAGTCCGAAATCTCATAGGTCTCCGCACCCGGTGCGGTGTGCACTTTATTGTATATTTTGGAGAAGTTTCCCGACAGAATCCAGTAGAAATCCTTCACTTTGACAGGTGTCGCCGTCACGGAAACATTGAATCCGTTGTTGATCACCGTTCCCGAATTGACGACATAGGAGGTAAATCCGTTCACGTCGGATATCGTCTTGCTCATGAAGGCATCGGTGGTCTTCTTGTGGTAGAACTCCACTTCAAACTGCAGACGGTTCTTCAGCAGCGATGTCTCAATGCCGGTATTCACCGAGCGGGTCTTCTCCCAGCGCAGGTCAGGGTTGGCAAACGACACCGGCGTAGATATCATCTCGTTGTAGTAGGTGTCCATGTTTCCCTTGCGGATTACCAGCTGTGTGGTCTGGCCGCTGAGCATGTTACCCTGCTCGCCGTATGAAGCCTTGAACGCCAACTGGCCTATCTTCTCGTTGTCTATCTTGAATATGTCCAACAGGTTGGCACGTCCTGACACCGACCAGATAGGAAGCAGTTTCTCGTTACTGCGGCTGCCGAACTGGTTGGAGCCGTCGTAGCGTGCGTTGGCATTGAGCGTGAAGTAGTCCTTAAAGCTGTAGGAAACCGTCGCATAGGCAGAGAGCATGTTGGTCTTTGAGTCCGTGAGTGTCGGGTTACCGCTCTGGCTCACCCACGACCAGTATGTAGTGTATGTCGCCGGAATGTCGGCGGCAAAGGTCTTGCCTTTGTCCTTATAGTATCCGCGGTTGGTCTTGCTCGTTCCGGTATATCTGTTTGACGTCGCCTCAAGACCGATGGCGACATTCATGTTGTGCTGTCTGTCACTGCCGAAGTACTTGTTGTAGTTTCCCTGCAGACGTGCTGTCCATGTCAGGGTGTTGGTCCTGTTGGTCTGGAGTTCGCCGCCGGCAGGTATCTCGCAGTCTTTATCGGTGGAAGTTTCACCGTATTCGCTTCGGCGGAGATTTGCCACATAGTAAGTGTTTTCGCCACGCCAAGTCTCCATATTCGTATTAGACGAGTTGGCGGAAAACACTCCGTTGAAGAACAGGTTGTCGTTTACCGTGTAGCGCAAGTTGGCAGTTGCGGTGACAGAACTTGTCTCCTGGTTTGTCGTACTGTTCTGTGCTTCGTTCAGTATGTTGTAGTTGTACCAGCCGTGGTTGCCGCTTCTCTGGTAGTAGTACAGGCTGCCGTCATCGCCGAAGGCACGGATAGCGCGGCTCGTATTGTACGCATAGTTGATGAGGTTGACATTGCCTGCCGCATACTGACGGTCATTATAGTAGCCGTTGACATTGAATTCGACCATGAATTTGGGGCTGAGGTTTATGTCAAGCTTTACCATTGCCGTGTAGCGGTTGTTGTCCGTGTACTTGATGACATCATCAGAGCGGGTGTAACCGGCGGATGTATAGTAGCGTATCTTGTCCGAACCGCCGCTCACGTTCACCGAGTGGTCTTGCGAAAGGGAGTTCTTGCACAGGATGTCAAACCAGTCCGTGTTGACCCTCGACATGTCGTCGACCGCCGCCATGAACTGATCTTCGGTGTACACTCCGGCGTAGTACTGCTGCAAGGCGTATTCGAAGCCGACACGCGGCATGCTGTCCGGATACTTGTAGTGCATCTCCGCCAGAGCCTGCGAGAACGTTATTCGCTCGGCAGAGTTCATGAGGTTTATCTTGCTGTCGGTGTAGTAGGGGCGGCGACGGCCTGTGAACTGCGCATTATAGCTGACGATAGGCTTTCCCTCACGTCCGCTCTTGGTCGTCACGACAATGACGCCGTTGGCGGCGCGCGTACCGTAGAGGGCGGTGGCGGCGGCATCCTTCAGCACGTCCACACGCTGGATGTCCTGCGGGTTGATGCCGGCTATGGCGTTACCGATACGGTTCACGTAGTCAGGGTCATTCAGCACGTCCGACGAAAGGTCCACCGGGTCGGTCAGGATGATGCCGTCGAGCACCCACAGAGGTTCGCGGTTACCCACGAGGGTGGAAGTACCGCGGATACGCAGACGTGTCGTGGAGTTCACCTCTCCGGAGTTCGACATCGACACGAGGTCGGGAATCTTTCCTTCAAGCATCTTCGACAGGTCGCTCACTCCGGCAATCTCCAGTTCCGACATGTCCTTCGACACGACGGAGGAGGTGAGGTTGCGGCGGTCCAGCTGCTGGTAGCCGGTCACCACGACATCCTGGAGCGTGTTGTCGTCTGTCAGGGTAATGTCAGCCGTTGTGCCTTTGCGGCCTTTCCAGGTGACGGGCTTCATGCCGATATACGAAATCTCGAGTGTGACCTTCTCCGACTTCGCCGCCACCTTGAAGTGTCCGTCGTTGTCGGTAACGGCATTTGTCTTGTCGGTCACATTCTTTATTATCGCGCCGATCATCGGGTTACCCTCACTGTCAATTACCGTTCCGCTGACCGTCCCGGCAGCCGTCTTGCCCTCCTGGGCCTGCGCGTAGGAAACGGCAGGGACAGACGCAAGCACACCACAACCGACGGTCATGGAAGCGCAAAACAGCAGACGTAACAATCCCCTATTAAGTTTGTTGTTTGACATATGTACTTTTCAGTTTCTATTCCTGATTAAAACCAATTCGTGACACCTGCAAATGCAGGCTTGCCACACAGTCACATCTGTTACGGAAAAGTTCATTTCAACCTCGTCTTCACAGATGAGCACGCAAAATTATACATAAAACTGACATAATGCAAGTTTTGCCCCTATAAATCTTGCAAGAAGATTAATTTTTGACATAAATCGGAGGCCAAACCGACATTTTGCCATTTCTGCATTATCTGACAACCTTTCTTTTGCCCCTTATCACGACACCGCGTTGCGCATCGTCCACCTTCTGGCCTGCCAGGTTGTAGGTGGCAGTGACATCCGCAGGCTTTTCTCCCGCAAGGCGCACATCCGTGGCATCGAGCGCGGGCGTGGGATTGACCACAAACCTGTCGAGGTCAGGCCCGAAACCATTGTCGTTTCCGAAGGCTATGGTGTTCTTTCCAGCCTTGAGTTCCACCTCGAATTGCTGGAACTGGAGACCGTCCGTATTCCACGTGCCGCCGTTTCCGCGAATGGTGTGATAGTCCTTTTCCCCGCCGTTTATCTGGAAATAGAGGTCTCTGTCCTCCCATGTGACGTAATAGAGCGTGAGGTAATACTTTCCGGTGTACGGCACTTCGACCTCGCAGGTGACGTTTGCCGCATTGCCGACGTTGGTCAGATACTTCCCCTCTCCGCAGTTGCCGTCGGCGTCGTCCTTGACAGTCGCCCCGTTGACAGTGCCTTTTTCCATCTCCACACGGATGTATTGCGGTTGGTGTACCGGTTTTTTCGATATGCGCACGATAGCTCCGCCGTTGTCGTGCACGTCGATGACAAGCGACGTGTTCCTGTTCACCACGGCATCCTCATAGGCCACATCCGACTTGCACGCGCCGTCCTTCCATATCTGGGCGGTATAGTCGCCGTCACCGATGAACGACAGCGGGACTGTGACAGTGCGCGCCTTGCTGCTTATGGTGGACAGATAGTAGTCGCCTCCCTTGCGTTTCCACATCGTCACATACTGGTCTGGCTCAGCCTCAAGACAAGTACTCTCGTCCCATGCGGCGGGAATCACCTTCAGCAGCGGTGCTACCACATTATTAATAATGTTGTCGTAGCAGTCGGCGACGGTCTGTATTCCCGACTCGAAAAGTCCGAACAGGGCGGTCTGGCCGCTCCATGTCGTGCAGTGCCGGCACACTCCGTTGCGGTTGGCATATTCTCCCGGGGTGTATTCCATGGGTCCTGTCACGTTGCGTGTCAGGCAGAGGTTCACGTTGTAGTCGTTCGGATTGGCGTCACCGATGTAGTAGTACATCTCGTTGCCGTACACCGCCTCGCTCGACAGATGGTTGGGATAGGTGCGCCTGCGCCCTGTGGGCTTGGTGCAACCGTGGAAGTTGAGCACCATCTCCAGTTCGCCCCCAATCCGCAGAAGCCTCTCGTATTTCTGGCTCATGGACTGCGAGTCGTCCTCGAAGAAGTCTATCTTGCACCCGGCAAAGCCCATGTTCTTCCAGTTGGTCAGTATCGTGCGTATGCTCCCGTCGCTGTTGGTGAACCTGTTCTGGTGCGTCCATATCAGCACTTTCACACCCTTCT
This sequence comes from uncultured Spirochaetota bacterium, assembly GCA_963639575.1. Taxonomy (GTDB): domain Bacteria; phylum Bacteroidota; class Bacteroidia; order Bacteroidales; family Bacteroidaceae; genus Prevotella. Next base: position 90,981 of record CAVHUR010000004.1, read on the forward strand.
CCTTGGCGTAGTCCACCACCTCGCTGAGGTCATAGGGCGCTCCGTCCCATCCTTCGTCGAGAGTCATGTAGGGCCAACCCATCTCCGCAGCCTGGTCGATGGTCTGTTTTATGACGGCGAGGTCGCGCGTCTGCTGTCCGTCCATGCCGCCCCAGTCCCACGACGACAGCCCCGGTTCTATCCAGCTCACGTCCGTCAGTGCCGTGGGAGGATTGAGATTTTCCACCAACGACGATGTGGCTATGCTGGTGAGCGGCCCCATGAACACCACACGCCACGGCAGTGCCGTGCCGCTGCTGACCGCAAAACCGCTGTCGATGGAGAAGTTCACCTCGCCGCGGTTTGTCCTTTCGCCCGTCACAAGCGCCGAGACGCTGCTGTGGGAGTCCACGTCCGCCTCGGTGATTAGCGTGTAATAGTCGTCGCCGAGGGAACTCTTTATGAGCATCGGAGCGCAGAATTTCCTGCCGTCGGTGGTATAGACCTGTGCCCAGGTGCGCGGCTTGTAGTTCGCCTCGTAGGATTTCACATACTGCATGGCCCATGATTTGGCAAACGTGGGGACTACCACCTGCGCCTTGTCTTCCGTGAACCTGCACGCCGGAATCCCAGTCAGACTGTAGCGGAAAGCCACTCCTTCGTCATAGGCACGGAATATCACATCGAACAGTTTGCCGTCTTTCTCCAGCGCTATCGTGGCCTCGTTGCAGTTGTCACGGTAGGTGCTCCGTTTCCCGACCGGCAACGTGTAGGTGTCATCTATGGCCTTGTAGCTCACCCCTTTCAGGTTCAGCCCCGACGTGAAATCGGCCGTGGAGGTGGTGAAACCCACCTTTGACTTGCCCACTATCTCCTGTCCGTTGCGCTTCACGGTGTAAGTCAGTTCGCCGGCATCGCTCATGTCCACGCTGACGACGTTCTTTCCGTCGGGCGACGACAACGTTGCCGTCTGGCCGTAAACAGCCACGCTGCCGGCGAAAAGGAAGAACAGGGCGGCGACAATGCGCCCCTTGGTGAAATCATTGTCCATTGCTATCTTGTTTAGGTTGTGTAAGTAGTACTTTTTGCAAAAGTAGCAATGTTTTCTTTCAGTTTGTAATTATAAGTTTAATTTAACTCTTTTTTTGTTAAAACAGGTGTTTAGAGCGAGCGTTTTTTGAGTAATTTTGTGGTAAAATTAAGGTTTTCGGATATGAATTTGTCATTAGGGCTTACGCTTATGCTCATTGGAATGGTGACGGTTTTCGTCATCATGTTTCTCATCATCTTGGTCATTCAGGGACTTATATCGCTCGTCAACAGAGTGGCACCACAGGAAGAGGCTGCCAAGAAGTCCGGTTCCGCCGGCACGGAAGCGGTCGACGCACTGACCATGAGCATAATTGCCGGAGCGGTGAGACAGATAACCGGAGGCAAAGGACAGGTAAAAACGGTAAAGAAAATATAACGACAAATGGCAAGAGAAATAAAGTTCAGCCTCGTGTTCCGCGACATGTGGCAGAGTGCAGGCAAGTATCAGCCCCGTGTGGACCAACTCGTCGACGTGGCGCCATCAATTATCCGGATGGGCTGTTTCGACCGTGTGGAGACCAACGGCGGCGGTTTTGAGCAGGTCAACCTGCTGTACGGAGAAAACCCCAACCGCGCCGTCCGCGAGTGGACGAAGCCCTTTCACGACGCAGGAATACAGACCCACATGCTCGACCGTGCGCTCAACGGACTGAGGATGAGCCCTTGCCCTAAGGACCTGCGCCAGTTGTTCTACAAGGTAAAGAAGGCACAAGGCACCGACATCACCCGAATCTTCTGCGGACTCAACGACCCGCGCAACGTCATTCCCTCGATTCACTACGCCAAGGACGCAGGTATGATAGCCCAGGCTTCGCTCTGCATCACCCATTCACCCATACATACGGTGGAATACTATGTGAACCTGGCCAAGACGTTCATCGATGCCGGAGCCGACGAGATATGTCTCAAGGACATGGCAGGCATCGGCCGACCAGTCTCGCTGGGTGAAATAGTGAAGGGCATCAAGGCATATAAGAGCGACATCACGGTGCAGTACCACTCACACGCAGGCCCGGGCTTCTCCATGGCGTCCATTCTGGAGGTGTGCCAGAACGGCTGCGACTACATCGACACTGCCGTAGCGCCTCTCGCCTGGGGTACCGGTCACGCCGACATCATAGCCGTGCAGGAGATGCTCAAGGATGCCGGATTCAAGGTGAAGGAGGTAAACATGGAGGCATACATGGAGGTGCGCAGCAAGGTACAGGCCATGCTCGACGACTTCCTCGGCTATTACTGCCCGCCACAGAACCGTCTTGACAACTCGCTTCTCATCAAACCGGGACTGCCGGGCGGCATGATGGGCTCGCTGATGACCGATCTTGAGGAGAACCTCAAGTCGCTCAACAACTGGAAAGCAAAGCACAACCAACCGGCACTCACCACCGACCAGCTGCTCGTGAAACTCTTCGACGAGGTGGCTTATGTCTGGCCGAAGGTCGGCTACCCCACTCTCGTGACGCCATTCTCACAGTATGTGAAGAACCTTGCACTGATGAACGTGATGCAAATGGAAAAAGGACGCGAGCGCTGGAGCATGATTGCCGACACCATCTGGGACATGATACTCGGCAAGGCCGGAGCTCTCCCCGGGCCGGTAGACCCCTTGTTCGTGGAGAAAGCCAAGGCTGAGGGACGCGAGTTCATGACCAACGACCCGCAGGACAACTATCCCGACGAGCTTGACGCCTACCGCAAGAAGATGCAGGAGAAGGGCTGGGCTACGGGCGAAGACGACGAAGAACTCTTCGAATACGCCATGCACCCGACACAATACGAGGCTTACAAGAGCGGAAAGGTCAAGGCTGACTTCGAGGCAGACCTCGAAAAGCGGCGCGCAAGCAAACTTTCAGGCGGCAAGGCGGCACAGCCCGAGAGCATCGTAGTGACCGTCAACGGCGTCAACTACCAGGTCAGCATCTCCTACGACGGCAAGGCCGCCGCTCCGGCAGCAGCCGTACAGACCGCCGCCCCGACCTCTGGCGGCAAGGAACTGCTGTCGCCGCTCGAAGGCAAATTCTTCCTCGTGAACTCCACGGGCGAGGTAGCCAAGAAAGTGGGCGACCGCGTGGAAGCCGGCGAAGTGGTGTGCTACATCGAGGCGATGAAGACTTTCAACGCCATAAAGTCGGACACCGCCGGCGTCATCACGTCGATAAACTTCAGCGCGGGCGACGCGGTTAACGAGGACGACATACTCATGACAATAGCTTAGGACAGGATATGAACATACTTGACAAGATATGGGACATGACAGCCTTCTCCCAGACGGGAGGCGACTGGACATTTCTCGTGATGATAGCCATTGCTTGCGGACTGCTCTACCTGGGCATCGTGAAGAAATACGAGCCGCTGCTGCTCATCCCGATAGGCTTCGGCGTGCTGCTGGCCAACTTCCCCGGCGGCGGAATGGGGGTCACCCAGGCCGACTCCGAGGGTTTCGTGACGCTGGCAAACGGCGTGAGGGAGAACGTGTGGGACATGCCCTTGCACAAGATAGCCCATGAGTTGGGACTGATGAACTTCATCTACTACATGTGCATAAAGACGGGCTTCATCCCCCCGATCATCTTCATGGGAGTGGGAGCTCTCACCGATTTCGGCCCGATGCTGCGCAACCTGCGCCTGAGCTTCTTCGGTGCCGGAGCACAGTTCGGCATCTTCGCCGTGCTGCTCACAGCCCTCTTCATGGGCTTCACCCCACAGGAGGCGGCATCGCTCGGCATCATCGGCGGAGCTGACGGGCCCACCGCCATCTTCACCACTATCAAACTGGCGCCCCATCTGCTCGGCCCCATAGCCATAGCGGCATATTCCTACATGGCACTTGTGCCTGTCATCATCCCGCTTGTGGTCAGACTGCTCTGCACGAAGAAGGAACTGAAGATCAACATGAAGGAGCAGGACAAGCTCTATCCGAGCGGTTCGGAGATAAAGAACATGCGTGTGATGAAAATCATCTTCCCCATTGCCGTGACCATCATCGTGGCCCTGCTCGTGCCGACGGCTGTGTCGCTCGTGGGAATGCTCATGTTCGGCAACCTCCTGAAGGAACTCGGGGCAATGACAAGCCGCCTGTTCGAGACGGCAAGCAATGCCATAATGAACACCGCCACCATATTCCTCGGCCTCTCGGTCGGCGCGACCATGACATCCGAGGCGTTCCTCAACGCACAGACACTGGGCATCGTGCTGGGCGGATTCCTCGCTTTCGCCATATCGATAGCCGCAGGCATCATCATGGTGAAAATCTACAACCTCTTCGCAAAGAAGAAAGTCAACCCGCTTGTGGGCGCCACCGGACTGTCGGCAGTGCCCATGGCATCGCGCGTGGCCAACGAGATTGCAACGAAATACGACGTGAAGAACCACGTGCTCAACTACTGCATGGCATCCAACATCTCGGGTGTCATAGGCTCGGCGATAGCCGCAGGAGTGCTCATCTCGTTCCTCCAGTAAAGAATATCTCACACCATAGAAAAACACACAGACCGCCAAAGCCCTGCGAAAAAGGTGCTTTGGCGGTCTCTTTACGTATGTCTGGCGGTGCAAAAGAGCCGTTATGGCGACGGTACA
>CAVHUR010000005.1:0-63363 GCA_963639575.1 uncultured Spirochaetota bacterium
AGTGTGCAGACTACATCATCGACCTCGGACCGGAGGGTGGAAAAAGCGGAGGGAACATCGTTTGCGAGGGAACTCCCGAGGATGTGGCAGCCTGCAAGGAGAGTATCACCGGACGATACCTCAGTAAATACCTGACACAGGAATAATTTTCTGACAACAATCAGTCACTGACGATAGGGGAAATATCGTTGTAACCCATTTCCCTTATCGTCTTTCTTCTTTCCTCCAAAACCATTGGAGCATTGTCACACGGCATCAGTGCCGTGACCGCCCGGGCTATCTCGTCGGCACTGTTGGCTACGCGGCAGAAACGCGCGAGGTCGTTACCCTGCACCATTTGGTCGTTCACGATGCAGTGCCCCAAACTTTTGCATAAAGTATTAAGCAGTTTCAGTTTTATTCCTGTGGGCTGGAATGTCACGAGGATATTGACCCGTGCATTGTACAGCAGGCTGTTCATCTCCCTGTCATCGGGATTGCTGACGAGCCGCACATTGTCATGCCGTCTCACTTCCGCCGAAACGGCAGCGGCAGGATTGCGTCCTGCAATGACAAACAGGCAGTCCTTGGGCAACAACGGCAACACTTCACGGAGAAGAAAGAGTACTGCCGTGACATTCTCCTTTACCGCCAAGTTGCCGTGATAGAGTATGTATTTCCCGGAGGAAGGCTGTTCCACAGGCGTCGTATCATCGAAAAAACAGCGCAAGAGACGCACATCCTTTTCGGGGAAAGTTCTTTTCAGACACTCAGTGTCAGCCTGTGAAATCGGCAGGATGCGGTCTGCATGGCGCAACACAGGCTGATAACGCTTCAGTTTCAGCGATTCCACGAAGTAATACACCTTACGTATGCCCCACCCCGACTGTCTGAACAGCAGGCGGTAATAGTCGTGTTCGATATTGTGCATCCTCACTGTCTTCCGCCTGTTGCGCAGTCTTGCGTCATCAAGATAATAGCACGTGTGCAGTCCTTCAAATAGAATGGGACTGTCATCACGCATGAGGTTCTCCATGAGCCGGGCGTTCTTTCTGCTCCTGACAATATAAGGTTTTAAGGAAAGATGCGCAAACAGCGAAGTGTCACGCCTGTAGTAGTACACCTTCTCGCATATTTCCTCCAATTCCCTGCTCTTGTCACCGTCATAGAGAAAGGCGTGCAGCGTTATCATGTAGCCGGCACTGTGCAAGGCTTTCAGCTTGTAGAACACGTCGACAGCACCGCCGTAGTTTGGCGGAAAGGGCACATGAAATGCCACAACGTGTATGTGCTTGGTTGCCAAAGTGCCGTCTTGCATAACCTGTCTATTCGAGTTCGTAAATGCCACACGGAGTTTTCCGCTTCAGTACCTCCAGTCCAAAGTTCTTGCCTGGAATGATTCCGCTGTCACGCAATATCCCTTCCACCGTGTACAGAGCCAGTGCGGGGTCGTTGTTGTCATTGCTGAGATGACACAGCCACACCTTCCGCAAGTTAGGCGTAGCATAGTCGCGCAACGCCTTTCCGCAGTTCTCGTTGCTCAGATGCCCCCTGTCTGACGTTATGCGTTTTTTCAGATAGGCGGGATATGTGCCGTTTATGAGCATCTCCATGTCGTGGTTTGACTCAAGCACAAGGTAGTTTGCCTCTGATATGAGCTGCGCTATGCCGTCGGTGATGTGCCCCACATCCGTGGCGAGAACAAATGTCACGCCATTGCATCTTATGCGGTATCCCACATTGTCTTTACTGTCGTGCGGCACCGTGACGGCATAAATTTCAAAGTCATCTATGCGAAATTCCTCGCCGACGGTGATGTAGCGGCGCAGCGCCTGGTCCACTTTGTAGCGCACGACATAGTTGTTCTCGATGCCGTGGTGCACCTCTTTTGTGGCATAAACCGGCAGATTGCACTGGTGACTCAGACTTCCCACCGACTTCACATGGTCCGCATGGTCGTGAGTGACCAGTATTGCCTTCACGTCGGAAAACGACAATCCGTATTCGTCGAAATATTTTTTCAGCTGCCTGACACCTATGCCTACATCTATGATTATCCCACCGCAATCCGCAAGAATATAATAGCAGTTTCCGCTACTGCCACTACCGAACGAAATAAACCTAAACATCTAAATTGCGTATTTTGCGCAAAAGTATCAAAAAAAGCCGAACAAACCAACTTTTTTACATACCTTTGTCTCGGCTTTAATACGTTTTCCGGAAATCCTGCCCCTTATGCACAAACTGGCAAAATCCATATTTACGACCGCATTTGCACTGGCTTTGTTTTCGTGCAACGACGGCAACAGGTCACAAGTAGAGACTGTTGCCGAATCTTTCGCCACGAGTTACTTCAACTGGGACTATGCCGGATGCATGCAGTACATCACCAACGAGTCGGTGAAATATCTGAAATTCATGGCGACAAACGTCACTGACGGCGACATCGAACGGCTCCGTGCCATGGAGAAAGGGGCTGACGTGGAAGTCATGAAGGAGAGTTTTGCCGACAATGACACCGTTGCGGATGTCAAGGTGAAGGTTTCAGACTTTTGCTATGCCGACACCATAGGCAAGCCGTCCAGACTTCACGACAGTGCGGAAGCCACACTCCGGTTGGTGAAAAGGGGCGAAGAATGGAAGGTAATCTTGTCCAACGTATGGCCTAAAATGGCATTCCCACGGCAAAGTGGAACGCCAGATCGCGACTGAGACGCGGATGCAGTATGGGGAAATGCTCCCGAGCGGTTTCGTAGGCAGGATTTACCGCCTTCATGCCAAAGTCGAAACGCAGTATGAAATAATCGAAATTAAACCGCAGTCCAAGTCCGTATGAGGCTGCCAACTGCTTGTAGAACTCATTGAAACGGAACTGTCCGCCTTTCTGTTCCTCATATTCGCGGATAGTCCAGATATTTCCGGCATCGACAAAAGCCGCGCCGTGGAGTTTCCAAAACAGTTTCGAGCGGAACTCCATGCTGAGATCCAGTTTTATGTCTCCCGTCTGGTTGATGAAGTCAATGCGTCCGTCTGTACCCTTGAACCTGCCCGGACCGAGACTCCGCACACTCCATCCCCTTACCGAATTGGCACCTCCCGAGAAATAGCGTTTCTCGAACGGAAGCACCTTACTGTTGCCATAAGGATAGGCAATGCCAAGTCCAGCATGAAAGGCAAGCTGGTTGTTCTCGTCAAAATTGACCAGTTTGGTGTAGTCAATGTCGCCCTTGACATACTGGGCATAGGCTATGTTGAAGAGCGTGTTCTGCCCTTCCGCATTTTTTCTGAAGTGCGCAATGCCGGCAACAGCATGCAGGAGGTTGCCCGAAGTCTCGATATTGCTCCTTATGGAGAAGTTCCTGTGGTTCACCGTTACGCCGAAACCGATTTTCATGATGAACAGGTCTTCATAGTTATACCTGAGTATGGCGTTGCGGTTATCGGTGTTGTCAAGGTAGTCTTGCCTGAAAGTTTCCGATATCCACGGCATGTACACATAGTTCAGGTCTATCAAGTCAAAACGGTAGTTGGTCTTATTTGCAGCATCCGTCCACCTGTACCTCCACGCCGAAGAGAAAAGGCGGCGGTGAAATTCGGGTCTGTTCTGCAGGTTATAGGACACCTGGAGTTCGCTCGATGCCGCCGACTTCTTTCTGAACGAGGGCGACAGAAACGGCAACATGAAGCGTGGAAAGGACAGTTTCGAACCGATGCTGTATTCCTGATAGTTCTGATCCTGATAGCCTTCAAGCCCAGTTATCGCCTCAAAAGCAGCCTTCGCCTGTATGCTCAGCAGTTCACTTCCGCGGAAAAGGTTGCGGTTTTCGTAAGTGAGCGATGCCGCCGCACCGAGGTCACCGGCCGTGTTTGTGCCCTCGGGCTGGAAAGAAAGCGACGAGGGACGGTTGGTACTGACCTGTATGGCACAGTCAAGCATGTTGGTGTCGGGCAGTTCCGTGAACCGGATATTGGTGTAGCGCACCGCCTGAAGCCGTGAAAAGTTGTTGTAAGTGTTCTGCAATGACCTTGCGGAATAAAGGTCTCCGGCCTTGAAAGCCGTATTGTTCTCCAACACCGATCGGCGCAAATGCATCTTTCCGTCATCGGCATCCGAATACCGGATATTGCGTATGCGGTATTTCCGGTGAGGCTCTTCGTCCGCCGAATTGTTAGGTTTGTATTTGTAGACCGACAGTGCCACGTCCACGTCACTGCTCCCTTTGGCCGTGTCAACGGCAAATTCGATGAAGTCCTTATGGAAGTGATAGTAGCCGCTATCCACGAGCAGGGACGTTATTTGCTTGCGTATGTCGCTCAAGACAAGCACCGAAAACCGTCTCCCCGGACGCAACTTGGCAAATACTTTCCTGTTTCTCTCAAGCACATCCCTTATGCTGTCATCATACACGACGGTCTTGAAGTCGGATATATAATAAGGTTCACCGGCACTGATTTTGTACTTTGTGCTCAGCTTGTTGCCTTTTACCCGGTTTTCGACATCCACCTTCGCATGGAGGAAACCCATGTTACGGACTGCCGCCGTCAGGTCTTCCGACGACCTGGCAGCCTCAAGCGTGTCGTAGATTACCGGTTTAGCCCATGGCCGTTTTATCAGCGAGAACCACTTGGTGTTGGGTTTCTGGTGTACATACGACACAAGCGACGCCGCGTCAATCTCGTCGTTGTCAGCCTCGACGGCTATGTTTTCAAGGGAGTAGCTGCCTTCAGGGATATTGCGCGAAGAACTGCAACCCACAAACAGCGCCGCGACAGCAGCAGCCGCAGCGAGAGTTCGCACTATATGAGTAATGTCACAATCCTTCACTCTGCAAAAGTAGTAATAATAATCCGAACTGACACGCAAAACCGGATAAACTTTCATCCGCGCCACGCCACACTTTTCGCCGCCCGCAACACCCTGTTTTCAGCCCGCAAGAACACGTGTTTTTTCCTCTGCAAAGAGCCGTTAATTCTCCGTAAAACCTTGTACGGATGACGGAAAAAGAGTAATTTTGCCAAAAATACAAGTAGTATATGCGTGGGAAATCAACTCCGAACAACTCCAGAAACAGCGAAGACGCCATACTGGAGAGTTATATGCAAGAGATTTCTTCGGCACATCCTTTGACCGACGAAGAAGAGACACAGTTGGCAGGACTTATCCGTCAGGGCGACACCAAATCCAAAGACAAACTTGTAAAGGCCAACTTGAAATTTGTGGTAAGCATCGCCCGGCAATATGCCGACGGCTCTGTCTCCATACTGGATCTCATAAACGAGGGAAACATTGCGCTCATCAAGGCGGCGGAGAACTTCGACCCTGCCTTCGGCAAGCGTTTCTCCAGTTATGCCGCAGGACACCTGCGCCGTGCCATGGAGGCATTCCTGCCGCAACAGGACGTGCGGTTTGACAGTTCCAAGACAGAGACCATGCCCGGCCAGACCGCCGATGCCGACTTCTGCGCAATAAACGCATCGGACAACGAAGGACTGTCCGCACTGATTGACTTGCTGCCAGAGAGGGAACGCAACGTGCTGAAAGACTACTACGGAATATCCACCGAGCAGATGACGCTGGCAGATATCGGCATGAAATACGGCATCACACGCGAGAGAGCCAGACAGATCCGCGACACCGCCATGCGACATATACACCGCCTCAAATTTAGAAACGAATTAAAATAAGATATGAACACGAATTGCAAGAAGTTCTTTTTGTGCCTGCTGATGGTGCTGACTGCGGCAATGGCAAATGCAGCCGAGAAACCCACAAAGATATACATATACGGTTTTTCAGCGTCATTCAACGACTCCACCGTATATTTCACTGACATCATGGAACTTGATTCCGCATGGATAAACACAAAAAACAAGTTTCTCTATGAGCGCAACAGCTATTCCTATCAGCTAAAGAACTACCTGCACGGACAGGGAGTGGAAGCACCCACCTGCATCGTTTCATACGCCTTGACCAGAAAAGACGCCGAGAACAAATACGTCAAACTGAAAAGGAAATACACCGACAAAAAGTACGGATACTATGTGGTGAAATACATTCCGGCAACAGATTTCCAGTTTGAAGCCATATCCGCCGCTTCCGACAACGAAGCCTCAGCCGCCCAGGAAAAGGCTGCAAAGAAAGAGAGAAAAGAGGCCATGAAGCAGCAGAAGAGGCAAGGCAAAGCACCCGGAAGACGTCCGGACGGTCCCGCTCCGCGCTAAAGGCGCGGATTGAGGCGTAATTATATCTGAGTGCACATACATTCCCACGTGTTTCAAACCAATGGAGACCGCCCACAGATACGTCATTGCCGATTTCGGAATCACCGTCTCTTTTGAGAAAGACCAGACCAACGGTTGCCATTTTCTTCCCTCTTACGAACCTTTCAGAGTAACGGAGGAAGAATACGACCGGCACGCAGACAAACTCTTCGGTCTGCATGTGGACGACACATTGCGCCCCCTGCCCAAGGAAAAACTCCGCAGAATAAAGGACGTTGACACCGGCAACGGCATCACGATAGTGGATTATGCCGGTGACGGAAACTACCAGTTCATCATAAAAGACATGTTCGGTGGCAACTGCTGCCTGCTCCAGACCGACCGCGACTTCCGTGTATGCCGCTGCGCACTTAACGGCACGGAGAACATGAGGACATTCGGGCTAAACAATGCGCTCATGTTGACATTCGCCTTTGCAGGCTGCAAGCGCGGCGCAGTGCTCATCCACGCATCGCTCATCAGACAGTATGGCTGGGGATATGCCTTTACCGCAAAGAGCGGAACAGGCAAAAGCACGCACACAAGCATGTGGATGCGCCACATACCGGAGTGCGACCTGATGAACGACGACAACCCTATAATAAGACTCGTCGACGGCTTACCTTATATATACGGCAGCCCCTGGAGCGGCAAGACACCATGCTACCGCAACGTAAAGGCGCGTCTCGGTGCCGTGGTAGCGATAAAACGCGACAGCACAAACCATGTTGAGCCGACATCAACCATAGAGTCTTTCTCCACACTCATTACCGCCTGCTCCACCATGAAGTGGGACAGCGGCATCGTGGACAACATCTGCAACATCATAACAAAAATCATTGAGACGACACCCAACTACGCTCTCTACTGCCGTCCCGACAAAGAATCCGCCATTGTATGCCAGAAAGCGATAGCACGAAACAGGAACTCCGAATAAGCAACGCAGTCCTGTTTCCACACATAATATCCCTTTTGGAAGAAGGACACACGGTGAGCCTGAAGCTCAGAGGATTCAGCATGCGCCCCTTCCTCGAAGACAAGCGCGACACCGCAGTGATGAAAAAAGCCGCCGAAGTGGTCTGCGGAGAGCCCGTGTTGGCGGAAATCGCCCCCGGACGCTACGTCCTTCACCGCATCGTGGGCATTGACGGCGACAACGTGACACTGCTTGGCGACGGCAACCTGACAACGGAGCATTGCCGGAAAAGCGACGTGAAGGCACAGATTATAGGTTTCTACAGAAAGGGACGCAAGGAACTCGACCTGATAGAAGGGCGCAAATGGCGGACATACTCAAAGGTTTGGATGCGCCTACGCCCCGTACGCCGCTATCTGTTAGGCATATACCGACGTTGGGTCAAACTGTTCGGACCGATATAAACAACACTGAAAAGAATATGAAAACAAAGAAAGGATTTGTCCTGCGCAACGTGTGCGGAGAGAACATCATCATGGCAGAAGGCATAGAAAACATCGATTTCAACAGCATAATATCCCTGAACGAAACTGCCGCATACGTCTGGCAGAAAGTGGCAGACAAGGATTTCGACACCGAATACATGGCGGAGAAGCTGCTGGAAGAGTATGACGTCGACAAGGAAACTGCCCTGAAAGACTGCGAGACCCTTGCCGCCAAGTGGCTGGAAGCAGGTATCATCGAATAAAAAGCCGCCTTCAGATACAGCCGGAAATGCCCGCAAGTGTTGCGCAACCGCCCTTTTGACGGCAGCGCAGCACCCTGCACACAGGTTGTTCACGGCCGTTATTCGGTCGAACCACGGTCGATATCCGGTCAGACCACGACCGTTATCCGATCGGCCCACGTCCGTGGTTCGCCCGCCAAAACACAGTTTACACACCGCCAAGACACCGTCTGCACACCACGCAAACGGTGTCTTGGCGTTTTTTGCCGGCATCCGCCGTAAACCGCATCCCCATTCCCTTTCATCCCATCACGGCTGTGCAGAGCGCATCGCGAGCCGCAAAAAAAACTAAAAAATGGATGTCCGTGGCACTAAACGCCGACTTAAAACTTGGCGCAATCGGATTTTTAGCTGTACCTTTGTATGGAATAAGCGAAAACATTATGACTGCAGACACAGAGAGAAAAAATCCTTTCTTTGAACCATACGGCACACCTCACGACACGATACCTTTCGGCAAGATAAGGCTGGAGGACTATGAGGAAGCCATCATCGAGGGCATAAGGCGCGAGGACGAAGAGATTGCGCTGATTCTGGCGAACCCGGAAGAGCCCACATTCGACAACACGCTGCTGTTTCATGACGACAGCAAGGGCAAGCATTACTATGATTTGCTCGACCGTGTGTCAAATGTAATGTCGTGCATGATGTCCTGCGAGACCGACGACAGCCTCGAAGCCCTGGCGCAGAAGATGAGCCCCGTCTTGACGAAACACGCCAATGACGTGTCGCTCAACCCGGAACTGTTCAGACGGATAGAGCGCGTCTACAAGCACCACAGGGAACTTACGCCGGAAGAGACGATGCTTCTGGAAAACTCCTACAAGGGTTTCGTGCGCAGCGGAGCACTGCTCGACGACGAGGGAAAGGAAAAACTCCGGACGCTGACGGAGCAGGCAAGCCTCCTGACACTGCAGTTCTCGCAGAACCTGCTCAAGGAAAGGAAAGCGTTTGAACTGCACGTCACCGACGAGGCAGACCTCGACGGACTGCCGGAATCGGCTCTCGAAGCGGCAAAGACAGCAGCCGGCGAGAAGCAAAAGGCAGGCTGGCTCTTCACACTTGACATCCCTTCCTACTCGCCGTTCCTCACCTACTCCACCCGCCGCGCCCTTCGCGAGAAGATGTACATGGCATACAACACCCTCTGCACACACGACAACACGGAGAACAACCTGCAGATATGCAGCCAACTGATAAACCTGCGGCGCGAGACGGCACAGCTCCTCGGATATGACACATACGCAGACTATGTGCTGGAACGCAGAATGGCATCGGGCAAAGAGAATGTCTACAAACTGCTCGACGACCTGATCGAGGCATACAGGCCGACGGCACTTGTGGAACTGGACGACTTGAAGGCGACGGCAAAGAAGATTGAGGGCGACAGTTTCTCCCTACAACCGTGGGACACGGCGTTCTATAGCCACAAGCTAAAGATGGAACGCTACAACATAGACGCAGAGATGCTGCGCCCGTATTTCCAGTTGGACAAGGTGATTGACGGCGTTTTCGGACTTGCCAACAAACTCTACGGCATCACTTTCAGGGAAAACAGCGACATACCGGTGTATCATCCGGACGTGAAAGCCTATGAGGTGTTCGACAAGGACGGCAGTTACTTAGCCGTCTTCTACGCCGATTTCTTCCCCCGAAAAGGCAAGCACGGCGGTGCGTGGATGACCGAATTCCAAGGTCAATACATAGACCGCGAGGGCAACAACGTGCGTCCGCACGTCTCGGTAGTGATGAATTTCACCAAGCCGACCCCCGAAAAGCCGGCTCTGCTGACACTGGGCGAGGTGGAGACCTTCCTGCACGAGTTCGGCCATTCGCTCCACGGCATGTTCGCCAACACACGCTTCGCCTCCCTCTCGGGCACGAACGTGTGGTGGGATTTCGTGGAACTGCCGTCGCAGTTCATGGAAAACTACGCCGTGGAAAAGGAGTTCCTGCGCACCTTCGCCTTCCATTACAAGACAGGCGAGCCCCTGCCCGACGAACTCATCGAGAGGATTGTGAAGAGCCGGAACTTCATGGTGGCGACGGCATGTCTGCGCCAAGTGAGCTTCGGACTTATCGACATGGCATACTACACCCAAAAGGACACTTTCTCGGAAGACATAATCCCGTTTGAGAAAAAGGCGTGCGAGAAAGCCACAATCACCCCGCAACTGCCGACAACGTGCATGACGACACAGTTCTCGCACATAATGGCAGGAGGCTATGCGGCAGGCTATTACAGCTACAAATGGGCGGAGGTGCTGGACGCCGACGCCTTTGCAGTGTTCAAGAAAGAGGGAATCTTCAACAGGGAGACAGCCCAGCGGTTCCGCGACTGCATACTGTCAAAAGGCGGAACGGAACACCCGATGTCGCTCTATGTCAAATTCAAGGGTTCGGAACCCACAATAGACGCTTTACTGGAACGCAATGGAATCGAACGAAAAGCAAAACGCGCTTGACCTGCGTTATCTGCGGATGGCGCGGATATGGGCGGAAAACAGCTACTGCGTCAGGCGCAAAGTCGGTTGTCTTGTGGTGAAAGACAAGATGATAATCAGCGATGGCTACAACGGAACTCCGTCCGGATTCGAGAACATCTGTGAGGACGAGAACAACGTGACCAAGCCGTATGTGCTGCATGCGGAGGCAAACGCCATCACCAAACTGGCGCGCTCGTCGAACAACTCGGACAAAGCCACGCTCTATGTCACCGCCTCGCCGTGCATAGAATGTGCCAAGCTGATTGTGCAGGCAGGGATAAAGCGTGTCGTCTACGGCGAGAACTACAGGATAAAGGACGGAATAGAACTGCTGCAAAGGGCAGGCATAGAAGTAATATACAAAGAGATAGATGAATAGCAATCGTTTTTCGCCATTGATCATGGCGCTCTGCATGGTACTTGGAATTATGGTCGGGACATTCTATGCCAACCATTTCGGAGGCAACAGACTGAACATAATAAGCAGTGGAAGCAACAAGTTATCCAACCTGCTGCATATAATTGAAGATCAATACGTTGACAAGACGAATATGGACTCCCTGGTGGAGAACGCCATTCCGGAAATCCTTGCGGAACTGGACCCCCACTCCGTCTATCTCTCTGCGGAAAGGGCGCAGGTGGAAACAGACCTTCTGAAAGGCTCTTTCTCCGGCATCGGCGTGGAGTTTGTCATCCGCAACGACACCATACAGGTGCAAAACGTCATAAGCAACGGCCCCGCAGAGAGAGCCGGACTTATCTCCGGAGACAAGATTGTCACCATTGACGGCAAGCCTTTTGTGGGCAAACAGGTGACAAACGACGAGGCCATGCGCAAGCTGAAGGGCGAAAAGGACACGAAAGTGAAGGTCGGAATCGTGAGATACGGCAGCAAATCTGTGAAGCAATACGTCATAACGCGCGGCGAGATTCCACAGAAAAGCGTCACCGCCACATACATGCTTGACGACAAGACGGGCTATATCAGGATAAAGAACTTCGGCGACACGACCTACGCAGAACTGCTTATAGCACTGGCGACACTGTCGCAGGAGAACATACAGAATCTCGTCCTAGACCTCAGGGACAACGGTGGCGGATACCTGATGTCCGCCGTTCAGATAGCCAACGAGTTCCTGCCGAAGAACAAACTGATAGTCTACACCGAAGGACGCAAGTCGCCACGGCAGGACTACAGGTCGGACGGACACGGCAGCTATCAGCGGATACCGCTCGTAGTGCTCATAAACGAGTCGAGTGCATCGGCCGCCGAGATTCTCGCCGGAGCCCTTCAGGACAACGACAGGGCGACAATCATCGGACGCAGATCGTTCGGCAAGGGACTTGTGCAGCAGGAAATCGGATTCCCCGACAAGAGCAGGGTAAGGCTCACCGTTGCCCGTTACTACACTCCGTCGGGCCGTTGCATACAGAAACCTTACGTTGCAGGACACGAGAACGAGTATGTACAGGACATCGTCCACAGATATGAGAGCGGGGAATTTTTCTCCGCCGACAGCATCAAACACACCGGCAAGAAATACCACACGGCAAAAGGCAGGACAGTTTACGGCGGCGGCGGCATCTCGCCCGACATATTCGTGGCGGAGGACACCACCGATGTGACATCGTATTTCAAGCAGGCAGCCATAACGGGACTCATCATCCAGTACGGCTTTGTGTATACTGACGCAAACCGTCAGACACTGAAACAGTATGACAACATGGCCGACATGAAGGCTTATCTGAAGAAACAGAACCTCGTTGAGAAGTTCGCTTCCTATGCCGACGCCAACGGTCTGAAGCGCAGAAACCTGATGATAAGGAAGTCGCACCGCCTGTTGGAACGCTACATTACAAGCCGGATAATATACAACATGCTGAATGAGAACGCATGGACGGAGTATATCAACGAGGATGATCCTGTGATACTGAAATCAATGGAGGTATTGGGAAAAGACAAATCCGCCACGAAGAAATGAACAAAAGCGAACTGCGCACCTACATCAAACGGCAGTTTCGGCAGACCACTGCCAACGACAGGGAGAACTGGTCGAGAGAGATTTGCCGGCGCATAGTTGCCGACCGCAGGATAAAGGACGCCGACTGCATCATGGCATTCTATCCTCTCGGCGACGAGGTGGACATCGTGCCGTTGCTTGACACACTGCGCAGCGAGGGCAAGATCATCCTTCTGCCCGTGGTGACAGGTGACAGCGAGATGATACTCCGCAGGTATGAAGGGAGCGGGACAATGGTGTCGGGAGTCCTCGGCACACAAAATCCGCGAGGAAGCGAGTTTGTCGACTACGACAAGATAGAGGTTACGCTTGTGCCGGGACAGGCTTTTGACAAAGCGGGACATCGGCTCGGGCGCGGCAAAGGCTATTATGACCGTTTTTTGAAGAAGTTGCACAACGCCTACACTATGGCGGTTTGCTTCCCTTATCAGGTGGTGGACAGCGTCCCGTTTGAACCGCACGACATGATTATAGACCACGTTTAGACTACCGCAAACCATGTTCAGGAAAAAGACAAGGACAATAGGCGACATTCTCAACCAGGTGATGCGCCAGGAAGGACTGGAGACCCCACTCTATCAGAGACGTCTGGTCGGTGCGTGGGAAGAGGTGGTCGGCGACATAATAGCAAAGTACACGGAAAACAAATACATCAAAAACCAGACGCTGTTTGTCAAGATTGCCAACCCTGCATTGAGGGCTGACCTGACCATGATGAAGTCTAAACTGGTGAAAGAACTCAACTCTCGGGTCGGTTCATTTGTAATATCAGATATCAGAATCTACTGATTTTGCCGTTTTCCACCTTGAACAGGCTGTGTCCGTAGACGGAATTTGACAAGATACTGTCAAGGTGGTCGCGGTTGGTATCTGTCATGAAGATCTGCCCATAGTCACTGCCGGAAACGAGAGAGACTATCTTTTCCACCCTGCCGGCATCCAGTTTGTCGAAGATATCATCAAGAAGGAGTATCGGAGTCGTGTGCGTTATGGTTTTCTTAAGGAACTCGAACTGCGCCAGTTTCATGGCAAGGACAAGTGTCTTGTTCTGTCCTTGGCTGCCCTCATACTTCATGTTGTATCCGTCGAGCAGGAGTTCCAGGTTGTCACGGTGTACTCCATGAAGGGAGTAACCCACCGCCAAGTCCTTAGCACGGTCACGTTGTATGACATCAATCAGCCTGCCACGCTGACAGTGCGACACGTAATTGAGGGCGACATTCTCCTTTCCTCCGGAAATAAAGGAGTAGATGCGTTGGAAGCAAGGGAGGAACTCTTCGATGAAAAGCCGGCGTTTGCCGTAGATATTCTCGCCGTTGTCGGCCATCTGCATCTCGCAAATCTCCAGCAAATCCATATCTACCGTCCCCTCAGTCTTAAGCAGTGAGTTGCGCTGCTGGAGCGCTTTGTTGTAGTTGGACAGTGCTTCGATGTAGGAATGGTCGTATTGCGAGATGACAAGATTCATGAAATTGCGGCGTTCCTCGCCACCTTCCTCCACCAGCATGGAGTCCCTTGGGGCAATCATTACCAAGGGTATGTAACCTATATGTTCCGACAAGCGCTTGTAGGCTTTGCCGTTTCGCTTGAATATCTTTTTCTGTCCGCGTTTCAGACCGACAGAAACATGGACGTCGGAAACTTCGTCGTGGGAATAGAAACCCTCTATCATCATGAAGTCATTACCGTGTCTGATTAGCTGGGAGTCCACCGGATTGCAACTGCTTCGGCAGAAAGAGAGATAGTAGACGGCATCAAGGAGATTGGTTTTTCCCTCGCCATTGTGACCGATAAAGCAGTTTATCTTGGGAGAAAACTCCACTTCCGCCTGCTCTATGTTCTTGTAATTGATTATCGATACCCTGTCTAAAACCATCTCCTTTTTACCGCAAAGGTACTCCTTTTACCGTGGAAAAAAGAAAAAAACAGTAGATAAATTTTACAATACGAGGGAAATTGAGTACATTTGCAATCCAAAATGTACACTCATTCAGGAATAAATAAAACATTAAAATAATGACAGAAAAAAACGTAAAAGCAGCCTCTGGAGAATCGACAGCGGCTTCTAACAAGTCAGAAGCTTTCTTCAACAAAAACAAGAAAGCGATTATTGGTTCATGTATTGCCGTACTGGTGATTGTCGCAGGTGTGATTCTTTACAGGACATACGTTTCAGCACCGCGGGCAGACAAGGCCAGCACCGAGTTGGCAAAGGCTCAGGAACTGTTCAACAACGAGGAGTTTGACAAGGCAAGCCAGGGTTTCATCAAGGTCATTAACGATTACAGCGGAACTGACGCCGCCAATCTTGCAAACCTCTATGTTGGTCTGTGCTACGCAAACCAGGACAAATGGCAGGACGCAGTGAAATATCTCGAAGAGTTCTCAAGCAAGGATGACGCGATGATTAGCCCTGCCGCAATGGCTGCACTGGGCAATGCCTACGCCAACACAGGCAACATCGACAAGGCTGTAACGGCGCTGAAGAAGGCTGCATCCATGGCTGACAGCAAGTCTATCAACGATGCAAACTACAGCATTTCCGCCACATTCCTCATCCAGGCAGGCGAGCTTCTCGAAAGCCAAGGCAAGAACGAGGAAGCTCTCAAACTCTACAAAGACGTCAAGGCAAAGTATGTCAATGCTCAGCAGGTTCAGTCCAACGAGATTGAAAAGTACATACAGCGCTTGCAGCAGAAATAAATTGCGATATGCCAGACCTGTCTGATCTGATAGCGAAAAAGATTCCCGATGCGGCAGACATGTGCTTCGGCATTGTTGTCGCAGAGAACAATCCGGATGTAACGGGAGCTTTGCTGAAAGGCGCAGAGGAAACTCTGCAGGCGAACGGTGCCATCAGCGAGAACATACACGTAAAATCCGTACCGTCAGTTACCGACCTTGTCTACGGCGCTCACCAGATGGCATTGAGAGGATACTATGATGCCGTGCTGGTCTTGGGGTGCATCATCCGAGGCGAAACATCTTATTTCGACTGTGTATGCCAAGGTTTGAACTACGGAATATCGAGGTTGAACACGACAAGTGAAATCCCCATAGTCTATGGGGTCTTGTCTACCAACACCAAAGAACAGGCCTATCAGCGTTCAGACAACTCCGCTGCCAACAAAGGAAGTGAGTGCGCCATTGACGCAATCAAAATGGCGAAGTTCTGACAACACACACAAAGGGTTTCGACAACACATAAAAAGAGTTCTGGCAATCATGCTATGTAGCGATTGTCAGAACTCTTTGTTTTTCGCAGAACCTTGCTTGGTGAACAGGAAAACGGTTCTCCTTTATTCGTAAAACTGCCTCTCTACGACATCAGTTTCTTTTTCCAAAACCGCCCCGTGATGTCTTCCAGTTTGTTTTCTTTATGGTTGATCAAGTAG
The DNA here is from genome assembly GCA_963639575.1 of uncultured Spirochaetota bacterium. GTDB lineage: Bacteria > Bacteroidota > Bacteroidia > Bacteroidales > Bacteroidaceae > Prevotella. Next base: position 15,846 of record CAVHUR010000005.1, read on the forward strand.
AGACGTTGGTTTGTCTTAGGGTTTTTCAGCGGTCCGAGATGGGCTATATACGGCCCGACCTTTATGTAATCAAAGTTTTCGGTATCCACAAGAGGAGACACCAGAGTCCGTCCGGTATACCACCCCACCTTGAAACCGGCGTACTTGCCCTTTATATACACGGCAAGACGGTTCACTTCAGCCGGTTCTGCATCACCTCCCATAAAGCATATGCAAGTGATGTTCTTGCCAAACTCCGCCACAAAACTGTCGATTGACGCCTCTGACAGTTCCGTTCCTTTGTCCGCCCACAAGAATTTGCTGTGGCATCCGGGGCATCTGCACGGGCAGTTGGAGAGGTTTATGGCCAATGTGACCTCATCAGGGATTTCCTGAAAGACTATATCGCTGTTTATGTATTTAAGCATTTTGAGTAATCAACGTGAACAAATCAGTTCGAACGGCATATCTTCCGACAATGCCGTTCGAACCGCTATATATTTCTGAAACTACGTCTGTCCGGTGACAAACCGCATTTCAGGCTTCCACCAACTTGCTCTTGTTGGCGTAGTAACGACGTGCCGCTTCCTTCTGACGGGCCTGTGAGAAGTTGCTGACACGCTTCAGATAGCCGATGATTCGTGTCATATAGTCGACGTTTTCAGACCCGCACTTCGGACATTTGTGCAGATAACGCTTGTCGATATATCCGCAATCGTTGCAGACAGTGTTAGGAATGTTGAACGTAAAGTAGTTGCATCCCTCTTTGGCTGCCACCTTTATCAACTGCGCATACTGTGCTTTCGACAAGTGCTCCTCCAAGTTCAGGTGAAGAGCGGAGCCTCCCGTGAGGTGCTTGATATAAGGAGCGCCGTGAAGTTTGAACTTGTCTATGATGGTAAGAGAATCGTCTTCCACGATATAGAAGTATGAGTTGTAGCAGTCGCGCGGAACAAAATAGCCGTCTTCACGGTCCCACTTGGCATGCTTGACACCTACGTTCTCCGCCGGAATCATCTCGCAATTGAACATCAGATCCTTTGTTCTGTATTCCTTGTTCTTCTTTTCCACAACGCCAAGGATGCCCTGTACAAATTTGCAATAGTCCGGATTGTCGTTTATCTTCAGTCCCATGAACTCCGCAGCTTCCACTATACCGTTGACGCCAATAGTCAGATACTGGCGCGACATGTTGATGTAACCGGAGTCAAAGAGCGGCAACATGCCGTGGTTCTGCAGTTCCTTGAGATTCTCGTTGTATGCGGTCTGAACCTTATGACACAGGTCTACGATGTCAGTCAGGTACTCTATGTAGTCCAAACCGTTGTTTACTGCATACTGAACGCTCCTGTTTATGTTGATTGTCAGCACGCTTTTCGAACCAGTAGAGATGCCTCCCGCTCCAAGAGTATAGGAGAATGTGTTGTCCGTAATCTCGTTTCGCAGACGGCAGCAAGACGACAATGAGTCAGCATTATCGCTGATATAGGTGAAGAAAGAGTGTCCTTCCGAGTACATCTCAGCCGCAAAGTCGCCCCATTCCTTGTCCTTTGGCTCTCCGTTTTCGGTGAGCATGGCCATTGTCTCGACAGGAAAGGTGAGCAGTGTCTTGGTTCTTTCCTGGTTAAACCACTTCATAAAACGCTTCTGCAACCAAGAGAGTCCGTTCCAGTCAGGCTGTGTTCCGTCAGGGAAATAGAAGTTCTCAAACAGCGACTGGAAATAATACTTGTCGTAATAGGATATGTTCCAGAACACCGCCTGGAAGTTGCGGGCGCCCGTAGGCTGGTTTATCGAGTAGACAATCTGCTCGAAACAGTCGGTGATAACCTTGTCTATGGAACGCTTCTTCAGGGAAAGATCAGCTTGCTGTTCTGGGTGTTGCCAGTAGTCCTGACCATATTCCTTACCTATAAAGTAGTTCATATACATCAGGAACTCAGGCGTTGCACAAGCCCCGGAGAGCATGGAGCTGACGATAAAGACCATGTTTACGAATCCGCCACAGAATGACTTGAGATTCGTGGGGGCTGTGGAGTTGCCGCCTATACCGCCCGTTCCGCCGATCAACCATGGGTACATCGTGATGGAAGCGCAATAATTGGCGAGCGAAGTCTCGTCGTTCTTATATATAAAATGATGTGTAAGCAAGTCTATGTACTTCTCCGAGACCTCCTTGCCGTACATCTTTTTGATTCTGTCAGTGAGCATTCGGCGGTTCAAACGGATAAATGCAGACTTGGGAAGTTCGCCGATCAGCGTCGCTATGTTCTTGTGTTCCACATTGGCGTTGGCATCGTATTTCGAACCCGTTGCGGCATTTGCGGCATCGCAATAGTCCGAAAGGAACTTCATGCGTTCCATAGTTTCGCGGTCTTCCATGTGCTGCTGGCGATACAGCATGAACGATTTCGCCACGCTGTAATGCCCTTCCTCCATCAGAGCCACCTCGACCTGGTTCTGTATATCCTCCACTTTAATGTCGTTGTGGATATCCAGATGACTGAGTATTTTGGAGATTACACCAAGGTCTGTGGATTCGTTTACCGACTCGAACGCCTTAATTATGGCATTCATGATTTTGTCCAAAGAGAACAGGACCTTTGAACCGTCTCTTTTTGTAATACTGAAATTCTTAATCTCCATTTCTGGTTTATATCTTTAATTGTCCGTAACTGTACATGTAAAACCGCCGGCAAGGAACGAGATACCACACCTTACAAACGAGAAAAAACTTTTCCTTTTGGGAAACTTTGCTTTGTTTTTCCGGACAAAAGTTTTCCGTTTTGGAAAACTTTTGCAATGAATTTGTAATTGAGATTTTCCTATTAGTTCCTCTTTGACGATTGCAAAGATAGCATAAATATATTTCTATGCCAACAAAAAAAGGATATATTTTTCGCGTTTCCGCATTTAATTCCGGAACACAAAAAGCCCCATTTCAAGGGTTACCTTTAACAAGAAAAGGACAACAATCAGAGGTGCAACGACTTTGAAACCGTGGACAAGCGCATCAGCGGCATCGTCACACGATTTGACCTCGCCACTCAAGATGAGGAAAGCGACACTTCCGACGAATACCGACACGCCCATCACAAAAGCGGCAGCCTTCAGGAAAGGTCCGGGAACTAACATTCCCGTAACGCCAAGAAGAGGCGAATGCGGGTGCAAAGCGAAGAACAGACACACCGATACGCCAATCATCAGAATAAGGAAGAACAGTACTATGGCAAATTTCTCATCGTAGTTGCACCGGCCAAACGAAATTATCTTTTTTGGCAACCCGCTCCACACGAATGTCCCCACAAAGAAACTGTAGGCCAAGAACCATGTCATGAAATCCGAGCAGCCACTATCCACATAGCAACTCAGTAGCCAACGTATTCCAGGACCACTCAACAAGGAGTTGAAACCATACGTCGGGAACACGGCACTTATCATCCATGAAGCAAGGACAAGCAGTGCCTGGACTATGCACAACGACAATGTCGCAGTGACAAAAAGCCTCGACTTACTCATCATCCGGCACAAGATTGTCTATGTCAAGTATCCTCAATTCCAACGCACGCACGACAAGCCGGGTCGCATTCACACTGCCTTTGCTACCCGGGAAAAGCTTTGTCACCAGTTCATTCTGCCGTTTTTCGAGGCTCTTCACGCCAAACGGCATTCCCCGGAGCATCGTTATCTGTTCCTTGGTATAGCCCAACGCCAAGTGCCGGAGAAACCTTTCGTCATACTCGTCTATGTCATAATCCACCACAGCCTCCTGGCGCATAATCTGCGAACTGACCGTTTCCTTGAACCTTTCCACCACCTTATTTAATATAGGCTCGTTGAAAACGATCTTGCTACCCTCCATAACAGCCATGACATCACTGCGTGTAAGGAGTTCGCCACTCTTCAGTATGATGCCGTTGCACCCTGCGTCAAGAGCGTCAACCCACAGTTTTTCGTTGAGTATCTCACCTGTAAATATCAACACTTTTACATCAGGATAGCTTTCCTTTGTATGTCGGCATATCTCCACTCCTACGGTTGTGGAACCTCCGATGCCAAGATCCAGCAACACCAAATCGGGCGTTTTCTCTTTAATCAAATGCCAGTATGCCGGCTCATTGTCCGCCGTTCCGATTATCTCCGCCTCCGGAATGTCATTGTTGAGTATCCCTATGGTGCCCTTCATCTCCAATGGCACATCCTCTACCACTATCACTTTGAATGCATTCATAATCTGTCTGTTATATCAAAATCCGGTTTTATCCTTTTCCATAACGTCATCACCACTTCCGTGCCGCCGTCCGCTCCTTGACGCGCCTGCACTCCGCAGCCGCGCTTACCTGTCGTCTCACCTATCTCCCTCACTATCTGCCTAATCTGCAATGCCAGAAGATTGCACGTCAGAGGAGTGAACAAACGGGATGCCTGCACCTCATCGAGTTTCAGTTTGCGGTACAGCAGCACATAGGAATCATACACTTCATCCGCCGTATGCACACGAATCTCAGGCCTCTCATCCGCTGACAGCTTCATGAGAAGTGCCTTCAGATAGGACAGCAACCTGCCGTCTACCTTCAGGTTTGCCGTCAGTTGCGACTGCGCCTGCATGCTCAACATGGTGTACAAGTCCTTGTAATATCCGGTTATCTCTCCCAGTGCCACAATGTCAATCTGCGGTTTCTCTATGACCTGCCTTATCCTTGACGGATAATACATGGTCTCATGCTTCAGTGCGGAGAAACAGTTGTCAAGCACATTATTGCATACATACAGCCGCTGCGCCTCGTATCTCAACCGTTTCAACTCGTCTTCAGCCAATTCCAAGTCGCAGTTTTCCTTTTGCCTCATCCGGATATTGTTCTCCAAAGCCTTGCAAATTGCCTGCACCACACCGTCGAGAGCCACCATCTCCTTCGTCTTCTTATAGCGTGCTTTTTTCGATTTCTCCCAGAGAGAGTTTATTTCACGCAATTTCTCCCGGGCTTCCGTCTTGTCGAGAAGTATGGCGTTTATCCTGTTCACCCTGTCCACCAGAGACCTGTAATATATGACATACCGGTAGTAGGACATGTAATATGCCGGTATGATACACAGGAGTATCACGGTGAGAAGTATCACTGCCACATTCTTGGCATCCCTTGCCAACTGCGTCTGCCGCACATATTTCGCAAGCGAATAGTCCGCGCTCCACACCCTGAACAGTTTTATGAAGATGCCGTTGTTGTAGTTGTATGTATTCCAATCATGCAAAGCCAGAGCCGCGACAGCCACTTCGTTTCTCATATCGAGGATTACGTCATAGGGCATCGGCAATGAATCTTCGAACCATTTCAGTTCCGAAGCCTTGTCATCCAATGCTCCCGACAGTTTCAGAGTGTCTTTTCCGCCAGGCACAACCTGACTGTACCGCTCATTCAAATGGCGGCATGCTATTTCCGAAAACCTCAACGTGTTTTCGTATTTGCCTTGCAGGTTGGAGAAATATGCACTGTCCGCATACATCTTCACCAGGTTTCCGTTACCGGCAAAGCCTTTTGCAGGCAACAAAAAAGATGCCGCCAATGCCGCCAAAGCAATGAAAACACGCAACTTTCCGTGCGGCAGACGGAACTTGAACACAGTCCCCTGCCCCTTCTTGCTCTCCGCAAAGATGTCGCACACGGAGAACATCTGGCTCACCTTTTTGTATTTTTCGATTATGCCTTTACAGTTCATCAGTCCGAACCCATGTTGGAGTCTGGACGTCGAAGGCTGGTGACTGAACACGTTTTTCAACTGTTCTTCATCCATTCCCTCACCGTTGTCGGCAATGGAAACCTCCACATAGCCGTCGGCTTCATCGGCATGCACTCTCACCCGTCCACCCTCGTCAACGGCCTTTCTCGCATTGTCCGCCATGGTGTTTATCATGAACAGGGTCAGTGTCTTGTCCGCTTTCACCACAGCATCGGTGTCGTCTACCTCCAGCAGAACATTCTTCATGCCGAATGAAGACCTGCCTCCCTTCACTATGTCAAACAGTTCCTGCAGTCTGAAACTCTCCAGACGGAGGCTCAGTTCGCCACGTCTCAGCTGTATCCAACCGGTGAGTACATCGTTGTATTCGTTTATCTTGTCGGTAAGTTCCAGTATGTATTCATACCTCGTCTTCCTCGTTTTCTCACTCTCATTCCGGTTCTGCAGATTGTGGATTTCCGCCAGCATGCGGTCTATAAGCGGCGTAATGCTGTTCACAAGCGACATCTTTGCCCTTTGCTCAATGTTCTTCTGCATGTTCCGTTCAAGCGTGAACTCCGCCTCATCCTGCTCCTCCAGTATTTCCCCATAGTGCTCTTTCACGGCATCAGTGGTGCGGGTTTCGTCCCTTTGCCATTCTTTCAGAGGGGTCAGGAAAAGCTCTGTGGTGTACGTCTTTTCCCTCTTCCGGCGCTTTCCGGCAAATACCAGCAGCATCACAATCAGCAGGACGATTGCCGCGAAAACACCCGTTATCATCATGTTCAACTGCCATGACACCTTGTCCAGCTGTTCCGCACGCGCTTCGAGTTCCCTGTCCTGACGCGTGTTCTCCTGCATGTCAAGATAGAGATTCCTGTAGTAGTCGGAGTTCTTTTTCTCGTTCAGGGCTGAATAATTGATAGACAGTTTCTCGTAAATGCTTGACTTCAGCGACGGAGACTGGTTGATGAGGGAATCCCTGTCAATGGCTTCATGCAGGCAATCTACGGCTGCACGGTAATCGCCCTCCATGAAGAAGCAGTCCGAGAGCGTGCGCAGAGCGCCGGCTATCTGGTACACGTCACCGTAGGCAACGAAGGCTTCGAGCGAACGCCGCGCCAAACTGTCCGCGACAAGAGCCGCATCCAGGTTCTCCACCCCGAGGACTTTCATCGCCGTGTAGTTGTCTTTCATGATGCTGTCACGCAGCTCCGCGTTTTGCAGATGTTCGCTCATGGCCTGCAGGGCGTTGGCTTCCCAGAAGACATAACCTCCGTCGTGCGCCATGAAACAGCATTTCGACAAGTAGTCAAACTCCTTCCGGCTGCGCTCAATGGCCGTTCCCTGCGTGAAGTATTCGCCTGTCCCGACATTGTAGAAATAGTTCAGCAGCTGCGCCGTGTCCTGCTGTATGCCTTCGTCCACCTTTATCTCGCCAAGCGCATCGACTGAACTGTCCACCTGTCCCACATAATATAAATAGGTGGACAACACTATCTTCATTTCCGTCTCGGCATAATTGACACGCCTCAACAGCCTTGCCGACAAACTGCCGCGCTCCTCGTTGATTCTTTCCAGGTTACGCGTAGCGTTCCAGTAGTAATCGTAAAACTCCTTGTTACGCGATTGGCGCTGGCACAACCGCATCATCTGGGTGTTGGCGACAAGCTGTTCTATCTGGTTGTCGGTCGATTCAAGTATGCCCTTCAGTTTCCTCTCTGCCTCCATATAGTGCATTTTCACTATGTCGACAAATGCCAGATTGTTCACCGCTTCGTTGCGGCCAGCCTCATAATGCGCACTGCTTGCCAACGCCTTGTTGGAGTAAGCCACAGTAGAATCGAGCGATATGTAGTGGAAACTGTATGCCTTGTCGTTCATCAAATCAGCCTCCCCGCCCCTTTCGTCACTGCACGACAAGAGCGGCAGGACGGTTGCCAGCATCAGAAACAACCGGCTGACAACATGGCGGCGGCAATTGGCACAAGACATACGCATGCTGCAAAATTATGTGTTTTTTCCTATACCGAGAAGAAAACCGTAGCAAAAAGGGATACATTTATTGTATTTTTCTCACAGCAAGTTGCACAATCGGCCAATAATTACTAATTTTGCGTACACCACAAGATGTTATCACGGATAATCTAATGGCCGAAAAAATCAGGATAAAAGACATAGCCGAAAGAGCAGGAGTGTCGGTTGGCACCGTCGACAGAGTACTTCACAACCGACCAAACGTGTCACCCAAGGCTCTCGAAAAGATAAATCGCGTACTGGAAGAGTTTAACTATAAGCCCAACGTGTACGCAAGTGCTTTGGCATACAACAAGTCGTACACCTTCGTGCTTTACATACCCGCGCACTCATCCGAGGCATATTGGCAGGAAGTAGAGGAAGGCGTGCGCAAGGCGGAAGAGCTGCACTCCGACTTCAACATCAACATAAAGATTGTGCATTACAGGCGGCTCGACGACAACGACTTCGGGTTGAAAGCCCGCGAATGCCTCGACTACAACCCCGACGGCATAGTGATTGTGCCCGCCGGTTCGGAGGTCACACTGCGCTTCACCGACTATCTCCATGACAACAACATTCCCTTCGTCATGCTCGACTCGTATATTCCCGATGCCAATCCGTTGGCTTTCTACGGGCAGGACTCGTTCTCAAGCGGTTTCTTTGCGGGCAAGATACTCATGCTGATAGCCGGTCAGGACAAGCAGGTGATGCTCATGCGGCAGACGCGCAACGGACTGCTGGCCACCAGGCAGCAGGCAAACCGCGAAGTGGGGTTCCGTCATTACATGCTCGAAAAGTTCCCCAACGTTGAGATTGTCACCCTCGACCTTCCGACAGATGGCACAAAGGAGACATACGACTCACTGCTCGACGAGTTCTTCCGCACCCATCCCGATGTGCACAACTGCATAACGCTCAACTCCAAAGCCCACATCATAGGCGAATATCTGATTGAAAACGGCATCAGCGACATAAAGGTCATGGGATACGACATGGTGCCCAAGAACGCCGAATGTATCGACAAGGGCAGCATCTCGTTCCTTATAGCGCAGCACGGCTACCAGCAAGGCTATTCGTGCATGGACGCCCTGTTCCGCACAATCGTGCTCAAGCGGAAAGTCCAGCAGTTGAATTACATGCCGATAGAACTTCTCTCGAAAGAGAACTACAAGTTTTACCGCCGCACACAGATGTAGAATACGATGTCAATGAAGACCGACAAAGGACTCTTAGCCATCTCACCGCTGCTGGTGTTTCTCCTCGTCTACTCCATCACGTCCGTTGTCGCGGCCGATTTCTACAAAGTTCCCATCACCGTGGCATTTCTCATTTCGAGCGTCTACGGCGTGGCTGTCGTCGGCAAAGGCAGTCTCGACGAGAGGATAAACATGTTCTGCAAGGGCGCGGGAAGTGACAATGTCGTCCTGATGTTGCTCATTTTCATCCTTGCCGGGGCATTCGCTTCCGCCGCGAAAGCCATGGGCAGCATCGACGCCACGGTAAATCTCACGCTCGACATAGTTCCCGGATACATGATTTTCGCGGGGCTTTTCGCCGCCGCATGCTTCATCAGCCTTGCCATAGGAACCAGTGTCGGCACCATCGTTGCACTTGTCCCGATTGCCGCCGGACTGGCGGAGAAGACAGGCGGAAGCACCGCTTTCCTCACGGCAGTGGTTGTCGGAGGAGCCTTTTTCGGCGATAACCTGTCGTTCATATCCGACACTACCATCGTCGCCACCAAGACCCAAGGGTGCAAGATGAGCGACAAGTTCCGCGCAAATTTCCCCATTGTGATGCCGGCGGCACTCATTGCATTCGCCGTCTACATTGTGATGGGTATCGGTGCGGGCAGTCCCGCCCAACTGCCGGAGGTCAACCTGCTGAAGGTGTTGCCCTATGTCATCGTGCTCGTCACGGCTATAATCGGTCTCAACGTCATGGCCGTGCTTGTCCTGGGCTTAGTTTCATGTGCCGTCATAGGCTTGTCCGACGGCAGCTATGACGTGTACGGACTGTTCTCGGCCATGGGAGACGGCATCATGGTGATGAGTGAACTGATTATCGTCACGGTGCTGGCGGCAGGTCTGCTCGCAGTAATCAAGGAAGCGGGAGGCATCAATTTCATCATCGAAAAGATGACAAAGCGCATCAGCGGAAAGCGCGGGGCGGAACTGTCGATAGGCTTTCTCGTGGCATTCGTGGACATCTGCACCGCCAACAACACGATTGCCATACTCACCGTGGGCGACATTTCCAAGCACATCTCACAGCAATACGGAGTTGATACGCGCAAGGCGGCGAGCATTCTCGACACCTTTTCGTGCGCCATGCAGGGACTTATACCCTACGGAGCGCAAGTCCTCATAGCCTCGGGACTTGCCAAACTCAGTCCGATAGAGATTATCCCGCACCTGTACTACCCCATGCTAATGGGCGTGATGGGTATCGCAAGCATCCTGTTGAGATACCCCAAGAAATACTCCTGAACCTTTCTGACCTCGCAAGAAGGGCCTTCTTGCGGGCGTACCACGGACGTTGTACGCCCGTGCGGCAACTGCCGCACACCTTCACGGCATATGCCGCACACGTTCACGCCAATTGGCGCACAACCGCCATCAGGGTGTTTTTGTGTCATGCAAAAGGTGTTTTCGCATTGCCTGACGGGTGTTTTCGCAGCGTTTACCGGGTAGGGAAAGACGCTCCGCACGCCCTAAAGCCTGCCGAAAAACCGGCGCAGCGAGAAGTACAACTCCTCCTCCCACCGAAAGAATGTCCACGACTTGAAAAGCGGAGAGTAGCCGAACTTCCACAAAAAGGACTTTTTCAGCAGCGACGTGTCGATGCCGGCGTAATGCCGCCTAATCTCTTCACGGCAGTATGCCGCATCCTCTGCGGAAAACGAGGTGCGGTTCTTGAACCAGAACATATAGGAGTCCACTATCACCTTCCAGCGTTCGTTCTCATAGAGAGCCATTATGTCGTGCGGGCAATGCAGTGCCGCGAGCTGGTGTTTCATGCTCTCCGTGGCAGCCATATAGTCCATTCGGCGGACGGAAACATTGTTGGATATGGACGCAGGATTCTGGTAATAGTAATAAGGAGCGTCGGACGCATAGACCCTTCTGGACCGCAGATAGTGGATGCGGGTGGTGTTGTCGTCGCTGTAATGACGGCAAGTGACATCAAAAGGACAAGCCTCGTAGAGACTGCGCCGGGCGGCATAGATGCCGTGGACGTGCCATGTGAGCGACTCACGGAAAGCTGTCTTGCCGTCGAGACTGCCGAAATGCAGTCCCCGGTAGTCCTCTTCACTGCCGTCAGCATGCACCAGCACACACCGGAAAAGCACGCAGTCGGCATCTTCGTGACAGTCAAACACCCGTACAATCCTCGCTATGCTGTCGGCGGCAAACCAGTCGTCGCTGTCGAGACACGCCACTATGTGGCCCGTGCAGAGTTTGAGTCCCTCGTTGCGTGCTACGGCCGGACCTTGGTTGCGGTCAAGACGCACTGTCCTGATGCGGTCATCGAGCGTCGCCCAACGGTGCATAATGTCGGGCGTGGAGTCTGTCGAGCCGTCGTCAATGCACACGACTTCAATCTCCGTATAGGTCTGACCGGCAAGCGACTGCAGGCATCTGTCCAAGTATTTCTCCCCGTTGTACACGGGAACAAGCACGCTTACCTTAGTCATGCAACCGCCTTCTGAACATTCGTTGGGAAACATACGCACTTGCCGCCAATACCGCAAGTCCTGCCGACCAATAGAGCCAGCCCGACAGACACTTGACTACGGCAAGGGCCAAGATGCCGATTAACAGCTGGAGAAGGAAATCCCGGAAGAGGCGGCCGGAAATAACAAGGTCGTATTTCCAGCAGCAATAGCTTGCCACACACACGCAGTCGACGAATCCCGACACGGCAAGCGCTATGCCGGTGCCGTTGAGTCCCCAGTTGCCATAGCCTGCTATGACTGTACATACTATGAGTATGTCGTAGACAAGTTCGAGCAACATGTAGGACAGGGAGTCGCCTTTGGCAAGCATGATGTAGGCTATGGGCAGATTCATTGCACGGAAATACATCGCCAAGACGGCTATCTGCGTCATGCCGATGACCGGCAGGAACTTTCCCGTAAACAGGAACGGGATGAGCACAGGCAGCGAAAGCATCAGGGCAACGAGCATCGGAGCGACAATGGTAACCGACACTTCAATCTGGCGGTTGACCGCTTCGTTCATCTTCCTGGTATCTGCGCAGACGGCAGACAGATGCGGATAGTAGTCCGTCTCCATGGCGGCGAACGCCATTCCGGCGTAGGTCATCGTTATCATATAGCCGGCATTGTAAAGTCCGGCGAGTGAAATCGACATGTCACTGAGGTATGAACGGATGATGAATTCCGCCCCGCTGCCGAATATGCCGGCCACTACGAACGCAGTGCCGACGGCTACCATCGTCTTGCCCTCACGGAATTCGCTCTTCCGGAAAGTCAATTTCGGAGGATAATAGCGGTAGGAATACGCTATGGCGAGGAGCATCTGGATGACGGCGACAATTATTATGGAGGGGATGATGCCGTCGTTGCCGAACCTGTAGAACAACGGATAGGACACCACCAACGCCCCGATGACGCCGACCGCACTGATTTTGGCCAGTTGTTTCAACCGTCTGGTGGCTTTCAGTATGGCGGTCTCGCCTCCTGTTATCGCCGCCATGGCAACGACCGGGGCAAGAAGCATGAATTCAAGAGTGTAGTCTCCGGACGAGAAAGCCCATTGGCTCAGGAAATTGCTTGCCACAAGACACACCAGCGCACCGAGCAACGCGACAAACAGACTCCATGAACGCAGGACACGGATGTGGCGTGCCGTCTGCTCCATATCGCCGCTGTCGAAAGCCCTGGAGATGGCTCTGACACCGCTCATCTGCAGTCCGAAGTTCGTGGCATTTTGCAGCAAGGTGGACGCAGTGTTGTAAATGGAAATCAAACCGACACCCGTCGGACCGAGCAACAGCGCTATTATCTTGTTGCGGATGAGCCCTACCAGAATGTTCAGGCACTGGATTGACCCGAACAGTCCTGTGTATTTGAATATGTGTTTATAGTTTTTCTCTATTGTCATCGTACTTCTCTATAACGGACAGACCGTAAAATTATTTCGTCAACACAACCTTTTCTCATGGAAAAGTCATAACTTTGTATTCATGACAACCCCCGAAGGTGACAAGCGCAGACCGACAATCAGCTTCATCATAACAGACTACAACATTCCCGAAAATCTGCTTCAGGAGTGCGTGGAGAGTATTCTCGCAGTAGACCTGCCTGCCGATGAGCGCGAGATCATACTCGTTGACGACGGTTCGGACACACCGCCGACGGCGACGCTGGAGCGGTTTGGTGCAGACATACGCTATTTCCGTCAGGACAACAGAGGGCTGTCTGCCGCAAGAAACGCCGGTTTGGCGGAGGCGAAAGGGGAATTCATACAGTTTGTCGACGGTGACGACTGTCTGATACCGGAGGTGTACAGTCAGATTGTTTCGCAGCTGGAAAGTGAGCGCAGACGGTGTTCTGCGACTGCGGATACGGACATTTTCATGTTCCGGCTGACCCATAAGGAACGTTCCAAACATAGCAAGAACACCGGAAAAGTGCGTTTCCGCGACACCACGGGACGCCAGTTCCTGTACAGCAAAAATCTCCGTGCTTCGGCGTGCGGATATGTTTTCAGGCGCAAGACGCTGGGTGACCTGCGGTTCGAAGACGGCATCTACCACGAAGACGAACTCTTTACACCCATACTGTTCTGTCAAGCGGGCAACATAAAGTACACTTCCGCACCAGCCTATTACTACAGACTGCGCAGCGCATCGATAACAAACGCCACGGAAAACAGCCACATCGAAAAACGGATGACGGATTTTCTGACTGTCATAACAAGACTGGGCGGACTGGCAAAGGACAGCAAGTACGAGGCTTTGACAAGACGCACCAACCAGCTGTGCATGGATTATCTGTACAATGCGGCGGTGCTTACAGGCAGCTTTTCGGAGTTTTCCCGTGCCGTGACAAACCTGAAAGAACGGCTGCAGTTCCCTCTCCCACTGCGTTGCTACACTTGGAAATACTGGTGCTTCAGCGTCGTGACAAGGACAAAGGCGGGATTGCGGTTGGTGTTCAAATGCATTTCAAGACAATGAAAATACTTCTTCTCGGCGAATACAGCAACGTGCATGCCACTCTGGCGGAAGGTCTGAGGGCGATAGGTCATGACGTGACCGTGGCAAGCAACGGGGATTTCTGGAAAGACTACCCCCGTGACATCGATCTGACACGCAGTTGCGGATTTGCCGGAGGATTGCGCCTGTGGACAAAGACGCTGCTTCACATGAAACGCTTTTCGGGATTTGACATCGTTCAGATTGTCAACCCGATGTTTCTGGAACTGAAGGCGGAAAGGCTTTTCTTCATCTTCGACTACCTGAAAAAACACAACAGGAAGGTCGTGCTGGGCGCTTTCGGCATGGATTACTACTGGGTGCACGAGAACCTGACACGCCTGCCGCTGCGCTACAGCGACTTCAACATCGGCAAAAAGCGGAGGACCGGCAAGGACGCAAAGGCCGCCATACACGACTGGATAGGTACTGCGAAGGAGAAACTCAACCGCCATTGCACCGCACAAGCCGATGCCATAGTCACCGGACTGTATGAGTACGATGTCTGCTACAGACCTGTTTTCCCAGACAAGACCGTATTCATACCCATGCCCATCAAGCCTGCCGCCTTGTCTGACAGCAGGTTGGCAGCGATAAGACGGCATGACGGCAAGGTCAGAATCTTTGTCGGCATTAGCCGAAACCGCTCCGAGTACAAGGGAACGGACATCATGCTGGCTGCCGCAAAGGACATTGCCGAAAAATACAAGGACTGCGTTGAACTGAAGACAGCGGAGGGCGTGCCGTTTGAAAAATACAGGCAGATGATGCTTGACTCCGATGTCATCCTCGACCAACTCTACAGTTACACACCTGCGATGAACGCTCTTGAGGCGATGAACCAGGGTTTGGTGTGCGTGGGAGGCGGCGAACCGGAGAACTACGACATACTGGGAGAGACGGAACTGCGCCCCATTGTCAACGTGGAACCTGATTTTCAAAGTGTCTACAACGCCCTGGAACGGCTGGTGAAGCACCGTGAAGAAATACCCGGACTGAAACTCCAGGGCATAGAATACATTGTGCGCCACCATGACTACATCAAGGTGGCGCACAAATACGGGGAACTTTACTCTAAGCTTTTATGTAATCCTTAGTCAGCAGGTCATAGTAGATGGCTTCGAGTTCCTTGTCATTGAGCTGGCGCAAAGCCCTGTCAATGGATGTAAGGAGTTCGTTCCGGGACAGGCTGTTCTGCCTGTAGTTGTTGAAATCCATAACGTTATTTTTCGGGAACAAGCAGTTTGTCACCTGTAGATTCCACCAGTCTCTTGGCTGCACGCTCTGGATAGCCCGGGCGTTTTACGGTTGCGCCCAGACCATGCGCACTTCTCTTGAACGCTCCGTTCTCCTCTGGCTTCTCCGCCATATCGTTGAATTTCACGATAAGACGGTATGCCAGCTGCTGCCAACTCTTGAGGAACTCGTCGCCGAGAGAGTTGCTGTAGTCCGTCAGATAGGCTATTGCCTTCTCCGGACTGTTGCCGTAGAGCGCCGCAGCCTCTATATCCTTGGCTGCCTGATTGGCATGATAGATGCTGTCAAAACGGTTTCTCTCCGCCTCCAAAGTGGGGAACATCTGCGCATAACGGGGGTAAACCATGTTGCTAACCCAGTTGCATACCCAGAAAGCACTGTTCATCGAGAATGTCACGTCATCAGCTTTCGGGTCGCTGAAACATGCCGGCGGCACGGTGTTTCCGCAGTACACGGGAATGAAGGGCACCATGTTGGCATCGTCATTGCCAAACCAGATGATGCCGCCAATCTGGCGCGGAAGCCATGAACGCAACTGTGCCACAAAGGTGAAAGCACTCTGCTGGGTCGACACAGGACGCTCGTTGAAGTATGACTTGCCGTCAACCTTGAAGGTCAAGGGTGTCGGACGGTAAGGCATCTGCCACAATCCTTCACCCATATCATTGTCGAGGGCAAAGGGAGTTCCCTCGTAATGGTCACGCATGAGGTTCTCCACATCCTGCACACTCACCTTTTTGTCGGGATAAATCCACAGAGGCATCTCCTTGCACTCTGCCAGCGGCTTCTTGCCGGCGGCATAGTCCACATAGTCGGTCATGTCCTGGAAATGGTTGAAAAGTGCCCACACGCGTGCATCGCAGAACCTTCTGCCCGAGAAATCGGGCGCCGCATAGGCATCGCGGAAGCTGAAGTCAGCGTCCTTGCCGGTAAACCATCCCATCTTTCTGGCATATTTGATGCAGTCCTTAGAAAACATCACGTTAGCCTTGTCCTTCTGGTTGAAGGTGCGGATGCGGCTCTGGTTGGCGTGTGCGCATACTGCATTGTCGGGCACACGCAAGGCTACCCACACCACTTTCTTAGATCCTGCGCCCTGTCCCATCATCTCCATGATCCAAGCTTCCTTGGAATCGCAGATGGTGAAGGTCTCTCCTTCCGAGCAATAGCCGTAAGTTTCGGCAAGAGTAGTCATGACCTTTATCGCCTCGCGGGCCGTTTTGGAGCGTTGCAGGGCTATGTATATCAGCGAGCCATAGTCGATAAGACCTGTGGAGTCAGCCATTTCCTCGCGTCCTCCGAACGTAGTTTCGGCGATGGCAACCTGGTATTCGTTGATGTTGCCGAGCA
The DNA here is from genome assembly GCA_963639575.1 of uncultured Spirochaetota bacterium. Lineage (GTDB taxonomy): Bacteria > Bacteroidota > Bacteroidia > Bacteroidales > Bacteroidaceae > Prevotella. Next base: position 32,391 of record CAVHUR010000005.1, read on the forward strand.
CGTTGTAGGTCTCAGTAGCCTCCGGAATCTCGCCAAGATACTTGTTCGTGTCCCACTCGTAGATTTTTCTCATCTCGCCAGCGGCGTGCTTTGCGGCAGGATAATGTGCCATCTTCATGCATGCGCCGTAGGAGTCGGCACTGTAGGAACACATGACTGCACCGTCCACACTCGCCTTGCTACCTACTATAAAGTTTGTGCACGCCAATGTTTTCCCTCCGCACAGAGTCAGAAACAGTGCGCACAGGAGAAGTGTTTTCGTTTTCATTGTCTTGTAATTTATTGTCTTTTGCAATTCGTGTAGTGTCTGCGTCCGCCGCCGTCTTTTCCGGTTCGGGCACGTGCATCCTAATCAGACGGATGTCGGAAACGACCATCATGCGGAGCGTATTGTTGTTTCTGTCGGTCTTGACATTGCTTGGCCGCAGCATGATGAAGCCTCTTATCTCCTTCACTCCAAGCCTCGTGTCGTCCGAAACCTCAAGTCTATGCTGGTTTGTCGACGACAGTGACGTTGTGCGGGTTACTACGCTGTCGTTGGAAAACCTAACGCTCATCGCCGCATAGCCGTTGCGCGCGCCGTCCTGATACAGGAAATCGGTCTTGAAAGACAACATGAAGCGGTCGCCTTTCCTATAAGTGGTGTCGGCAGTCATGCGGAAACGCATGATGTTTTCAACACCTTTGTCGGAGAAAATCTTGGCTTTCGCAGAGTTCCAGATATTGGCAGTGTCGCCTGTCATCACGTCTCCGGCAAACAGACCGTTGCTGTCGATACCCTGAAGACGTGCTTCATTGGTCATCCGGTCGGTCAGATGGCTGTAGATTTCGAGCATCTTGTCGGCGTGCTTCATGTAGTACACCATGGAAGAGTCGTACTCTGCCCGTGTGATTCCGTGCTTTTCGAGCACCGCACTGAGATATGTGTCATACTCGTCTGACGCCACGTTGGTGGTGTGTACTATCGCATCGGCCATGTGATAGTCGAAAAGCACATCCTCAAGTTTGTCCTGCGACATCACCTTGACCTTGCTTTCGCTGCAAGACTGGACCATTGCCGGAATGAGCAAGACGCCCAGCAGCAACCGGAAGATATGTCTGCTAATCCTTGTCAACTTTGTTTTCGTTTGTCGCGTCAGCCTCTTTCCTTGCGAAGCGGGTGCCCTCTACCAATGTCGCACCGAAGTGTTCGAAGTCCTTGCGGTAGAAAAGGAGCAGCAGAACGACCCCTACAGAGATGCACGCATCGGCGAAATTGAATACCGGAGAGAAGAATACGAACCTGTCCCCACCCCATACAGGCACCCAGTCTGGCCATGTCGTGACAATCAGGGGGAAATAAAACATGTCCACTACCTTGCCTTGCAGCAGCGGCGCATAGCCCTGTCCGAACGGCACAAACTCCGAAACGGTGAACGGAGTGGACACCGTGAATATCTGGCCATAGAACAGACAGTCGAATATGTTGCCTGCCGCTCCGGCACAGACGAGTGACAGACACACCACATAACCTATCCTGTGCTTGCGCTTCACCACCTTATATATATAGTAGCCTATCACTGCAATGGCAACCAAACGGAACAGTGTGAGCAGCGGTTTGTATATGAATGACATGCCGTAAGCCATGCCGTTGTTCTCTATGAACGAGATATAGAACCAGTCGGTTATGTGTATGTTGTCACCAAGAGACATGTTCGTCTTGACCAGAATCTTTATAATCTGGTCAATGACGAGCAGTATCACGATTATGAGCAGTGCCCACAATCCGGAATGCTTATGCCTTTTCAATTTTCAGGGAGAGTTTGAATGTTTCGAGATCCACGTCCACTCCGCCTGTCACATCCCCGAAAGTGATGCTGTTGGCAAGCACTTGCGACGCTATGTGACTGCCGAAACGGTCGATGACCTTTCGGGTTTCGTCACACTCGGACAGTACTACTGATATTCTGTCGGTGATGTCAAAACCGCTCGACTTGCGCAATGTCTGTATCTGCTTGACTATTCTGCGTGCGTCACCCTCCACTTTCAGGTCGTCGGTAACGGTGATGTCGAGAGCCACGGTCATTGATCCCTCGTTGGTAACAGTCCATCCTGCGATGTCCTCAGAGAAGATTTCCACGTCCGCCAACTCTATCTGCACCTCCTGACCGTCGGCAGTCAGCGACACCTGACCGTTGGTTTCGAGTGCGGCAATCTGCTCCTGCGACATGGCAGTCACGGCAGCCGAGACGCTCTTCATCATCTTGCCAAACTTCTTACCCATAGTGCGGAAGTTGCACTTCACCTTCTTCACGAGGATGCCCGCACCGTTGTCGATGAACTTCAGTTCCTTGACGTTGGTCTCGGAGAGTATCACGTCCGCCATGCGCTGTATCCTTGCGCGGAGCGTCTCGTCAGTTGCGGGGATGGCGATTGTCTGCAATGCCTGGATTACAGGTATCTTCACTTTCTTTCTCAACGACAGTGTCATCGAAGTAACCTGCATTGCCAGTTCCATGCTTTCTTCCAGTTCCTTGTCTATGAGCGCCTCGTTGACAGTCGGGAAGTCTGCAAGATGAACGCTTATCTTGTCGGATTTGCCTGTCACAGCGTTCAAATCACGGAACAACTGGTCTGAGTAGAACGGCGCAACCGGTGCAATGAGCCTCGACAAGGTCTCAATGCAGGTATAGAGAGTCTGGTATGCAGACAGTTTGTCCTGTGTCATGCCGCCGCCCCAGAAGCGTTTCTTGTTGAGACGGATGTACCAGTTGGACAGCTTGTCGATGACAAAACTCTGTATCAGACGGCCTGCCGGTGTCGGGTCAAGGTCGTCGAGATAGGCGTCAACCTGCTTTACGAGGGTGTTCAACTCGCTCAACAGCCAACGGTCGAAGTCGCAGCGGTCGGCGTAAGGCACGTCTTCCTCGGCATAAGTGAAGCCGTCGACATTGGCGTAAAGGGTGAAGAACGAATATGCCTGATATAGTTTGATGAAGAACGAAGATGTCACTTCCTTCACTCCTTCGGGGTCAAACGACAGGTTGTCCCACGGTGACGAGTTGGTGACCATGTACCAGCGCACGGCGTCAGCGCCGAACTGGCCGATGCAGTCGAACGGATTGATGACGTTGCCGAGGCGCTTTGACATCTTGATGCCGTTCTTGTCGAGCACAAGACCGTTGGAGATGACCGACTTGAACGCCACTGAGTCAAACACCATGGTGGCTATTGCGTGCAGAGTAAAGAACCAACCGCGCGTCTGGTCGACACCTTCGGCGATGAAATCTGCCGGGAACACCTTGCCTGAATCCAAGGCTTCCTTGTTCTCAAACGGATAGTGTATCTGCGCATAAGGCATTGCCCCGGAGTCAAACCACACGTCGATGAGGTCGGTCTCGCGTGTCAGGACGTGTCCTTTGTCGCTTACCAGCTTGATATAGTCCACATACGGACGGTGGAGGTCTATCTTGTCATAGTTCTCCTGCGACATGTCGCCCGGCACAAATCCCTTTTCCTTCAGCGGATTGGACTCCATCACGCCTGCCTTGACAGCCTTTTCTATCTCGTTGTAGAGTTCTTCTATCGAACCGATGCACAGTTCCTCCTTCGTCTCACGGTTGCGCCAGATAGGCAGCGGAGTGCCCCAGTAGCGCGAACGCGACAGGTTCCAGTCGTTCAAGTTCTCCAGCCACTTGCCGAAACGGCCTGTTCCGGTGGTCTCGGGCTTCCACTTGATGCCCTTGTTGAGCTCAAACATTCTGTCCTTACGTGCGGTCGAGCGGATGAACCACGAATCAAGCGGATAGTAGAGAATGGGCTTGTCCGTGCGCCAGCAGTGCGGATAGTTGTGCACATGCTTCTCTATCTTGAAGGCAGTGCCTGCCTCCTTCATCTCAAGACAGATGACCACATTGAGGTCCATGTCCTTGTTGGCGGCCTTCTCGTCGTACACTCCGCCCACGTTATATTTGGGATCGTAGGCGTTCTTCACATAGTCGCCGCTGTGTTTCCAGTACTCCTCGTTGACGCAAGCTGCGACAAAGTCGGGGTTCATGTCCTCTTTCACGAAGTATTTTCCCTGGAAATCCACCATCGGACGGGTGTCTCCGGCCTTGTCAACGACGAACAGGCTCGGTATGCCGGCGTCTTTAGCCACCTTGGCGTCGTCGGCACCGAATGTCGGAGCGATATGCACGATGCCCGTACCGTCCTCTGTCGACACATAATCGCCGAGGATTACGCGGAAAGCATCGTCGTAGCGGTCCACCACCTTGTCGTCGATGAAGTCGCACGGGCGCACCCACGGCATCAGCTGTTCGTAGTGCATGCCGTTGAGGTCAGTGCCTTTGCCGCGCCACAGTATCTCCATTTCCTCTCCCTCTTCCACATGGAAGTAGGACGGAAGCAGACTTTCGGCGATGACATATACGGCCTTTTCGCCAGAGTAAGGGTTCTCCCCTTTCACTGCCACATAGTCTATCTTCGGACCGACGCACAGTGCCGTGTTGCTCGGAAGTGTCCACGGAGTGGTCGTCCACGCCAGTATGTAGACCGGCAAGTTGTCCTCGTTCTTCAGTCCGGCGGCGAACTCCTTCACCCGGAACTGTGCCGTCACCGTCGTGTCCTTAACGTCACGGTAGCAGCCGGGCTGATTCAGCTCGTGCGAAGACAGACCCGTACCTGCCGCGGGGGAATAAGGCTGGATGGTGTAGCCCTTGTAGAGCAGTCCCTTATTGTAGAGTTGCTTAAGCAACCACCACAGAGTCTCGATGTATTTTATGTCGTATGTGATGTATGGATGCTCCAGATCGACGAAGTAGCCCATCTTCTGCGTGAGGTCAGACCACTCGTCCGTGTACATCATCACGTTCTTGCGGCAAGCGTCATTGTATTCGTCCACGGAGATTTTCTTGCCTATGTCCTCCTTGGTAATGCCGAGAGACTTCTCCACGGAGAGCTCAACGGGAAGTCCGTGAGTGTCCCATCCCGCCTTGCGCTCGACCTTGAAGCCCTTCATGGTCTTGTATCTGTTGATTGTATCTTTTATGGTACGCCCCATCACATGGTGGATTCCGGGGTGTCCGTTGGCAGAAGGCGGTCCCTCATAGAACACAAACGGAGGATAGCCGTCGCGTTCTGAGATGCTCTTATGGAACACATCGTTCTTCTTCCACTCCTCTAAAACGTCATTGTTAACCCGAGTCAAGTCAAGTCCCTTGTACTCTGCAAATTTCTTGCCCATATAAAATGTGTCTTTATTTCATCCAATCGGGACGTGCAATCCGCATATCCCTTTGAGATGCAAAGGTAATAAAAAAATGCCGAAATGATTAACACGCCGTTTTTTTTCACCTCTTTTTAACCCGAATAGCCCTTTTCGTGTCGCACACGGAAAAGGTTGCCGCAAACGATAGAATGTGTTGCGGGCGCACGAAAGCGGTGTTATGGTTATGCGAAAGCGGTGGTATGGCAGGTTGTTCACGGCCGTGGTTCGATCGAATATCGGACGTGGGCCGATCGAATAACGGTCGTGGTTCGACCGAACCACGACCGTGAACAGGTCACTCGAAGGGTGAGCTTTGAGTGTCATTAGTGTCACTGCCGGACACTATAAAGTAGTTGCAGCGTCTCCGTTGCAACCTTCACGCATGAGAAATCCACACTTGAGGGATGCAGCGGGGACGCTGCAACTACTATGATTATACGCATGACTGTCGACGCGAGGACGCGTCGACTACTACGGCTGCAGCCTTCAATCCTTCTGCATTTGTGCCTTTAGCAGCGCGGGAATCTCGCTCGTCTCGTTAGCCACGGGCACTCCTGCCGCCTCGAAAGCGGCAATCTTGTCGGCGGCAGAGCCTGACGAACTGGAGATTATCGCCCCTGCGTGCCCCATCTGTTTGCCGACCGGGGCTTGCCGACCGGAGATGAAGACCGCTACGGGCTTGGTGATGTGGGTGCGTATATACTCCGCAGCCTTCTCCTCCGCATCGCCTCCGATTTCGCCTATCAGTGCTATGCTGTCGGTATCGGGGTCTTTCTCGAACATCTCCAGCAAGTCCTGGAAATACAAACCCACCACAGGGTCGCCGCCGACACCTACCGCCGTGGACTGCCCCATGCCTGCCTGGGTGAGGTTGTACACCACTTCGTAGGTCAGCGTGCCGCTCCGGCTGATGACGCCAGTACCGCCCTGACGGAATATGTTGGTAGGCATGATGCCCACAAGACTGCTTCCCGGGCTTACCAGACCGGGACAGTTGGGACCTATGAGTTTCGCTCCCTTGGACTTGATGTAGGCATACGCATAGGCTGCATCCACAACCGGCACGCCCTCAGTGATGCACACGATGAGTTTTATGCCGCCGTCGGCAGCCTCAAGCATGGCGTCCTTGGCGAAAGCCGCAGGGACGAAGATGATGGAAGTGTCAGCTCCCGTGGCCTTCACGGCATCCTTCACCGTGTTGAACACAGGTATTCCGTCTACCTCCTGCCCTGCCTTGCCGGGCGAAGTGCCGCCCACAACATTGGTGCCATACGCCTTCATCTTCGAGGCGTGGAAACTTCCGTCTCTGCCGGTAATGCCCTGTACGATTACCCGTGAATCCTTATTTACAAGAATACTCATCTCTGTGATTGTATTATTTGTCCTTTTATTGCGGTTACATTATAATTTCGAAGCCAGCGCCACAGCCTTGTGACCGGCGTCGGACATGGTCGTTCCCACGGTGAAGGCAGTGCCCTGCAGCAGTGCGCGCCCCTCTGCCTCGTTGGTTCCGGTAAGCCTGATGACGACAGGAATGTCGGTGTCGAGTTCACGGAACGCCTCTATCAGTCCCTTAGCCACGTCATCGCACCGGGTGATGCCGCCGAAGATGTTTATCAGGACGACCTTCACGTGACTGTCGGCGAGAAGGAGTTTCATCGCCTCGACAATCTTCTGGGGATTGGAACTGCCGCCTATGTCGAGGAAGTTGGCAGGTTCGCCGCCGTACAACTTTATCATGTCCATAGTGGCCATGGCCAGTCCGGCTCCGTTGACCATGCAACCGATGTTGCCGCCGAGGTTCACATAGCTGAAACCTTTTTCCTTTGCGTAGAGCTCTTTCTTCTCTTCCTCGGTCGGTTCATTGAGTTCTGCCACATCAGGATGACGGAACAGGGCGTTGTCGTCAAAGGTCATCTTGGCGTCAATAGCCTTCAGTTGGCCTGCCTTATCCACGATGAGAGGGTTTATCTCCGCCAGAGAGGCGTCCTTTTCGACAAACAGACGGTAGAGATTCTGCAACAACGGCGTGGCCTGTTTCACCTGTGCCATGTCGTCAAACAGGGCGAATGCCGCCTCGCGAGCCTTGTAGACAGGCAGTCCGACAATCGGGTCTATCGGTATGCGGACGATTTTCTCGGGCGCAGTGCGTGCCACCTGCTCTATCTCCATGCCCCCCTCGCGGCTTAACATCAGTATCGGCGACTTGGTATTTCTGTCGACAAGGATGCTGACATAATACTCCGAAGCGATGTCGACAGCCTCGCCGACGAGCACCCTGTCCACTGTGAAGCCCTTGATAGTCATGCCCAGAATGGCAGAGGCGTGCTGTCGCACCTCGTCTTCACTGGCAGCCAGCTTCACGCCGCCTGCCTTGCCGCGCCCGCCGGTGTGGACTTGCGCCTTCACGACTACACGCTGTAGTCCCAACTGACGATATGCTTCGACTGCCTCGTCCACGGTATGGGCGAGGATGCTCCTGTCCACAGGCAAGCCGTACTGGCGGAAAAAGCCTTTGGCCTGATACTCATGTACCTTCATAAAACAATGTTGTTGTAGTTGTCATTTGCGGTTTTGCAACCGGAATAATTTGATTTTCTATGGCACGAAATTACGAAAAAATCATATAAGAACACACGTTGCACTGAAATATTTGTCCTTTTTTGTTCTTATGGCAAATATTTTCCCCATTGACAGACTCTACGTCGGGGTCTGCGAATAGGCACTACACATCATCGTCAGCCTTGTCCAAGCGCCCACGCCAGAGGTACTTGCGCGTCTCGTGAACCAAGATGCCGTTGAGCGCAAGCAGCGACAACAGGTTAGGAATTGCCATGAGTGCGTTCATGCAGTCGGCCATGTTCCACACCACACCGAGCTGCATCACGCTCCCGACGAATATCGCAGCGATAAACACAACACGGTAGGCGAGCATCCAACGGTGACCTTTCAGGTATTCGACGGCACGCTCTCCGTAATAGCACCACCCTAATATGGTGGAGAAAGCGAATGTCAGCAGTCCGAAAGTCAACAGCGGAGTGCCGACAACAGGTATCTTGGAGAAAGCCATCTTGGTCAGCACGGCACCGTTGTCGAACGTGATGTCGGGGTAAGCCAGCACACTGCTCACAATGACAAGACCCGTCATGGCGCAGATGACCACCGTATCCCAGAACGTGCCGGTGCTCGACACCAACGCCTGACGCACCGGATTGCGCGTCTGGGCGGCAGCTGCCACGATGGGCGCAGACCCCAATCCCGACTCGTTGCTGAAGAGTCCGCGGGCGATGCCGTAGCGTGCAGCCATCATGACCGTAGTTCCGGCAAAGCCTCCACCGGCAGCCTGCGGGGTGAAAGCCGACGTGACAATCAGCTTGAGAGCCGGCCACAGATAATCAGAGTTGACACATATCACATACAAACAGCCCAGAATGTAGACCAAAGCCATTAACGGGACCAGTGCCGAACACACGCGGGCGATACTTTTCACGCCTCCGAGCAGCACCGCACCCGCCAAAAGGCAGATGACAAGACCTGTCGCATAAGGCGAAATGCCGTAAGTCTCGAAAGCCAACGTGGCAATGGCATTGGTCTGAACGGTGTTGCCGATGCCGAAAGAGGCGATGGCGGTGAACACGGCAAAGAGTATGGCAGCCCACCGCCAGCCCAATCCTTTCTCCAAAGCATACATCGGACCGCCGATAACCTTGCCGTCGGGTTTCTTCTCCCGATATTTTATGGCGAGCAAACCCTCCGCATACTTGGTGGCAATGCCGAATACGCCTGTCAACCAGCACCACAGCACCGCCCCGGGACCTCCGAGGGCAATGGCTGTAGCCACTCCCACGATGTTGCCGGTGCCGATTGTGGCAGCCAAGGCGGTGGCAAGCGACGAGAACTGCGACACGTCGCCCACGGCGTCAGGGTCTTTCTGCACCGACAGACGTATGGCCTTGAAGATGTGACACTGGGGAAAACGCAGTCTGACAGTGAGGAAAACATGAGTTCCCAAGAGCATTATGACCATGGGCCAGCCCCACAACAAGGAACTCAAAGAAGCGAAAAAGTTGCTGACAATATCCATTTTCAAATACGCATAACTACATTATGCGCACAAAAGTAGCCAAAAATCACCACATTGTAGCAAACCTTTTGTATTTTCTTTCCTATTTACAATAGATTTCTTGATTTATATATCATATTTACACAAAACGTCTTCCATAGTCATCAAAAATGCCACATACTTTTATATTGTGGTGAAATGAGACATCAGAAACAACAAAAATCCGGGACAGGAAATCACGAATTAACGAACCGTTTGATTTCTTGTCCCGAACCGGAGATGTCTGAATCGTCGTCTGGAGTATCACTCCCACGAACCGGCATCCTTGCTGCAAGCCTCCTCACTGGCATTGCCTCCACCGCCAGTTACGCCAGTATCGATGCCGATACCACCGCTCGTATCCGGCACGATTGACGAACTGCCGCTACTGCCAGAGCCGCCGGAACTACTGTCCAACATACATGTTGCGGCGATTGCAATCGCCTTTGTTTCAGGAATCAGATACTTTTTCATTTTTCTACGTTCTATATTTATATGTCTTAATCTATTATCACTTTCTTTCCGTTCACCAAATACACTCCCCTTGCCAGGCCTTTGAGGCTGTCGCCAAGATACTGGCCGTTGAGATTGTAGACACGGACAGGCTGACCGAGGTCTACGTCAAGGTTTTCAACACCTGTCATTTCGCCGTCGAAACTTATCTTTGTCTCACTGCCGTTTGCATTGGCAAGCCGGAAATATCCGCGGTATCCGCGCAGGCGGTTCACATTGTTGTCTGACGAAGACGGGTATTTCAGTTGTCCGTTGGCGGTGAGGAAAAGCTCCGTGCGGTCGACAGCCATGGCGTAGGGACTGAATGTTCCGGCATACACATAGTCGCTGCTGATGTCAGAAAGCTGAGGTTTCGTGTCCTCAGTGATATTCACATTGCTGAAGACCAGACAGTCTTTGTCCTCCGAAGTCTTGACAAGGTAAGGCTTGCCGGCTTTCATCTCGGTCACCTTAGAGAAGTCCATGGTGGTGCCGGTCAGGCTTGTGTACTCGTAGACTTCGGCATTTGAGCCGAATCCCTCGGTGATCTGCTCCGCCGTAAGGTCAAACGGCAGGCAGACTGTACCCATTCTGCCGTTGACAAAAGAGCGCAGCACCTTGACCTCGTCCGCACTTAGGGTTTCGGGAGTGTAGTCCACGTTGTCATCGAGCACATAGCTCTTGGTGTAGGCGTACACATTGCTGTTCTCCTCTACGCCGCAGGCGATGACGTTGTTTTCTGCCGACGCTATGCCCATGCGGAACTGATATTTCTTCGCATCGGCCGGCACAGACAGCTGCACTTCCCCACTCTGCGAAGGAGAGCTGACGGTTTCTGCCAGTGTCCAGGTAGCACCTTCGTCGGTGGAATAGTAGACGAAGGCCTTGCCGAGGCGTGTCTGGTAAAGGTCGTTATTCATGGTATAAGCCAGCGTCGGGGTGTATGTCTTTGCTGCGGAATCATAATTTGCGCCAAGCGAGCCCACAAGCGCTATGTTGCTAAAGGCAGGCGCATAGTTTGTGACGGCAGCAACAACATCCGACACGGACGTGTCCTTGAACTGGGAGTAACGGTCCGTGGGGGTTATGACCATTCTGAAGAGCAGGCTGTCTATGCCTACAGGCAGCGTCACAGCACGCGAACCGCTCGCATCAGCGGTGCTGAACAGTTCCTCCCACTCGTCGCCAGTGTCCTTGGCACAATACTCTACGGCAACCTTGGAAACTGCATCGGCATAGACTCCAGGGATATCCCACGTCACAGTCGGGTTGTATGTGCGGCTCCAGAGGTCCGTTGCATCGGTGAAACTGTCCGTGATATTCCCGACGGTCAGTGTGCCCGGGATGTGGATGGGAGCCATAACGAAATCGGGAGTGTCGTCAGATGTCCACGGCACTTCGTCCGATATGGTCACCATGTTGAAATATTCATTGGGGGAAGCTATGACACGGTAGCGCACCTTTTCGGTGTTCCACGGAATCACCGTGACGTAACTGTCGGCAGCACCGCTTTTCGTACTCAGGTAGTCCCAAGTCGTTCCACCGTCGTAACTCGCCATAATCGCGACACCGGAGAGCATCGCGTCCGTAATGCCGTCTATGTTCCAGCTGACCGTCTGGACATATTTTCCTTTGCTTGCGTCCAACACAGGGTCACTTGCAGTCACATTTGCATGGGCGGTCACCGTATAGTCTCCGTCACCGCTCTTATATCCCCATTTGTTGTCTTGGTATCCTGCATAGTACACGTTGGCCTCTCCTGTCGTAAGAATGAACTGGTCGGCCTCTCCCGTTACGATGTTGTACTCATACGCAGCAATACGACCACGCTCCAATCCGGGCATATATGTCTGGTTCTCGGAGGATTTCAATTCTATCGCATCAGTCAAGTCACCAGTGTCATTGTTCACGTTCAGATAGGCTGAAATCGTGACTGCGTGGCTTACTTTCTTGTGCCACAGCTGTTGCCCATACTTGTTTCTGCCAAGCAGTGTCATGTAACCGCGGCACTCCGAGCATTTATTGGTGCCCATGTACACATATTTGACATCAAATAAGGTCTGCGCACGGAGATTGCAGCACAACGACACTGCGACTATAAGCAGACTGTATATATGTTTTCGTGTCATAACTTTTAATTTAAGGAAATATTATCGGTTTCAAACGTACAAGGCTTATTCGTTCCGTCGACGACGGAATTGACCAATATGCGGAACTTGCACTGGCTCTTGGAAGCGTCCGTAAGTATGGTTTGCTGACCGCTGCTTGCCGGGACAAATCCCTTCATCTTAATCCAAGTAGCGCCGTTGTCGTAAGAGTATGCCATGTATGCGCGGCTGCAAGTCTGCGCCAAGTCATCGTTGAGAGAGTAGTCGAGCGTCACCTTGCGGAACTGTCCGTAAGTCAAGTCATCCGCCTTGCCGGCAACAGAAAGGGACGTTACGGCGGGAGCATAGTCCGTCGTCAGCGCGTCAGACACTGCTGTGGGGCGATACGCCGCAAATTCCGTCCACGGAGCTTTGGCGTAGGGACTGATGCGGAACATATAGTTGGTGTAGCCTGTCGGCACATTCACCTTCTGTGTACCGCTGGCTACGGTCACCGTGTCGGTAGTTGTCCAGGTGTCTCCATTGTCCACGCTGTACTGAATCGCTGCGCCGCCGAACTTGTCGGAAATCTTCTCCAAGGCCGTCCACGACACTTCTGCCGCATAGGTACGTTCCTTTGTGGTGGCATCCTGGTTGTATGCGTCACGGTCGAGCGCCACTGCCTTTATGCTACAGGTGACATCCGGCAGAGTCACAGGATAGTCTTCGGTTTCAGCCCTCCAATATCCGTTCTCCACAACACACTTGTAGCAGTCTTTGGGATAGACTGTCACACGATAGCGCACCTTGGTGGCTTTCTCCCCAATATAAGCAACACAACTTGCGCCGGTACTGTAGTATCGGGGATCATCGCCCCCACTGCTCTGCGTGGAGATATTTTCCCAAGTCTCGCCGCCGTCAAGGCTCATCTCCAAATCCACGTGATCGATCATTATGACCGAAACATTCTTAAAGTTCCACTGCAGTGCTTGCGTGAGACGATTTTCCTTGTTGTCAAGATAAATGTCGGAATTCGTCCCAACGGTGCACTTGGCAGAGAGGTAATAACCGAAGGGCTTGAAGGCTTCGGTGCCGTACCAAGTGAAGTAATTTGCCAGAACCTTGCCCTTGGGTTTAACGAAATGATAGTGCTTGGAGCCCTGGGGGACATACCTTAAACTGGTAGTCGTATAGTCTTCTGTCAACATATACTGCGTGTTACTGAAGAAGTCTCCGTAAGAATAGGATATTGCGCCGCCATCGTCAATGTACCATTTGGTGTATGCATAGTCATCAATGCCTTGGCAAACCCAAAGCTGATAGCCGTCCTTACATACTCCGAGTTTGGTCATGGAGATGTCTGTTCCGTTGCCGGAACCGGTATTCATTATCACCTTCGAGGCGTTGTATATGACGCGGGTGGGAGAAGATATGTCATAGTCTGAGGTCTCTGCCACATAGCAGTCTTTGTCCGCGACAATCTTGTAGGCATCTTTTGGATAGGCCGTAACACGATAGCGCACGCTCTCTTTGTCCAACGGTAACTGCACGTCAGTGCTATTGGCATCGCCTGCGGATTCTCCAGCCGATGTCCATGTCTTGCCTTTGTCATAGCTCAGTTCTATTGTCAGACGGTCAACGACAACACTTGTCATGCCGGAATAAGCCCACGTCAACTTATGAACATAGGTCTTATTGTTGTCACCGTAGTGACTGCTTCCTCCTTCAATAGAGGCTGACAATCCTCCCGCCAGAGTAAATTCGCTGATAAACTTTGGCGTTTCCGTCATGTCCCAAGTGAAGAAGTCGGCTGTGGTCTGGCTCTTTACCTTCAGAAAATGCAGGTTTTCCGCATTGACTCTCAAGTTGCGCTCATAGTTTTCATAAGTTTTCACGCTCGATGTCTGGAGAGTCTGTTTGGTGTTTGTGCTGAAATAGTTTATCGGAAAGGATATTGTCTTTCCTCCATCTATCTGCCATTCCGCTCCCTTCAGGTCCGAACTGGAACTTGCAGCCTGGCAAGCCCAAATCTGATATCCGTCACTTGTCTCGCCAAGCAGCGACATCGAATAATCGGCATTCGATGTTTTCATCGTCACCGTACTGGCCTCATAGACGGTGGCATGGGTAGTGACTGCGCAACACAACGCAGCTATCCCGACAACTAATCTTGTCTTAATTTTCATAATGTGTAATCTTAACTATGGTGCTGTCATGCAAATGTCACGGCAAAGGTACTGCTTTTATCCGTTTTGAACATACAAAACGGCGGTAAAATGTTGCATTTTAGGCTTTTATTGACTTTTCTGCGACAAACGGGAAGATAGTATCTCTCTTGCCGACTGCACCCTTTCGCCGCTCGGAGGATTCACTCCAGAGAGTGTGTATTCTATCCCGAGCTTCTCATATTTGTATATCCCCATGGTGTGATACGGCAGAACATCTACGCGCTTGACATTGTGCAGGGTGGACAAGAAGGCGGAAAGTTCACGGAGATATTCGTCCTTGTCCGTGATTTCCGGAACGAGTACATGGCGTATCCAGACCGGTTTGGCGATGTCAGACAGGTAGTTGGCGCAGTCGAGAATATTGTCGTTGTCCCACCCTGTCAACGCTTTATGATTGACATTTCTTATATGTTTGATATCCAGAAGTATGGTATCGGTATACTTCATCAGTTCTTCAAAACGGCAAAACCACTCTTCTTGCCTTGTGAAAGGCTGCGCCGAGGTGTCCAGGCAGGTATTTATTCCTCGCTGTTTTGCCTTGGCGAACAGTTCAAGAAGGAAATCCAACTGCAACAGAGGCTCGCCTCCACTGACGGTAATTCCGCCCTCGTCGCCCCAATAATCACGGTAACGCTCTGCCTTGTCAAGCAGTTCGTCGGCGGTCATCAGGTTGTTCGGCTTTGTAGACCAAGAGTCCGGGTTGTGGCAAAAGCGGCATCGCATGTGGCAACCTTGCAGGAATATCACGAAGCGTATGCCCGGACCGTCTACCGAACCGAATGTTTCTATGGAATGGATGTTGCCTTTTAGCATAATCAGAAACAAGAAATGGGAATTGAAAAAACGCCCCCAAGCAGACACTTGGGGACGTTTACGGTATCTTAGAGAGTTTCGTGTGCCTGACGCGCAATCACGTCCAACTGCTGTTCCGGGGTGAGGTCAATGAACTTGACAGCATATCCGCTGACACGGATAGTGAAGTTCTGGTACTCCTCTTTCTCCGGATGAGCCATGGCATCCTTCAGTTTGTCAACGCCAAAGACATTGACATTCAGGTGATGAGCACCCTTGTTGAAGTATCCGTCCATGACGTTCACCAACGTGTGTGCCCTCTCCTCGTCATCATGGCCGAGTGTTCCCGGACTGATGGTCTGGGTGTTTGAGATGCCGTCAAGGGCGTATTCGTAAGGCAGTTTCGCCAGAGAGTTGAGCGAAGCAAGCAGTCCGTTCTTCTCTGCACCGTATGACGGATTTGCGCCCGGGGCGAGCGGAGTGCCCGCCTTCCTGCCGTCAGGCATGTTGGAAGTATACTTGCCGTACACCACATTGGATGTTATGGTGAGGATACTCGTCGTCGGCTCAGAGTCACGATAGGTGTGGTGCTTCTTAATCATATCCATGAAGGTCTTCAGAAGCCATACTGCTATGTCGTCTGCACGGTCGTCATCATTGCCGTAACGGGGGAAGTCGCCTTCCGTCTTGAACTCTATCGGGAAACCAGTCTCGTCGCGTATGATGTTCACCTTGGCATATTTTATCGCGCTGATGGAGTCCACTACATGGCTGAATCCGGCAATTCCCGTTGCGAAAGTACGGCGCACGTCAGTATCAATGAGAGCCATTTCGGCTGCCTCATAGAAATATTTGTCGTGCATATAGTGTATGAGGTTCAAGGTCTTCACATATATCTCGGCAAGCCAGTTCATCATGTCCATGAAGCGCGGCATGAACTCTTCGTATGTGAGAACATCGCCCATAATCGGACGATAAGCCGGTCCGCACTGCTCGCGGGTCTTTGAGTCGACGCCGCCGCTAACCGCATAGGTCAGACACTTTGCCAGATTGGCGCGCGCACCGAAGAATTGCATCTCCTTGCCAGTCTGAGTTGCGCTCACGCAACAGCAGATACTGTAGTCGTCACCCCACACTACACGCATCACATCATCGTTCTCATACTGTATGGAACTTGTCTTCACGGAAATCATGGCGGCATAACGCTTGAACGCCTTTGGCAACTGTGAACTGTAAAGAACGGTCAAGTTAGGTTCCGGAGACGGTCCCATGTTTTCCAGAGTATGCAGGAAACGGAAGTCGTTTTTGGTCACCATGGAGCGTCCGTCAACACCGATACCACCCACTTCGAGTGTCGCCCACACCGGGTCACCGGAGAACAGCTGGTTGTAGGACGGTATTCTGGCGAACTTCACCATGCGGAATTTCATCACGAGATGGTCGATCAGTTCCTGCACATCGGTCTCTGTGAGAGTGCCTTCACGCAGGTCACGCTCGAAATAAATGTCGAGGAACGTGGATATACGGCCCACTGACATGGCAGCTCCGTTCTGTGTCTTTACCGCTGCAAGATAGCCGAAATAGAGCCACTGCACTGCTTCGCGGGCGTTGGAAGCCGGCTGTGAAATGTCAAAACCGTAGATTTCAGCCAACTTTTTCAGTTCCGTGAGAGCCTTTATCTGCATTGCCACTTCCTCACGCAGACGGATAACGCTGTCTATCATGCCCTGATCGCCCATCTTCTCGAGGTCGTTTTTCTTCTCTGCAATGAGGAAATCGATACCGTAGAGAGCCACACGGCGATAGTCTCCGACAATTCTTCCGCGTCCGTAAGTGTCGGGCAGACCTGTCAGGATGTGGTTGTGGCGCACACGTTTCATCTCCGGAGTGTAAGCGTCAAAAACTCCGTCATTGTGCGTTTTCACATATTTCGAAAAAATTTCGTGCAGTTTCTCCGACGGCTGATATCCGTAAGTGGTGCATGCCTGCTCTGCCATCTTGATGCCTCCATAGGGCATGAACGCACGCTTCAGGGGTTTGTCGGTCTGCAGACCCACGACTTTCTCCAGGTCACGCATGTCATTGTCGATATACGCAGCGCCGTATGCAGTGATGCCGGACACCACTTCCGTCTCCATATCGAGCACTCCGCCCTTGGCGCGCTCTTCTTTCTGAAGTTCCTTCAACTTGGTCCAAAGTTTTCCGGTTGCCTCTGTCGGACCTACCAAGAAACTCTCGTCACCGTCGTACGGAGTATAGTTGTTGTGGATAAAATCCCGCAGATTAACTTCCGATTGCCACTTGGTTCCCTTGAAACCTCTCCATTCTGTTCTCATGCTGATAATGTTTTTATTAAGAAAAGTGCCGGCTTCAACCGCCTAATCGACGGCTGCCGGGCAATAGTAAACACTGATTGTCCGCTGCAAAATTACAAAAAAGTTACAAGTAATCGGGGCTTCCACACATACTAAGCATTACCGCAGAAACGCACAATACCATTTCCTAATATATGTCAAGGAACGAGAAGAACACTTCACACGCCGTCCCATTAACACAAGTTCCACCTTTTTATTATAGATATACAAGCTTTTGTTATGTATATACTGGCATTTTTTGTAATTTTGCACGGAAATTCGGCGCTACCGTTTCACGGTATCGCCTATCGCACAAAGCCATAAGTAAACAAAAACAAGATATGAAAAAGTATCAGTTAGTAAACAATTTGTTGGGCTGGATAACATTCCTTGTCGCAGCCGTGGTCTATTGTTCTACGATAGAACCTACGGCTTCGTTCTGGGATTGCCCCGAGTTTATCACCACAGGCTATAAGCTTGAAGTCGGTCATGCACCCGGTGCGCCGTTCTTTATGCTCACCGCCAACCTGTTCACACATCTGACCAGCGACCCCTCAAAAGTTGCAATGATTGTGAACACCATGAGTGCGCTGCTGTCAGCCACTACGATTTTGTTCCTCTTCTGGTCCATTACGCACCTCACAAGGAAACTCGTTCTCAAGGACTGGAGCGAACTTACGCCTGCCAAGACCGTAGCTATCATGGGGTCAGGACTTGTCGGAGCATTAATCTACACGTTCAGCGACACATTCTGGTTCTCCGCTGTGGAGGGTGAAGTGTACGCCTATTCCAGTGCGTTTACCGCCATCGTGTTCTGGCTGATACTCAAATGGGAAGACCATGCAGACGAACCGGGGTCTGACAAATGGCTTGTCCTGATTATGTACATGACAGGTCTCTCTATCGGAGTACACCTGTTGAATCTGCTGTGCATACCTGCCATCGTGCTCGTGTTCTGCTACAGACGTTTCCCGAACATCGAGCTCAAGGGTTCGCTTATAGCCCTTTTGATTTCTTTCATACTCGTTGCCGCCGTACTCTACGGCGTTGTTCCCGGCATCATCACTGTCGGCGGATGGTTTGAACTCTTCTTTGTCAACACCCTCGGATGCCCGTTCAACACCGGCGAAATCATCTACATCCTGTTGCTTGTGGCAAGTGTCTGCTGGGCCATATACGAGACTTACACCGACAAGAGGCAGAAGCTGCAGAACGTAGCCTTCCTTACCGCATTCGGAATGTTGGGCGTTCCGTTCTACGGTTATGGCTGGGGAGCATTCTTCACAGGAGTTGTCGTTATCGCCATACTGTGGTTTATACTGAACTACAAGCGCAAAAGCGACCGCAAACTCGTGCCGCTCATCACAGCCAAGGCAAAGAACACCATGCTCATGTGTATGCTTATGCTGATGATAGGCTACTCTTCCTATGCGCTGATAGTAATCCGTTCGTCTTCCAATCCGCCGATGGACCAGAACTCACCGGAGGACATTTTCACTCTCGGAAGCTATATCAGCCGCGACCAATATGGCGACACACCGCTTTTCTACGGTCCTGCCTACACGTCACAGGTGAAGTTCAATATCCAGGGAGACATCTGCATACCTGACAAGACAGAGAAAGCGCCGATATGGCAACGCAAGGAAAAGGCGTCAAAAGACGAGAAGGACTCCTACTTCGTAGTAAGTCACAAGGTGAAATACAACTATGCACAGAACATGCTGTTCCCCCGTATGCACGACGCATCACATGCACGCGACTACGAATCATGGATGGGAGGCGTGAACGGCACGGAGGTTCCGTACGACAGATGCGGCGAAAACATCATGGTGAAGATTCCCTCACAGTTTGACAACCTGAGGTTCTTCCTCTCCTACCAGTGCAATTTCATGTACTGGAGATACTTCATGTGGAACTTCGCCGGACGCCAGAACGACAAGCAAGGCAACGGTGAACTGGAGCACGGCAACTGGATAACGGGCATTCCATTTATCGACAACGCCCGCCTCGGCGACCAGAGCAAACTGCCGCAAGACCTCAAGGACAACAAGGGACATAATGTCTACTACTGTCTGCCGCTGCTTCTCGGTCTGATAGGCCTGTTCTGGCAGGCTTACAGAGGACAGCGCGGAATACGCCAGTTCTGGGTAGTGTTCTTCCTGTTCTTTATGACAGGTCTTGCCATTGTCATCTACTTGAACCAGACACCGTCACAGCCGCGTGAGCGCGACTATGCCTATGCCGGTTCGTTCTATGCCTTCGCCATCTGGTGCGGCATCGGTGTCGCTGCCATAATAGACCTGTTGAAAAAGGCTTTCAACAAGTACCTCGGCAACGCGAAGGTCAACGAGACCGCCCTGGCAGCCGTTTGTTCCGTTGTCTGCATACTTGTCCCGATACAGATGGCATCCCAGAACTGGGACGACCACGACCGTTCCGACCGTTACTCCTGCCGTGATTTCGGCCAGAACTACCTCATGACGCTGCCGGACAAGGGCAATCCTATCATCTTCACAAACGGCGACAACGACACCTTCCCCCTCTGGTACAACCAGGAAGTGGAGGGATTCCGCACCGACACACGTGTCTGCAACCTGTCCTATCTGCAGACTGACTGGTACATAGACCAGATGAAACGTCCCGCCTACGACTCCCCGAGTCTTCCTATAAGCTGGGAACGCATCAACTACTGTGCCGGCACAAACGACATGATAGAGGTCAAGCCGGACGTCAAACAGCAGATTATCGATTTCTACAAGGAGTATCCAAATGAGGCGAAAGCACAGTTCGGAGACGATCCGTTCGAACTGAAGAACATCATGAAGTACTGGATACTCAATCCGAGCGACAAGGATCACCACATCATTCCGACCGATACGGTGTATGTAAAGATTGACAAGGAAGCCGTCCTCAAGAGCGGTATGATGCTGGCAAGCGACACTATTCCCGACAAGATGGTCATCTCTCTGAGCGGCAAACGCTACCTCTACAAAGGCGACCTGATGATGCTTGAGATTATCAGCAACGCCAACTGGACACGTCCGGTATATGTAGCCATGACTGTCGGAGAGGACAATTACATGAACCTCGGGGACAACTTCATCCTGGAAGGCTTGGCTAACAGAATCTCTCCGTTTACCACCAAGAACGGCGCAAAGAACTTTGACACGGAGAAGACATACGACAACATGATGAACCGCTACCGCTATGGCGGCATGAACAATCCCGACGTGTATATCGACGAGACCGTGATGAGGATGTGCTACACCCACCGCCGACTGTTCGCAAAACTGGCTTTGGCTCTCATCTCGGAAGGAAAGAACGACAAAGCTGCCAAAGCTCTCCAGAAGTGCAGCAAGGAATTGCCCGAGTACAACATACCTATGGACTACCTGAGCGGCGGTGCCGACATCGCGAAAGCATACGCTCTGCTGGGCATGAAGGGCAAAGCCAAGGAGACTATCGGCAAAGTGTGGAACACTGCATCGCAGTATGCCGCATGGTATCTGTCGCTCGACGGCAACAATTTCGCCATGTCGCAGAATGAAGCACTCACCCAACTGTACATCATGAGGGAGGTTATCAACGTGACAGAACTTGTGGACAAGAATCTGGCAAAGCAGCAGACGGCGAAACTGAACGTGCTGCTCAACCTCTACCAGTCCAAGGGAGGAGAAATCTAAGGGGTATGTTTATAGAGCAACCGGCAAGGTGGATACGCTGGATTTATCCTAAGGCGTACTGGCGGATGAGCCGCAAGGAAAGGCGGGTGTACCTCACTTTCGACGACGGTCCTATCCCCGAAGCTACCCCATTCGTACTTGACACTCTGAAAGAACGTGGCATAAAAGCCACGTTCTTCATGGTTGGAGAAAACGCATACAAACATCCCGAACTCTACAAGCGTGTAGTCGACGAGGGACACTCTGTCGGCAACCACACCTATAACCATATGGGCGGAGCGCGGCACACCATAAACACATATATGGAGAACACCCGAAAGGCGGACGCCCTACTGCACACTCACCTGTTCCGTCCGCCGCACGGATGGATGCGGATATCGCAATACGCATGGCTAAGCCGCAAGTACAAGGTAGTGATGTGGGACCTCGTGACGCGCGACTACTCCCGGCTGCTCACGGCGGAGGATGTGGTGAACAACGTTAAACGCTATGCACGCAACGGCAGTATCATCACTTTCCACGACTCTCTGAAGAGCATCGACAAACTGAAGACTGCCCTTCCGCAAAGCCTCGACTGGCTTATCGAGCACGGCTACTCCTTCGGCAAACTGGAATAACCGGTCTACAGAAACCAAAACAAGACGGTGGATGCGAAAACGCATCCACCGTCTTGTTATATATAATGTCAGATTGCCTTTACGGCATCAAGCCCACAGGCATCACCATTTCAGCACTACGCCGCCGTTGGATGGAATGTCCACCCTGACGGTTTTGTCTTTTCCGAGGGTCATCCCCCACTCTTTTTCTGTCAGCAAGTCCGTCGCCGTCACAGCACGCTCCTCCATTCCGAGGAAGTCAAAGGCGTGTGCCGGCAGCAGGATGTCCGTCTCCACCGGACTGCCATCGAAGTTCACCGCCACCAACATGTCTTTTCCGCGCAGGAAAGCGAACTGCTTGCCGCCCAGATGAGGGTTGGCGTACATCAGGTCAAAGGATGCTCCCTCCGACACCGACTTGTCATCGCGTGCTGTGCAGAGTATCTTTTTGTATTTTTCCTCCAAGGCTTTCTCGGCGGCGGAGAGTTTTCGGCGGTCATAGTATCCGCGGCGTATGCTTTCCACACACCAGTAGTCGAAAATCGTGGTGCGTCCGTCTCTGCCGGAGAAACCCTCCTTGTCCATGCCCCGCTCACCATATTCCTGACCGGCATAGACCATGACAGGGTTGGTGTGAAGCAGCGCCGAGATTATCATGGCAGGTATTGCCTTCTCGCCGTTTCCGGCAAAGTAGTCGGAAGCAATGCGCTGTTCGTCGTGGTTTTCGAGGAAATAGAGCATGTGGTTGCGTATGTCGTCCACCGTCTGCCACTGCGAAGTGATGGCTGCAGAGGCACAGTTGCCTGTCACCACGCCACGCAGGGTGTCATACAGGCCCACCTTGTCGTACAGCCAGTCAAAGCCTGCGGCGATGTAACTTCTGTAGAGCGACGGATTATACACCTCGCCGATGAATTTCAGGTCGGGATATTCCGCCTTGACCGCACTCGTGGCATATGCCCAGAAAGCGCACGGCACCATCTCCGCCATGTCGCATCTGAAGGCGTCGATACCCTTCTCTGCCCAGAAAAGCAGTATGTCGGTCATCTTCCTCCAAGTGGAAGGCACCGGAGAAAAATGCTCCGACGGCGTGCCCGACCAGTCGTTGTAGTCGATGCCGTAGTTGAGTTTCACCGTCTCATACCAGTCGTTTACGGACGGACGGGCGGAGAACACGTTGTTGCCGGTGGCTTTAGCCGGGCTCTCCGCATAGCCTGTTCCGCAAGGGCTTACGAAGTCCTCGCCCACACAGTAGTAGAAATTGTTTTGCGGAGAGAAGTGCTTCTGGCGGTCGTCATGGCTGCCCAAGTCGTCCACACCGGCAGGTTTAGCTACGGAAAAATACTGCCTTGCCACATGATTGGGCACAAAGTCCATCACCACCCTCATGCCCGCTTTGTGGGTGCGGACTATCAGCTGCTCCCACTCGGACATCCTGTTGTCGACGTCAACCGCCAAGTCAGGGTCCACGTCATAGTAGTCGCAGATGGCATAGGGCGACCCTGCCCTGCCCTTGACTACCGACGGATGCTGCACAGGAACGCCGTGACTGGAGTAGTCGGTGCATGAAGCGTGGCGTATAACCCCCGTAAACCAAACATGCGTTGCACCCAACTGGTGGATGCGACGCAATGTCTTCATGTCGAAATCATCAAACTTTCCCGTTCCGTTCTCGGTCACGCTGCCGTTCTCGATGCGTGCCGTGGTCTTGTTGCCGAACAGTCTCGGGAGAACCTGATAGATGATTGTCTTGCCCATTATGCTATGCCTGTCACGGTGACGGCCTCGTTGCCCTTGGCTATCTTGGCGATCATTCCCTGCAGAGCCTTGCCCGGTCCGCACTCCGTAAAGTCGGTTGCGCCGTCGGCAATCATGTTCTGCACCTCGTAGGTCCACTTCACCGGTGCGGTGAGCTGGGCTATCAGGTTTTTCTTTATCTCCTCCGGGTCAGTGTGCGGAAGTGCGTCCACATTCTGGTAAACGGGGAATTTGGGAGTGTGGAACTCCGTTGCCTCGATGGAAGCCTGCAGTTCGTCCTTGGCAGGTTGCATCAACGGAGAGTGGAAAGCACCGCCCACCTTCAGCGGCAGAGCACGCTTCGCTCCGGCTGCCTTCAGCTGTTCGCAAGCCTCGTTCACAGCCTCTATGTTACCCGAAATCACCAACTGGCCCGGGCAGTTGTAGTTGGCGGGCACCACGATGTTGCCCTCCTTGGATATGCCTGCACACACCTGCTCGATTGTTTCGTCGGGCAGTGCGATGATGGCAGCCATTGTCGAGGGTGCTGCCTCACATGCCTTCTGCATGGCCTGGGCACGTGCTGCGACGAGCTTCAGTCCGTCCTCGAAACTCAAAGCGCCGGCCGCAACGAGTGCGGAGAACTCCCCGAGCGAGTGTCCTGCCACCATTGCCGGGGCGAAATCGTCGCCGAGGCAGAGTGCGGAGATAACGCTGTGGAGGAAAACGGCAGGCTGGGTCACCTTGGTCTGCTTGAGTTCATCGTCCGTACCGGCAAACATCGTGTCGGTAATCTTAAATCCGAGTATGGCGTCTGCTTTGTCGAAAAGTTCCTTTGCAAGTGGATTGTTCTCATAAAGGTCCTTGCCCATTCCTACAAACTGTGAGCCTTGACCTGGAAATACAAATGCTTTCATCTAATTGTCCATTATTAATAATACGGTGCAAAGTTACGAATAAAAAGAGTAAAAAGGATAACCCGACGGCACTTTTTGACCTTTTCGGCAATACGGAGCAGCGTGGACAAAACCAGAAAAAAGCGGACAAACACCCTCAAAAAACTACCCTCGGAAGTCAGCAACTCCTATTTTCTCCGAAAAAACGGCAAAAATGAGCATTTTGCACAATCCTTTGTATTTCAGGAGAATATATTTTTCGCAAGACAAAAACAAAATTCCTGCGTTGCAAAAGCACCGTTCTTGCATGCCAAGAACACCCTTCTTGGTGTACCATATACTATGTAGACGGAGGGTAAGAACGGTGTTTTGACGATGCAAGAACGGTGCTTTCGGAAAGTTGCACGTCATGTTTCGGTGTGCAAAAACTGCCGAAAGGGCGAAAATCAGTAAAATTGGTAGTTTGCACCCGCGTAGATTGCGAAAAATCCGTGAACTTTTTTTGTGACTTATTTTTTACGGAACAGCATCGCCAGAAGCACTCCACGCAGCACCAGATAAGCCAGGAATGCATACCACAGGGCATCGTTGCCCCAACTGCCACGCAGAAAAAGGTATAGCGAAAAGAATGTCACCGCCCCGACAAAGCACGACAAGAGCATCTCCTGCGTGCGTGTCATTCCGATGAAAAGGCCGTCGTAGACAAATGCCATCATGCCGCAGAGAGGGACAAACAGCACAAAGCGGAAATAAGGACGGGCGGCGGCGATGACCGTCATGTCACTCGTCAGCAGCCCAAGCAGTCCGTTGCCGCAACAGGCATAGACCGACGTGAACAGCACCACGAGGGTGACACCCCACAGGAGAAGCCTTCCGTGCAACGCAGACAGCGACTTCCGGTCGCCGGCTCCGTAGAATTTGCCGCCCATGGCCTCGCCTGCGAAAGCGAAACCGTCCATTACATAGGAGAACAAAGTGAAGAATGTCATCAGCAGAGTGTTAACTGAGAGCGTCACCGCACCCTGTGCGCTGCCGGCGGAAGTGAAATACATGTTTACCGACACGAGGCAGAGCGTGCGCAGGAATATCTGGACGTTGAGCGCGGAAAAGGATTTTCCGCCGTGAGGTTCAGCCTTCGCCGCACCGCTTCTCCACACTGCAAACCCGCCATGATGCCGCCTTGCCAACAGAAACAGCATGGCTGCGGCAATCCATTGCGACAGCATGGTGCCGAGGGCAACACCCGTGACACCTGCGCCAAGGGCATATACGAAGAAAAGGGACAGGGCTATGTTCACCACGTTCTGCGTGACGGCGACCGTCATTGGGGTCTTCGTGTCCTGCATGCCGATAAGCCATCCGTTGAGTGCAAAGCTGCAAAGCACGGCAGGAGCGCCAAAGACGCACACGTCGAAATAGGTTGTCACGATGCCCTCAGTGTCGCTTCCCACCTGAAAAGCCCACAACAGGGCGCAGCGCAGAGGATAGCCGAGCAGCACAAGCAGTGTTCCCGATTTCAGGGCATTGGCTATGGAGCGTGTGAACATGCGCCTTATGCCGTCGGCGTCGCCCCTGCCGAGAGCCTGCGAGGTCAGCCCCGAAGTGCTCATGCGCAGGAATCCGAGCACCCAATACATCACGTTGAACATCATCGCCCCCACGCTTATCGCCGCCAGATATGTGGCGTCGCCGATGTGACCCATTATTGCGATGTCGACCAACGACAGCAACGGAACGGTGATATTGGAGACTATGGACGGGAGGGCAAGCCTGAGTATTTCCCTGTTCATATGTTGTACTTGGCCTTTCGGTTTGCCGCCGGATGCGGTTTCGGCGTCATGTCGCCTGCCGGCGAACCCGAAGCGCCCGACGAAAGTTTGCCCGACAACTTCAGTCCGCGGTAGTCAAGCCACCTCGACCATATGCGGTCCACATAGTCCACGGTCTCGCTTCCGCGCATGTATCCGTTCTTCACAATCGGGTCATTGTAGTATTCAGGTTGCGAAAGACGCAGCACATAGGTGCTCACATCACTCCACCGGTAAGGCGACTGCCCGTGTTTGCGCGCCAACGCCATGGCGTCACGCACATGGAAATGACCGCCGTTATAGCTTGCAAGCACAAACTTTATCCGCTCCGTGGGGTTGGGAATGTCGGCAAAGAGTTTCGACAACTGCGCTATGTACTTTGCCGCCGCCGCCACATTGCGCTCCGGATTGTAGACCTCCGAGCGCGGCAGACCGAGCATGTCGGCAGTTGCCGGCATTATCTGCATAAGTCCTCCCGCCCCAGCCCAGGAGCGTGCGTTCGGGTCGAAGGTCGATTCCTGGTAGCATTGGGCAGCTATCAGTCGCCAGTCCCACTGCGCTACGGGAGCATAACGGCGGAACAGGTGGTCGTAACTGGATATTACGCCGGCCGTCCTGTTGAGCATGGGCGAATAGACATGGCGCGTCACGCTGCGCGAAGAGAGCCAGAACGACTGTTCCTCGTCCACCTTCTTCACCTCGTCGGCAGTGAGCCATTGGTTCAGGGCATCCGCAAGCTGACCGTTGGACTTGTTGACAAGCCAGTGCCAACCGCCGTGCGAAGCCTGTCCGCCGCACGCAAGCAGGTTTCCGGCAGGCTTCTTCACGGGCATCGCTATGATGTCCGCCTCACCGCTCGCCACACGCTGCATCATATCGGCGGTGTCCTTGCACACGTCCACACGCAGGGACACGCCTATCGACTGGCAGAATTTCTCGCACAGCAGATAGTGCAGTCCCATGCCGCGACCGTGATATTCATAGTATGTATCGGGTCCGTTCATGGTGACCATAATCATTTCACCGTTGGAAATAATGTCGTCAAGACTGACCGTAGAACTGTCGGCAGACGTGACGCCCCAGGGATTGGGAGACGCATCCCTGTGCTTGCAAGAACACAACAGAAGCAACGATGTTGCAACAATTGCGCATAAGTATTTCAACCTGACCATTTGCGGACACAAAATTACTACAATTCTTGGAATAGTAAATTAAAAATGATACTTTTGCAGAGTATTTCAGGTAATTTGTAAATTTGCATTAAGTCACATTATAATGTTAAGAATAGCAGTTCAGTCAAAAGGACGTTTATTTGAAGATACCATGAATCTGTTGGCTGAAGCCGACATCAAAGTAGGTTCGTCCAAACGTACTCTCCTGGTAGAGTCGACAAACTTTCCGCTGGAAGTACTTTATTTGCGCGACGACGACATTCCGCAGTGCGTGGCAAACGGCATCGCCGACATCGGCATAGTGGGCGAAAACGAGTTTATGGAGCGTGCGGAGGATGCCTCGGTGGTGAAAAGGCTCGGCTTCTCCAAGTGCCGCCTGTCACTCGCAATCCCGAAGAATGTGGAATACAACGGACTGGAATGGTTCCGGGGAAAGAAGATTGCCACGTCCTATCCGGGCATACTGAAGAAATATCTGGATGACAACGGCATCAATTCCGACATACATGTCATTACCGGAAGCGTGGAAATCAGCCCGGGCATAGGACTTGCCGATGCCATATTCGATATCGTCAGTTCGGGTTCAACCCTCGTCAGCAACAACCTGAAAGAGGTCGAAGTGGTAATGAAGAGCGAAGCTCTGCTGATAGCCAACAAGGATTTGGACAGCGGCAAAAAAGCCATCCTCGACGAGATGCTGTTCCGTTTTGAGGCAGTCAGCAATGCCGAGGACAACAAGTATGTGCGCATGAACGCCCCCAAGAACCGCCTCGACGAAATAGTGAAGGTTCTCCCCGGACTGAAAAGTCCTACGGTCATACCGCTCGCCGACGAAGAGTGGTGCTCGGTACATGCCGTGATTCACCAGAAAGTATTTTGGGAGATAATAGGCAAACTGAAGGAACTGGGAGCACAGGGAATACTTGTCACCCCGATTGAAAAGATGATAATGTAATGACTACATACGAATATCCTGACAAAAAAGCGTGGGCGTCGATTGTCGAGCGCCCGTGTATCGACGTGTCGCAACTCACCAGCACCGTGAAAGGAGTGCTGAATGATGTGCGCCAGAACGGTGATGCCGCCGTGAAGAAATACGAGGAAAAGTTTGACCATGTAGTCCTTGCTTCCCTCCGGGTGAGCGAAGAGGAACTGGCCGAGGCGGAGAATCTGGTGGACAAAGACCTGAAGAAGGCCCTCGAACAGGCTCATTCCAACATAGCGAAATTCCACGAAGCGCAGCTCTTCGAAAGCAAGAAGGTGGAGACCTGTCCCGGTGTCGTGTGCTGGCAGAAGAGTGTGCCTATCCAGAAAGTAGGGCTTTATATTCCCGGAGGCACAGCTCCACTGTTCTCCACGGTGCTGATGCTCGCCACGCCGGCAAAGATTGCGGGATGTGCGAAAATCGTGCTGTGCACACCGCCCAACAGGGAAGGCAAGGTCAATCCTGCCATTCTGGTGGCTGCACGCATCGCCGGAGTGAACGAAATATACAAGGCTGGCGGCGTACAGGCTATCGGAGCCATGGCTTACGGCACGGAGACAGTGCCGAAGGTGAGCAAGATTTTCGGTCCCGGCAACCAGTATGTGATGGCTGCAAAACAGGAAGTGTCACTGCACGACGTGGCAATCGACATGCCGGCAGGTCCGTCGGAGGTGTGCGTAATAGCCGACGAGACAAGCATTCCGCAGTTCGTTGCCGCCGACCTGTTGTCGCAGGCGGAACACGGAACAGACTCACAGGTGTTGCTCATAACGACAAGCCAAGCCCTGCTGGAGGATGTGAAGAAAGAGCTGGGCGTACAACTCGAACAACTGCCACGCAAGGAAATCGCCGCGAAATCACTCGACAACTCGCGCCTTGTCCTTGTCCGCACGACGGAAGAGGCCATGGAACTGAGCAACGAATATGCGCCCGAACACCTTATTATATGTACTAAGGACTACGAAAGTCTGGCGGAAAAGGTCGTCAATGCGGGCAGCGTGTTCCTCGGGAACTATGCCTGCGAAAGTGCCGGCGACTATGCCAGCGGCACAAACCACACACTGCCGACCCACGGCTACGCATTGGCCTACAATGGAGTCAACCTCGATTCCTACAACCGCAAGGTCACTTTCCAGAACATAACCGAAGAAGGCATAAGGTCAATAGGCACAACCGTGGAACTGATGGCAGAGAATGAGTCTCTGCAAGCCCACAGGAATGCCATGACTGTAAGAATCAAATCTTTAGGCAAATGAGAAGTATTCAAAGTCTCACAAGGGAGAATATATGGAATCTCGCCCCCTACTCGAGTGCCCGCAACGAGTACAGCGGACACGTGGCAACGGTCTTTCTCGATGCCAACGAGAATCCTTACAACAAGCCGTACAACAGGTATCCCGACCCGTTACAACTGGAACTGAAGTCCAGAATCGCCGCAATCAAGGGAGTAAACGAGGACTGCATTTTTCTCGGAAACGGCAGTGACGAGGCGATAGACCTGCCTTACCGCTGTTTCTGCCGTCCGGGCATCGACAATGTTGTTGCCATCGAACCCACCTACGGCATGTACAAGGTGTGTGCAGACATTAACGACACCGAATACAGACCGGTGCTGTTGGACGAGAATTACGACGTGTCGGCAGAGAAGATACTGGCTGCCTGCGATAAAAACACCAAGATTGTATGGCTCTGCAGTCCCAACAATCCTACGGGCAACAACCTGAACCGCGAAGAGATAGAGAAGATTCTGCTGAACTTCGACGGCATTGTTGTGGTGGATGAGGCATACAGCGATTTCTCCAACGCCAAACCTTTCAGACACGAGATAACAAAATATCCGCACCTCATAGTACTCAACACACTGAGCAAAGCATGGGGATGCGCCGCCATACGCCTTGGAATGGCATTTGCGAACAAGGAGATTATCCAGCTGTTCAACAAGGTGAAATACCCCTACAACATCAATCTCCTCACGCAGAAACAGGCGATGCAGATTCTCAACGACACTGTCAGCGTCACCAAATGGGTGAAGATTCTTGTCGAAGAGAGGGAACTGATGATCAGCGCATTCAGGAGATTGCCCATTTGCGAGACCGTATATCCGTCGGACGCGAACTTCTTTCTGGCAAAAGTAAAGGATGCCCAAGCCATCTACGACTACCTGATTGACAAGGGTATTGTGGTTAGAAACAGGAACAAAGTGCAGCTTTGCGGCAACTGTCTGAGAATTACGATAGGAACAGGAGACGAAAATGCCAAACTGCTTTCGGCACTTATCAAGTACTAAAAGGTTTCACACAGCACACAAACACTCATGACACACGGACACGAAGTTCTCCACATGATGGAGGGAAACAGCTATTCCACGAAACAGGAACTTGTCGACAGCATCGTCAAACGCTTCGGGGCAGACGAGAGATTCTGCACTTGCTCGGCGGAAAACATGACCGCCGCCGAACTCGTAGACTTTCTGGAAGCACGCGGAAAATTCAAACCGGCAACGGAAACCGGCAGCTTCACGGTGAATATAGCAAAAGTCTGCCACCACTGAAACACACCTGGCATCCGCTGCCGGCACAGTTTTTCTACAAGAATACAACAAATAGCGTTACGCCACAAGGCGTAACAGCTATTTGGATTCGATTTCTTCCTGCATGTCTATGAACTGCTTCTTGCTGTCATAGAACTCGTATTGGAGATATGCAAGTTTCTGCGAAGGCCGGATACTGATACCCAGACCGTATTTCATCTGCCACTTTCTTCTCAGTGACAACACTCCCTGATTGATATAAG
>CAVHUR010000005.1:63373-92385 GCA_963639575.1 uncultured Spirochaetota bacterium
GCCGCCACATACGGGTGGACATACAAAGTAAATTTCTTGATGCCGATCTTGTAAACCAACTGGCTTATCTTCTGTTCCAGTTGGTCTGTAAACAACAGACTCGGTCTGATTTTCCCCTTTCCGAAGCAGGTGGGACACGTCTCCTCCACCATCACATTCATGGCCGGACGCACCCTCTGGCGTGTTATCTGCATCAGACCGAACTTGCTTAGCGGAAGAATATTGTGCCGCGCGCGGTCGTTCTGCATATTTTTGCACATCCTCTCATAGAGAAGCTGCCTGTCCTCAGCCAGGTTCATGTCGATGAAGTCGACAACTATGATGCCGCCCATATCACGCAACCGCAACTGACGGGCAAGCTCGTCGGCAGCCCCGAGGTTGACTTCCAGCGCATTCTGCTCCTGTCCGTTCTCTGCCTTTGTACGGTTTCCGCTGTTCACGTCGACAACATGCAGAGCCTCAGTCTGCTCTATCACCAGATAAGCACCGTGCTTGTAGTTCACGGTTTTGCCGAAACTGGACTTTATCTGCCTTGTTACGTCGTAGTTGTCGAATATCGGCACTTTGCCGGAATAGAGCTTTACGATGTCAACCTTATCCGGCGCGATAAACGTGAGGTAATGTGTAATCTCGTTGAAGACCCCTTCATCATTTACGTATATGTTCTTGAAGTTCGGGTTGAAGATGTCGCGTATCAGCGCAATCGCCCTGCTCTGCTCCTCATAGACGAGCTGCGGCAGCGTCTGTGCCTTCTGCACCTTGGTCAAAGTCTGCTCCCAGCGTTGGTACAACGCCTTCAGTTCCGTGTCAAGTTCCGCTACCCTCTTGCCCTCGGCAACCGTCCGGACAATCACTCCGCAGTTCTGCGGTTTGATGCTCTGTATGAGTTGCTTCAGTCTGGCGCGCTCTTCACCGCTCTTAATCTTGCTCGAAACCGACACCTTGTCGCCGAATGGCATGAGGACAAGATACCTGCCGGCAAACGACAACTCGCCTGTAAGTCTCGGGCCTTTGGTGTTTATCGGTTCCTTGACAATCTGAACCAGCACCTCCATGTCCTTTGCCAGCGTATTCTGCACACTTCCATCCTTCTTCAGGTCGGGAAGTCTGTGAGCCTTGGAGAACGGATAGAGCCTTTTGCAGTCACTCCGAACCTGCTTCAAGTATTTCGTGTAGGAATCAAACTGACTCCCTAAATCCAAATAATGAAGAAAAGCTTCACGATCACAACCGACATCAACGAACGAGGCATTAAGCCCCGGCATCAGTTTCTTTACTTTTGCAATGTAGATGTTACCCACAGAAAATGAAGCGGAGCGGGACTCCGTCTGGTATTCCACAAGCCTCTTGTCTTCGAGAAGAGCTATGGATATGTCTTTCTGCTGGACATCAATTACAATTTCACTTGTCATTTCGTTTTTCCTTTTCTCTCGGTTTATTCAGTTTACAAGCCAAGGGGCATGTCAAAATGTTCATTGCAAACAGATTGACACACCCCTTCGTCTGAACGACACTTTCATGCCAATATAAGCATTACTTGCTCTTATGTCTGTTCTTACGAAGTCTCTTCTTGCGCTTATGAGTAGCCATCTTGTGGCCCTTCTTCTTCTTACCGTTTGGCATATCAGTTAATTTTTAATTAGTATATAATGTTTATTGTAGTCGTCAGTTGTTACTCTGCCATGGCCTCAACGAACTCGTTTGCAGGCTTGAAATACGGAATGTTGTGTGCAGGAATGTCGATTGTGGTGTTCTTCGAGATGTTTCTGCCGGTCTTTGCTGCACGGTGCTTGATGTTGAAACTGCCGAAGCCGCGAAGGTAGACATTCTCGTGATTGTTGACCAAACTATCCTTTACATTCACCATAAAACTCTCCACGACGACAGACACCTGTGATTTCTCCAAACCTGTCTGTGCTGCAATCTTTGCAACCAATTCTGCTTTAGTCATGTAATTCTTTTCTTTGTGTTTCCTGTTATACTCTACTAACAATCTTTTCCCTTCATGTACGCGTCACGTGTCATTCGGGAAAGCGACTGCAAAGTTACTTATTTTAAGCGTGATATGAAAATTTATTTATACTTTTTTTGCCCATATTCCAAAAATGATGCACCGCTTACATGACGGCTGCCGACAGGCTGCGACACGTCACCGGAGCATTTCCGTCATGCGGCAATTACCCGAAGTTAAGGAAATTTCTTATCATCACGTCGCCTTGCGGAGTGAGCACACTTTCCGGATGGAACTGTATGCCGCGCACATTATACTCCTTGTGACGCAGCGCCATTATCTGTCCCTCGTCGCTTTCGGCTATAACCTCAAGGCAATCAGGGAAGCCTTCACGGTCGACAACCCACGAATGGTATCTGCCCATGGTAAATCTCTGCGGCACGCCGGCAAACAGGGGGTCATCCGTATGGGTGCCTTCCGTCGCCACTCCATGGAACACTTCATCGAGATTAGTTAGCTTTCCGCCGAACGCCTCGCCTATTGCCTGGTGTCCGAGACACACTCCGAGCATCGGCTTTTCCGCCGCATAGCGTTTCACCACATCCATAAGGAGACCGGCTTCCGACGGTATGCCCGGACCGGGCGACAGGATTATCTTGTCGAAAACCGCTATGTCTTCCAGATCAAAACGGTCGTTGCGCAATACCGTCACATCCGCTCCGAGTTCCTTGACAAGATGACTGAGATTGTAGGTAAACGAGTCGTAGTTGTCGATTATTACTATTGATTGTTTCATGTCACATTTCCTCCGCCATGATAATAGCCTTGCGCAGTGCGCCAAGCTTGTTGTTTACTTCCTGCAGTTCATATTCTTCGTTGCTCTTCGCCACAATTCCGCCGCCGGCCTGGAACCACAATTCGCCGTTGCGACTTACGAATGTGCGTATCGTGATGGCCTGGTTGAGACTGCCGTCGAAACCTATGCAGCCTATGCAACCGCCGTAAGCGCCGCGGTTGTGCGGTTCATATTCGGATATGAGTTGCATGGCGCGCACTTTCGGAGCACCCGACAGTGTTCCTGCGGGGAACGTGTCGATAAACGCCTTTATGGGGTCTGCCCCGGCATCAAGGTCGCCGCTGACACGGCTCACGAGGTGTATCACGTGCGAATAGTACTGCATGTCCTTATAGAAATCCACCTTCACGTTGTGGAAATTGCGCGAGAGGTCGTTGCGCGCCAAGTCTACCAGCATCACATGCTCGGCGTTTTCCTTCGGGTCATTCTTCAGGTAGAGGGCGTTCTTCCTGTCCTGTTCGGCATCGCCAGTACGCTTCGTCGTTCCGGCAATAGGGTCGATGTAAGCCTTGCCGTCCACTATGCGGCAGTGGGTTTCGGGTGATGAGCCGAAGATGCGGAATCCTCCGAAGTCCATATAGAACAGGTATGGCGACGGATTTATACTGCGCAAGGCACGGTAGAGTTTGAAGTCGTCGCCCTCATATTTCTGTATGAAGCGCCTGGAAAGTACTATCTGGAACACGTCGCCACGCATGCAGTGCTGTATGCCGCGCCGTATGTTCGCCTTGTGTTCTTCGTCCGTCAGTGTGCTGACGTAATCTCCCACCGGATGAAAGTCGTAAGTCTTGTACTGGCGACCGTTGACCGTCTTTTCCAATTCGTCAAGTTTGTCCTCCTCACCGTCCGCAAGAAGTTCGATGAGAGTGAGCTTGTTGTTGAAGTGGTCAAACACAAACACGTCCTTGAACAATATGTAGAGCATGTCGGGAGCATCGTTCTTGGCCTGCGTCTCGTCCTTTACCGCGATATTCTCAAAGTAGCGCACGGCGTTGAACGAGGTGTAGCCGTAGAGTCCGCAGTTCTTCACTTCATCGCCGGTCACGTCAAATTCGTGCAGGAACGCGTTGATGGCATTGTCCACACGGTAGTCTGCATCCACCTTTTTCTCGGTCTTGCGTCCGTCGGGAAAGTGGCACACCGCCATGCCGTGCTCTATGCTTACGGTGGCAATGGGGTTGATACCAATGAACGAACGGCTGTTTTCACCTCCGTGATAGTCGGAACTCTCCATTAGGGACGACTGCGGATACAGGTCACGCACCTTCAGGTAGACGCTCACGGGGGTCTCCATGTCGCCCAATATCGTCCGGCTTACTGTATGATACTTATACATTTTTGAAATCGTTTTGATGTTTTAGATATGTGTCAAGGTCTTTGTCGCCACGTCCGGAGACCGTAAGCACGACGACATCTGTCGGCTTCAGTTCATCCTTAATCTTCGGCAGCAACGCCAAAGCGTGGGCGCTCTCCAGCGCAGGGATAATTCCCTCCATGCGTGTCAGTTCGAATGCGGCAGCCAGAGCCTCGTTGTCATTAGCCGCAAGCACCTTTGCCCGACCGGTCTTGTAGAGGTTGCAGTGCAGCGGGCCCGTGCCGGGATAATCCAGTCCGGCAGAGATGGAGTACGGTTCTATAATCTGTCCGTCCTCGGTTTGCATCAGCATAATCTTCGAACCGTGCAGTATGCCTGTCGTACCCACCTCAAGTGACGCCGCCGTTTCCTTGGTGTCTATGCCCAATCCGCCAGCTTCGCCCAACACTATCTTCACCCTTTCGTCGTCAAGATAATGGTAGATGGTGCCTGCGGCATTGCTTCCGCCGCCGACACAGGCTATGAGATAGTCCGGGTAATCGCGTCCCAGCTTCTCCTGCAACTGCCATTTTATCTCCTCAGATATGACACTCTGCAGTCTTGCCACCATTTCCGGGTAAGGATGAGGTCCCACTGTCGAACCTATAATATAGAATGTGTCGGCAGGATGACAGCACCAGTCACGAATCGCCTCATTGGTTGCATCCTTCAGAGTCTTGTTTCCGCTTTCTACGGGATGTACTGTCGCACCCAGCATCTTCATCCTTTCCACGTTGACATGCTGCCGTTGCACGTCCAGCGCACCCATGTACACCGTGCAGGGCATGTCCATCAGGGCGCACGCCGTGGCAGTAGCCACACCGTGCTGACCGGCTCCGGTCTCGGCGATAATGCGTGTCTTGCCCATCTTCTTCGCCAGAAGTATCTGACCGAGAGCATTGTTTATCTTGTGCGCTCCTGTGTGGTTGAGGTCTTCACGCTTCAGATAGAGCCGGCAGCCGTACTTCTCGCTCATGCGCTTGGCATAGTAGAGAGGTGAGGGACGCCCCACATAGTCTTTCAGCAACGAGTGAAACTCCTTTTTGAACTCTTCGCTTTCCAATATCGGCAGATAGGCTTTCTTCAGGTCTTCCACCGTCTTGTACAATATCTCCGGAATGTATGCGCCGCCGAAGTCGCCGTAAAATCCGTAATTGTCTACTGTGTATTTTCCCATAATAACTACTTACTTAATGCGTCAAACAATTCGTCGAGAGCCTTGTCGGGGTCCTGCGTCCGGTCGAGCAGGGTCACAAACTTGCTGCCGATTATGGCTCCTGCGGCGTTTGCCTGTGCCGATTCGAGGGTCTGCTTG
This sequence comes from uncultured Spirochaetota bacterium, assembly GCA_963639575.1. Classification (GTDB taxonomy): domain Bacteria; phylum Bacteroidota; class Bacteroidia; order Bacteroidales; family Bacteroidaceae; genus Prevotella. The sequence continues at coordinate 68,850 of CAVHUR010000005.1, forward strand.
TTGCTTATGCCGAAGCCTATCATGCGCGGATTGCGCAGGTGCATGCCGTTTATGCGGTGGAAATACTCCTGTTTCGCCTCGTCAAAACTCTTCTGCGCACCGGTGACAGCGGCGGAAGAGACCATATAGACAAATCCGTCGGTGTTGGCATCTATGAACCTGATGCGCTCCTCACTTGTCTCGGGAGTTATCAGCATGATGACACGCACGTCGTATTTGTCGGCTATCGGCTTCACCTGTTCCTGGTAATCCCTGAACGGAAGGTCAGGAATGATTGTGCCGGAAACACCGCATTCCACACAACTGCGGAAATATTCCTCCATGCCATACTGCATGACCGGATTGAGATAACCCATCAGCACGATGGGCATCTGCACCTCATCCTTTATCTCCTTGAGCTGTGCAAAGAGTTTCTTCAGCGTCATTCCGTTGTGCAGCGCCTTTGTCGCCGCATCCTGAATGACAGGCCCGTCAGCCATGGGATCGGAGAACGGCACACCCACTTCCACCATGTCTATGCCGCGACGCTCCAGTGTCTTGACTATATTTCCTGTACTTTCGAGAACCGGATGTCCGGCACAGAAGTAAAGGGAAAGCAACTTGCGGTCTTTGTTCTCCGCAAACAGTCTGTTTATCTTGTTCATTGTTGTCTTATCTTTTCTATGAAATTCTTCAGTTTGTCCACATCTTTTACAGCCGGCGAAACCTCAAACTTGGAGTTCAGGTCTATGCCTATGCATTGCGGGTGCCTGAATGCCAGCACCTCATCCGCATCATCCGGTCCTATGCCACCGCTCAAGAGGAACGGCATGTCACCGTCATAGGCATCGAGAACCGACCAGTCAAATTTCCTGCCACTGCCCCCCACCGACGTGCATTTCGTGTCAAACAGCAGCATATCGGCATGTCCCTCGTATTCGCGCCATCGCTTCACGTCGTCCGCCTCGCGTATGCTCAGGGCTTTTATAATCCTGATGTCGGGGGCGACATCGGGCATGAGGGTGTGCTTGAGGTTGTCTATGTAGGTGGCAGACTCGCCGCCGTGCAACTGCACATAGTCGAGATGATAGTTGTAGACTTGAGTTATCACGTTCTGGGGCATCTCGTCAACAAACACCCCCACCATCTTTATCCGGTTCTCCTCCATGCTGTCGGTTACCCCGGCAGCGGCTTTGTCGGGAAGGATACCTGTGCGCAACGGTATGTTCTGCACATATCTGGGACTTTCTTTCCAAAAGATGAATCCCATGAAATCTATGCCGAGACGTGAGACAGCACATATATTGTCCGGTTCACGCATTCCGCAGACTTTTATCTTCATGTCTTTCCTGTGTTGTTAATCCGTCGTTTCCAGTTTGTCGACAAACGCTTTCAGTGCCTCGCCGGGTGCTTCCGTCTTCATGAAACTCTCTCCGATGAGAAATCCGTTAAAGCCTGCCAGGCGCAACATCCGCACTGTTTCGGGATTGCCTATTCCACTTTCGCTGACCTTGCACACCCCTTCGGGCAACTGTTCCGCCAGCCGGAACGAATTTTGCACGTCCGTGACGAAAGTCCCGAGATTGCGGTTGTTGATGCCATACATGTCAGGTTCGAGTTCCGCATATTCGAAATCACGGTCGTTGTGCATCTCAAGCAGCACCTCCAACCCCAACTCGCGGGCGATGCCGAGCAGCGAACCGCACTCCTTCTTCGTCAGATCGGCGGCGATGAGCAGCACTGCGGAAGCGCCGCACAGACGTGCCTGGAAAAGCTGGTACTCGTCTATGACGAAGTTCTTGTAGAGTACGGGTATCTCCACACCGCTCTTCCTGGCGGCAGTGACAAAGCTGTCCGCTCCGCCGAAATACTTTTCGTCCGTCAGAATACTCAGGGCTGCGGCACCGTTTTTCTGATATTCCAACGGCACTGTGTCAGGCTTTGCGTCCTCGTTTATCCAACCTTTGGACGGCGATTTGCGTTTGAACTCGGCAATTATTCCGCTGCTTGACGACATCAGAGCCGCCTTCATGGAGGGCACGGAGGTGTCGAGCATCCGCTCCACCTTATTATATAACACGCGCGGAGCGACCTGTTCCTTGAACTGAGCCACCTCTATGCGTTTCCAAGCCACTATTTCATCGAGAACGTCTTTCATCACTTGTTCAGTTCAATGAATTTCTTCAGCGTAGCCAGAGCCTTGCCGCTCTCGAGCGACTCGCGTGCTATCGCCAGACATTCCTCTATCGTCTTCTTGCCGGACTCATACACCTGGATGGCAAAGGCGGCATTCACGAGCACCACGTTCTTCTGTGACTCCGTGGCATTGTTGGAGAGAACGGCGTCAAACACCTTCGCCGCGTCTTCCTTGGTAGATGTCGGCTGACCGCAGATGTCCTCCTCTTTGGTAACGGGAAAGCCGAGGTCTGCCGGCGAGAACACCTTTACATAGTCGTTGGTCGTCACCTTGAAATCGCCCGTAAGCGATATCTCGTCATAACCGTCGATGGAGTTCACTATGCCGTAGTCTATGCCTATCTTCTGGTAAACGCTGTTGTAGAGGCGCATCTGGTCAAGAGTGGCTACGCCGAGCAACTGAGCCTTCGGCTGCGAAGGGTTGACCAACGGACCGAGGAGGTTGAATAATGTGGGGAAAGAGATGTTCTTTCTTATCGGAGCGACAAACTTCATGGCACTCGCAAACAGCGGAGCGTGCATATAGACGATGCCCGCTTCGTTGATGGAACGGTTGAGTGTGTCCATGTCATTGGTGAACTTCACGCCGTGCTGCTGTATGACATTGCTTGCGCCGCTGACCGAAGTGGCAGCCACATTGCCGTGCTTTGCCACCTTGTAGCCTGCGCCCGCCACCACGAAGCAGGCACAAGTGGAAATGTTGAAAGTGTTCTTCTGGTCACCGCCAGTACCCACAATGTCGATGTAGCGGGGAGCGTCGAGCAGTGCCGGCACGCCTGTAGCGAGTATACCGTCGCGGAATCCGAGCAGTTCCTCCACCGTGATGCCGCGCATCTGTATGCCTGTCAGCAATGCCGCAATTTGCTCCGTGGGATAGCGGTTCTCCGTTATGCCTACGATGATGTCACGTGTCGTTTCCCTGTCAAGGGTCTCCTGATTAAGCATTCTGCCAAGAATTTCTTTCATAGCGTTTGTATTTTAAGTTGTTGTATGACATAAAAGAAAGAAGGCCTGTCGTGAACTACGGCAGGCCTTCCGGTATTTTTACTCTGTTGTATCTACACGAAGGAGCGACTCACGACTTTATTCAAATCTCGAGCTACGCCACCACCATGCTACAGATACCAGGTTCTTCATTTCTTTATGATGTTTTTTCTGTCTTTACGATTGCAAAAGTACACAATTAATTTCAATCTCCAAATGTTTTCACAAAAAAATAATCACCTCACCACTACCAATTTCGCAAATTTCAGGAGCAGCTGCTTTGTGCCGGTATTGCGGAACTCCACCGTTGCCTTGGCATTGTCGCCGACCCCTTCGAGTTTCATGACTGTGCCGATGCCAAACCGCGGGTGCTCCACCGTTGCGCCTATATGGATGTCCGCGACGGGACTTGGCGAAGACGAAGGTGCGGCAGTGTGCGACTTGCCGCGTGCCTCTTCCAGTTTCCTGCGGAACGATGGAGACAGTGCGCTGACCATGGGCTCTTCCCTGCGTGGGGCGGTTATCTTGTACTTGTCATCCGCCTTGAACTGCCAACCCACAGGACGCGAGTTCTGCAAACGGCGGTGTGACCCTGCCTCACCCTCAAAACGGATGTACCGGGGGTCTATTTCATTAAGGAAACGACTGGGCACGTCAAATTCCATTTTGCCGTATCGCCAGCGGTTCTTGGCACAAGTCAGTATGCAGCGGCGCTCCGCACGCGTGATGGCGACATAGAGCAGGCGGCGTTCCTCCTCCAGTTCACGGCTGGAATTGCACGCCATCTGCGAAGGAAAGACATTCTCCTCCATGCCCACCACAAACACTGTGGGAAACTCCAGACCCTTTGCCGAGTGAACGGTCATCATGGTCACTTCGGGTTCATTCGCCTCGTTGCTTTCCTTGTCCGACAGCAGTGACACCTCCTGAAGGAACCTGTCGAGCGTGGCTTCCTGTTCCCTGCCCTCCTCGCGGCAGCCGTCCACGAAATCCGACAACGCCGACATGAACTCCTCCAGGTTCTCCTGACGCGTCAAGAACTCCGGGTCTGTCGACGAAAACAAGTCTTTTTGTATTCCGCTCTGGATGATTATGTCCTTGCCGAGGGTATAGGCGTCGGTGGAATCCAGCTTTTCCGCCAGACCGGCTATCATGGCGGCGAAACCCTCAAGCTTCGCTTTCGTGCCGCCATTCACCTGAAGTCCGTACTGGCCAGGTGCGCTGCACACTTGCCACAGACTGGCATTAAACTGCTGCGCCGCCACAGCCACCCTGTCAAGTGTGGTGTTTCCGATGCCGCGTGCGGGGTAATTGATTACCCGACGGAACGCTTCCTCGTCGTCATTGTTGGCGACAAGGCGGAAATAAGCTATTATGTCCTTTATCTCCTTGCGCTGATAGAAAGACATCCCGCCATATATTCTATAAGGTATGTTGCGCTTCAGGCACTCCTCTTCAAAGGCGCGGCTCTGCGCATTGGTGCGGTAGAGAATGGCAAAGTCCGAATAGCTGCTGCCGTCAGTGCGCATGTACTTCACGATGTCGCCGCACACTATCGCCGCCTCCTCCTTGTCGGAGTAGGCTTGCTTTACCACAAGGCTGTCGCCCTCGTCGTTCTCGGAGAACACGTCCTTGTGAATCTGCCGTTCATTATGGCTTATCAAGCTGTTGGCAGCCTGCACTATCCGCTGTGTACTGCGGTAGTTGCGCTCAAGTTTGAACAGCTTTGCCTCGGGATATACACTACAGAAATTCAGTATGTTGTCGATGTTGGCTCCACGAAAGGAATAGATGCTCTGTGCATCATCGCCCACCACGCATACCCGATGGTTCTCACGCGTTAGCTGACCGACTATCTTCTGCTGCACCCTGTTGGTGTCCTGATACTCGTCGACAAGGACAAAGCGGAAGCGTTCAGCCCATTTGCGCCTTATGTCATCATGCTCCTGGAAAAGCTGCCAGGTCATTGTGAGCAGGTCGTCGAAGTCCATGGCGTTGGCTTTACGGCATCTGTCCTGGTAGGCCATATAGATGCGCCCCAGCTCCGGCATGCGCGAATCGCGGTCACGCTCGTGCATCGCGGGATCCGTCATGTACTGTTCGGCACCGACAAGACAGTTCTTCGCCATGGAGATGCGGCTGTGCACCGTCGCCGGCTTGTACATTTTTTCGTCCAGCGACATAGCCTTGACAATGGCCTTTATGAGGCTTCTCGAATCGCTCTCGTCGTAGATGGTGAACCGCGGAGTGTATCCCAAGGCAGCAGCCTCAACCCTGAGGATGTGCGAGAACACCGAGTGAAACGTGCCCATATTCAGATACCGGGCCTTGTCAGCTCCGATGAGAGTCCCTATTCGGTCCTTCATCTCGTTGGCAGCCTTGTTGGTGAAGGTCAGCGCAAGGATGTTGGCAGGATTCATGCCGGTCTCTATGAGGTAGGCTATCTTGTAGGTCAGCACGCGTGTCTTGCCCGAACCGGCACCCGCAATGACGAGTGACGGGCCGGAATTGTACTCCACGGCAGCACGCTGGCTTTGGTTAAGATGTTCTAAAAGCATGTCGTTGTTAGTGTCGTTGTTATCAGATGCTGTGACAGGACTTGCGGTTTTCATTTGGCATAGATGCCGCCCGAAACGGTGTTCGGGTCGGTCTTCTCTCCCTCCTTGGGGAACGAGGGGATGAATTTCATCTCGTGTTCTATCTTGGACTGGCGTTTCCGCATGTATGCGCTCGGGCTTGCGGAACTGAATTTGCGCGGGTTCGGCAGCGTGGCAGCCACCAGCGCACATTCGCCGCGCGTCAGTTCCGACGGTTTCTTGCCGAAGTTGTGCTTTGCCACAGAGTAGACGCCATAGATGCCGTCACCCATTTCCACGGAGTTGAGATACACTTCCATTATCCTGTGTTTGCTCCACAACAGTTCTATCAGCCCAGTGAAATACACCTCAAAGCCCTTTCTCACCCATGTGCGACCCGGCCACAGAAACACGTTCTTGGCGGTCTGCTGGGTGATGGTGCTTGCTCCGTGCTTCCTCTTTGAACCCTTGTTGTGCTTCGCTGCCTTCTGTATGGCGTCGAAATCGAACCCGTGGTGCAGCAGGAAGCGCTGGTCTTCCGACGCCATAACCGCCACCGGCATGCTCGGCGACATGTCTTCCAGCGCCACCCACTTGTGGTGCCAGCGCGGCAATTCGCCACCGGCGAGCTGCTGGACCGTCCTTATGAACATCAGCGGCGTGGCATACACCGGCACATAACGGTAGATCAATGTCACGAGAATGGTCGACACGAAGAAGAATGCCAGCACTCTCCGTGTTATTTTCCATACTGTCTTCACGTCCTGTCCTTATTGAAAAGGAGGCACGCACCACGAATGATGCGTGCCTCCGGCGTTATCAATCTGTTTAGAACACAATGTCAACGGCTTCTTACTGGAGTGTTCCAGCCTTGGCAGCATCTATCATGGTCTGCGAAGCGTACAGGTAAACCTCCACGCGGCGGCTTGCCTGAACATCCTCCTTGCCGTCTTTCATGATGAGGTTGGTCTCGCCGTAGCCGGTAGAAGAAGCGATCTGCGAAGCGCCGACACCACATTTGCCTGTGAGATAGCTCTTCACAGAGTCAGCACGCTTCTGTGACAGGGTGAGGTTAGTCTGCTCAGAACCGTCGGAAGAAGCGTAGCCCTGGATTGCGACAGAGCAGTCGGTGTTGTTCTTGAGCACCGTTGCGAAGTTGGCAAGCTCAGTCTGTGCGGCAGCCTGGAGGTCAGCCTTGCCCACCTTGAACAGTATGCCGTTGTCGAAAGTGACCTTCACTGCGCTGAGGCCGTTGGCGTCGGTAGCCTCCTCAACCTTTGCGTTGGCGAGCTTGGCAGCGGTCTCTGCCTTCACCTTGTCCATGTGCTTGCCGATGAGAGTGCCGGCAGTAGCGCCCACAGCACCGCCCACAGCAGTACCCACAACTGTATTTCCTGTCAGTTTACCAACAACTGCACCGAGGACTGCACCGGCACCTGTACCGATGAGAGCACCGTTTCCTGCAGATGTAGAACAGCTTACGATAGTCAGCAGTGACATTCCGAGCACTGCAAGTTTCATCTTTTTCATTGTCGTCTTTTGTTTATTTAAGTTGATAATTGTCATGTTGTCCGTGCAAAGATAGTGCAATCGGGCGTAACCGCAAAGTGTTTTCGTTTTTTTCGATAGTCGGAAAAACATTTTTTAATCTTGCTCAAGATTATGCAAGACCGCACTTCCGGCGGTGCGCAGACTGCCCGCAGACAGTGTGTGAGCGGCTTTCTTGCGGGTTGTTCACGGTCGTGGTCCGGTCGGATACCGCTCGTGGTCCGGTCGAATAACGTCCGTGAGCCGGTCGAACCACGGTCGTGAACAACCCGCCGAAACGGTCATACGGCATCACTGCAAATACCTTCGCGCACAACCCAAACGGCGTGGGCACACCGCAACACGGCGGTTGCCGGCTCGGAAAGCGTGCCGCAGAATCAGTCTTTGGATGCTTTCGGCTTTTCGCGACGAGGCTGCCGGTTGTTCGGACGGTTTCTTCTTTTCTTGGGAGAAGTGTCCGCCTGCGCCGGCTTGCCGCCGTTGCGGCGGTGCGAATGTCCGTGTCCGTGGTTGCCGCCGCCACGGTTGCCTTTCTTCTGCGGAGAGGGTTTCCTGCCTACGGCATTATAGTCGGGACCGTCAATCATGCCTTCCGGCATGGGGTTTTTCGTTATCTCCTTCTCCAGGAAACGCTCTATCTGCTTGAAATAGTAGGTGTCGTCCTCGGAGACAAACGTGATGGCGACGCCGTCGCGCTCGGCTCTCGCCGTGCGGCCTATGCGGTGAACATAGTCCTCGACATCGTGCGGCACGTCGTAATTGATGACCATGGCGATGTCATCGATGTCGATTCCGCGCGCCACAATGTCGGTGGCGACAAGCACGTCGGTCTGTCCGCTCTTGAACTTGTACATTACCTCGTCGCGCTCAGCCTGGCTCAGGTCGGAGTGCATCTCCCCGCTGTTGATGTGCATCTTGACCAATGCCCTGCCGATTTCCTTGACTTTGTTCTTCTTGCCGCAGAAGATGATGACGCGTTTCAGCTGGTCTGCCTTGAAGAGATGGCGTATTATGTCGAGTTTCTGCGGTTCGTAGCAGACGTATGCGCTCTGCTGTATCTTCTCGGCAGGTTTGCTCACGGCCAGCTTGACCAGTTGGGGGTTGGTGAGAAGTGACTTCGCCAGTTCCTCAATCTTGGGGGGCATGGTGGCGGAGAACATTATTTTCTGGCAGTCTTTCGGCAGCAGTTTGGCAATGGAAAGGATGTCTTCGGAGAATCCCATGTCGAGCATTCGGTCAGCTTCGTCAAGTATGAAGAACGAGCAACGGCTCAAATCGAGGTTGCCTATCTGCATATGGCTTATCAGTCTGCCGGGAGTAGCAATCAAGACATCTGCCCCGGCACGCATGGCTTTCACCTCCTGGTCGAAGCGGTTGCCGTCGTTTCCGCCGTAGACGGCGAGCGAGCTGACTTCCGGCAGATAATATCCGAAGCCCTGCATGGCCTGGTCTATCTGCTGCGCCAGCTCCCTCGTGGGCGACATGACGACACAATTGATGGCGTCCTCGGGGTAGTCGCCCCTGTCGAGCATGGACAAGACGGGGAGCAGATAGGCAGCGGTCTTGCCCGTTCCGGTCTGCGCCACGCCGATGATGTCGCGGTGATTGAGTATCTCAGGTATACAAGCCTCCTGCACAGGAGTGCATGTTTCGAAGTGCATGTCCCACAATGCGTCGAGGACATTGTCACTTAAATCAAGTTCATCAAAATACATTAGCGTCTGTTTTGCTGTGTTCTTATAATATGTGTCCGCCGTCAGTTAGGTGCGTTCCGGTAGCATCCGTAGGCCACGAAGGCAAACAGGATGTTGGGAATCCATGCCGCGAGAACCGGCGGAAGTCCCGCATTGATGGCAAAAGTGGAGGAAACGGTCTGCAGCAGGATGTAGCCGAAACTGAGACCGAGACCGATGCCGAGGTACATGCCCATGCCACCCTTCCTCTTTCTCGACGACAGTGACGCGCCGATAATCGTCAGGATGAACGACGCGAGCGACGAGGCTATCCTCTTGTGGTACTCCACCTGATACTGCACAACATTCTTGCTGCCGCGGTTGACCTGTTTGGAAATGTAGTCTTTCAGCTCCGCGCTCGTGAAGGTTTCCTGCTGTCCCTTGGAGTAGACAAGGTCTGTCGGCTCCATGGCAATGAGAGTGTCGAGCGTCATTCCGCTTGTCACCTTCTCCTTGAGACTGCGCATCTCGCGCACTTTCCAGTTGGATGCCTTCCAGTGGAACTTGGAATCGGAAATCGTGTCGTACTGTATCTGCGTGGCAGTCATGTGGCTGACGAGCTTCTTGTTTTCGAATTTGTCGAGCGAAAAGCCGTATCCCTGCTTCGTGCTGTTGTCATAATGCTGGATGTAGGCTATGACTCCGTTTTCCACCTGCAGCTGTACGTTCTCGGCAGCGGTGTTCTTGCGGTGGTTCTTATACATGGTCTCGAAGTTCTGTCTCACCACATTTCCGTGCGGAATGACGTAGGCTGCCAGATAGAAAGACAGGGATGAGATGAGCACGCAGGATATCATGTAGGGGCGCAAGAGCCGCTTGAACGACACGCCGGCTGCCAATATGGCTATTATCTCGGAGTTTCCCGCCATCTTGGAAGTGAAGAATATCACCGCAATAAAGACAAAAAGCTGCGAGTAAAGATTGGCGAAATAGGGCACGAAATTGGCGTAGTAGTCGAACACTATCGCCTTGAGCGGAGCGTGATACTGCGTGAATTTCGACAGGTTCTCGTTGATGTCGAAGACAATGGAAATGGAAATGATGAGGACAATGGAGAAGAAATACGTCCCGATGAACTTCTTTATGATATACCAGTCCAAGGTACTGATATAGCGGAAGATATTGAGCCGGCCGGCCCAACCGAAGTAACGCTTCAGGAAAGAGGTGACGGGGGCTGTCCGGTCATGCATGCGTCCAGCCCAGCCACGCAGTTTTCCTACAGTCTTCTGCCAAGATTCTCTATGACGTTTCTTTTCCATTGAGTGAAGTCACCATTGATTATGTGCTGCCTTGCATCGGTAACGAGCCGCAGATAGAATGCCAGATTGTGGATGGAAGCTATCTGCATGGCGAGCAGTTCCTGCGCCTTGAACAGGTGATGAAGATAGGCTTTGGTGTACACAAGATCCGTGTAGCAGCCGTCAGGGTCGACAGGAGTAAAGTCTGTCTCCCATTTCTTGTTCTTCATGTTCATCGTGCCGTTGTAGGTGAACAGCATTGCGTTGCGTCCGTTTCGGGTCGGCATCACGCAGTCAAACATGTCTACGCCGCGCTCTATACCCTCAAGAATGTTCTGCGGAGTGCCCACTCCCATCAGGTAACGCGGTCTGTCCTTGGGCAAGATGCCGTTGACCACCTCTATCATCTCATACATCACCTCCGTCGGTTCGCCCACTGCCAAGCCGCCGATGGCATTTCCGTCGGCCCCAAGGTCGGCTACATGCTTGGCGGCATCACGCCGCAGGTCGGGATATTTGCATCCCTGGACAATGGGAAAGAGGCTCTGCTGGTAGCCGTAAAGGGGCTCGGTGTCATTGAAATGCTTCCAGCACCTCTCCAGCCAACGCTGCGTCAGCCTCAGACTTCTTTTGGCATAGTTGTAGTCGCTCTCACCCGGAGGACACTCATCGAACGCCATCATGATGTCAGCACCGATGATTCTCTCGGTGTCCATGACACTTTCCGGGGTGAAGAAATGCTTGGAACCGTCGATGTGAGAACGGAACTCGCAACCCTCTTCCTTGAGTTTTCTTATGCCAGTCAACGAGAATACCTGAAAGCCACCCGAGTCCGTGAGAATCGGTCTGTCCCAACCATTGAACTTGTGCAGGCCTCCTGCCTTGCGGAGAATGTCGAGTCCGGGGCGCAAATAGAGATGATAGGTGTTGCCGAGAATTATCTGTGCCTTCACCTGTTCGCGGAGTTCGCTGAAATGGACGCCCTTTACCGACCCGCAAGTTCCCACGGGCATGAAGATAGGAGTCTGGATACTGCCGTGTGCGGTAGTAATCAGACCTGCGCGCGCATCACTTGCGCTGTCGTTATGTTGTACCTCGAAAGTCATTCTTTACTCTTGTCTTCGTCAATGGAGAAGACTACTGCGTCTTTCACACGTTCCTTTGTGAGCACGAAATCCCACACGTCCTGCACATTCTCCACATAGTGGAAGGTCACTCCCTTCAGATAAATGTCGGGAATTTCCTCTATGTCTTTCCTGTTCTCACTGCACAACACGATATCCGTGATGCCGGCTCTCTTGGCGGCAAGAATCTTCTCCTTGATTCCGCCGACAGGCAACACCTTGCCGCGGAGGGTGATTTCGCCCGTCATGGCAGTATTCTTCCGCACCTTGCACTGTGTGAGGGCCGAAGCTATGGAGGTGGCAATGGTGATGCCGGCAGACGGTCCGTCTTTAGGAGTAGCACCCTCGGGAACGTGGATGTGGATATTCCACTGTTCGAAAATGCGGTAGTCTACGCCCAACTTGTCTATGTGCGCCTTGATGTATTCCAGTGCTATGACGGCACTTTCCTTCATCACGTCGCCAAGATTACCTGTCAGTGTGAGCTTGCCGGGCTTGCCTTTGCTGAGCGAAGTCTCTATAAACAGGATTTCGCCACCTACGCTTGTCCACGCCAATCCGGTGACTACTCCGGCGTAGTCATTGCCCTGGTAGATGTCGCGATAGAACGGCGCTTTGCCCAAAAGACCCTCTATCTTGTCGGGAGTGACCTTCGTGTCGAGGTCGGCTTCTTCGCTTGCTATCTTGTAGGCAATCTTCCGCATGCACTTGCCGATCTGCTTTTCCAGCTGGCGCACGCCGCTCTCACGGGTGTAACGCTCTATGATGGTCTCAAGCGCAGGCTTGTTGAAAGACACCTTGAAGTCGGTATGGTCGATGCCATTGTTCTTTAGTTCGCGCGGAACGAGGTGGCGTTTGGCTATCTCGATCTTCTCTTCTGTTATGTAGCCCGACACCTCTATAATCTCCATTCGGTCGAGGAGAGGGCGCGGAATGCCCCCGAGGTCGTTGGCAGTGGCTATGAACAACACGTTGGAGAGGTCGTAGTCGACATCCAGATAGTTGTCGTGGAAAGCGTTGTTCTGCTCCGGATCGAGCACCTCAAGAAGTGCTGACGACGGGTCTCCCTGTATGGTGTTCTGCGCCACTTTGTCTATTTCGTCGAGGATGAACACCGGATTGGAAGAGCCTGCCTTCTGTACGCTCTTGATGATTCGGCCCGGCATGGCTCCCACATAGGTGCGTCGGTGACCGCGGATTTCACTCTCGTCATGTACACCACCAAGGGATATGCGCACGTATTTGCGCTTCATCGCAGCGGCAATGCTCTTGCCGAGCGAAGTCTTACCTACTCCCGGAGGTCCGTAGAGACACAGTATCGGGGCTTTCAAGTCGGAACGGAGTTTGAGCACAGAGATGTATTCGAGTATGCGCTCCTTCACTTTCTCCATTCCGTAATGATCCTTGTCGAGGATGCGTTTTGCCCTCTGGAGATTGAGGTCGTCCTTTGTGAACTCATTCCAAGGCAGGCTGACAAACTGCTGCAGGTAGTTGAGTTGTATGGCAAACTCGGGGCTCTGCGGGTTGTAGGTGTCCAGTTTGTCAAGTTCCTTGTAGAAAATGGACTCCGTTTCCTCGCTCCATTTCTTGCCCTTTGCCTGTTTTTCAAGTTCCTTTCTTTCCGGCGAGCCTTCCCCGTTGCCCAGTTCCTCCTTGATGTTCTTCATCTGTTGCTGGAGGAAATACTCGCGTTGCTGCTCGTCAAGTTCCTCGCGCGTCTTGGATCTTATCTCCTGTCGCAGTTCGAGAAACTGCATGTCGCGGTTGATAACCTTCAGAGTCTTCATCGCACGGTCGTGCATTGACTTGGCTCTCAGCATCTCCACCTTGTCGGAAGTGGCGAAAGGCATGTTCGTGCAGATGTAGTTCAGTGCAAGAACATTGTTGTTTATGTTGCTGATTGCTATCTGCGTCTCGTTCGGGATGTCCTCGTTTTCCCGAATATAATTGGTCGTGATGTGGCGCAAATCCTCCACCGCCATGGCGAAGAGGGCTTCAGCGTCATCGTTTTCGGGCATTTTCTCCAGACAGCCTTCGGCTATTCCGGCATAGAAAGGAGCTGACTGCACAATGCTCTGAAGTCGGCATCGGCCAAGTCCCTGTATGATTACGGTGAGGTTTTCAGACATTGGCATCTCTATGACACGCACCAACCGCGCATAGACACCCCACTTGTAGATATCGTTGAAATCAGGATTGTCCAGAGAAGAATCCTTCTGACAGAAGACTGCGATGGTCTGGTCCTGGTTCTTCTTCATGTATTCCACCAGCGCAAGGCTCTTCTCTCTGCCGACAATAATGGGGGTGATGATTCCCGGGAACAGCACTATGTTGCGGGTGACAAGCAGTGGCACCGGATTGGGAAATTCCGTATCGAAGAGGAATTTCAAATCTCCGTCATAGTCAGCTATCATTTGTATGGTTGTGTTTTTTTCTTTCATTCTGTATTCTTTCTCCTGTCAAATTGCAGTAAACTCTCCAAAGAAATTGCAAATTTACGGCTTTTTGACGATAATAGGCTCTTACTATGTGTTTTATTTAGAATTATTAAGGAGGTCATTTAGCGCCGCGTTCCAGTTTGAAATATCCCAACCGGTGCGATGATTTCTTCTTGCCAAGTGTCCTTATCAGGTAGAAACCTTCGGGAAGAGTGCGCACATCAATCACCGTATTGACGAAAACAGTCTTGACCACACTGCCCTGCATGGTGACGACCTGCAGCAAGTCACTGTCATTGACGGCAGTTTTGCCGATGCGGACGGACTTGCCGTCACAGGCGAACAGGGGCAGAAGGTCTTTGGCAGGCGCATCTTTTCTTACGGGTTTACGCACCACTGACTTGTGGTTCTGCAGTGCTTCGCTCTCGTTGCCATACCTGTCCATTGCGGTGACAGCATAGAATCTGCCGTCAAAAGGAACGGTTATGGATGTCGCCTCGCGTCTTGAAGCCACGAGATTTGTCGATTTCGTAATGTCCACAGGACACTCGTCACTGCTGTAAACGTTATAAGTAAGATAAGGTCCGCCGCTGTTGTCCTTCGCACCCGACCACGACAAGGTGTTGTGGAGCGTGTCGCAAACAATCTCTGCCGGTGCATCGGGAACAGCAGAAGACTCCCACGTCATGGGCGGAACAAGGGATATGTCTTTGTCGAATGTGCCGGAAGCGAAATCATAGATGCCCTTCAAGTTGTCCGTAAAGAAGCGGCTACGGAAATAGGCATGCCCCATTCCCCACTGGCGCAGCACCTCCATCTCTTGCGAAATCACACTCAAATCCCAGTTTTTCTCACTTGGCGACATGAAATAAACGCCCAATCCGGGAACGACAATACGCCCGCAGGAATTTTCTTTCCAGTCGATGGCAAACGGATAGAAGTTGTTTCCCTTGAAATACATCATTGGAAACAGCATGTCCATGAGCCCTTCGCACAACCAGCCTTGTGCGTCTTGCATGACACGGGAATAGGCATTCCAACCGTTGCTGCTCTGTCGGGGCAAATCCTGATATTTGCCCACAGGAGAGCAGCTCAGCTTTATCCACGGTTTTTTGGACTTCACGGCAAGGTTGACCTTGCGCACTATGTCGGTAATATACTTACGTCCGCGGTCTTTGGAAACTTTGTCTTTCCACGTTTCTGGATACCTTATGTAATCGAGATGTATTCCGTCGACATCGTAGTTGACAGCTATTTCCCGGCAGATATCGGCAATGACGTCGCCTGTGCCGTCCTTTTCCGGATTCATAAAGCCCTCGTCACCAACTCTCTTTACAAGCGACGGATATTTCCTGCGCATACTCGCACAGCCTTTGCCGGTCCATTTTCCCAAAGGAATAGTTACCACCCAGGCGTGCAACTCCATGCCACGCTTGTGGCATTCGTCTATGCAAAAGGCGAGAGCATCATAGCCCGGACTGACTCCGGGATTGCCTGAGAGGCATCCATCCCAAGGTTCATACTGCGAAGGATAGATGACCGTGCCCCTCACACGGGTCTGCAGCAGAACGGTGTTGACGCCTGCACGTTGAAGTTTATCGAGGATTTCAGTGAGTTCACGCTGTTGTTTTTCCACCGACCGACGGCTTCCGTTGGCATAAGAATGAGGCCAGTCAAGCCCTCCGATGGTAGTAAGCCAAACGGCTCTGACCTCCCTTTTGGGAGATTCATCACCAAGAAAAGGCGCTGCGACCTTATTGACTGACTGTGAAAAAGCTACATTTGCGCAGATTGTAGCTAACAAAAAGAGTATTTTCTTCATACTTTTTGCAAAGTTACGATTTTAGGATGAAACAATGTGCTGTAGGCTTGCATTTTATCGTTCATATTGTTTCTCCGCGGCAACAAAGCGTTATTACGGAACAAGAGCTATTAAAATTCCTTATTTTTACAATAAAAATAGACATTGCTACGTTTATTTGTTGTAACTTTGCACGAAATTTGTGCAGTCACACACATATTTTCATATATATTCAAGGCAATTAAGCGACATACATAGATGAGGCAATTAAAGATTCAGAAGAGTATCACAAACCGTTCGAGTGAGGCTCTTGACAAGTATCTTGTCGAAATTGGCCGTGCCCCACTTATTTCCATTGACGAGGAAATAGAACTCGCCCAGAAAATCAAGAAGGGCGGTCCTGAGGGCGAAAGAGCCAAAAACAAACTTATCACAGCAAACTTGCGTTTCGTTGTCTCGGTGGCAAAACAATATCAACACCAAGGACTTACGCTCACAGACCTCATAGACGAGGGTAACATAGGTCTGATTAAGGCCGCGCAGAAGTTTGACGAGACGCGCGGTTTCAAGTTCATCAGTTATGCAGTATGGTGGATTCGCCAAAGCATCCTGCAAGCTATTGCGGAGCAGAGCCGTATTGTCAGACTGCCTCTGAACCAGGTCGGTTCGCTCAACAAGATTAATCATGAAATCAACAAGTTTGAGCAAGAGAACCAAAGACACCCCTCTGTGTCGGAGCTTGCAGAGGCTACGCAGATTGACGAGGAGAAAATCGGCCAGAGCCTTATGGCAGATGGTCACCATGTTTCCATTGATGCGCCGTTCCAAGACGGCGAAGACAACTGCATGCTTGACGTCATGCCGTCGAGCGATGACAGCTCTACGGACAGGCATGTAGACCATGAGTCAATGGCTCTGGAGCTGAACAGCGTGCTCAACAAGGTTCTGAAGGAGCGCGAGATAACCATTATCAGGGAGTGTTTCGGCATAGGTTGCCCGGAGAAAGGTCTTGAGGAAATCGGCGACCAGCTCGGCCTGACAAGGGAAAGAGTAAGACAGATTCGCGAGAAATCCATTGCCAAGTTGCGTGACTCGGGCAATATCAAGATTCTCATGAAGTATCTCGGATAACGAGACGGCATAAGACGAAGCCCTCCGGAAGTGACTATTGCTTCCGGAGGGCTTCGTTTTTGGCAATTACGAAACGCCAGCAGGCAAACCTACGAGTTCCTGTATTCTATCGGATTGACACCTGTATGCGCCTTGAAATAACGTGTCATGACGGACGCATCGGCAAAATGGAACTCAGAGGCTATCTGTTTCATGGGTTTCTGAGTTGTGCGCAGCGTCAGTTGCAACTGTAAAATGATATACTCATCAATGATTTTTTTAGGGGTGACACCTGCGTGTTTTTTCACCACAACAGACAAGTACTTGCGGCTTACATTCAGTTTGTCTGCAAACCAAACGACCTCATGAGCCTGCAGGAACTCCGTTTTCACAAGTTTCATAAAGCCGTTGAAAAGCGTCACCGTGCGGCTTGCACCCTGTGGAGACATTCCCGAACGCGAGTTGGAGATGTAACTGTTGAAGCCCATAAAGAACGAACGGAGCTGGGAATCGACGATTTTGTCGACGTCGCTTATCATGTTGTCGGCAAAATAGAAGTCGAATATGCGGAACATATTCTTTATTACCTGTTCCACAACATCCGGTCTACGGCACATGCGGTCTTCGCGCAGAAGCGAATAGATGGAGTGTTCCATGTTCAGACAAGCCGACCTGAGTATCTCGGGAGAATAGCGTATGACCTCCGCCTGAAAATCATTGGTCATGTCATGCCACTGCACCACGTCGCCGGGAAAGAATATCACGGCGGTGTCTTTCTCCACTTCCCACGTGTCAAGGTCTATGCCAAGCCTTGCCGAACCTTGCCGGCACAGCCACACAGCCCCATGGTTTATTACATGGATTGCACTGTCTATGGTTTGGGGACATAATGTCAAGAGTTGTGACTGCATATTCCTTTTTCCGCCACAAAATTACTAAAAAAGTGCCGTAGCAGTTCCCATATTGCCAAATTTCAGTACTTTTTCCTTTGCCGCAAGCCGGACAAATCGCCGTAACTTTGCACTCGCAAATCACAACAATTTCATAATATCATGTTGAAAAGACTGTTTTCTGCGGTGGCTTTGGCTACTGCCGTGGCTTCTGTGTCCCATGCGCAAGGCACAAGACCTATGGACATAAGCCAACTGTTCTCTCTCATCGAGCAGAACAACAAGACATTGAATGTACAGAAAACGGGCATCGATGTCGCCCGTGAGGGCATAAAGTCGGCAAAGAGCCAACGGTTGCCCGAAATCAACGCAAGCCTCAGCGCAAGCTATATCGGCAATGCCCTGCTCATGGAGCGTGACTTCACCGACGTGAAAAATCTCAAAAGCCCGCATTTCGGCAACACTTTCACCCTTGACGCACAGCAGGTGATTTATGCAGGAGGTGCTGTCAACGCCGGGATAAGAATGGCAGAGATTGGAGCGGAACAGGCTGCCGTGGGAACAGAACTGAGCCGGCAGGGGCAGCGTTTCCTGGCTTTGAGCCAATATCTTGACCTGCAAAAGATTGCCAACCGCGAGAAAGTGCTCCGCAGCAACATAGAACTCACGCAACAACTCATCGGCAACATCAACGAGAAACATGCCCAAGGAGTGGCTCTGAAAAATGATGTCACACGGTATGAACTGCAGTTGCAAACCCTGAAACTGAACCTTACAAAACTGGAGAACACACGCAGCATTCTCAACCACCAACTGTGCAACACCCTCGGCATTCCCGTCAGTGAACGCATAGAACCGACAGAGGACACTACCCAACAAGTCTTCGGCAAAGAAGGAGAGGAACAATGGCAGAAAGAGGCGACGGCTGTCAACCCACAACTGAAGCTTGCCCAGCTCAATGAAGATATGAGCCTGCAACAGGAGAAAATGGCAAAGAGCGAACTGATGCCAAAGATTGCCGTTGTGGCAAGCAACAATTTCAACGGTCCGATAACATTCGAACTGCCGCCAATAGACAAGAATCTCAACATCTGGTATGTCGGCGTGGGAGTGAAATACTCACTTTCGTCACTGTTCAAAAGCAACAAGAAACTGTCACAAGCCCGATTTGCCACACGGCAAGCACAGGAACAGAAGGCTCTGGCACAAGAAGAACTCGACAATAAAGTGCAATCCGCCTACACGGAATACCTGCAGAGCTATGTTGAACTGGAAACACAAAGGAAGAACGTGGAACTTGCCAACGAGAATTATACTGTTGTGAACGACCGCTATCTCAACCAGCTGGCACTGATAACCGACATGGTAGACGCTGCGAACATGAAGCTCGATGCCGAACTGAGCGAGGTGGACGCACGCATAAACATCGCTTACCAATACTACAAAATAAAGTTCGTGGCAGGCAAATTGTAGTTCTTTGGCACTACCCACAAACCAATTCCACCGACTGACATTTACACATTATATAATATATACACACCAACACCACCACACAAGATACATCCATTATGAACAACAAGAAACAAATAAAGAGAATATACAACACCGCTGTCATCGCAGCACTGCTTTTCTGCGCCGTCTATCTCTGCCTGCGCTTCGTGCATTTCGGCACAGTTGAATATACTGACAATGCCATGGTGCGCCGCAATTTCACCCCTGTCAACACCCGTGTACAGGGATTTATCAAGGAGTTAAGGTTCGATGAGTTCCAGTATGTGCATAAAGGCGACACGCTCGTGATACTCGAAGACGCCGAATACCGATTGGCTTTGGCACAGGCAGAGGCAGATGTCAAAGGCTCGAAGTCTGGTTCCGGCGCCGTCAGTGCAAGCATCAATACCATACACAGCAACATCAACGTTGCGTCAGCAGGCATCCAAGTGGCTACGGCAGGCATCGAAGAGGCGAAGGTAGGCATGGAAAACGCACGGAAAGACTACGACCGTTTCACCGCCTTACTGCAGAAAGGAGCAGTCACGCAGCAACAGTTTGACAATGCAAAGACGCAGTATGAACAGGCGAAAAGCCGCTATGAGGCAGCACAGGCCCGCTATTCACAGGCATCGGCAAGCCGTGAAGCCACTGCCGTAGTGAAGAATGAGCAAGAGCACAAGCTCGGTCAGTCAACGGCAGGGGTAAGCGTTGCCGAGGCAAGACTTAACCTGGCACGCCTCAATCTCTCGTATACTGTCATCACCGCACCGTGCGACGGCTATGTAGGACGCAAGCAGATATACGTCGGACAACTGGTTCAGCCGGGGCAACTCATGGTGAACATCGTGGACCAGAGTGATGTTTGGGTCGTTGCAAACTATCGTGAGACCCAGATGAAGCACATCAGCGTGGGCATGCCAGTGACGTTTACCGCCGACGCCATACCGGGCATCACATACAAAGGAAAGGTGCAGAGCGTGTCATCGGCAAGCGGTGCGACATACAACAACATCCCACTTGACAATGCGACAGGCAATTTCGTGAAAGTGGAGCAGCGCATACCCGTGCGCATAGAACTCACTTCCGACAACAGCAAAGAGGACGTGAAGCGTCTGCTCAGCGGACTTAACGTAGAGTGCGAAATAGACTATTGATTAATGTAACCGCATAACATGGCAAATCAAACACAGGGAAGACCATTCGCAATGCCCATGGTCAAGGACTTTGTTCCCAAGAAGTTGCGACCGTGGATATATCTGCTTTTCTGCATAATATTCCAGATGAGTGGCGGCATTTACCTCGGTTCACAGCAGTACATGATGGGTGAGCTGGGCTGGATGCGCGAAGACGTGATGTTCATCTTCATGTGTTGCGTCGTGGGAGTGGCGATGCCGTTCCCCATACTCTTCCGTCTGAAGTTCCGTTTCACCAACCGGCAACTGGAGATAGTGGCCATAAGCGGTCTGATAGTGACCATCGCCCTACCCCTCTTCACCACATGGATACCGCTTCTGTGCCTGTCGTCATATCTCTGCGGGTTCTTCAAGTTGATGGCGACATTCGAGTGTTTCTCCAACATACAGTTGTGGATGACCCCGAAGCGTGACTTCCAGATATTCTTCCCCCTACTCTACATGGTGGTATTGGGCGACATGGCAATGGCAAGTTGGATGAGTACGGAGTTGAGTTACTTCTTCGGAGGATGGCGCGCCATGCACTGGTTCATGGTGGCAATACTCACGTTGGTACTGCTCTACTTCCTTCTCTGCACACGCAACTTCCGTTTCATGCGTCCGATACCGTTCTTGGGCATCGACTATCTGGGGTGTGTGCTGTGGTCAGTGGTGTTGCTCACCGGCGTGTGGATATTCAACTATGCCGAATATTACAACTGGACCGACAGCCTGTTGTGGACTACGGTGCTCTGTCTGTGGCCGTTTGTCATCTGGGCAGCATTCCACCGGATGTACAGAATAAGGCATCCTTATCTGTCGCCGGACCTGTTCCGCTACAAGACAATGTTCCCCATACTTCTGATGTTTGTCGTTGCGGAAATCATGAACGGCACTGCCAACTCACTGGAAAAGCCGTTCTGGGGAACAGTCCTGCACTACGGACAGCTGACAAAAGCCCGATTCGAGCTTGTCGCCATTGCCGGCAACATCGCCGGATGCCTGTTCAGCCTCTGCTGGTACAAGGTGTGGCATCAGAAATACACGCGCCTTCTCACCGTGGGATTTGCCTTTCTCGTGTCCTATCAGGTCTATATGTATTTCCACATAACTCCGTCGATAGAGATAGAAACGCTCTATGCCCCCACTTTCGTGCGTAATTTCGGCTACGCCATATTCTTCGTTGCACTGACGGTATACCTCGGGGACTTGCTCGATTTCCGCCATTTCTTCATGGGACTTACCATTGCGGGATTTGTGCGCAACGGACTTTTAGGCAATATGGCATCTGCCACCTATGGCTATCTATTGCGCTATCACACTGCCGACAACCTGGTTTCAGGACTGCCCTACACCGCTCTGGAGAGCATGATGATAGGTACGAAACAGATTTTCGGCATCTTGTGTTATGCCGGCATCATCTTCCTGTTGGCCATGATGGCGTATGACGTGCAGCCTATACGCTCCACACTGCGGCATCTGCCTTATTGGAACCGTGTCTATAAAGGCATGAAGCAAGAACTCCGGCGCGAGAAAGACGGGCGCATAATGTAAGTCCGACACGGCAGAGGCGGTCTAATATCTGACAATCTTGCGTGTTACATTCCCCTGCCTGAGGATGACAATGCCCTTCATGTCTGTGGACAGAGATGTCCTGCGCCCATCAACGGTCTAGACCTGATACGGTTTGCCAAAGTCAAACGTTCCCTCATTGCCGGAGAATGTCCGCAGTTTGTCAATGCCGTCTGTCACCTTTGTCGCGGTGACTTCCACCGACTTGATTTCCCAAGTGCAGCAGATGTCGGCATCACTCGTATAGCGGAATCTGATGACAACCTTGTCTCCGCAATACTGACTGAGGTCAAGGCTGTACTGTGAATAGTCCCAACTGTCTGTCGACGGCACGTCGAAGTCAGCGAGTTTGCTGGTGTACTCCTCGCCAGTCTCGTCATCCACGACGACGGCTTCCACCGACAGGTAGTCCAGAGCCTTGCCTTTGGCATAGTTTACGGCCTGGTTAAGTGTCAGCGTGGCACTCTGACAGCCTGTCAAGTCTATTGCCGGCATGGAGAGTGTGGCGTCTGCTACATAGTTCTTTGAGTCGTAGGCCTTGCCTATCCAGCCATATTTGGAACTCTGCGTCCACACATTGCCCAATGTACTTTCATTGCTGTCGACAGTCTCGGTGCAGTCGCCTTTGCTCTTGGTGAAGTCCACGCTCAAGATGGTTTCTGCCGTTTCCTCGTCCGGAGTCGGAATAACCGTTCCGCCGTCATCCTTGTAATCCGTCGACTTCACTGTGGTTTCAGGATTGAAGGCGACATCAATGCTGTCGCCCCAGATATATTCCATGAGGTTGGGAAAGTCGACATAAGGATTGCGGTTGCCCTGTATCTTGTACACTGCCTCATTGCGCTGTATCTCCAACTCATCGGGCTTGTCGGCCTTCGCCCATTTTATATATAATGTGTAAGCCCACTTTTGCAGTGTCGGATAAGTTCCCTTCTGGAGTATCTGCAGTGCAGACGTTCCGCTCCAGCTGTAGTTCTGGTAGGCAGTAGCCATGTACATGTAGCCGCGGGCAAAGTCGCCCTTCCACATGTCGGCGGGTTCCCAGTACCAATTGTTGTCCTCGCCCTTGCCCACCTTGGTCCATCCGTTTCCCCGGTCACCGCTTGCGACAGTTCCCATAGGATAGTTGCTCTTCGTGGAATTTATTTTCGACTCGCTTGGCATGAGGTTGTACAGATCCTTGTAGGCCTGTGTCTTTCCGCCTCCCCACCAGCTCTTCGGGAACGAATGTTCGATGTTCATTCCGCTTCCTATCGCACCCTGCGACGTGGATTTCACCCAATCGCTCTCCGCGGAGTATCTGTCGATAAAATATCCGCGGCTGTCGCGGTCAGTGTCCCAGAAGCCTCCCCATGTTTTCCCCTTGCCGCTGCCGTAGCCCAACACGTTGGCGTTCTTTATGACATTATAGACGGCGTTCTTCAATTCCGCACCTTTCTTGCCCTTAAGTGAACTGTAATAGCCGTCAGGAATCTGCGCTGATGCCGGCAAGACAGACAAGGTCGACGCAACGACGGCAAGAGCCACACGGGACAATCCTTTTCTCACAAACATTTTCTGATATTTTTGTCTTTGTTACAACAATTATTTTTCCGAACTGCAAAATTCAGCATTATTTTCCATTCCGGCATTACAAAATCAATAAAAATTGCACAAAGGCTGCATTTTTACGGTCATTACG
>CAVHUR010000006.1:0-72132 GCA_963639575.1 uncultured Spirochaetota bacterium
ATGGTTATAGTTGCTAACGGTTGTTTATAAGCAGTTATTTTCCGATGCAAAAGTGGCTAAAGATGTGGTTTAGGGTTTCGGGAGTGGAGATTTCACCTCCAGTGATGGATGCGAGGGTGTGGAGTAGGGGGTGTAGTTCTTCTGCGATAAGGTCGCTGCTGATGTTCTGTTCTATTGATGTGATGACCTGCTTGATTTCTTTGCTGGCGCAGCAAAGTATCCCATAGTGGCGTGCGTTGGTGACTATGACGTCGCCTTGCCGTATTTCGGGGATATCGGCAGCGGTGTATATGGCGTTCTCCAGGGCGTTGATGCCTATTCCTTTCTTTGCGGAGATGCATATCACCGTGTTGTCGAGTTTGCCTTCGAGGCTATTTTGAGAGACTGGAAGTTCGTCAATCTTGTTCCTCACAATGAGCAGTGATTTTCCCTCCGTGAGGCTTTTCATCTCGGAAAGTTCGTTTTCGGTCGGTTCGCAGTCCGTAATCCAAAGCACGATGCGTGCTTCATGGAGTTTTGTGTATGTGCGTTCGATGCCGAGACGTTCCACCTCGTCGCAGGTGTGGCGTATGCCGGCAGTGTCGATAAAGCGGAACGTAACACCGTTGATGTCGGTAGTGTCCTCTATGACGTCGCGTGTCGTGCCGTGTATGTTGCTCACTATGGCCTTGTCTTCATGGAGCAGACGGTTGAGCAACGTACTTTTACCCACATTCGTCTTGCCTACGATTGCTACGGGAATGCCGTCTTTTATTGCCTTGCCGAGTTCAAATGATTTTGCAAGTGCCGTTATCCGTTCGTCGATGTTGAGCGCAAGAGTGTGCAACTCGCTGCGGTCGGCAAATTCAAGTTCCTCATGGTCAGAGAAATCCAACTCCAGTTCCAACAGAGAAGTGAGTTTCAGCAACTGTTCCCTGAGTGTGGCGAGTTCTGAAGAAAAGCCGCCTTTCAACTGGTTTATGGCTATATCGTGCGATGCTTTGTTGGCAGATGAGATGAGATCCGCCACGGCTTCTGCCTGCGAAAGATCCATCTTGCCGTTCATGAACGCCCTCATGGTGAATTCGCCCGGCTCTGCTGCCACAGCCCCATTGGCTATCAGCGCATGGAGAATCTCACGGACGATATAGGCAGAAGCATGACAGGATATTTCTGCAGAATCCTCTCCCGTATACGAATGGGGCGCACGGAACACGGTGACGAGCACTTCGTCTATCACCTCACCGCCGTTTACGATGTTGCCATAGTGCACAGTATAGCCCTGGACATCATGAATGTCCTTCGTGAAAACCCGTGAGAGGACATCAAAAGTTCCCTCGCCGCTGATTCTCACAACGGCTATCGCACCGCCCACTGTTGTCGCAGACGCACAGATTGTTGTCATTCCGCCTATATTCTGTTGAGAACGAGGGTTATGAGATCATCGATTGATGACTTGTATTCCGTATTCATCTCCTGCGCATAGCGGTTGGCAATCACCATGCAACAAGTCATCGCCTTGTGTCCGAGCAACGATGACAGTCCAGCAAGAGCCGAAGATTCCATCTCGAAATTGCATATCTTCAGTTCCGTGCCGGCTTTGACGGCAGCGGTAGTTTCCGGTACTGTGTAGCGGAAAGCCTCCACTTTCTCGTTCTGGTGAGGGTCTTCCACCGGGATGCGTATCTGTCTGCCCTGTGGGCCATAGAAGCCTCCGCAGGCTATGGTTATGCCACGCACCATTTCTGTGCCTGCCACCCGGTCGATGAGTTCATCGTTTGCGGTAGCCACATATGGTGCACCCTTCAGGGGCGACCAGTTCATGTGCTTTGTGAAAGCACGCTCCAAATCGAGGTCACACACCTCGTTGCGTCCGGCATAGTAGTTGATCAGTCCGTCAAAACCGATTGATTTCACCGAAGCCACATACGTTCCTATCGGTGTTTCTGGTTGAAGACCGCCGCAAGTACCTATTCTGATGAGCGTCAGAGTGCGGTGTTCCGGCTTCTCAACTCTTTCTGTCAAGTCGATGTTAGCCAGTGCGTCAAGTTCATTGACAACTATATCTATGTTGTCGCACCCGATGCCTGTCGACAAAACTGTTATGCGTTTGCCCTTGTATGTTCCCGTTACGGTGTGAAATTCGCGGCTTGACACCTCGCATTCTTTGTTCTCGAAGTGTGCCGCCACGGTGTTTACTCTCCCCGGGTCACCCACGAGTATAACCTTGTCCGCCAATTGTTCAGGTTTGACATGGAGGTGAAAAACGCTCCCGTCACTATTTATCGGCAGTTCTGAAGCTGGAAAATGTTTCATAATAACGTTTGTTTTTAGTCGTTTTCAAGTCGGCGTATTTCCTTTTCCTGTGTGTGCAACTGTTTTTCAAGCACATCTATCTCGTTTTCGAGAGACACTATTTGCCGGCCTGTTTCATGTCTTTTTGATTTTGAAGTCTGCGAATAACTCATGCGTGCATTGTCAAGCAGGCTGTTCATTTCGGCAAGATTCTTCTTGCCTTCAACCCATTTCTGGTATGCCTTTCTTGCTTTTGCACTTTTGAAATCCGCCAGTGATGTGTATGTGAGTTTGTCGTTTATCACAAACGCCATGCTTTCCTTATTGGTCTTTTTGGCGGTTTGCTTCAGCATGGAGTTGTATCTTGCCAAGGCCTCCGCCCTGTTGCCAAATCCCCAAGTGCTCTTTATATCCGCAATCTGTGCATATTTCTTGAGCTGTTCCTCGTCTGTGACATCGGTGAAGGTCTCGCGCTGTGCCTTCGCTTCGAAGATATAGACACATACCTTGCCCTCAGGCTGGTTTCTGTCGGACACAAGCCACCCGATATTGTCGAGGTCGCTGATGGCCAACAAGTATTCGTTGGCAGGCGAGTTGAACGGCAATCCCATGTTTGTGGCGTCGTAGAAATGCGATTCATCGGCATCATATGTGGTGCGGAAGATGTCGCGTCCTCCCACCGTTCCCTCGCCTTCGGCGGAGAAATAGAGTGTCACGCCGTCAGCCATGAGAAACGGATAGTCTGCCATTGCGTTCTCTATCTCGCTTATCTTGCGCGGCTCTTCCCACTTGTCGCCGTATTTGTGCGACATGTAGAGATGCCGTCCGGTGATTGTGTCGCCCGATGCATATATCGTGGTGTTGCCAAATTCATTGGTGTAAGTTACGTTTCCGTCAGTGCGGACTATCTTTCCAAGACTCTCCGGCATGGCTATCTTGCTGAGAAAGTCGGCTTTGTCCACGACCACACTGTCGATGAACATCACCTTTGCCGTCGATGGGAGAAACTCGTCATACAGTTTCTCTTCCGGAGTTTTCTCCACTACGACAACCTTAGCCTTGGCTTTTTTCTTCGTGCTGCGCCTTTGTGCGTCTGCCTGTCCGAGGCACAACAGCAGGAGAGAGGCGAAAAAGAGGAGTCTCTTCATAACTTTACCATTATTTTGTTTTTGAAAACATTTCTATGATTGATGCTGCGGCTTTCCTTCCGTCACCCATGGCGAGTATCACCGTGGCACCTCCTCTGACGATGTCGCCGCCTGCGAAGATTGCCGGAATGGACGACTGCATCTTGTCGTTGACCACAATCGTGTTCTTCCTGCCGAGTTCCAGTCCTTCCACACTGTGCGGAATGAGCGGGTTGGGCGACACTCCCACAGCCACAATGGCCTGGTCTATCTCTATGGTTTCTGTCTTCCCCTCTACGGGAACAGGACTTCGGCGTCCCGAAGCGTCTGGCTCGCCCAGTTCCATAACCTGCAGTTTCACAGCCTTGAGCACGCCTTTTTCGTCGGCGATATACTCTATCGGGTTGTGCAGAGTGAGAAATTCGATGCCCTCTTCCTTGGCGTGTTTCACCTCTTCCCGGCGTGCCGGCATCTCCTCTTCAGAGCGGCGGTAGGCTATGAACACATGTTCCGCACCCAACCGCTTTGCCGTACGGCATGAGTCCATGGCGGTGTTGCCACCTCCGACCACCATCACCGACTTCGCTTTTGTGATAGGTGTGTCGCTCGCAGGGTTGCTTGCGTCCATCAGGTTCACACGGGTGAGGTATTCATTGGACGACATGATGCCCACGGAATTTTCTCCCGGGATGTTCATGAAGTTGGGTAGACCTGCACCGGAAGCCACAAATATACACTTGAATCCTTGGTCTTCAAGTTGTTGGATTGTAATGGTTTTACCGATGATACAGTCCTTCTGGAATGTCACTCCTGTCTTTCTGAGGTTCTCAATCTCTACGTCCACGATGGCATTGGGCAACCTGAACTCCGGAATACCGTATTTCAGCACGCCTCCAATCTCGTGCAACGCTTCGAATACTGTCACCTCAAAGCCAGCCTTCGCCAAGTCTCCGGCACATGAAAGACCGGCAGGACCTGAACCCACAACAGCCACCTTGATGCCGTTGTCGGGCGCGCACTCCGGCAGAGCGGTCTTTCCCGAGTTGCGCTCAAAGTCGGCTGCAAAACGTTCGAGGTTGCCTATCGCTACCGCCGGACTGCCCATTTTCAGGTGCATACACTTGCTTTCGCACTGCTTCTCCTGCGGGCACACACGACCGCACACGGCAGGCAGCGCACTGGTATGTTTCAGCACGCGGGCTGCTTCAAGGAATTGTCCGCGCTCTATGTTCTTTATGAACGAGGGGATATTTATGGACACGGGGCATCCCTCCATACAAGTCGGGTTCTTACAGTCGAGACAACGCTTCGCCTCTGTCAATGCCTGCTCTGTCGTAAGTCCCTTGTTTACCTCCTCCAAACGTGTCGTTGCACGGTATGCCGGGTCGAGTTCGCCCATCTTGCACCGCTCTATCTGAGCACGTTCCTTGGCTTTCATCGAACTTCTCAGTTCGTTGCGCCAGTCGGCATCACGGTCGAGGAGGATGTGGAGTGGGGTGTCGGTCGTCATGTTGGAGATGTCAACCGACGGTGCAGCGTCTTTGTCGACAGTCTGGCAGACTGTTCCGACGTGCTGCTCCAACTTCTTCATTTCCTCTAATTCTTCCGCCTTGAATGCCCCCATACGCTTGAACATCTCGTCGAAGTCCACTTCATGACCGTCAAACTCCGGACCGTCCACGCATACGAAGCGTGTTTTTCCGCCGACAGTTATGCGGCAAGCTCCGCACATACCGGTGCCGTCGACCATTATGGTGTTGAGTGACACGTCGGTCGGGATGCCGTATTTCTTTGTCAGCAGACAGCAGAACTTCATCATGATGGCAGGTCCGATGGCAAAGCACTTGTCCACCTTCTCTCTCTGGATTACCTGTTCCATACCCACGGTGACCACGCCTTTCTGACCGTAACTGCCGTCGTCGGTCATGATAATCACCTCATCGGAGTGCTTGCGCACCTCTTCTTCGAGTATTATCAGTTCCTTGGTTCTGCCCGCAAGCACCGCCACGACCCTGTTGCCGGCTTTTTTCAGAGCCTTGATAATGGGAAGCATCGGCGCTACACCCACGCCGCCTCCGGCGCAGAGCACCGTGCCGTAGTTGGCAATGCGGGTGGCTTGCCCGAGAGGACCTACCACATCGGTGATGCAGTCGCCCTCGTTCAGGTTGCACAGTTTCGTTGTGGAGTATCCCACAGTCTGCACCACAAGCGTGACAGTGCCTTTTTCAGCATCCGCATCGGCTATTGTCAGCGGTATGCGTTCGCCTTCCGCTCCCACGCGCACAATCACGAAGTGTCCCGCTTTGCGGCTTTTCGCTATCAACGGGGCTTCGACTGTCAGTTTGAATACCTTTTCCGAGAACTGCTCCTTCTTGACTATCCTGTTCATGTTGTCCGCCTTTCGGCTTGAAGAATATTGGTTGTTGAGTTGTCGTTTATTTGATCATGTCGCATCCCATGTACGGAACGAGAGCCTTCGGCACGCGTATTCCGTCCGGGGTCTGGTAGTCTTCAAGTATGGCAGCAACGATGCGCGGCAGTGCAAGAGCCGAACCGTTCAACGTGTGGCAGAGTTCTATCTTCTTGTCTTCCGCCTTTCTGTAGCGGCACTTCAGACGGTTTGCCTGATAGGTGTCGAAGTTGGATACCGACGAAACCTCCAGCCAGCGCTGCTGAGCCTCAGAGTACACCTCGAAGTCGTAGCATATCGCGCTGGTGAAACTTTGGTCGCCGCCGCACAGACGCAGTATTCTGTAGGGCAGTTCCAGCTTCTTCAGCAGTCCCTCAACGTGGTCGAGCATCTCCTTGTGGCTCTCTGCTGAATGTTCCGGAGTGTCGATTCTCACAATCTCAATCTTGGAGAACTCATGCAGACGGTTCAGTCCGCGCACGTCCTTACCGTAGCTTCCGGCTTCGCGACGGAAACATTGCGTGTAGGCACAGTTCTTTATCGGCAGATCCTTTTCGTCGAGAATGACGTCACGGTAGATGTTTGTCACCGGCACTTCTGCCGTCGGGATGAGGTAGAGGTCGTCCACTTCGCAGTGATACATCTGCCCTTCCTTGTCGGGCAACTGGCCTGTGCCGTAGCCTGAAGCGGCGTTCACCACTGTCGGAGGCATGATTTCCGTGTAGCCGGACTTGCTCGCTTCAGCGAGGAAGAAGTTGATGAGGGCGCGCTGCAACTGCGCTCCTTTGCCGATATATACGGGGAAACCGGCACCCGTAATCTTCACTCCGAGGTCGAAGTCTATGAGGTTGTATTTCTTGGCCAGTTCCCAATGGGGCACCTTGGCGTTCTTGTTCTCCGGGTTGCAAGTCCAGTTGCCCACGGTATCTTCACCGATGACACACTCCTTGAGGTTTGACTTCACCACCCAGTTGTCCTCTGCGTGGGCACCCTCGGGCACTTCATCGTAAGGGATGTTTGGTATCTGGCAGAGCAGGGTGGTGAGTTCCTTCTCGGCATTGTCCTGTTTCTCCTGCAGCGACTTTGCCGTTTCCTTCAGTTCGGCCACCTTTGCCTTCACCTCTTCAGCCTCTTCTTTCTTTCCATCCTTCATCAGCATGCCGATCTGCTTCGACAGTTTGTTGGCCTCTTGCTTGTTCATGTCAAGAGCCTGCTGGGCTTCGCGGCGCTGACGGTCAATGTTTTTCACGTTCTCGATAGCTTCCTTTGCGCCATCGAAATGTTTCTTTTCCAGACCGGCTATCACCCGCTCGGTCTCCTCATTGATAAGTTTTAGTGTAAGCATATTGAGTTTTGTACTTTTTTCTCACATTATCATATATGTGCAAAAGTACTAATTATTTCCGAACAGACGAAAAATAGCACCCAAAAGTGTTGCCGTGTGGCAAAACTTTTGGGATAAAAGTCAGGCACGCACCATGTCCGTGTGGCGCGTGCCTGGTGCCTGTTTGAAGGTTATGCGGACTTCTTGTATTCCGAGGGTGTCTTGCCCGTGTGGGCTTTGAAGAACCTTACAAAATGCTGCGGATACTCAAATCCCAACTGTTGGCTTATCTGTGTGATGTTCAGTTCGTCGTCTGCCAGCAGCTGCGTTGCCGCCCTTAGCAGTCTCGAATTGATGAAGTCCTTTGCCGTCCTGCCTGTTTCTGTCTTCACAAGTTCGCCGAAGTATTTCGCCGAATAGCAGCATTTGTCGGCGAAATAGGCAACTGACGGCAATCCCGCGTGCGCCGCATTCTCTGCGATATAGCGGTCAAGCATCTCTGAGAACTTCTTTACCACAGTGTGGTTAATCTCCTCTCTTGTAATGAACTGACGGTCATAGAACCGCAGACAGTAGTTCAGCAGCAGTTCGATGTTGCTCACTATCAGTTCGCGGGTGTGCTTGTCGATGTTGTGACTGAGTTCTTGCTGTATCATGGACAGCACGTCACGGAATATCACGATTTCCTCCGCAGAGAGGTGCAGCGCCTCGTTCGACGTGTAATCGAAGAATTCGTAGCGGCTGATATTGCGCCCCAGCGGTGTGCGGTTGAGCAAGTCGGGGTGGAAGAGCAGTGCTGTCCATTTCGGATACACCACGTCCGGGTTAGGCTCTACATGTATGCTCTGCCCCGGAGCGAAACTTGTCACGGTCATTTCGTCAAAGTCGTACTTCGTGCGTCCGTAGGACAACTTGCACCCTTTGTTCTCTTTCAGGAACAGGGCATACAGTCCGTAGTGGACAATATGCTCGTCCAGAGTGTGCTCTTTGTCGTAGCGCACTACGCTTACCAACGGGTGCTGCGTCTCAAAACCGTAGTGGTCGTTGAACGCCTGTACCGTGTCGAATGTCAGTTCTGTCATAGCAATGCCATTATGTCTTCAGCAATCTGTTCGTCGAGCAGCCGGTTGTCCGAGAGCAACTGGTGCAAATCGAACCTGTCGTACAGCCCTTTCTTCACGCCGCCCACGATGACTTTCATGTCCGACGTGCCGTAATAGGAGGCTATGCGCTCTCCGAATCCGCCGTCCTTGCACCCGTCTTCGAGGGTGACAACGACCTTGTGGTCTTTCTTCAGGCTGTCGAGGGCCTCTGCGTCCACCGCATTGAGATAGCGCGGGTTAACCAGAGTGGCATCTACGCCCTTGCCGGCGAGCAGACGGACCACGTTTTCTCCCTTTTGGAAGAACGAACCTGCTGCGATGATGGCCACCCTTGAGCCTCTGTGCACAATCTTGTATTTCGGTTCAAAACCGTATTCCGCATCCACACTGTCGGCAGTATGGACAACGCCGTTGCTCGGCACACGCAGCGCGACAGGCTTTTCGCTCTGGCGTATAGCCCACTTCAGCATGGCGAAATATTCCTCGCAGTTTGTCGGGGCGAGATATGTCAGGCCGGGAATACTGCACAGCATCGGTATGTCAAAGAGGCAGATGTGCGTGATGTCGTTCATTGAGCCGGTGCCGCCCCACACCACATTGATTACCGCCGGGTTGGAGTTGATGCACAGGTCTTGCGCTATCTGGTCGTAGGTGCGCTGCACAAACGTGCTGTACACTGTCCACACAGGGTGCAGACCGCCCTTTGCCATACCCGAAATCATCGCCACGGCCTGCTCTTCCGCTATGCCCATGTCTATGTGCTGCTTGCCCGCTTGCTGCCGTTTCGCCGGAGTGAATCCGGCGGCGGAAGGCGTTCCTGCAGTCACCGCTATGAGTTCCGGGTCTCGCTGCATCTCACTGAGCATCCAGTCACTGTACAGTTCCTCGTAACTTTCGGTGTGCGGCATTGCCGGACGGCTGCCGTCCGCGATGTTGAAAGGCATGCCCCAGTGCCATGCTTCCTTGTTTTCTACGGCTGGGACAAATCCGTGTCCTTTCTCCGTGTGTATGTGTACCACTGTCGGCTTGTCCGTTCCCTTCACCCTGCGGAACGTTTCGATGAGCTTTTCCACGTCGTTTCCCTCTTCGAGGTAGTAGTAGTCGAAGCCCCAAGCCTTAAACCAGTTGTGTCCGCAAGTGCCGTTGCTTTCGCGCAGGGCACGCAGGTTCTTGTATATGCCGCCGTGGTTTTCGGCTATGGACATCTCGTTGTCGTTCACCACAATGATGATGCCGGTGCTGAGTTCCGACGCTTCGTCCAGTCCTTCAAAGGCTTCTCCGCCCGAGAGAGAGCCGTCGCCGATGACCGCGATGATGTTTTCGTCAGTGCCGTTTATGTCGCGCGCCTTCTGCAGACCTGTGGCGAGGCTTACCGATGTGGATGTGTGGCCGACCTCGAAGTTGTCGTACACGGGACTTTCCGACGGCGACGAATATCCCGAAATGGCGTTCATGTCGTCGATGTTGCCGAGAAATCCCGACGCACGACCGGTCAGCACCTTGTGCGGATAGCTCTGATGGCTCACGTCAAACACGAACTTGTCCTTCGGGGCGTCAAACACATAGTGCAGCGCCACGGTGGCTTCCACGAAACCGAGGTTAGGCCCGACGTGTCCGCCATGTTTGCTTACACGGTTCAAAACGGCATGGCGCACCTCGTCGGCGACAGTCTTCAGCGCCTCGATGTCCAACTTCTTCAGGTCGGCAGGCGAATTGATGTTTTCTATGTACATATCCTGTATTGTTTGTTTGTCGCTGCAAAGTTACCCCTGTTGTGCGCTGCTGACCATACCGACACTACGGAATATATTACCGGAAATTCCCATTTTCGCCGCTGAGGCTATTCTCCTATGCTGTCGATGTGCAGTTTCAGCGTCCCTGCCGGCACCTGCACCTCCACCGTGTCGCCCTCTTTGCGGTAGAGCAGAGCCTGGCCTATGGGCGACTTTATCGATATCTTGCCGTCCCGCAAGTCCGCTTCGTGCGGGCTTACAATGGTGTAGGTCATGCGTGAACCGTTCCCGAGGTTGGTCAGTTCCACCCGGCTCAGCAGGCGGATGCTGTCGCCGCGGAGCAGCGACTTGTCGATGACCCGTGCGTTTTCGAGCACTTTCTGCTTGAACTTTATCCGTCCAAGCAACTTGCCCTGCTCCCTTTTGGCGGCGTGATACTCGAAGTTCTCGCTCAGGTCGCCCTTGTCACGCGCCTCGGCAATGGCGTCCCTGACGCGCGGCAACTCCACGTTCTCCAGCTGTCTCAGTTCTTCCACGAGCTTGTCATAGCCCTCTTGCGACATGTATTCCATGATATTCCCTTTTCTGTTAAATTGCTTCCGCCTCATTAAATGCACTGTCCCATGGCGTCATCGGGGCGGAATGCGGTGATGCCATGGGTCGTTTGGATAGACTCTCCGGGAGTTATCGGTGGCAAAGGTAAGGTTTCCCCGTGATAATTGCAAGTGTTTGCCAATGAAAAGAATACGGACGCACGACATTACTCCGGTATTGCGATGCGCAGTGAAAACGGTTTTTGTGTTGTCAGAGGGCAGTTCTTGTTGCTTGTTCACGACCGTGGTTCGGTCGGCTCACGGACGATATTCGGTCGAACCACGGTCGGTATCCGCTCGAACCACGGTCGGTATCCGCTCGGACCACGGTCGTGGTTCGTCCCTCGTCAGCCATGTTGCGGCTCGTCATTAGGCATGTTTTGGATAGTGAGTAGGGGCGGTAGAGATGAGGCTCTATCATTGTTTGAAATGCAAAAGCGTAAAGGCAACGTGGTGATTTCTTCCAAGCGAAGGTCTGGGATGCCGGTTTGGCTGCCGGAAAAGTTCTTGTGCCGATTTGCCGGATATAAAAACAAGAAATCGGCAAAACCCGTTGCTGGCCAACTTGCTTTGCCGATTTTAGTTGCGGAGGCAGGACTCGAACATGCGACCTCCAGGTTATGAGCCTGGCGAGCTACCAACTGCTCCACTCCGCGATATTACCATGCGTTAGGACTGAATTTCCTAATTGCGGTGCAAAGGTACACCTTTTTTGCGACACAAGCAAATTATCTGCCGTGTTTTTTCCGAAAAACGGGACTGGAACTCCTTTTTTGCCGCTGTCCCTTTGCCGACAATTATAAAAACGTTATCTTTGCACATGTAAACAGTAATGTGCAATTTGCCGAAAAGTAACGACTATGTCAATATCAAAGACACGACAAAAACTAATCGATGTAGCAAGGCAATTGTTTGCCAAACAGGGTTTCGCCAACACTACGATGAATGACATTGCTGTGGCGTCGGGCAAGGGAAGACGTACCCTCTACACTTATTTTAATAATAAGGAGGAGATTTTTTCCACGGTGATAGAGTCGGAACTCGAACGCCTGTCGGACAAGTTGGACGAAGTGGCGGCAAAGAACATCAGCCCGTTGGAGAAGGTGATAGAACTCATCTACACCCATCTGACGATGATAAGGGAGACCGTCGTGAGAAACGGGAACCTGCGCGCGGAATTCTTCCGGAATATCTGGATGGTGGAAAAGGTGCGCAAGAATTTCGATGACGAGGAGCTCCGCATTTTCAGACGTGCCTATGCCGAAGGCAATGCAAGCGGAGATTTTGACATTGACAATATTGAATTGGTTGCCGACATAACACATTATTGCATCAAAGGACTTGAGGTGCCGTATATCTACGGACGTATAGCTCCGGGCTTGAGCGAAGAAGCAAGCAAGCCGCTTGTCGCAAAAGTCGTCTACGGAGCACTGGGCAGGTCGGTCGAGAAAAACAAAATCAAATAGAACCAGATATTTTCTTGATAAGGTGATTCTTCCGCTACATTGTGCCTGTAGGCAGTATTGTCAAGTCGTACTAAGTGAGTCGCGAAGATAGTTTGCCGTTGGTGACGGATCCTGCATTGCTGATGTGGTTAATGGAAAAGAACTGCTCCTTGCTGCCGGAGAACCGCTTTTGTGTTAAATTTCATGTCTTTTGCCATATTTTCAGTGTATAAGTAACTAAGTAACCAAATTTCTTTGTATCTTTGGAGCGTCAAATCATTTTGACTAAGTGCTATGGATAGGGACGGTCAGAACACTAATGGTGTCATAGAAGTCACAACCGACAATGAGGTGAAGAAGCCCGAACACGTAATTACTGCTGAAATCAGCATTGAGGTGACAGGTGCAGACGAACCGACGAAGTACGACAAACGTCGTAAACGTTGGGCGGTCGTTGCCTTGTGTTCTTTGATTGTCCTCGCCCTCTCCTTAATATCATTCTTCATAGTTGTGAACGAATATTCTTTTTGGCTCATCGTAATAAGTGCTATTGTGGGTGGCTGCTCACTTGTAAATGCTGCGGACATTGACCCGGAAGAGCCAACAGGGCATAGCCCTTGGTATTACGGCGCTCTTTAGCCTTTCACCCTTCTTAGCACTTCCTCAAACCTTTTCAACGCATCTTCCTTCGAGAGTTACGGATGCTTTTCTTGTGTCTCTGCCTTTTCATTGTCCCACGGAAACCGCAAGAGACTTTGCGGCTTTTCGTTTCCATTAGTTTGAAATTCTGTCCTTTTGTGTCCTCTTGTCGAAAAAAGTGCTTACCTTTGCAGAGATTTAGTTGGTTGTTTGGCCGTTTTATCCATAAAGGTAATAGACAGTTTGTTAATATCAAGTGGAAAATAAAAACAAATAAGTATCACGTCAAGATATAGCATTATTAATGGGCAAATCTATGAGGAAAATCTTTTCATGTTTTGGTGTCTGTATGGAAGAGACGGGATTGGACGACAATCGTGTGGCGATCCGGCATGGACGGAGATAATGTCTCTTGATGCAAGCTCGGGCAGGAAGAAATGGTCTCAACAATAATACGGTAGAGAAAATGGTGGTTAAATATCAATACTCAAATAAGGTGTGGCTTTCAGCCGGTGAGGACATGATGCAGCACAAAGTGGCTTTACATACCTTTTTGGGGTGAGATGTTTTGTGAAATTCTATAAAATTCTAAAAACAAATAGCTAAAATGTCAATGGGATTACTCCAAGGTAAGACTGCACTTGTAACGGGTGCAGCGCGCGGCATAGGAAAAGCCGTGGCAATGAAATTCGCATCGGAGGGAGCAAACATAGCTTTCACTGATCTTGTGTTGAATGATGATATGGCGGCATGCGTAGAAGCAACGCGCAAAGAGATAGAGTCTCTTGGCGTGACATGTCGTGCTTATGCCGGCAATGCTGCTGATTTTTCGGAAACAGATGCCGTAGTGAAGAAAATACATGAGGATTTCGGGACAATAGATATCCTCGTAAACAATGCGGGAATAACCAAGGACGGTTTGATGTTGAGAATGAGTGAGGCACAGTGGGACGCAGTGTTGTCTGTGAATCTGAAGTCGGCTTTCAATTTCATTCATGCGTGTGCTCCCATTATGTTGCGTCAACGCAGCGGTTCAATAATAAATATGTCATCAGTTGTAGGTGTCCATGGGAATGCCGGACAGTGTAACTATTCTGCGTCTAAGGCAGGAATGATAGGCTTGGCAAAGTCAATCGCTCAAGAACTTGGTCCGAAAGGGGTGCGTGCAAACGCTGTGGCTCCAGGTTTTATAGAGACTGCAATGACAGCGCAATTGCCTGATGACATAAGAAAAGGATGGATGTCAAAGATTCCTCTCAGACGTGGAGGACAGGTTGACGACATTGCCAATGTTTGTCTGTTCTTGGCTTCTGACATGTCAAGCTATGTAAGTGGCCAGGTGATACAGATTGATGGTGGTATGAATATGTAGGCGTAGTGCTGGCTATACCATCCTGTAATGTGAAATAGTAGGCTGTTGGAGGAAGTGACGTATGAAGGTCGTTTATGAAGACAACCATATTATAATAGTATCAAAGGACAGCGGTGAAATCGTACAAGGTGACAAAACCGGTGACGAACCGCTGTCTGAAACCGTAAAGCGGTATATAAAAGAGAAGTACCATAAGCCGGGGAACGTGTTCCTCGGCGTGGTGCATCGTTTGGATAGACCGGTATCTGGCCTTGTGGTTTTTGCCAAGACGTCGAAAGCCTTGACGCGATTAAACGAAATGTTTTGCCGTGGAGATGTGCACAAGACATATTGGGCAATAACCAAAAACCGTCCTCCGCATGAGGAGGGTGTCATAACCTCGTGGCTTGTCAGAAACGAAAAACAGAATAAAAGCTATAGTTATGACAGGGAAGTGAAAGGTGCAAAAAAGGCCGTATTGAAGTATCGGCTTATCGGAAACACCGCTAACTATTTTTTGTTGGAGGTGAACCTGCTTACAGGGAGGCATCATCAGATACGTTGCCAGTTGGCCTCCATTGGCTGCCCCATAAAGGGGGACCTCAAGTATGGAGCGAAACGAAGTAATCCGGATGGCAGCATTTCGCTGCTCTCGCACCGTGTACAGTTTGTCCATCCTGTTTCCCATGACAACATAGATGTGACTGCTCCTGTCATAGATGACAAGTTGTGGAAAGACATAACTGCTTCGGCAGAAGATTTGTAACCGTATTTGCTCCTGACCTATGAAAGTTCTGAAGATAGTTGGCGGAATAATACTTGTTCCTGTTGCGTTGTTTCTGATTTTCGCAGCATTGTTTTATTTTCCTCCATTCCAGAACTGGATTGCAGGAAAAGTGACATCCTACGCTTCGGAAAAAACAGGTATGGAGATAACGGTAGAGAGGGTGAACGTCGGTTTTCCTCTCGATTTACTTGTCAGTGGAGTGAAAGTCATTTCTCCGAATGACTCTTTCCCGCAGCTGAAGGATACGGTGGCGGATATAAAGAAAACAGTCGTTGACATCCGGCTTTTGCCTCTTTTTTGCGGAAATGTAGAAATTGAGAAACTGAATCTGCATTCCGCCAAGATCAATACCCTCGATTTCATATCGAATACACAGGTAAATGGCAATGTGGATGACATTAGCCTTGTGAGCGATATAGATTTTGGCAATCAGAGCGTGGAACTAAACAGTGTCTTGCTTGACGGGGGCAATATAGATGTTCAGTTGTGTGATACGGCAAAAGAAGACACGACAAGTAGTGAAAACCACTGGAAGATAAGACTCGGGAAATTGCAGGTGAAACGCACGCAGTTGGCTGTTCACATGCCGGGAGACACCATTTCTGTGGGAGTGGACATAGCCAAAGCCGATGCGCAAGGCGGTTATTTCGATTTGTTTGACGGATTGTATCATTTGGGAAAGGTTAGTCTATCGTTCAATGAGCTAACCTATGATAATAGATTCGAACCGTTTACAACAGGTTTTGATTATAATCATATCTCTCTGAAGGATGTTTCTGTAGGCATAGATACATTAAGATACAAGACACCGGACTTGTATGTGAAAATCAGTTCGGCTAAACTGAAAGAAAAAAGCGGTTTCGCATTGAATCGTCTGGCAGGAGTCTTGAAAATGGATTCCACATCTTTGTCAATTCCTGCATTAACTGCCGAAACTCCATATTCGCACTTGTCGACTTCAATGACAATGGATATGAATGCTTTTGACAGTGACAATCCGGGGCAATTCTCGCTCAAAGCAGCGGGACAACTGGGAAAAACTGATATAATGACATTCGTATCGGATATGCCGGAACGGTTTAAGACGGCATGGCCGCATTATCCGTTGGATGTGGAAGTTGATGTCGCAGGCAACATGAACCGGTTGGATGTTAACTGCTTAAATGCAGAACTGCCTACTGCGTTTAAGGCTAATGCCCACGGGTATGTGCTAAATGCACTGAAAACGAACGACCTTTTTGCGAACTTGTCCCTTGATGTTGCGACATATAATCTCGGTTTTGTCACAAATTCTTTCCTTGATCCTGCATTGGCAAAAGAAATAAGGATTCCGAGTGGAATGAAGATTGCCGGCAAGGTGCAGGCTGCCGGCTCGTTGTACAGCGCCGATTTGAAGGCATCGCACAGTGGAGGTTGGATGTCTGTCAGTGGTGCTTGTAATGTTGATAACATGACATATAAGGCAAAGATTGTTGCTGACAATTTTCCTGTGCGGAAATTTTTGCCGAACTTGCAGGTTACACCTTTTAGCGGTCATGCCAATGTGGAAGGAGCGGGAACGGATGTGTTCTCGAAATCAATGCGATTGGCTGCAGATATGGAAATATCCAGGTTCAGATATGAAAACTTTGATTTGTCAGGCACAACGGCAAATGTTGACATTCGCAATGGGGTTGTCAGTTCCAAAGTAAACTGTGCAAACAAACTGCTTAATGGTAACGTGTCCTTGGACGCTCTCTTGAATAAGAAAGATTTGAAAGCGACTGTTGCTTGCGAACTCAACAATGCGGATTTTCAGGGGATGAAGTTGACGGACTATCCTCTCACCACTTCTTGTTGTGCCCATGTGGATGTCGCCAGTGACATGAATGAGTTCTATAAGGTCAAAGGATTTGTCAGTGATGTGGTCATCCGTGACTCTTCGTCTGTGTTTCGGGCGGAGGAACTTTACATGGATGCCCTGACTAATCGTGACACCACTTGGGTTCAAGTCGACAGTGGAGACTTTGGACTTGACATGGCGACAAGTGGCGGCTATAAAAAGATTGTGACACTTGCCGATAATCTGATAGGAGAGCTTAATAGACAGATAGATCGCAAGTACATATCACAGGACTCCTTGAAGCAGGTTCTGCCGAACGGACACCTCGTATTACACTCCGGTAAGGATAACTTTGTGTGTAATTATGCTCAAAAAATGGGCTATGCATATAGCAAAATCGATGCGGACTTGTCTTGTTCTCCCATATCTGGCCTAAACGGATATCTGCAGATAGACTCATTGGTGGCTAATGGCATGCAACTGGATAAATCCAGACTGGAACTTATAACAGACGACTCGGGTTTCAAATATAAGCTTCAGGTAAAGAACAATAAGGAAAATCCACAGTATTGTTTTAATGCTTTGCTTGACGGAGACCTGTTTGAAACAGGGAGCAAGATAAATTTGGTCCTGTACGATGATCATGACAAGGTCGGTATAAAAACAGGATTAAAGGCGTCATTTGAACCAAACGGAATAAGGATAGGATTTGCCGACAACGATATGGTGTTGGGGTATCGTGAGTTTAAGGCAAATGCAGACAGTTACATCCTTATCGGTGACAATAGCAGGGTGTCCGCAGATATGCAACTGAAAGCAAGCGATGGCACTGGTATACAGTTGTTCAGCAATGATGAAAACACTGATGCCATGCAAGACTTGACATTGGGAGTACATCATCTCGACATTGCTTCAATTACAAGTATCATTCCTTATTGCCCGAATATTCAGGGTGTTATGAATGGTGATTTCCACGTTGTTCAAACCCCGACGGAGTTGTCCGTGTCCAGTTCTCTCGGGATAGACAAACTCATATATGAAGGTTGTCCAATGGGAGACCTGTCTTCGGAGTTTGTGTATATGCCTTTGGATAATGATGGACATTATGTTGATGGAATATTGACTCATAATGGAAATGACATAGGAACAATCAAAGGTACTTATAAAACCGAGAATGATGAGGGCGCATTGGATGCGGACATAAATCTTGAAAAATTGCCGTTGGATCTTGTCAACGGATTTATGCCTGATCAAATTATCGGTCTTAAAGGTTATGGGGATGGCTCACTGAAGATTAAAGGTCCATTGTCTGCAATGCATATAGACGGGGAATTGGACCTTGATTCGGCATATCTCGTGAGTGTTCCTTATGGCGTTGAATTGCGGTTTGATGACCGGGCGGTACATATAAAGGACAGTAAACTCCTGCTTGAGAACTTCAACATGTATGCCAATAATTCACAACCTCTCGTCATGAACGGCGATATAGATTTCTCTGACATGGACAAAGTGATGCTGAACATGCGTATGTATGCACGCAATTTCCTGCTCGTTGACTCCAAAGAGAATAGAAGAAGTGAAGTGTTTGGCAAGACTTATGTGAATTTTAATGCCAATCTGACAGGTCCGGTAGCGGCAATGAGGATAAAAGGAAACCTCGATGTGCTCGCTTCCACGGATGTAACCTACATAATGAGGGACACTCCGCTTACGACGGATAATAAACTTGATGAATTAGTGAAGTTCACTGATTTCAACGAGAAAAAGGAGGAAAGCATTGTCCGTCCTCCGATAGAAGGGCTTTATATGGATCTTTCCATATCTGTAAATGATGGTGCGAGGGTATTCTGCGCACTCAATGCCACAAAATCAAATTATATAGATATGATTGGCGGTGGCGATCTTCGTATGATTTACAGTCAGGACGAATTGCGCCTTACAGGTCGATACACGGTGAATAGCGGCGAAATGAAATACTCATTGCCAATCATTCCGCTAAAGACATTCACCATTCAACAAGGCTCTTATGTGGAGTTTGCAGGGGACGTGATGAATCCTGCACTCAATATAACAGCTACGGAGACCACCAAAACAGGTGTGAATGCAGATGGAACAAGCCGTAGTGTGACATTCAATTGTGGTGTTGTCATAACTCAAACCCTCAATGATATGGGGCTTGAATTTATAATAAGCGCACCGGAGGACATGACTATAGACAACGAACTGCAAGCTATGTCAAAGGAGGAAAGGGGAAAAATCGCCGTTACGATGCTTACCACCGGGATGTATCTTTCCGATAACAACCTGTCTGCATTCTCTATGAACGATGCACTGAGTTCATTCCTTCAGAACGAAATCAACAATATTTCATCTGCAGCATTGCGGACGCTGGATCTTTCGATAGGACTTGACAATTCCACTGATGCGACAGGTGCGTTGCATACAGACTATACTTTCAAATTCGCCAAGCGTTTTTGGAACAATCGTATAAGGATTGTTGTCGGAGGCAAGGTATCCTCTACCCAGACCAGTCCGGAGAACATCTTTGACAATGTGGCATTTGAATACCGTCTTGACAAGAATGCCAATACCAACATGCGGTTGTTCTATGATCGTGCCACATATGATTTCCTTGAAGGCTATGTCGGACAATATGGGGTAGGTGTTGTTTGGAAACGCAGGCTCCAGCGACTTTCGGAATTGTTCAGGTTTGGAAAGAAAGTGTCATCTGTACCAACGGATAGTATTGTGAAAGGAAATGAGGCGGATAAACAAAAAGCAAATAATGAATGATTATAGATAGGAAACATATCAAACTGCTGTGTCTTGCTTTTCTGTTTGCAGGATGTTCTTCCACCTCAGCTTTGGACGAGGGAGAACAACTCTATACGGGTTTGAAGAAAATCGAATATAAGAACTACGATAACAACAGACATTTCATTTCGACACAAGAGGAGGTTGAGGC
The DNA here is from genome assembly GCA_963639575.1 of uncultured Spirochaetota bacterium. Classification (GTDB taxonomy): domain Bacteria; phylum Bacteroidota; class Bacteroidia; order Bacteroidales; family Bacteroidaceae; genus Prevotella. The sequence continues at coordinate 19,574 of CAVHUR010000006.1, forward strand.
GGCATTGGCTGCTGCTCCTAATGGGGCTTTCTTCGGTAGCTCATACTATCGGACACCCTTCCCTTGGAGACTTTGGCTGTGGAATGCTACCGAAGGCAAAACTTCCGGGTTGGCACATTGGCTGAACAAGACTTTTGCCGTGTCGCCAGTGCTTATGTCAAACATCAATCCGGCAACGAGAGCCAAGGTGGCTCAGACGACACTTGCCAACAATGGATATTTCCGAGGCAGTGTGGATTATGAGCAATTGACCCTGAATAATCCGAAAAAAGGCAAGATTGCCTATACTGTGAACATGGGGCATTTGTTCACGCTTGACAGTATAATGTATGGACATTTTAGCCAAGAGCTGGATTCGTTGGTAGTCGCAACATTGCCTCAATCCTATATTAAAAAAGGGGATGGCTTTAGTGTCGCCAATTTGGATTTGGAACGCCAACGGCTAAGCACGTTGTTCCGGAACAATGGATATTATTATTACAAGTCTGAATATTCGTCTTATCTTGCCGACACTCTGGCAAGTCCTGGCCAGGTGCAGTTGCGTTTGCAAATGGTGGACTCCCTTGACCAGAAGGTGACCCGAAAATGGTATGTTGGCAAAACAGACATATACCTTCGCAAACAGTATGACCGCAATACTCCCGATACGGTAAATCGTCGTGCTCTAACTGTTCATTTTAAGGGAAAGAAACCTCCTATCAGACCGCGTATCATATTGTCTGACATGAAGCTCAGACCGGGCAGACCTTTCAGTGAAGACGCTTATAACGAGTCTTTGAGCCGTATAACAGCGAACGAGAATTTCTCGTCCGTGGACTTCAAATTTGCTCCTCGTGACACGGCAATGTCGTGCGACACTCTTGATATGATTGTTGACTGCGTGTTCAATAAACCATATGACATTTCTCTTGAAGGCAAATTCACTGGGAAAACCACAAGCCGCATAGGTCCTGGAGCAGAGTTCTCGTTCTCAAGAAGAAACGCTTTCCGTTATGGTGAGAAGATTTCGTTCAATCTCTTTGGTTCTATAGAATGGCAGACAGGAGGAAGCGGCTCGTCGTCGGAAGTCGGGGTTAATTCTTATGAATATGGAACGGACATCACGTTGGAAGTTCCGCGGCTTTTGATTCCGTTCCTCAAACATCGGCGTTGGTATGCTGCTCCGTCAACAATCATAAAGGCTTCTAATCAAGTCATTAATAGAGGGAACTATTTCAACAGGCACATCATGGCTGGGGAACTGACATATACTGTTCAACCGAGAGTGACGGAGAAACACATATTCTCTCCTCTTATACTGGAATATGACTATATGAATCGCATGACAAAGGATTTTGAAAAGATAATGAATGACAATCCTTACCTGAAGATTTCCATGGCGAATCAGTTTATTCCCAAACTGCGTTACACGTATATATACACCTCTCCCTCAACCTATAAGAGCCCCATTACGTGGGAAAGCTCCGTTTCTGAATCGGCAAACGTTTTGTCTTTAGGTTATATGATAGGAGGTGGCGGTTGGAACAAAAAGAACAAAACCATCATAAAGAATCCGTATGCTCAGTTTTTGAAAGTTGAAACGGATTTCACAAAGAAATGGCATGTGGCGGAACATGCTGATGTTGTCGGTCATGTCAATGCCGGATTAATATGGAGCTATGGAAATTCCGATGGCGCTCCATATTCCGAGCAGTTCTATGTAGGAGGAGCAAATAGCGTCAGGGCATTTACTGTCAGGGCAATAGGACCAGGCCGCTATCATTCAGATGAGGCGGGATTGTCGTACCTTGACCAGACGGGAGATGTTAAGTTTGTTGCCAATCTGGAGTACAGACCACGTCTTTTCGGCAATTTGTACGGTGCAGTGTTTCTTGATGCAGGAAATGTGTGGGCTTTGCACAGTAACGATTACAGAGGTAGTGAATCTGTTTTCAAATGGAGGAGTATTGTGCGCGACATGGCTGTTGGCACAGGTGTGGGTATACGCTATGACTTGGATTTCTTTGTCATAAGAGTGGACTGGGGCATCGGACTGCACATGCCTTATGACACAGGAAAGTCCGGCTTCTTCAATATACAGGGGTTGAAAGATTGTCAAAGTCTGCATCTTGCTGTTGGCTATCCGTTTTGACACTTTGTTGAGGAACGCATAATGGTAGCCACTGTATTAATATGCAATGGTTGCTGGCTGTTTTCGGTTATGATTTCGCTTGTTTCGAGCGGTTTTTGAACAGCTTGCCAAAGGATATAAATATCTGTTTTTATTTTGTCTTTTGTATGAAAATTGGTAATTTTGCAAAGGAAATTGAATATAGCGAGCTTAGGCTTGCTTTCTTGTTGAATAACAAATCGTTGCAATGAATATTTCTTATAAATGGCTAAAAGAGTATGTTGACTTCGACCTCACCCCACAGCAGGTGTCGGATGCCCTTACTTCTTGCGGTCTCGAAGTGGATGCATTAGAGGAAGTGCAATCCATCCGTGGGGGACTGAAAGGTCTCTATGTCGGTAAGGTGCTTACTTGTGAGATGCACCCGAATAGCGATCATCTGCATGTGGCTACTGTTGATCTGGGAAAAGAATGTCCCCAACAGATTGTCTGCGGCGCACCGAATGTTGCCGTAGGGCAGAAGGTCATCGTCGCAGATCTTGGTTGCGTCCTTTATGATGGCGACAAGGAGTTTACCATAAAGAAAAGTAAACTGCGTGGAGTAGAGTCTAACGGCATGATATGCGCCGAGGACGAAATTGGTGTGGGCAATGATCATGCAGGTATAATGGTATTGCCTAACGATGCCGTTGTTGGCACTCCTGCTGCAGAGTATTTCCATTTGGAGAGTGATTGGGTGATAGAAATTGATATTACTGCCAATCGTTCGGATGCCCTCTCGCATTGGGGTGTTGCGCGGGATTTGTATGCATGGCTGAAACAAAATGGTTATCCAACGTCGCTTCACCGTCCTGACTGCGAAGAATTTAAGGTGGATAACGAAGATCTTGATATCGATGTGGAGATTGAAAATACTGATGCTTGTCGTCGTTATGTCAGTCTTTCGGTTACAGATTGTGAAGTGAAGGAAAGTCCTGAGTGGCTGAAGAACAAACTGAGCGTGATAGGCTTGCGCCCGATAAACAATATTGTAGACATCACCAACTATATAATGATGGCATACGGTCAGCCTATGCACTGCTTCGATGCCGATATGGTGGAGGGTAACAAGATTGTTGTCAAGACCCTTCCGGAGGGTACACCATTCGTTACACTTGATGGTGAGGAACACCAGTTGGGTGAACACGATTTGGCAATCTGCAATGCCAAAGAACCAATGTGTATAGCAGGCGTATTCGGAGGACGTGGTTCTGGTACATACGAAACTACCCGTAATGTGGTTTTGGAGTCCGCTTGTTTTCACCCGACATGGATTCGCAAGAGTGCACGCAGACACGGATTGTCCACTGATGCAAGTTTCCGCTTCGAACGTGGAATAGATCCAAACGGACAGATTTATGCTATTAAGCAGGCTGCGATACTGTGCAAGCAACTCGCGGGCGGTAAGGTTTCGATGCAGATAAAGGATGTATACCCGAATCCAATACCTAACGCGGTCGTTGAACTTGAATACGGTTATGTTGACACCCTCATAGGCAAGGAGATAGGTAAGGACACAATAAAGTCGATAGCAACGAGCCTTGACATGAAAGTGCTCAAGGAAACCGATGATGCATTGACACTTGAAGTTCCTGCATATAGGGTAGATGTACAACGCCAGTGTGATGTCGTTGAAGATATTCTGCGTATATATGGATACAACAATGTGGAAATCCCGACACGGTTGGCTTCTGCTTTGACAACCCCTGAAGCTGCTGATGCCGAGTATAAATTGGAGAATGTTATTGGCGAACAGCTTGTTGGTTGTGGATTCAATGAGATTCTCAATAATTCGCTTACCAAGACTTCCTACTACCAAGACTTGAATGCGTACGCAGAGGAAAACACTGTAAAGGTGATGAATCCGTTGAGTGCAGATCTCGGTGTGATGCGTCAGACACTGCTCTTCGGAGGTTTGGAAAGCATCAACAGAAATGCAAACCGCAAGATGGGCAATCTTCGCTTCTTTGAGTTTGGCAATTGTTATCACTACAATGCGGAAAAACACGAGGACGAGAACCCGATAAAGGCATACACGGAGGAGTATCATCTCGGTCTGTGGGTTACGGGCAAGCGTGTGCAAGGCTCGTGGGCGCATCCGGATGAAGACAGTTCTTACTATGAACTCAAGGCGTATGTAGAGAACGTGCTCGGTCGTCTTGGCGTTCCTGCCGGTATGATTGTTTCTGCAAAATCACAGAACAACATTTTCTCAAGCGGCATCGAAATGAAGAACAGAGGTGGCAAGGTGTTTGTGGAAATGGGTGTGGTGTCAAGGGAACTCCAACGTAAGGCAGACATAACTTCTCCTGTTTATTTCGCAGACATACACTGGACGGCGTTGATGAAGGCTGTCCGAAACAACAAAGTTGAGTTCACAGAAATAAGCAAATATCCTTCCGTGTCACGTGACTTGGCTCTTCTTGTAGACAAAAATGTGGAGTTTGCCCAGATCGTGCAGATTGTAAGACAAAGTGAGAAGAAACTCCTCAAGAGCGTTGAACTCTTTGATGTGTATGAAGGAAAGAATCTTCCTGTCGGCAAAAAGTCGTATGCAGTGAACTTCATACTGCAAGATTCTGAAAAGACACTGAATGACAAAGCCATCGATGCTATAATGAATAAGGTGGTGAACAACCTGAAGAAACAACTTGGTGCAGAACTGAGATAGTCCGGAACAGGTTGTTGGAGTGACAAGTAATAGAAAATAACAACAATAAGAAAAAGGAAAATAAAATCGTCAAACTATGGGACGCGCATTTGAATTTAGAAAAGCCCGCAAACTGAAGCGTTGGGGCAACATGGCAAAAACATTCACCCGTCTGGGTAAGCAGATAGCAATCGCTGTAAAGGCATCAGGTCCTGACCCTGAGACAAATGCCACGTTGCGTTCGATTATCGCTACCTGCAAGCGTGAAAACATGCCGAAGGACAACATTGACCGCGCTATCAAGAATGCAATGGGTAAGGATCAGTCCGATTACAAGGAAGTAACCTACGAGGGATACGGACCTCACGGAATTGCCGTATTTGTAGATACGCTGACCGACAACACCACCCGTACGGTGGCTGATGTGCGCTCAATATTCAACAAATTCTCCGGTAACCTCGGCACAACGGGTTCTCTGTCGTTCCTCTTTGACCACAAGTGCGTGTTCACATTCAAGAAAACACCAGACCTTGACATGGACGAACTGATACTGGAACTCATCGACTACAATGTAGACGACGAGTTCGACGAGAACTATGACGAGGATAAGGACGAAACGACAATATCCATCTACGGTGATCCTAAGTCGTATGCACAGATTCAGCACTTCCTTGAGAGCAAGGGACTTGAGGATATCGGTGGTGAATTCACTTATATTCCTAACGATCTGAAGGAAGTTGATGAGGAACAGAGAGCTACTATCGACAAGATGGTAGAGCGTCTTGAGGAGTTTGATGACGTGCAGACTGTCTATACGAACATGAAGCCTGAAGAATAAAACCCGGCTATGAAATCATACAGAAACTATGCTTTGTTGATAGCACTCATTGTCATGAGTGCTATCAACGTATATGGACAGAACAAACGCGAGTTCCGAGGTGCATGGATACAAGCAGTGAATGCACAGTTCCAAGGTCTGACAAAGGAAACTATGCAGCGTACTCTTACTTACCAACTTGACGAGTTGCAGAAGGATGGAGTGAATGCCATAATCTTTCAAGTGCGTCCTGAGTGTGACGCTCTGTACAAAAGCGACATTGAACCATGGAGCCGTTTCCTCATCGGAACACAGGGAGTAAATCCGGGATGGGACCCTCTTGCGTGGATGGTAACGGAGTGTCACAAGCGTGGAATGGAAATCCATGCATGGATAAATCCCTATCGTGCCAAGACAAAAGGAACAACCGAACTGGCAGAGAACCACATCTGCGTGATGCGTCCACAAAGCTATTTTGAATATAATGGGCAGTATATACTCAATCCAGGCATACCGTCAAACCGCGATTATATATGTAGGGTAGCTGCTGATATCGTCAATCGCTACGATGTGGACGGTTTTCACATAGACGACTATTTCTATCCTTATCCGGCGGCAGGAGTGCCTATTCCCGATGAAGGACAGTTTGCACAGTACAATGCCGGCGGATTCAAGAATATTGAAGATTGGCGCCGTGACAATGTAAATCTGTTTGTAAAGCAGTTGTCTGAAACAATACACAAGACGAAACCTTGGGTTAAGTTCGGTGTGTCGCCGTTCGGCATCTACCGCAACAAGAAGAGTGACCCTGTAAATGGCTCCGACACGAACGGCTTGCAGAACTACGATGACCTTTATGCGGATGTGCTTCTGTGGGTAAACAATGGTTGGGTAGACTACTGTGTTCCGCAACTCTATTGGGAGATAGGGCACAAGGTGGCTGACTATGCCACACTGATTAACTGGTGGAATCGCTTCTGCGGCAATCGCCCTTTGTATATTGGTGAGGACATAGAGCGTACTGCAAAATATTCAGACCTGCAAAATCCGAATATAAACCAGATGCCGGCGAAGTTCAAACTGCATGAGAAAATGAAGAACGTGCAGGGCACAGTCCTTTGGTATGCAAAAGCGGCGGTCGACAACACAGGCAATTATGGCACGATGTTGCGTCGCAACTATTGGCGTTATCCTGCTCTGCAACCGAGTATGCCTTTCCTCGATAACGAAGCTCCTGGCAAGGTGCGTAAGGTGAAACCTGTATGGACGGCAGACGGATATATTCTGTTTTGGACAGCTCCAAAGGGGAAAGATTGGAAAGATGAGGCAGTGAAATATGTGGTTTACCGTTTCAAGAACGGAGAGAAAATCAACATTGATGACCCGTCAAAGATTGTTTCGATAACTACAGACACTTATTTCAAAATGCCATATCAGGATGGGAAGACGAAATACACTTACGTCGTGACCGCTCTTGACCGTCTGCAGAATGAGAGTAAAGTGGTAAAGAAAAAGGTGAAACTGTAAGGTCCGCATAGAGAAACGGACATTCGGGAAATAACAGAACCGGTCATTGAGAATCACGCTTCAGCGTTTTCAATGACCGGTTCTGTACGTATTCTGTTATTGCGTGCGGGGCTATTCTTTCATGAGGTCGCTGAAGAACTTGTCAAGATCCTTGTCGAGGTCTTCCATAAGGTCACCTCCAATGATGACCGTGTCATCGTCAGAAAGGAACAACTCGGAGATAAGCTCATGCTCATCATCCTCAAGGATAAAACTGAATGGCTTGGCAACATTCATTTTCTCTATCTGTGTAGAGTGCGCATTCAGCCTTTGACGTAGGAGCGAGGCCACTTGGTGATAGAAATTGTCATCCGTGTTGCCTATCCAGTCACTGATTACACAACGGTTTATTTCCTCGTCGTCATCATCGAAAGTCAGCATCTCGCCGCTGTCCTGTATCACTCTGAAATGTAAATCGGTGAAGACTATCGTGTCACCGTTGTCCATAAATTTGGCTATGGTCTTTTCTATAGCCCTGTCCACTTGAGAGATTGTCTGCTGACTATGCTCCATTTTGCTGTCCTTTAGATATGGTTTGTCGTACAAAAGTACTCATTTTTTGCAACAAGGCAATAAAAAACATGAATTTATCTATGTATTCGGGAGTTATTCTTGCCTATGTCGCCCCATTTGATTAATTTTGCAACGGCTTTCACGAGTTGAGGGCTTGTAAATCAAATATTAATCATTTGGGGGACGAGTTCCCTCGTAAAAAACAACAAAATCAAATGGCAACAAAAATCAGATTGCAGCGCGGTGGTCACAAAGGCTATGCTGTTTATCGTGTGGTAGTGGCAGATTCAAGAGCTCCACGTGACGGTAGATTTATCGAGAAGCTTGGTGTTTACAATCCAAACACTAATCCTGCTTCTATCGACATCAACTTCGAGCGTGCCCTTCATTGGGTTGAGTGTGGCGCACAGCCTACCGATACTGCTCGTACAATCCTCAAGCACGAAGGCGTTTACCTGATGAAGCACCTCAAAGGCGGTGTTAAGAAGGGTGCATTCGATGAGGCTGCTGCACAGACCAAGTTCGACGCTTGGAAGCAGTCTAAGGACAATGGCGACAAGGCCGTAGCTGATGCTGTAGCACAGGCAAAGAAGGACGTTGCAGCAAAGAACCTCGCTGCTGAGAAGAAGGTAAACGAGGAAATCGCAAAGAAGGTGGCTGACAAGAAGGCTGCTGCCGCTGTAGCTGCTGCCGAGGCAGAGGCTGCTCCCGCAGAAGAGGCAACGGAGACTCCTGTAGAGGAGGCTTAAAGACAGACCGCTGTAGTTTGCCGATGCCTTCTGTCAAGGCATAAAGAAAAGAAGGTCTGGAGTGATTTAACTCCAGACCTTTTCTGTTATAGGGAAACAACTGTAATGCGACGGTCAATAGAATCAGTTGCTTATTTTTCAAATGATGATTTGTCGGGGAAGAGAGTGCTTCTGAAGGCATCGGCGTATGCCCTGTCGTCATCGTTGGCAAACTCCGAGTCGTTCATGCAGAAGAAAACGGGGTTGTATTTTTTGAACTTTTCATACAGCCTTCGGTTGTCTATGTGCAGTCGGAATGATGTTCTTTGGGTGACATATTTCCGGTGCGCAGTCTTCTCCGCAAAGGCTACATAGGAATAGAGGCTACGCTGGATGTCGTTGTCCGACCGCTTGTGGTTGGTGAAAGTGGCTCTCAGTTCCTTGTCGAACACCTCTCTTGTGTACAGACAACTGCTTTTGAGGTAGGCGTCAATGTTGTGGTGCGCCTTTCCAGAATAGTATGTTCCGTACTTTTTCTCTACCAATAGCGCTGCGTTATGGATTATCCGCTTGTAGTTGCTAAGCGTTTTGCCCAATACTTTAGTCCTGTATTGCAACGACCATTTCCTGAACGGACGGCTGTTGACGCGTATTATCGGCAATAGGTCTTTGGCAAAGAACGTGCTTGGAGTTACAGGCTTGTTCAGGAACATGTCGTCATTGGCATAGAGGAAATGTTCTGCGAGGTCTGGAATACAACAGATGAAATGCTCCAATACGGATGAATTGAAACAAGGCAGATATTTCTTCGGTATGATTTCCGTGTGGTCTACAATCCGTATTTTCGGATTTGATGTGTCAAGCCAGTCAGGAATTTGGTTGTCGGTAACGATGAAAATCTTTCGTATCCAAGGGGCGTACTTTTCCACGGAACGCAGGCTGTATCTCAACTCACCGGTCTCTGCGTATCGCCCCTTGCAGTTATCTTGGGCTTCTGTAGTCTTTCCTATAACGGCATCTCGTTTCGCTATCCACTTCGGGTCGTTGCCGTTCACCCAAAGATACACCAAGTCTATGTCTATCATTAAATTATATTTTGTTGTTTATTCGTTTGCTTATCTCGGGGAAATGTTCCATAATGGCATTCAACGCCAATACATTGCGGTCAACCTTTCCCTTGAAATTGGTTGTTTTCAGTGACAGTTCTTTCGGTTTGTCCAATCCCTTTGGCTTGTTGTAACCGAAAGGTACGGGTATCACAGGCGTGCCTTTCGCAACTGCCGCAGCCCAGAACCAGATGTCGTCAGTGCTTGGAGCCATTTTTGTAAACAACTCCACATCAAGCATGCTTTCCTCCAACGAATGGGGCGGATACAGTACTCCGCCGACACCGGTCTGCAGATTCAGAAATCCCTTGTGTATCTTTTTGAACAGGAAATCATACCAACGGTACTTGCTCCAACGGCGATAAGGCTTGCCGATTTTTATGCGCTTGGCTCTGTGAGCCAACACTGCATCGGGATATTGGGCGTGTAATTCCAGCAAATCACGCAGCATATGCTTGCCGTACGCTATGTCGTCGTCTACTGTGACAATTGCTGCTTCCGGAAAATCTGCCACTGCCGGTATCAGTTTTCGATAAGAACGGATATCCCGGTCGTAGTTTCTGATTTCGAAAACCGGGTTCTCCTCCGCCAAAGCAGTCAGACATTCGGGAATTTTGTTGCCTTCAAACTGGGCGAAAGTGAGGTAAAGCACCAACTTGTCTGGCAGGACGGAACCGTTCAGGAGAGACTGTATCGCCTTGACCGCAAAGGGTATTGCCGCAGGAAACGAGGTCATCGAGACCACCACCTGCTGCTTTGGGGTATTATTGTTCATGCGTGTTGTCATTGCTGTCTTCTATGTCGTTGAGGTCATATCTGTTGAAATATTCCGCTTTTACGGTCTTTTGTGTGCCGCTGGCTCTTCCCCTTGCCTGTTTCTCCACGAACTCTTCATACGACCTTACCGCATAATGGTTAATGCGGATGACATCCTGTTGCGGTTCGCGGTCATGGAAATTCTTCTTCACGGGTTGTCCGTGTGAGTCCGCTATATAGCCCGATATCTTCGCAGCCTCATGACATCCGATCATCGTAAAGACCCTGCGTGGGTTGACAATGCTTTTCACATGGCGGTTCAGTTCGTGGTTCGGCACGGAATGGCACTTAAATCTCTCCATTACCGTACCGGGCGTTTTCGTCCTCCTTCCGCTGCTTCCGTATATCAGCCAGTTGATTTCCACGGCGGCAAAAGACTCAAATCGGGACAGGAACTCCGGTATCGAAGTGTCCTTGACCGGAACAATGAACTCATCCAAGTCAATGAATGCTATCCAGCGAGAGGCGAAACGGTGGTTCTCCAAGCAGTCGTCATAAGCTGCCAACTGCCGTCTGTATCCCGGCCAGTATTTGTAGTCGACTACACCTTTATTAATATAGGGGGCGAGAATACTCCTCGTGTCATCCGTACTTTCATTGTCATAGATGTAGAATTTCTCCACACCTTGGCTCAGATGCCACTCTATCCATTCCCTGAAATAAGGGCCTTCGTTCTTTGCTATGGCACATACTGACAGATAGCTGGCCGGAACAGAGTGGTCGTTCTTGATTCTTTTCTTCAGCCTGACGGCATTCTGCAAACCGTATCTTAATATTCCTCTCCACCTGTTTCGGGTCATCTTGTGGGGTATAACCCCTGCTATAATCTCTGCAAGCGCTTTGTTCATGCTAAATCTCGAAACTTGATTTCTCAGGCAAAATGTATTGGAACGCATCCTTGATATTGCCAATCACGGTGTCATAGTTGCGTATGTGCACGTTGTCATTCAGGCATATAAGCGTGTAGGACTGTTGGCGTATCGCTTTGATTGCCTGGTTTGAGCGAATCATCAGCGGAAACATCTTCGTGTCCCGGTATGTGTTGTACGGTGTAAAATTGCCTTTGCATATCTGCCAAGTGCGAAACAGTTCCGGCGTATAGTCCGACAAGGCGCGGAATCGGTTGGCTGATGTCTCGGTAAGTTCCTTTCCTGCCGCTGCCCAAACTTCGTCAAAAGTTGTCTTGAGATATGGTTGCGCATTGTGAGGAGTGCGCAGTGTGATGAACTTGCCATAGTACTTGAGTATGTAATTCCAGCGTGCTTTCATACCATAGCTCTTGTCAAACCACTTGTCTCCGTGCAGTGACATCACCGTTTTCTTGTCAAAGTGACGGTTGATAATCTTCGTGTTGTTTTTGACACGCCTGTACCACTGCGACCACGAGGGGTTATAGGTGAACACGGCAATGTCGCACGGAAGGCCGTTTCTGAAGAATCGCTCTTTCTCCACATGGTTTATGATATAGAAATCATCGTTGAAATAAACGAAATGCTCCGCTAATCCCGGTATCTTGTGCATATATCGCTCTATCACAACGGAGTTGTAGGTCGGCAGAAACTGTGCCGGTATGAAATCCTCATGGTTGACGAGGTTAATCTTCGGATTGCTTTCGTCAAGCCATTCGGGTTTCTGACCGTCGGTGACAAAATGGATCTTCCTTACCCATGGGGCGAACTTTTCCACTCCGCGAAACCAATATCTCAAAAAACCGGGGTCTCTGAACCTGGCTTCCGAAACGCTGTTCTTTGCGTTGTTCTTGTCGTTTGAATATTTGGAGAATTTGGCTTGCCATTTGGGATCGTTCATGTCGACCCATGTAATAACAAAATCAATATCCATATTTTGCTCTGTTAGTCAATGAAATACTCAGTTATTGGTTGTTTGTCTGTACCGCATACTTGAACCTGTTGTGTGTCCACAGGTAGTATTCGGGGTGTTGCATTATCTCCTGTTCCAGCCGTTGGTAGTACAGGCTGGTCAGTTCGAAGTCGGGCAAAGACTTCGGATCATCGTGCAGCGGGGTGAGCTTGCACTCATAGTATCCTCTTTTTATTCTCTGTATGCTGACAAACACGGCGCAGTAACCGAAGTGTTTCGTTACCTTCTCCGTACCCGTCAGTACAGGAATGTTGTGGTTAAGGAATTGCATATAGTGTTTCACCTCCCTCTTTTTTGGCGATTGGTCTGCTATGAAGCCTATGACGTAAGGCTTGTTTTCATTCGCGGCATTGGCTATAAACCGCACTGTCTGGTACATTCCGACGCATTGTCCTCCCATGCGTGTGCGCAGCTTCAGCATTATCCTGTCCATTTGCTTGTTGCGCAACTTGTGGTAAATCTGCGCAAATCCTGCGCTCTTGTCAAGCCACAAGCCGATAGAAGAAATCCACTCCCAGTTGCCGTAGTGTCCAAGAAAACCGGAAACCGATTTGCCTTCGGCAAGCATTCCGTTCACCAAGTCTATATTCGTGAATCTCACATGCTTCTTCATGTCTTCCGGAGAGATGGAAATCAGTTTGCAACTCTCCAGAATCATATCGATGAAAAAATGGTAGAACCGTTTTTCAATCTTTATGATCTCGTCCTTGCTTCGGTCTGCAAAGGTCTCCGTCAGGTTCTTTCTGGTCATCTTGCGGCGGTAGCGCACGATGTAATAGAAAGGGTAGTATAGGATATCTGACAGTATATAGAGCATTCGGAATGGAATATGTGATATAGTCCAGACAAGAGAAAGCATAACGTGATAATATATCGTACCGAATGACATGGGCGTTGTTTCTTTTTTGCGAATACTCTGTGAAATGTCAGTTCTCCTTGCCGTTGTCAGTATAACCGCTGCGCAGAAGCACGTTCTGCCTTAAATAGTCTCCATAGAAGAACAGTTCCTGCAAGTGGAGGTTGCCCTCGGGAAAGATGTCTTTCAGTCCGGGGAATGTGTAGCGCGGCACATCCAGACCGCTCACAGTCAATACATGATGCAGAGTGTCCACGCTTACAGTCACGTCGGAGCTGTTGTCCTTTGCTACCACTGCCGTGCCGTATGGGAACCGCTTGTCATCATCTGCCGGAGTGACTCCTGCCTTGAGCAGCACGGCTGGTGTGGATGTCGTTGTCCACGACACCGGGTTTATGCACCCGATGTTGCCTTTTCCGAGGATGTCACTTATGGCTTCAGGTGTCGTGACACTCATGAAGTTGACCGTCACTCCCTGTGATGATGCGTCCTTTGCCAGTTTTACATGTGCCATAGAATGCCCCGGCTGTGCCAAGGTGTCTTCTGCCGTTACCGAGAATCCTATGACGTATGCGGCTACAAGTTTTTTGTATGTCTCGTCGTCCATGTGTTTCAGCACCTCCGTCACCATGTTTCCGCCTTGTGAAAATCCGGCGAGGATGAATTTCCGTCCGTTGTTGAGGTGCTTTATGTAATAGTCGAATGCATCCGTGACGTCATCTACGGCAACCTGGTGTGCCGCTTCTGTCATCACCGAGTCGGGAATGCCGAATGTCGATTGTCTGTAATAGGGCAGAAAGAGGTTCGCTTTCGTAGCGAATATGGTGTCTGCCAGTTCTGCCGAGAGCACCCATGCATTGCGGTGTTCGGCATTTCTCGGGTCGGCATTGTAGTGTTGTTTGCCGTCGGCGTCAGTCCATGCGAACAGACAGGTGGGAAGGAGATAGAACACGTCCGGCTGTTTCTCGTCTATTGCGGTCAGCCTGTTGCCGCCGTCATACCACAGTGTACTGTCACTCCAATCGAGTGAGTCCACACGGGCGGTCTCCGTCGTTCCCGAACAGGATGACAATGTCTGCAGTGCGGCAATAGCCAGAATGATATAAAGAAAAGCACGCTTCATGTTCCGGTATGATTTTTTAGTTAAAGAAATTCCAACTCAATCCTATCCGCAGGATACTTCCGTTGAGCGGATAATGTGGAGTGAGAAAATAGCAACGGTTGCCCATACCCTTGTTCACATGAGAGTACATCACGAAGAAACGTGTGCCTTTGAGGTTGAAGTTGGCATAAGCGCATACGATGGGGTAGTTGCCGATTTTCGTCTTTTCCTCGTTGCCTTGCACCACGAACTGACCGATTGCCGGCAGATAGTCGGGTGCTTCATACGATGTGAAATATCTTGCGTCCGCTCCGAGTTCTGTATACAGGACTTTTGCGATGCGAAATTTCAGGTACAGGTTGGTGTAGATGTTCAGTGCGGGTACTGGCAACACATCCTGTTCTGTAGACTTTTGCCATGTCACCACATTCTCCCAGTTGAGTACACCCAATGTAAAATTCTGTTGGAGTGATGCCGTGAGAACGGTGACAGGGGTGCCGCTCTGCGCCACTTTTACGGCATTGTTGATTCTTCCGAGATTGTCGTCAATGTCGTAAGTGCCTGTAATATACGTGTGGTTGGTGATTTCGTCCACGCCGAAACGCAGGGATGTTCGTGTTTTCCTGTATGACAGCAGTCCTTCGATGCGTGTGTGGGTTGACATGCTGAGGTCGTCATCCCACCAGAAATGTGATGAATGGTAGTGGCGGAGATAGTAGTTCGGACGTTCATTGTGGAAGAAACCTTTTGCTGCCACAGACACGGTGTCTCCTAAAATCGGGAGGTTCAGTTCGGCGGAAGCGTCTATCTTCACTTGTCCCTGGTCGTCTCCGAGCAGCCATGTCTCTGCCGTCACGTTGTAGTGGAATGATTTTCCTTGTGTGCGCGACATCTGTCCGCCTATGCTGAAGTTATGGTCAGTGTACCTTACAAGCGTGTTTGACAGGTCGGGTAGAGTGTAGCGGCGCAGGTCACTCGCAGCAAACAGTTTCAGCCCGGCAAACATCCATTTGTTGAAACCTTCGAGCAAAGAGACTGCAAACGTGTTCCTAAGGCGGAAGAACTTTGTCTCGTCAAAGATTTCGCCTTCGTTTGAGTCGTCATAGTTGTAGTATGTAGATGCGTAATATCCCGTAGTAGTCTTGTGCGCCTGATAAATTCTGTCGTGGGAGTCAAGTTGCGCCGTGTGTATGAAACTGGTTACGGGCACATATTCTGTCTTCATCCAGGATGTGTCCGCCTTTGCTTCTTGTTTGCTGTTTATTAGACTGTCGGCTGTGGCAAGATTCATTTCTACACGTCCGTTGTCTTGTTTCAGACTGTCGGAAGGTGTAGTCGGTTTGTCCTGCACTTTAGCATCGTCGGGTCTTCCTGTATAAGTGACATTGTCTTTCCGGTCCTCCTTGTCAGCGGATCTGTTGTTCCGGTTTTTGCCGTTCTTGCTGTTGTCGTTGTCCTGATTAGCCTTTTGGGACTCGATGGCGAATTTCCGGGCGGCTATTTCCGCCTCGCTCATTTTCACCTTGTGGTGAAATCCGATATTGTAACGGTGGGTGAGAAACACATGATTGCTGCGGTTTCTGTTCCAGTTGCTCTCAAGCACTGTCGGAATCTCGTTTGTCGCGAAATTGTCCTCGTAGCTTTCCGGGTTAGTGATGTATGTGTCTTCCGTTATACCTCCGTTCTCCGTAATCTTCTGCCTGTTTGATGTGAGAAGCAGATGTGCCTGGTATTGGTCGCCGATATATGAACCGTAGAAGTTCAGCCCGAGCAGTGACGTGCTCTGTTCGTTGTAGTATCCGCGTCCGTAATGGTAGTTTATGTGGAATCCGACACCCAGACGCTTGCCGGCATTTACGGCGAATTTGGCAAGGAAATGGTCCTCTCCGTTGGTGCGGTTGCCACAAGTGTTGTAGCTCAAGTTGGCATATGGCGAGAGTGTATTGGTGAACAGAAACTCGTCAGGTTGTTTTTGGAAGAAGTCATACGGTTGGGTAAACATGAACTGTGCGTCGTCCTTTTTGCGGTCGATGAATATTCTGTTGATGCGCGGAGTGCCTGTGTTGCCGAGATAATTGTACTCTCCGCGCATTCCCGACGTAAAAAACGAGTTCTGGAACATATGCGTCACTGTGTCCACCGGTTGTTTCATAATGTCTCCGAAACGTCGGTCTACGTTCCATACGAACACGCCTTTCGGTATTTCCTTGTGTGTGCTGCCTATGGAGTCGCCGGCGATGCCGCGGCCGGATGTTCCGTTCCCGCCGGTGTAATCGTCGTATCCGTTATTTCTGGCAGTGCCGTTTGTGCGGCGTGACTGACCGTCTGCACAAACGGAAACAAAAGCGAAGAATACTATAAGTAGGCAAGCTCTCTTCATTGTCAATGCATTAGGCGAAGCACGGACTCCGCAAACTTGATGATGACGCTGACTACCAATATCGCCCCGCCAATGAAACTGTTGGACTGGAAATAGATTATCATGCCCACAACGGCGAGGATGATAAACACCAGATTGAGGATGTTTCTGAGTTTGAAGAACCTGCCCTTGTTGGCATAACTCATTCTCTCCAACGGCTTCCGGTGGATTCTGTGTTCACTGTTGTTGCCTGTCTCCATATCGGACATCTTGTCAGGGGGTTATTTTGTCGTGTTGGCGTTGCCTCCAAACACACTCTGTATGCTGTCGAGCACCTCGTTCATGCGGTCAACGGTACCGACACGGAATTTGCGGTTCACTTTCTTCAGCTTCTTGCCGTCCTTTGCTATCATCAGTTTGTCTGTGATAAGCCCTTCGGCATCAAAGCGTTCCTTGTCGCCGTCAGTGCCATACTCGTAGGCAAGACGTGATATCGTGATGTTTACTTTACCGTTGCTGCAGTCCGCCACGAGCATGTAGTTGAACAGCGCACGGTCCAGAACCAACAGCTTGTCACTGAATACAAGCCACTCGTAGAATGTTGCGACAATGGAATGTTGCTCTTTGTTGAATATTGCGATTTTGCTTCTTTCTGTCTGCTTCTCGCCAGTGGTCAGCTGTTCCAGTTTGTTGTACACCGCATCAAAAGCCTGTTCGGCGGTCATGCCGTTGGTGTCAATCTCTCTGGAGAATACCACTTCGCCGTCCTTTTCCGGCACCGCTCCTGCCAAATACGGCAAGTCGCGCTCGTTCTTGTTGCTGACGTTCTTGGTCTTTGCCGTCTTTTCTGTCTTTGCGGGTTTCTTTGCCTCGGGTATGACCCAATTGTTCTGTGCCATTGACACTAACGGCGACAGTATCATCAATATCGCTAAAAATTTCTTTTTCATTGCTTTTGCTGTTTCTGAAATCAGGTTTATTCTACAAAGGTAATAATTAATATTGTGTCGTAGAAGAAAAAGCCGCATTTTAACTTTCCTCTTCCAACAGTCCCTGCAGCCTTGCTATTTCGTCCCGATACTGTGCTGCCTGCAGGAAATCGAGCCTTGTAGCGGCATCCTTCATCATGGCGGTGTTGGTCGCAATAGCCTTTTCTATCTGCTTGCGGCTCATCTTCATGATGATAGGATCGGCTGCGAATGCCGGCGTATCCTCCTGTGGAATGTAGGCTTTTGGCGCTGTCGGTTCGGCAGCCATACTTGTTTCGCTGTTGCCGACGAGTGTCGTTCCGATGTCTTTTCTTATTGGAGTAGGGGTGATCCCGTGCTCTTCGTTGTAGTGCATCTGTATCATGCGCCGGCGGTTTGTCTCATCTATGGTGCGCTGCATGCTGTCTGTTATCTTGTCTGCATACATTATCACCTTGCCGTGGACATTTCTTGCGGCACGTCCTGCGGTCTGTGTCATGCTGCGTTCGCTGCGGAGAAATCCCTCCTTGTCTGCGTCGAGGATGGCTACAAGCGACACTTCCGGCAGGTCGAGACCCTCTCTCAGCAGGTTCACTCCCACCAGCACGTCGAATGTGCCGGCTCTGAGGTCTTTCATTATCTTCACCCTGTCGAGCGTGGCAACGTCGCTATGGATATAGTTGGCTTTGACATAGTGGGCGAGAAGATACTCCGTCAGTTCCTCCGCCATACGCTTTGTCAGTGTCGTGACGAGCACTCTCTCGTGCCGTTCTGTCCTCTTTGAGATTTCTTCCAGGAGGTCGTCGACTTGGTTTTCCGATGGTTTTACCACTATCTCGGGGTCAAGCAGTCCTGTCGGACGGATGACCTGTTCCACCACGATGCCCTCTGACTCGCGCAATTCGTAGTCCGCAGGAGTGGCGGAAACGTAGATGGTCTGGTTCAGCATCTCGTAAAACTCCTCGAATTTCAGCGGTCTGTTGTCGAAAGCTGCAGGCAATCTGAAACCGTATTCCACCAGGTTCTGTTTGCGTGCGCGGTCTCCTCCGTACATTGCGCCTATCTGCGGAATGCTCACATGGCTCTCGTCGACAACGAGCAGGAAGTCCTTGGGGAAAAAGTCAAGCAGGCAGTAAGGTTTCTGACCGGGGGCTCTTCCGTCGAAATAGCGTGAGTAGTTTTCTATGCCTGAGCAGTGTCCGAGTTCCTTGATCATCTCCATGTCATACTCCACACGCTCCTTTATGCGCTGAGCTTTTATGCTGTCGCCCAACTCATTGAAGAAAGTTATCTGCTTGCTCAGGTCGTCCTGTATGTTGCGGATGGCTTTTTCCTGTTGTTCCTTGGTCGTGACAAACAGGTTGGCGGGGAATATCTGGTATTCCTGAAAGGAGTCCATGCGGTGAAAGGTGACTGCATCCAGTTCCTCTATGCTGTCTATTTCGTCATCCCACCAAGTCACCCTGATGACATTTTCGCTGTATGCCGGATAGATGTCTACCGTTTCTCCCTTCACTCGGAAGCAGCCCCGCTCCAGCGTGATGTCGTTTCTGACGTAAAGGGCATCCACAAGCTGGCGCAGGAAAGAGTTTCTCCCGATCTGCTGTCCGGCCTTTATTGAGATGACATTGCTCTGCAAAGCTGCCGGACCTCCCATACCATAGATGCACGAAACGGAAGATACCACAATCACGTCACGCCGCCCCGACAGCAGCGAACTCACCGCTTTGAGCCGCAGGCGGTCAATTTCGTCGTTTATGGCGAGGTCTTTTTCTATGTATGTATCGCTTGTCGGGAGATATGCTTCGGGTTGGTAATAGTCGTAATAGGACACATAATACTCCACTGCATTGTCGGGGAAGAAGCCTTTCATCTCCTCGTACAGCTGGGCTGCCAGTGTCTTGTTGTGGCTGAGTATCAAGGTTGGACGGTTCACGTTGGCAATGACGTTGGCCACTGTAAAAGTCTTTCCCGACCCGGTGACACCGAGCAGGACCTGCGCCTTGTCACCTCTCTCCAACCCTTCGGTGAGTTGTTTGATGGCCTGAGGCTGGTCGCCGGTGGGCTTGAATTTGGATGTCAGTTTGAAATCCTTCATAAATGCAAAAGTACGAAAAATATTCCACGCATGACAGAGCGGCTCGCCTTTTGTGCCAAAGCGTGGTTTTATCTTGATTCGCAGTGGGAATTGTTGCTGCGGAACAGGGACTTTTTGCTAACTTTGCATAAGATATGCTGCACTCGGACAATCCGTGAAGTTCGTTGATGTCATACTGCCGTTGCCGCTGGAGGGGATGTTTACCTATTCTCTTCCGGAGGATTTGCAGGACAGAAATCTGTTCGGCTACCGGTTGCTCGTGCCTCTTGGCAAGACCAAGACCTACACCGCCATTGCCGTGAAATGCCATGACGACAAACCGGAGTTCCCTGTCCGCAATGTGTTGTCGGTGCTTGACGACAGTCCGATGCTGCTTGACGAACAATATAAGCTGTGGGCTTGGATAGCCGATTACTATCTGTCACCGCTCGGCGATGTGTATAAGGCGGCACTGCCGTCGGGTCTGAAGGCGGAAGACGACTACCGCCCACGCACGGAAACGTATGTTTCGCTTGCTCCGAAATACCGTTCTGAGGCGGCGCTCCATGTCCTTATGAATCTTTTCGGACGTGCAGCAAAGCAGCAAAAAGTGTTTTCTGAATATCTGACAATGAGCCACTGGGACTCCCTTTGCGGTGACAAACCTTCGGAAGACATCTGCGAGATTACCCGTGAGGAACTCATCAATGCCGCACATTCATCCCTTCCGATAGTCAACAGTCTGTGCAAGCGTGGATTCCTTACAACCTGTCAGCGTGAAGTGGGGCGGCTTGGCGATGCCGGGAAACCGCATC
Source organism: uncultured Spirochaetota bacterium (assembly GCA_963639575.1). Lineage (GTDB taxonomy): Bacteria > Bacteroidota > Bacteroidia > Bacteroidales > Bacteroidaceae > Prevotella. The sequence goes on from CAVHUR010000006.1 coordinate 39,977, forward strand.
CGGAGAACATATGTCCGTTGAATGAGGCACAACAAAAGGCTTGTGACAAAATCCGACATCTGTTTGCTGAAAAGCCGGTAGTACTGCTCCATGGAGTCACTTCGAGCGGAAAGACAGAGATATACATACACCTCATCCAACAGGCAATAGACCGTGGAGAGCAAGTGCTCTACCTTTTGCCGGAGATAGCACTCACCGTACAGATTATGCAACGGCTGCAACGGGTGTTCGGCAACCGCCTTGGCATCTACCATTCACGCTACAGTGACGCTGAGCGTGTGGAGATATGGCGTAAGCAACTGTCGGAAAATCCCTATCAGGTGGTGCTCGGAGCACGGTCGGCAGTGTTCCTGCCGTTCCGCAAACTCGGTCTTGTCATTGTCGACGAGGAGCATGAGAGCAGTTTCAAACAGCAGGAGCCGGCTCCGCGCTACCACGCCCGTTCGGCGGCTATAGTGCTTGCCGGTCTGTATGGAGCAAAGACCCTGCTCGGCACAGCTACCCCTTCAATGGAGAGCTACCACAATGCGCAGACCGGGAAATATGGGCTTGTGGAACTCACGACACGCTACCAGGGACTTGAATTGCCTGAGATAGATATTGTCGACACCAAGGATTTACGCCGCAGAAAGATGATGAACGGCTCGTTCTCGCCACAGTTGACAAAGGCTATCCGTGACGCTTTGGCAACCGACAGGCAAGTCATACTGTTCCAAAACCGCCGTGGCTTCTCGCAGATGGTGGAGTGCAAAGTGTGCGGTTGGGTGCCTCACTGCACCAACTGCGATGTCCCTCTGACCTATCACAAGACTTTCGCCATGCTCACTTGCCACTATTGCGGTTACACGTTCCCTGTCCCCACGCAGTGTCCGGCATGCGAAAGCCGGGACATAATCAACCGCGGACTGGGCACGGAGCGTGTGGAGGATGAACTGATGAACCTCTTTCCCGAGGCGAGAGTGGCGCGCATGGACCTCGACACCACGCGCACGCGCAACGCGTACAATCGTATAATAGGTGACTTCTCCGCCGGAAAGACCAATGTCCTCATAGGCACTCAGATGGTGACAAAGGGACTTGACTTCGACAGGGTGGCTGTCGTCGGCATACTGGATGCCGACAATATGCTCAACAAACCTGACTTCCGGGCATATGAACAGGCTTTCCAGATGATGTCGCAGGTGAGCGGCAGGGCAGGCAGAAAGGGCTCCCGCGGAAAAGTGTTCCTGCAGACACGCAATGCCGCACTGCCTCTGTTGCGCCAGATAGTTGCCAATGATTACCGCGGTCTCTATGAAGAACTGTGCCGTGAGCGCAGTCTTTTCCGCTATCCTCCCTACACCCACATCGTCAATGTCATGATAAAGCACACCCGCGAGCAGGTGGCGGAAGGGGCGGCACTCGAACTTTCGGGACGCCTGCGCCAGTGGTTCGGCGAGCGCGTGCTCGGTCCCGACAAACCTTCAGTGGCGCGTGTGAAGCAGCAGCACATAAGAAAGATTGTGCTCAAGCTGGAAAACAATCTGAGCCTGACACAGGTCAGACGTTACCTGCGCCAGGCTCAGGCGGCGACGCTTCAGGACAAGCGTTATGCCGCAGTGGTCATCTACTATGACGTAGATCCCCTTTAGTATTCTTAGAAATCGAGTTCCACGCCTACACCCACTACGTTGTTGGTGCGTGTGAACGAGTTTTTCATTCCCGTTTCCGATGTCTTTGTGTCGTACTTGCCGTAGTTTGTCTGGAAGTAAGCTGCATTTACTGCCACCTTGTCGTTGAACCTGTACTTGGCACCAACGCCGAATGACCAGGAGTCAACCACGAAAGACAGGTCACTCATATAGCCGTCCGTCATGCCGTAATTGGTAATCTGGAAACCTCCGCTCACCGTAAGTTTGTCAATAGGATCCCATTCCACGCCACCGAGATATTCGTTTGTGCCGTGTGCCAGCAGTTTCTGTTTGTCACCGTATTTCACTGACTGCTTGTCGTAAAAATGGTGATAGCCGGCATTGATGCGCACGCTCGGTATCACCGACCACTGTGCACCTACCGTGAGAAGGGCAGGGGCATCCTCGCGGACAGACGTTCCGTCGAGGAACTGGTTTACCGCCTCCATTGCCATAGCCTTGTTGAGGGTGGACTTGTTCTTCATCGACATTTTGGTGCGGAACTCATACCGTGCGGCGAAATTGAAGTTGCCGAGACGGTAGTCCACGCCGATTATCGGGGCAATGCCGAATCCTGTCTGGTCAGACTGCAGGTTCACGCCGTTGCGGTACACCTCCAACTGGTCGAGCGAAGACTGTGTCGTGGTCAGCGTCTGGCGTGTTGCGGTCAGCTGGTCGTACTGCTGCTGATAGGCTTCGGGCAGTGTGCCGCCGTACAGGGCAGCCACTTGGTCAAGCTGCGCGATGCCGGCATTCACCCGGTCAAGGCTTTCGGTGATGTAACTGCCAGTGTTGTCAAGGTAGTTACTGAAGTCTACAGGGCCTTCGGCGGTGTTTACCTTGATGTCGGAAATCTTCGCTTTGTAACTGGCAGTGCCATAGAGACCGCGCAGACCGCCGTAAACGGAGAGGTTGTCAGTCACCTTGTAGGCTGCGCCGAGTGTCACTCCGAAGTAGTACTGACGCCCGGACATGTAACTGTTGAGGTCGTATCCGGTAGCGCCGAGCCCCTGAAGGGCATAGGCGATGTTTGCCACAGCGCTCTCGAAAGAGCCGAGACCGTTGTCGAAGTTGCACTTGCCGCCGCCTCCGGTCACTGCAAAGTTGAACTGGAAAGACCACCTGCCGGTGTTGTATGCTGCCTGGATGGTCGGCAGAAACGGCACTTGGGCATTGCCCTCATACTCCTTTGTCGTAGCGCCATCGTTCTTCATGCCGAGTGCGAAGAGCGGGTTTGTAGTGGTGGCGGTACGTGTCTGCCACACGCTTTGCCAGCCGAAAGCGAAGTGAAATCCTTCCTTGAGGAATGCCACACCTGCCGGGTTGCTGTACACACCGTCTATTCCGATGGCTCCGTCGCGTGCAGGATTGCGCAGAAAGTTTATGTTCTGGTTTGTGTTTGTCACGATTCCACCTGCATGGGCAGTAGCTGTTACAAGTGTCATCAGCATGATGCCACTTAGTCTTGTCTTGAAATTCATTTTTAAGATTTACTGATTGATACTAAAAATTCATCTTTTGGCAAAAACAGAACCCCTTGGCGCTGTTTGCGGGTGCAAAGTTATGAATATTGCACAAAACGTACTTATTTGCGCAAAAATATTTAAGCAGTTTTAACAAATCGGGCTTTTATTGCTCCCTCAAGCACGTTTTTTCTGCGTTTTTTGGAGTACCTTTGCAGTCCGAAAGCAATCTTCAATCCAACAATACAACAAAGATGAGTGATACATTCAAGGGTTATTTCTTTGGCATAGTTGCGGCTGTGTCCTACGGCACGAACCCTCTTGGCGTGCTGTTTCTCTATGAAGCCGGCTTGCGTCCGGTGTCGGTGCTGTTCTACAGGTTTTCCATTGCCGCCGCACTGCTTGCCTTGCTGATGATTGTACAGCACAAGTCGTTTGCCATAACCCGGAAGGAAGCCAAGACGCTACTGTCGTTGGGTGCTCTCTTTGTGGTTTCCTCGTTCACCTTCTACATGAGTTTCCGCTACATGCCGGCAGGACTGGCGTCGACGATATTGTTCTTCTATCCGGTGATGGTGGCGGTAATCATGGCGATGTTCTTCGGCGAGAAGGTGCGCATAGGCACGGTCATCTCGATAGTGCTTGCCCTCTTGGGCATCGTGATGCTGTATAAAGGTGACGGCAACACGACAATCAACATTACCGGAATGTGGCTTGTGATAGTGTCGGCGCTCACTTATGCCTTGTACATAGTGTTTCTCAACCGTTCGGAGATACGCATGTCGTCGGTCAAGCTCACATTCTATGTCCTGCTGATATGCATAGCGAGCAATGTGGTGGCGTCCTTCTTCGACCCCGCCGGCGGTCTGCAGGCACTGCCGGGAGCACGTTCGTGGCTCTACGCATTGTGGCTCGGAGTGGTGCCGACGGTGTTCTCGCTCGTCTCCATGGCAGTGGCGGTGAAATACGTGGGGTCTACTCCCACCGCCATTATGGGCGCGCTCGAACCTATGACGGCCGTCGTCATAGGCGTGACGGTGTTCCACGAGGTGTTCACCACACGCATTGCAGCCGGCATACTGATGATTCTCTCGGCGGTAATCATCATCGTTCTGAGCAAGCAAGTGTCGCCTACAAGGGTGTTCAGTTTCGTAAACAATCTGGGACATAAGGTCATCAAGCACTGGCGTTGGCGCTGACAACGGCGCAAGAGATGTGCTTCGGTGATGCAAGGAGGGTGTTTTGACGATGTCAGAACACCCTCCTTGCGGTTGTATATCGACCGATGTACGAACGTACAACGACCGATATACGAACGTATAACGACCGATGCGCCACCGCCAACTCTTGGTTCTTGTGCCGCCTGAACACCGCATGCGGATCGGCATGCGGCACAAAAAGGAAGGAAATGTTTTGCTTTTTCGGTCAATTATAGTAATTTTGCGCTCTGTTGAAAACAATTATTTAATTATTTATAAACGAAGATGAAACCAACATTATTTCTACTTGCTGCTGGTATGGGAAGCCGTTACGGCGGTCTGAAGCAGCTCGACACGCTCGGCCCTCACGGTGAAGCAATCATGGATTACAGCATCTACGATGCCATACAGGCAGGCTTCGGTAAAATCGTTTGGGTGATACGCAAGGACTTCGAGGAGCAGTTCCGTACACAGATTCTCTCAAAATACCAGAACCATGTGCCGTGTGAACTTTGCTTCCAGAGCATCGACAAACTGCCGGAGGGCTTCACGGTGCCCGAAGGACGCACCAAGCCGTGGGGTACAAACCACGCCGTGATGATGGGCAAGGATGTCATCAACGAACCGTTTGCCGTCATCAACTGCGACGATTTCTACGATCGTGACGCATTCAAGGTCATGGGCAAGTTCCTCAGCGAGCTGCCGGAGGGTTCCATGGGCAAGTATGCCATGGTGGGATTCCGTGTGGACAACACCCTGAGCGAGAGCGGTACAGTGAGCCGCGGCGTGTGCGAGAACGACGAGAAGACACATCACCTGACCTCAGTAGTGGAGCGCACCAAGATAGAAAGACACGACGGAGTGGTGCAGTACCTCGATGAGGACGGCAACTGGGTGAGCATACCTGACACCACACCGGTGTCGATGAACTTCTGGGGCTTCACTCCCGACTACTTCAAGTATTCGGAGGACTATTTCAGGAAATTCCTTTCTGACCCCAAGAACCAGGCTAACCCGAAGGCGGAGTTCTTCATTCCGCTGTTGGTCGACAGCCTTATAAAGGAGGGCAAGGCAACATGCGAGGTGCTCGACACCACATCAAAGTGGTTCGGAGTGACCTATCCCGAAGACCGTCCGGAGGTAGTGGCAAAGCTGGCGAAGCTTCATGAGCAAGGTCAATATCCCGACAAGATGTTCTAAGGAGATGAATATAGACATTCTTAAGGAGGAGCAGTTGAGGCTGCTCCTTTCTGTTCTCTCCGGTTCAAAGCGCATTGCGGTGGTCTGCCACAAGAGTCCCGACGGCGACGCACTCGGTTCGTGTCTGGCATGGGCAGGCTTTTTGCGCAGTAAGTACGGTGCGGAGACATCGGTGATAGTGCCCGATGCCTATCCCGATTTCCTGCAGTGGCTGCCCGAATCACAGACCATAGTGCGCTATGACAGGAAAACGGAGGAGGCAAAAACGCTTCTTGACGGTGCGGACTGCATCTTCTGCCTCGACTTCAACCAGCCGAACCGCGTGGGCGAAATGGAGGATGCGCTCGTCGCTTCGCCTGCAAAGAAGGTGATGATAGACCACCATCTGGGTCCCGACATGGACACCGTGCTCACCGTTTCCCACCCCGAGATGTGCTCCACTTGTGAACTTGTGTTCCGCATAGTGTGGCAGTTGGGCGGATTTGATGACATGGACTGCAAGTGGGCGACACAGGTCTACTGCGGCATGATGACCGATACGGGCGGTTTCACCTACAACTCCACCCGCCCGGAAATATTCCACATCATCGGCAGTTTGTTGACTAAAGGCATAGACAAAGACAAGATCTACCGCAACGTGTTCAACAATTACTCGTCATGGGCAGTGCGTTTGCGCGGATACATCATGGCGCAGAAGCTCAACGTGATGGAGGATCTGCATGCCTCGTATTTCGCCATTTCCAGAATGGATATGGAGGAATACCGCTTCATAAAGGGCGATGCCGAAGGACTGGTGAATGTTCCACTGACCATCAAAGGGATGAAACTGTCGATCTCGCTGCGTGAGGACACTGCGAAGGAGAACCTCGTGTGGGTGAGCGTACGTTCCGTGGACGACTTCCCCGCCAATGAAGTTGCGGCGCAATTCTTCAATGGCGGCGGACACCTCAATGCCGCCGGCGGACATCTGGACTGCTCTCTCGACGAGGCATGCGCCGTTGCACGCAATGCAATCAAGGCTTTTGCGGAGCGGTTAAAAAAATGAAATGACAGGCAAGAAGCCATAAATAAACGCATGTGATGCGACATTAGTAGCAGTTTTTTCGTAATTTTGCGCAAAATATGTATATCAGATGAAGATTAACAAACTATTCGCCTTTGCACTTGCTGGTCTGTTTGCGGGGCTCATGTTCATTTCCTGTGACGATTATGAGACGTATGCAGAGAAGAAGAAAAAGGAGAATGCGGCAATCAACGCATACATAGCCAAGAACAACGTGAAGGTCATTTCCGAGGAGACCTTTGCCGCCAACGGCTACAAGACGGACGTTTCGAAGAATGAATACGTGCTCTTCCGCAGCAACGGAATATATCTCCAGATAGTAAGGGAGGGTTGCGGTGAGAAGCTGAAGAATCAGGAGCGGGCAGATGTGCTGTGCCGTTTCACCGAGCGGAATCTGCTGGGCGACTCGATACAGCTGACCAATGACATCTTGTATTATTCGTCCCTGCCTGAGAAGTTCAACGTCTACAACAGTTATGGGACGTTCACAGGCTCGTTTGACACCAATAACAGCCTCATGTATCAGGCATACAGCAAAGCTTCAGTGCCGTCGGGCTGGCTCTATCCGCTCACTTATGTAAAACTCGGAAGACCTTCTGCCGAAACTGATGAGGTGGCAAAAATCAATGTGATAGTACCCTCGGCACAAGGCCAGTATTACGCTTCACTGAACACATATCCCTGTCTCTACACTCTGACTTATGAGCGCGGACAGTAGGACAGGACACAGACTCAACTGCAAAATACCAGGAAAATGTCACTGATAAAGTCAATCTCCGGAATACGCGGAACAATAGGCGGCCGCACAGGTGATACGCTCAATCCGCTGGACATAGTGAAATTTACCACTGCCTACGCCACTTTCGTGCGCAAAAGCGGCAATTCGCAGAGCAACAAGATAGTCGTAGGACGCGACGCACGCATTTCGGGCGAGATGGTGAAGGACATAGTCTGCGGCACGCTCATGGGTATGGGCTACGACGTGATAAACATCGGACTTGCCACAACCCCCACAACAGAACTGGCTGTCACCATGTCGGGGGCTGCCGGCGGTATCATCATCACTGCCAGCCACAACCCGCGCCACTGGAACGCACTCAAGTTGCTGAATGGGAAAGGGGAGTTTCTGACTGCTGCCGACGGTGCGGAGGTGCTGTCGATAGCAGAAAAGGAAGATTTCGAATATGCCGATGTGGACCACTTGGGCAAATATGTTGAGGACGACACCTTTGACAACCGCCACATCGATGCGGTGATGTCGCTCGCCCTGGTGGATGCGGAGGCGGTGAAGAACGCACACTTCAAGGTGGCGGTAGACTCGATAAACTCTGTCGGAGGTTTGATTCTTCCAAATCTGCTCGACCGTCTCGGCGTGGAATACACTTTCCTCAACGGTGAGGCAAACGGTGATTTCGCCCACAATCCGGAGCCTCTTGAGAAGAACCTTTCGGGCATCATGAATCTGGTGAGGGGCGGTGGCTATGACATGGGAATAGTCGTTGACCCCGATGTTGACCGCCTTGCATTCATCTGCGAGGACGGAAAGATGTTCGGCGAGGAGTACACTCTCGTGAGCGTAGCCGACTATGTGCTCAGCCATACACCGGGAAACACGGTGAGCAACCTGTCTTCCACACGCGCACTCCGTGATGTCACGCAGAAACACGGCGGTGTCTATACTGCCGCTGCAGTGGGCGAAGTGAACGTGACAACGAAGATGAAGGAGGTCGGAGCGGTCATCGGCGGCGAGGGAAACGGCGGTGTGATCTACCCCGAAAGCCACTATGGCCGTGACGCTCTTGTCGGTATAGCCCTGTTCCTGTCGTCTCTCGCACAGAAGAAGATGACCGTCAGCCAGCTACGCGCCACTTTCCCCGACTACTATATGGCGAAAAACCGCATAGACCTGCAGCCGGGAACCGACATCGACGCCATACTCGCGAAAGTCAAGGAGATGTATAAGGATGAGCAGATTAACGATATTGACGGAGTGAAAATAGATTTCCCCGACAAGTGGGTGCATCTGCGCAAGTCCAATACGGAACCGATAATCCGTGTCTACAGTGAGGCTTCGTCAGTGGAAGAGGCTGATGAACTCGGCAAAAAGATAATGTCTGTCGTCAACGCAATGATTTAATGGCAAACCTGTTGTTTATCTTCCTGCAAGCAGTATTTGACGGCAATATCCATCAGATATTGAAGGACAAGTTCATAGAGGGCAATGCCTTTTTCATGTCTTTGGTGGCTTTCGCCCTCATATTCGGTCTCGCTTTCTGCATAGAACGCATAATATACCTGTCGTTGTCGGAAATCAATGCCCGCAAGTTCGTCAAGGAACTGGATGAGCGCATCAGTTCGGGTGATATAGAAGGGGCCAAGGAGAAAGCCCGCAACACTGTCGGCCCGGTGGCAAGCATAAGCTATCAGGGACTCCTTCGGGTGAACGAGTCGATAGAGGACATAGACAGGAGCATGGAGTCGTATGCCAATGTGCAGCTGTCACTGCTCGAAAAGGGTTCCGCATGGATAAAACTCTTTATCGCAATAGCCCCTTCGCTCGGCTTTCTCGGTACTGTCATAGGAATGGTGATGGCATTTGAGAACATAGAAAATGCCGGCGACATCAGTCCGACTATTGTGGCTGAAGGAATGAAAGTGGCGCTTATCACCACCATATTCGGACTGATAGTGGCGATAATACTGCAACTTTTCTACAACTATATCCTCACAAAGATTGACCGTCTGACCATGCAAATGGAGGAAAGTGCCATTTCGGTGCTCGACTCTATCAGCAGGTACAAGAACCGGAAGGACGGAACTGACGTGGAAAAATGACCGCCTGATTTCTCTCAGATATGGATTTCGTTGATGTTGTCCTGTATATAATGTACCTCGTTTCCGTCCTCTCTATCGGGGGCGTGGCGTGGTCTGCATACCGCCGTAACCGCCACGGGGCAGGGGGAATGGCTGTACAGAACGGCATACATGCACGTCGGCTCAACGTCACAGTGTGGGCGGCACTGGTTGTCATCGCCCTGTTGTCGCTGCTGATAGGTGACGGAAGCGTGGTTGACGCCATTGTCCTGACGCTCTCGTTCATGCTTATTGCATCGTTGGTGGTAGCTTGTTGGTCATTGATTGGACGGAAATGAAACTGCGCAGAGAGAAAAGGGAAGTACCGGGACTGAACACCACCTCGACGGCGGACATATCTTTCATGTTCCTGATATTCTTTCTTGTGACCACGTCAATGTTTGTCGACAAGGGAGTGGTGCGCAGTCTGCCGCCCAAGGAAAAGGACAAACAGGAGCAGACAAACACCTCGTTCAACAAAGCTGATGTCATGTCGCTGGCGCTGAATGCGGCAGGCATGATTACGGTGAACGACTCCGCCGTGGAACAGAAGGGGCTTCGTGAGATGATGACGGAGTTTATTCTGCGTCGGGGGAAAAGCCACGTCTTTGTGATAGATGCCGCTCCTGACTGTAAGTATGATGCGTATTTCCATCTGCAGAACTCGCTTGCAGAAGCCTACAGGGACGCACGCGAGACTGTGGCAAAGCGCGACTACGGACGCCAGATGTCGCAGCTGACGGCTGCTGACAGGGAAAAGGTGCTGGAGAAATGTCCGCAACGGGTGGCGGAAAATTATGATGAAGGAGGCGAAAGATGAAATTGCGGCGGCGTGACCACTCCATTCCCGAACTGAATATGGCGGCAATGCCCGACCTCATATTCACTGTCCTGTTCTTTTTCATGATAGTGACCCACATGCGTGAGAACACCGTGCATGTGGAATACAGGCAACCTGAAGGCAGCAGCCTGCAAAAAGTGGGACACAAGAGTTCTGTGATTGACATCTATATCGGCAGAGAACACTCCGGAGGAGAATACAAGGTGCAGGTCAACAACGACATAGTGCCAATGGAACAACTGGCATCGCGTCTGGCTGAAGAGCGCGGAAAAATACCCTCTGACGGCATGGCGTATCTCACGGCATCGCTTCAGGCGGACAGAAATGTGCCGATGTATATTATTAATAAGGTGAAATCCGCACTTAGAACAGCCCATATACTGAAAATAAACTATTCCGCTAAAGACAATGAAACAGTACTTAAATCTGCTCGACAGAATACTCACTGAGGGTGTGAAGAAAACAGACCGTACGGGAACGGGTACCATAAGCGTGTTCGGAAACCAGATGCGGTTTGACATGGCGGACGGCTTTCCGTTGCTGACAACGAAAAAACTGCATCTGAAATCCATCATTTACGAACTGTTGTGGTTTCTTGCCGGTGACACCAATGTGAAGTATCTGCAGGAAAACGGCGTGCGTATATGGAACGAATGGGCTGACGAGAACGGCGAGCTTGGTCCTGTGTACGGTCACCAGTGGCGGTCGTGGCCCGACTACAAGGGCGGTACGATAGACCAGATAGCCAATGTGGTGGACCTGATAAAGCACCATCCGGACTCGCGACGCATGATTGTCAGTGCGTGGAATCCTGCCGAGATAGACCAAATGGCACTGCCTCCGTGCCATTGCCTGTTCCAGTTCTATGTGGCGGACGGCAGACTCTCGCTCCAGTTATACCAGCGTTCAGCAGACACGTTCCTCGGGGTGCCGTTCAATATAGCGTCCTATGCCCTGTTGCTCCAGATGATGGCGCAGGTCACAGGTCTCGAACCGGGAGAATTTATCCACACCACAGGTGACACGCATCTGTATCTTGACCATATCGAACAGGCAAAACTGCAACTTACGCGCGAACCGCGTCCGTTGCCGAGAATGATTATCAATCCTGACGTAAAGTCCATTTTCGACTTCCGCTACGAGGACTTCCGCCTTGAAGGATATGATCCGCATCCGCACATAAAGGCAACTGTGTCGGTGTGAAAAATGCCGGATGACATTGCAATTTGAAAGTTTCTTGTTAAGAAAAGTTATATTTTTACGACAAAAGACAACAAAAACCTTGCTTTCTGTCCGCTTGTATCGTTTTTTGCATTAATTTTGCAGTATAAAGGAAAATACATCATGCAGAACAGTAATTTAGACGAGCTGGACAAGAAAATCCTCCGTTTAGTGGCTCAGGATGCGCGTATCCCGTTTCTGGAAGTGGCGCGGATTTGTAATGTGAGCGGCGCTGCCATTCACCAGAGAATGCAGAAGTTGCAGCAGAGTGGCGTGCTGAAAGGCAGCCAGTTTGTCATTGCACCGGAAGCATTGGGCTTCGAGACGTGCGCTTATATAGGTCTTTATCTTCAGGACCCCTCCAAGTTTGACCATGTTGTGGAGGAGTTGCGCAAAATTCCGGAAGTGGTGGAGTGCCACTATACGACAGGTTCTTTTGACATGTTCATAAAGATCTACGCTCAAAACAACCACCATCTGCTTACAATTATCCACGACAAGCTCCAGCCGCTGGGACTTTCACGCTCGGAGACGATAGTTAGTTTCAACGCCGTAATCAACCGCCAGTTGCCGATTGCGGACATGTTTGACCAGACGGAATCATAGTCTTCGGATTCTTGGAAGTCTGCTTACCCTGAAACACCATACCGCATCAGTATGGAAAAACAGATGATTACAATCCTCGGACCGACAGCGTCGGGCAAGACGGAACTTGCCGTGCGTCTGGCGGAGAAGATTGGCGGGGAGATTATATCCGCCGATTCGAGGCAGGTGTACCGTGGGATGGACATAGGGACAGGTAAGGATCTGGATGAATATGGAGATGTGCCTTACCACCTTATAGATATATGTGATGCCGGGACGAAATACAACTTGTTCCAGTATCAGGCGGATTTTCATGAAGCTTACGACGACATACGGCAACGTGGAGCATGGCCAATACTGTGCGGAGGCACCGGTCTGTACATAGAATCGGTGTTGAGAGGCTATAACCTTTCGCCTGTTCCGCAGAATGACAGCTTGCGTGCGGAACTTGCGGACAAGTCGCTGGCGGAACTGACAGAGATGCTTGTGGAACTGAAAAAACGCACCGGTTCGACCATGCACAACCGTACTGACGTGGACACTGCACAGCGTGCGATACGTGCAATAGAGATTGAGACGTATAATCTGCACAATCCTATGCCGCAAAGGGTGTGTCCCCCCGTGCCGTCGGTTGTGGTCGGCGTGGACATAGAGCGTGAGGCACGCCGGCAAAAGATAACGTCCCGCCTGAAGGCACGTCTTGACGGAGGACTTGTGGACGAAGTGCAGGGATTGCTTGACCGTGGAGTGGGGGCGGAAGACCTCATATATTACGGTCTCGAATACAAATATGTGACAGAGTACTGCATCGGCAAGCTGTCATACGAGGAGATGTTCCGCAATCTGGAGATTGCCATTCACCAGTTTGCAAAGCGTCAGATGACATGGTTCAGAGGTATGGAGCGCAGAGGTTTTACCATACACTGGATAGATGCAATGTTGCCAATGGCTGCGAAAGTGGACAGCATATTGGCACTTATAGACCGCTAATCGGATAAAGAGAACAACCGATTGGAAAAATTATCGGAATTTTATTGCCTTTTCTTTTGCGTGTTCTCTGAAAAATCGTAACTTTACCTACGCAAACAGTCAGCGTATAGCTGTCCTGTCTGTAAGAAATAAAACTACAATCCTAACGAACCTTAACATATTGGCTATGGGTTATTTGAAATTTGAAAAGGCGTTGATGACTAACTTGGACGAGTCGCTTCGGAAAGAAGTCCTGAGGACTAACCGCTCCGGTGCATACTCCTGTTCAACGGTCGTTGACTGCAATACGCGCAAATACCATGGCTTGTTGGTAGTGCCTGTACCCGAACTGGACGACGAGAACCATGTCCTCCTGTCGTCGCTCGACGCCACTGTCGTGCAGCACGGGGCGGAATTCAACCTTGCCGTTCACAACTATCAGGGCAATGTGTTCTATCCTAACGGACACAAATACATACAGGAATTTGATTGCCAACAAGTCCCTACGACAATCTATAGAGTAGGCGGAGTGGTGCTGAAAAAGGAGATGGTGTTCCAACATTATGAGAACCGGATTCTTATCAGGTATACTCTGCTTGACGCCCACTCTGCGACAATGCTTCGCTTCAGACCTTTCCTCGCATTCAGAAGCGTGCGGCAGTTTACCCACGAGAACAATGCCGTCAACAAGGACTATACCGTCATAGAAAACGGAATAAAGACTTGCATGTATGCCGGATACCCGGATCTCTATATGCAATTCAGCAAGAAGAACGAGTTCGTGTTCGTTCCCGACTGGTACAGAGGGCTGGAATACATGAAGGAAAAGGAGCGCGGGTATGCCAGCAACGAGGATTTGTATGTGCCGGGATACTTTGAGTTGCCTATAAAAAAAGGCGAATCGATAGTCTTTGCCGCCGGTGAGAAAAACATAAAGCCGTCGTCACTGAAGAAACTGTTTGACAAGGAGGTCAGTGAACGCACCCTGCGCGACAACTTCTACCACTGTCTGGTCAACGCCGCACACCAGTTCCATAACCGTGTTTCCGATACCGAACGCTACATACTGGCAGGTTATCCGTGGTTCAAGTGCCGGGCGCGCGACACGTTTATCGCCCTCCCGGGTCTCACAATAGCCATTGGCGAGACCGATTACTTTGAACTTGCCATGGATACAGCCGTGCGCGGGATATATGAATTCATGGAAGGCAAACCGCTGACAGTGAAGATTTACGAGATGGAACAGCCCGACGTGATGCTCTGGGCGATATGGGCTATCCAGCAGTATTCGCGTGAGGTGGGCGTGGAAAAGCAGATGGAGAAATACGGAAACGTGGTGAAAGACATCGTGCAATACATCTTTGCCGGAAAGCACCCCAACCTGCATGTCGCTCCAAACGGGCTCGTCTACAGTGAAGGAAAGGACAAACCGTGTACATGGATGAACTCGACGAACCAGTGGGGACAGCCCATTGTGCCGCGGTCAGGCTATATCGTGGAGTTCAATGCCTTGTGGTACAACGCACTGAAATTCGCGGAGAGTATGGCGCAAGCCCTTGACAACAAGGAACTGACAGCGGAACTCAGTGAGAAAGCGGAACTGTGCCGCAAGTCGTTTGTCGACACTTTCCTCAACGAATACGGTTATCTCTACGATTATGTGGACGGGAAAGACGCATCGTGGGAGGTGCGCCCTAACCAGATATTCGCCGTGGCACTCAACTATTCACCGTTGGATCTGACGCAGCAGAAGGCCGTTCTTGATGTCTGCACGAGGGAACTTCTCACTCCGAAAGGACTGCGCTCACTGTCGCCGAAGAGCGGGGCGTACAACCCTGTGTATGCAGGACCGCAGGTGCAGCGTGACTATGCCTACCACCAAGGTACGGCATGGCCGTGGCTTGGAGGGTTCTATATGGAGGCTTGCCTGAAGATCTACAAGCACACGAGGCTGAGTTTTATCCGCCGCCAGCTTGTAGGCTATGAGGACGAACTGTACTTCCATACGATAGGAACCATACCGGAGCTGTTTGACGGCAATCCTCCTTTCCATGGCAGAGGAGCGCTGTCGTTTGCCATGAATGTGGCGGAGATACTGCGTACGATAAGGTTAATGGAAAAGATATCATACTACAATAAATAAAAGGAGGAACGCATCATGAAAGTATTAATGTTCGGTTGGGAATTTCCTCCAAAGATCTACGGCGGTCTTGCCGTCGCTTCCTATGGCATCACCAAGGGGTTGAGCCAACAGGGAGACGTGGAGATAAAGTTCTGCATGCCCAAGCCTACGGGACAGGAAGAGAACTTTCTGAAGATAATAAACATGAGTCAGGTGCCGGTGGCATGGCGTGACGTGCAGTATGACCAGATAAAGGACCAGATGATAGGGCACACTGCGGAAGACTACTACCGCTATCGTGACCATATATATGCAGACTTCAACAATCTGGGAGTTAACTACATGGGTTGTCTGGAGTTCGCCGGAGGCTATCCTGGAAACCTGCAACAGGAGATAAACAATTTCTCCATAATTGCCGGAGTGGTGGCTCGCTCCGAGGATTTTGACATCATTCACGCTCATGACTGGCTCACCTTCCCGGCGGGAATACACGCCAAACAGGTGAGCGGAAAGCCGCTTTGCATCCATGTGCACGCCACTGACTTCGACCGTTCGCGCGGAAAGGTCAACCCGACAGTGTACAGAATAGAGAAAGACGGAATGGACAATGCCGACTGCATAATGTGCGTTTCCGAACTGACAAGGCAGACGGTGATAAACAATTACGGTCAGGACCCGCGGAAATGCGTGGCAATGCACAATGCCGTTTATCCGCTGAGCGATGAGATAAAGGCTATTGTTCCGCATAAAAATCCAAAGGAAAAGATTGTGACTTACCTCGGACGAATAACAATGCAGAAAGGTCCCGAGTACTTTGTAGAGGCTGCGGCGCAGGTGCTTCAGCGCACGAAGAATGTCAGGTTTTGTATGGCAGGTTCGGGAGATATGCTTGAGGCGATGATAAAACTTGCCGCCCAGCGCGGCATAGCCGACCGTTTCCATTTCCCGGGATTCCAACGCGGGCGTCAGGTATATGAGTGTTACAAGAACTCCGACGTGTTTGTCATGCCGTCGGTGAGCGAACCTTTCGGCATAGCTCCATTGGAGGCGATGCAGTGCGGCTGCCCTTCGATAATATCAAAGCAGAGCGGTTGCGGCGAGATACTGGACAAGGTGATAAAGGTGGACTATTGGGACATTAACGCAATGGCGGACGCTATCTATTCCATCTGTACCAACGAGGCACTCTATAATTACCTGCGTGTCGAGGGAATGAAGGAGGTTGACGGCATCACTTGGGAGAAAGTGGGACGCCGCATCCGCAATTGCTATGACAAACTTATTAACCGTTAAACAAACAAAAGTAAGGAGATAAGACATGAAAACAATCTGCTTATATTTCGAGATACACCAGATAACTCACCTGAAGCGTTACCGCTTCTTCGATATCGGTACTGACCATTACTATTACGACGACTACGAGAACGAGCGTAACATCACGTTCATGGCGGAGCGCAGCTATGTTCCGGCACTCACGACACTGCTTGAGATGTGCCGTGAGAACAAAGGCAACTTCAAGGTTGCGTTCTCCATATCGGGCGTGGGCATGGAACAGCTGGAGCTGCATGCGCCTCAAGTGCTCGACTTGTTGCAGCAATTGAACGAGACAGGGTGCGTGGAGTTCCTTGCAGAACCTTACTCCCACGGTCTGTCTTCACTTGTCAATGCCGACAGTTTCATGGCGGACGTGAAGAAACAACGGGACAAGATGCAGGAGTGTTTTGGCAAACGGCCTGTCGTGTTGCGTAATTCTTCGCTCATATACAGTGACGAAATAGGCGAGATAGCTAACAAAATGGGATTCAAGGGAATGCTGACCGAAGGCGCAAAGCAGGTCTTGGGTTGGAAATCACCTCACTACGTGTACAGCTGTTCCTATGCTCCCAAGTTGAAACTGCTCATGCGTGACGTGTCCTTGTCGGACGACATATCGCTCAGATTCAACAATTCTTCGTGGGAAGGGTATCCCTTATTTGCCGATACTTACATCAACAAGATTGCCGACTCCAATGATGACGGACAGATATACAACATCTTCATGGAACTGTCGGCTATCGGCGTGGCTCAGCCGTTGTCAAGTAACATCCTCGAATTCCTGCGTGCTTTGCCTGCCTGCGCCAAGAACCGGGGCGTTTCGTTCTCCACTCCTTATGAGATATGCCAGAAGGTGAAGAGCGTCGGAACGATAGATGTGCCGGATGCCGTGAGCTGGAATGACGAGGAGCGTGATACCTCTTCATTGCTCGGAAACGACCTGCAGCGCGAAGCTTTCAACAAGTTGTATGGCATAGCAGACAGGGTGAGGATAGCCAACGACCCGCGTATAAACCAGGATTGGGACTATCTGCAGGCGAGTGACAACTTCCGTTTCATGACGACAAAGCACTCTGTACTCGGCATAAACAGGGGCATATACAGCAGTCCGTTCGACGCTTTCACCAATTACATGAATATTCTCGGTGACTTCATCTCAAGGGTTAATAGCCTTTATCCAGACGAACTTGACAACGAACAACTCAATTCGCTGCTGACGGCAATAAAGAACCAAGGCGACGAAATCGAGATGAAGAACTCGGAAATAGAACGTCTTCAGGCAAAGTTGCTTAAACTTGAGACTACGATAGCGCAGTTGAAGGAAAAAGAAGGGGAAGTGACTAAGAAGCCAAGAACGAGAACGGCAAAACCGAAAACAAAGGCTAAGGAAAGCGACAAATCCTGACTGTATAATATATAATAGGTGAAGGATTATTTCATGGCACTGGTATCATAATCTGTGTGCCATGTCCGGTGACAACGGGAATGGTGTTTTTATGCATCATTTCCGTTGTTATAGTTTGCGTAAATCGTAGATAATTTATAATTTTGCATACTCATTATCAGAAATAAAACGATATTGAAAGTTTGTGTTGCCTGTTTTGGGGCAATGTGTATTATAAGAAAGTAGAAAATGAAAAATCTGGATTGGGCAAACTTGTCTTTCGGTTACATGAGAACCGATTATAACGTTCGCTGCTATTATCGCAACGGCAAGTGGGGCGAAATAGAAGTTTCGTCGGAGGAAACAATTAATCTACACATGGCGTCAGTGTGCCTTCATTATGGTCAGGAGGCTTTTGAGGGCTTGAAGGCATACCGTTGTCCGGATGGCAAAATCAGAGTGTTCCGTCCCGAGGAGAATGCTGCCCGCTTGCAGTCTACCTGTCGCGGCATCGTCATGCCGGAGGTTCCGACAGAGCTGTTCGTGGAAATGGTTGACAAGGTGGTGCGTCTCAATCAGGAATATGTGCCTACCTATGAGAGTGGAGCGACACTTTACATCCGTCCACTGCTCATCGGAACGAGCGCACAAGTGGGTGTTCACCCCTCGGAAGAGTTCCTGTTCCTTATCTTTGTAACCCCGGTAGGTCCTTATTTCAAGGGCGGTTTTGCAAGCAATCCCTACGTTATCATTCGTGACCACGACCGTTCGGCTCCGCTCGGAACAGGCATATACAAGGTCGGCGGAAACTATGCTGCATCGCTGTATGCCAACAAGAAAGCCCATGAACTGGGCTATGCGTGCGAGTTCTACCTCGATGCCAAGGAAAAGAAATATATAGACGAGTGTGGCGCAGCCAACTTCTTCGGCATAAAGAACAACACTTATGTCACACCGAAGTCGACATCCATTCTGCCGTCAATCACCAACAAGAGCCTTATGCAGTTGGCAGAAGATATGGGAATGAAGGTGGAACGCCGCCAGATACCGGAGGAGGAACTTTCCACATTCGAAGAAGCAGGAGCGTGCGGAACGGCAGCCGTGATATCGCCAATATCGCATATAGACGATTTGGAGACTGGCAAACGCTATGATTTTGGCGAGAAACCGGGTCCGATAAGCGAGAAATTGTATCACAAACTGCGCAATATCCAGTACGGCATAGAGGAAGACAAGCACGGCTGGACACGTGTCGTGGTAGACTAAGTGACCGTTCTGACTGAGTTCGACGAAAGTTGCTTTGGCACAAAAACAACCGAAGAAAGACCATAAATGGGTAAAGGAAAACTGGCGAAATTTGCGGATATGGACAGCTACGGATGCGTCTTCCAGTATCCGTACAGTGTCATAACAACCGAAGGATTCCCCTTGAAGGGACGTTGGAGGGAGGACTATTTCCACAATTCCAATCCTGTCGTGCTTGAATTAGGGTGCGGCAAGGGTGAGTACACTGTGGAACTGGCGCATCTCTATCCTGATGTCAACTTTATCGGAGTGGACATCAAGGGGGCGAGAATGTGGACCGGAGCTACCAGGGCGGAGACAGAGGGACTGAAGAATGTGGCTTTTCTCAGAACCAACATTGAGTTCATTGACCATTTCTTTGCCGAGAACGAGGTGCAGGAGATATGGCTCACTTTCTCCGACCCACAGATGAAGAACCCGAGAAAACGCCTTACCTCCACATATTTCCTCAACCGCTACCGCCGCTTTCTTACAGATGGAGGCATCGTGCACCTGAAGACTGACTCCAATTTTCTGTTCACCTACACTTCGTGTCTTGTGGATGCGAACAGCCTGCCGGTGCTTTTCCGCACCACTGACCTTTATCATACCGAGGGACTTGATGCTGAAACGCAGCGCATACTCTCCATTCAGACCTATTACGAAAAGATGTGGATGGAGCGTGGACTGAACATCAAGTATCAGAAATTCAGCCTTCCCCATGACGGAGAGCTTGCAGAACCTGACGTGGAAATAGAACTTGACGACTACCGCAGCTATCATCGCGACAAGCGTTCGACGCTCGACAAGGCTAAGTGACCTTACGAAGGACACGGCTTTACAAAGACTATAAGACAAAAGCAATGCTTACTGAGAGCGGCGAGAACGCTCTGCACGTGTCAGCATTGCTTTTGTATTTTCTTGTAATTACAGTGACTTTTCTTGTAGTTACAGAGAGTATGCCTTAAACAAAGGAGGAAACTACCTCTTCAGAGAGAACTTTAGCGACAGTCCGAAATCGTTTGTCGTCGTAGGATATGAGCTTGACGACAGCAGCGGAATGTTCTTCTGCATGTTGTAGTAGAAACTCATTGTCATCAGTTTTGACAGTGTGTATTCGGCAGAGAATGACAGTTTGAACGCCGTATTGCCCGATGAAGCCGATGAAGTCATACTGGCGATATCACGGCAAATATTTGCCATCTTGCGGTAGCTGACATCCAGACGCAGGTTCATGTTGTGGTTTAGCTGGTTGCGGGCATTGCTTGAGCTGCTCTGCGAAGCCGATGATTTCTTGTCGTTTTTATTGTCATCGTCTCCTGAAGATGCTTGCTTGCTGCTCTTCACCTTACGGTGATTGCGCACGGAGAACAGTTTGAAGTCCTGAATCTTATAGGCCCAACCCACCACCCAGTCTTTGGAGAGAGCCTCGTTGAGCTGTACCGATGTGGTGGAGAGGGAGAGTACACGTGTCTGTTTGTACTCGCACTTCAGTGTCATGTTGTTGTTGAATGTCACGTCAACGCCGAGCAGTGGCGAGAAAGCCTCGTTGATGCTCACCGAAGAAATGTTGTACATCGAACTCGGGACAGGCATTCCGGTGGTTGCGTCGGTGACAAATCCCAGACCGTTCATGTATTCCATGAATGTGCTGTAGGAACTGTAAGACCCCACGGCATATATGCTCTTGTAGGAATGGTTGATGTTTACCGACTTGAAATTGTCGCGGAACCACGGCAGTTTTGCCAGTCCTGAATAGCGCACCGACCAGTTCGGCAGCAGTTTCGCCAATGTCGGGAACAGGTCAAGACCGCCTCCGCCCATGGCAGTGTAACTGTTGAGGAATGCCGGAATCATCACGTCGGCACTGTATTTGTTCACTCCGCCGTTGGCGGCATCGTATTTCTGTCCTGCCAAAGACGACCCGTTAGGATATGTAGAGCCTGCATAACGTTTCTCAACCCTCTGTTGGTAGGTATCGAGAGAACGGCAGAAGTTCTCGAAAGACTTGCTGTGGTAGCCGTTATTGGCATTGCCGATGCCCTCGAAAGCACTCTTGAGCGAGATTGTGGTCATCGAGAATGTACCGGTCTGAGTGGTCGGATTACCCTCATACATGTATTGTATGCGCTTGCCTGTGGTCATAGTGCGCGATGCGTTGAAGTCTATCTTGAAATTCCTCACAGGCTCTACCGACATTTTCAACTGCAGGTCTTCCGTCTTGCTTATCACCGATGGGGTGGCAACAGAGTCCGACATGAGCAGCCAATCGTTCTGTTGTGCCTTGTCGATGAAGTCTTCTCCCTCCATGCCAAAGGCGAAACCGAGACCAGGAGCAAGGTAACCGTTGTTGCGTTTCTGTCCAAACGCATCGCCAGCCATTGGCATGAATCCCGGCAGCGACATCGACTGTTGGTTTCTGTAGGTAAGTCCCACAGAGCGTACCATCATGAGCAGGCGTGCTGCAGACTGTGTCGCCTTATACCAAGCCTTGTCTTCGAGAGGCTCTTTCGCCACGACGCTCACCTTGATTTTCAGTGCTGTGTCCACCTTGTTGGTGATTTTTATGTTGTTGTCATCACGCACCTTATATTTAATGGGGAATACCTTGCCGTCTTCGGTCTTTGCGCTGACGACGATTCTCTTTGATTTCCGCGTGTGGGTAAGCGTTATCACAGTGTCGGGTTTCAGCGTTATCTCTTTCTCAAATCCTTTCTTGTTTGTCGGCAACGCATTCTTCTTGGCCTGTGCGTCAGCCTCCGCCTTACTGTCGGTCTTGCTGTCAGCATTGGTCTTACCCGTTGTGTTCTTTGCCGTAGTCTTCTTTGTCTGCCGCTTAGTTCGTGACGGTTGCTTGTTGAATTTTTCGTTCGTGGCTTTCAGGAACGGCACATGGTTGTAGAGCTTTTCCAGGTTGAATGTTCCGTTGACGGTAATGTCGCGGTTGTTGGAAATAGTGTTCCCGAGCGAAGTGCCGTCCTCAAGGTCGGAGCCACGCACCCATGAATAGGTCGCTTTGTAGGAAGCGTCCATCTTGGTCCAGTCCAACAGCGGCAGCTTGTCAAGGGGTGACTGCACCGAAAGCGAGAAATTCTGTGTGTAGTCGAGCGGAGTTCCAAGGTTCTTTATACTTGTCCAGACGGAATCTTTCCATGCTTCGTAGTGGTCAGCGTAGAGGTTCTTGTTCACAGGAGTGTACGGCTCTTCTATTTCGGCATGTGTTGCCGACGAGAAATTCATGTGGATGTTCTTCGTCAAATCCCAGCGTATGGAGAAGTCGCGGTTCCATAGGAACTGCTCAGAGAACGTCAAAGGCAGTGATGTTCCCTCGGTGCTGTCCATGTCACGCTCCTGAAGTTCATAGTAGGAACGGTTGATGTCCGACCCGAATGTTATGTTCTGTGGCATCCAGTTGAGTGAGAACTGTCGCATCAGGTCAAGCCACTTGCTCTTCGACTTTATCTTTTTCCATGGTTCGAGCGACTTGTAGACAGGTGTCCACGAATAGTCCAGCGTGCCTCGCCATGTGTCCTCGTTCTCAAAAACGGTCGTCTCGCCTGAAGAATGTTTGTGTGAGTGGCTGTATGACAGGGTGAAGTTGGCAGGGTCGATAGGTGTCGGATGCCGCTTGTTCTGTATTCCGACCCTGACACCCGACAGTGAGAAGTTGGTGTTAAGGGTCTTTGTCACCGCTATGCTCTCTATGGAGTCACGCTCTTTTGGTGTCGATGACTCCAGAGCATCTTTCAACAGCATGTCCGTGTCAAGCGGATTGTATTTCGGCTTTGACTGTTCTTTCGATACGGAATAATAGAGTGGGGCGGTCACCTTCGCCTTTTCCGGGAAGAATTTTCCGAGTTCGAGTGATGTCGTTACGGTGTAGCTGCTGTAGTCATCTGTCGATCTTGAAGCCACTCCATCCTCCAGTCCGCCGAAGCCCTGGGATGTATACCGTCCCTGGGCGTTGACTGTTCCGAGGTCGGAAAGCTGTACATTGAGGTTGCCTTGGGCTGCCCAACCTCCGTTGTTGTCATATTCTTTCAGTCGGAACTCGTTCACCCAGACCTCTCCCGACTTGGGTTCTCCCGATTTGTTGCGCACTCCGATAATCATGACTTTCACTTCCCCGAGTGTCGGATTTCCCATTACGGTCACCTTGTTATTGGGGTTGTCCTCGTCATAAATGGAGAAAGCGCGGTTGTAGGAAGCTTGTCCCAACGCCTTTGCTTTGTTGCGTTCCTTCTTCACTGAGGTGAATATGCTGGTCGCAACGTCAAGCATGTTCTCGCTTGGCCACACCAACCGGCAGTCACGGATGTTGTATTGGTCGTATCTGTTGGCTGCTGTCAGCGTCAGAGGTATCTCGTATTCGTAGTAGTTACTCTTGTAGTCAGAACCCAAACGGACAAATACCGCCAACTGGTTGTCCTGCAGATCCGTCTCGTTAGGTTCCAATGCGTGGGCATGGACATACATTTGCAACCGTTTGTACTGGCGTATGTCGAGGTTCATGTTCTTGTACACGCACTTCGATTCTCCAGTCGACAGCTTGCTGACAGTCATTGCCAACGCTTGCTCGTTGTTCTCCACAAGTTGCGGTTGGGTTGGGTCTTGTGCCCTTTTTATACCTGGAGGCAATACATAGTTCACCGGCGTCTTGTCGTTGTTCTCCTCGATGTTTACGGCGGAAATGTCCATACGTCCTGTGCCACTCACGTTGTCGAGGTTCTGTTCGTACACTCGCCACTCGCCTCTCACAAGGTCGAGACTGCCGAAACGCAACACTATCGGGTGGCGGAAGCCAGTCATGAACATACGCATGAACCGTATTGACGTGAAGTCACTGATGTTGCCGACTTTCGATTCCCAGTCATCGATAGGTATGCGGAACTGATACCATGTGGCCTCTTCTTGCTTGTCGTTTCTCAGCGAGGGCGATGCCACACGCTTGTCCACGATGTAGTTCTTGCCCACAACGAGGTCTTCGGGACGGATGGACACCCTGTACTGGTAGTATTTCTCGTATTCGTTGAGGGTGTAGTCTTGGTTTATGTCCTCCACGTCGGGCGTTGTCTTGTATGAAGTGTCATAGCTCTCCTTGCGGTTATTGGTGTCCGGCGAGTTGCCCTGAGGGTTGTTGATGTACTTGTAGCGTCTGAGTATCGACGCTTTCATGTCGTCATAGTCGGAACCACGGAAGTAATGGTAGTCGTCATTGGCAGGATCGTTGTAGATAGAGTCCCACACGGCGGCGCTCACTTTGCCCTGTACTTGGGTGAGGAAGTCCTGATATGACTCGAATGTGCGTTCTTCGCTGTCGGTCAAACCGTTGAGACCAACGTCCTGAAGTTCGCGTGAACCGTCGGTAGTGGCAAATGCGTAGGTGACAGTAGCTTGGTTAGGCACTTTTCCCCACTGTGTTATGGTGTAGTTGGACGACCCGTCCACGGGCATGCCACTCTCGTAGAATTTCTTTCCGTCGTGGAGTATGTCCTCGCTCACTTCACCCAGATTGAAGTACAGGTCGCCGCCATACTGGCTCGCAACGCCCTCTCTTGCCGTATAGATAAACGGGTCGAGCATCCAGAACTCGATATATTCCACGTTGGCAGTCTCAAAGTCGCTCGACTCGATCTTGCGCATCATGCCTCCCCAATGCTTCTCCGGGTCGGGCAGAGTGCCGTCACTTTGCAGGTTGGGATTGAAGTTGTAGGGGCCGCGCTCATTGGGATAGTAAGCCAGATTGAGTATCGACAGCGTACTGGTAGCACCGCTGTAGCTTGACTGGTTGCGGTTAGGGAACAGCTCGCTGACATATACTTCCCTTACATAATGGTTGGACAGTTGCTCCAAATCACTTTTTATGTGGCTCGGAGTGAGTGATGAAGAACGGCGTGTAAACAGCGGGTCGATGGTGTACCATGCCAGTAAAGAACGGTTATAGCCGCTCCTCAGTGTGGTCTTGTCCTTGCTTTCCTCAAACATAGACGGCACACTTGACAGTATCCACGATGTTGGCGTGGACACGTCAATGGTCATCTTGGTGTTCTCAAAATCGTCTATGTATGACGCATTGTCCTGAGTTCCGTGGCTCTGACCGGCTATCAGCTGGGCAAACTCACCTTGGAATGATATGTTGGAAGGCTGTGTCAGATGCAGGAAAGGCAACTTGTCGAGCATGTTGGTGAGCCATTGGCTTTCCTTCTTCCAGTTGAGGTTGACACCCCACAGTGTGTTGTTCAGCGGTTCGGCTCCCATATTCACCTTGGTGGTCAGTGCCTGTTCCGACAAGTGCTGCAATGTTCCGCTCATCTGGAAGTTCTTCGAAAAGTCGTATTCCCAGTTCACTCCGAACATCGTTTTCCTCATTTGTGACACGTCGTTCTTGCTTTCCACCGATGCGTTTATGGCAGTCCCCGCATCGATTATGCTCTGGTTGAGAATCGTAATCTCGCCACTGGAGTAGTCCACGGAGTAGTCCGAACCCTCGGTGAGTGTCACACCGCCGGCAGTGACTACCACCGAACCTTGCGGAATATATCCTTGTTGCCCGAGCGAAATCACGTTGTCGCGGCTTCCCTTGTATTGTCCTTGCAGTATGTACTTGTTCTTTTCCGCTATCTGTTTTGCCACAGTCTTGGTGGAATCGTAGAGTTCGGTGAAAGCATACTTTGCTGCGACATCGGCGCTTACGCCGTTTTCCTTCAGGCGATTGTATATCGCTTCGCCGAAAGGTTCTGCGCAGGGGAAGAACACATAGCCGTCATTGACGGTGTAACCTTCCACATAGTCGAAATAACCGTTGGAGTGTGCCTTGTTGTTATTGTCAAGACGGTCTGCACCGAGGAGTTTTATGAGCGTCTGGTTCTTTACTTGCGCCTCCGGGATATATGACACATACACGCCTGCCGTATCACTCTGGAACTTCACGTCAAGTCTGAACTTGTCCTTCTGCATCGTTCCGCGCACGATGGAGTAGACGTTTTTCATCATCAGACGCCAGTTTCCTTGCTGCGGATTGTTGGATGTGTTCTTCAGAGACTTTACGAACAGGGCTTTGTTAACATCCGTCACGTCACCCGAAAACTCTCCCACCTGATAGGTCACACCGCCGTAAGTGTACTCGTAAGCCACGGCAAGCACTTGGTCTGTGCGTAGTGTAGAGTTGAGCGATACATAGCCTAAGGCGGAGTTGAGAGTGTATTCCGATGATGTGAGCAGGCGTGCTTTCTCCAACTTTTCGTAGTCTGTGCCTCCGTCAAAGTCGCCTATACCGTCAAATACTGCTGATGTCTGGTCTATGTCACGTGCCGCTGCATAGGTGCCGGTCATTGCCTCATACTCGTTGTTTGCGGCATTGCACGGCACCTGCGCCATGCCGCCTGTCCACAGCGAGGGGGCTGATATGTGGCTTGGCTCGCCGAGGTCGGTGAGCGCAATGATATTTCTTGTGTTTGAAGTAGTACCTGTCGTGTTGGTCACCCATATCTCTATACGGTTGATGGTCACGCCCGTTGTCATGTTGGGCAGGGTCTTCATGCCTGCGTCGTAGCGGTCGTGGAAATAGTGGGAGAGGAAGAAATGGCGGTTCTCGTCATAGTTTGCCACGTCTATCTCAAATGGAGTGAGCTGCGCTCCGCCTTTCGATGACACGCTCGTAGACGATGACTTCTTCTGTGAAATGACAGTCTGCAGTTTCAGTTTGCCGAACTGCCAGTCGGAGCGGATGCCGAACAGCGACGATGAACCCCTTATCAGTGATGAGTTGGAAGGGAAGCTCACATTGCCGCCTTCCACGAGTTTGATGATTTCGTCCTCCTTTCCGTCGTACTTCAACTTCATGTTCTGCGCATCATAGTCGAAGGTGGCGTCGGTGTTGTAGTTGAGTCCCATGTTCACCTTGTCGCCCACCTTGCCTGTCATGTTGAAGTTTATCTTCTCGTCAAAATCAATGTTGGTGGTCTTGCGGCGGCGGATTGGCAGCGACGGATTCTGGATATTCTTCATCGTGGCGCCGAATTTCAGTTCGGCAGTACCCTGTGTCGTGACCCTCACACCGCCCGGTCCGAATATCTTCTCGGCAGGTCCGAGGTCGAAGTGCATGTCCGTGAAGTCGAATTTCTCCTTGCCTTTGGCCTGGAATGTCTCAGTGTTTTTCTCACGGAACATTTTTTCCAGCATCCGCTTTTCGCTCCATTTCATGTATTCGTCGCGTGTCATGGCGAGCGGAGCTTGCAGATATGTGCCGGCCATACGGTTTCCGAAGATGTAGTAACCCAGCGTGTCGTTGTAGTCGATGGTCTGTTTCAGGTTTTCGGGAAGGGTGAGGTCGGTGCCGTTGGAGTGCAGGTCAGCCACGGTGATGGGCAGTGTGCGCTGCACCTTCCAGCGTGCGTTGAGCAGCGAGTCGGGTATGGTGTCGTCGGCACTAAGTATCGGCTGCTCCAGAATATTCTTTTTCTTGTCGAGTTCGGCTTTCTTTTGGTCGGCGCGTGCAGCGCGTTCACGTCCTGCGTTTTTGCCTTTCGCCTGTGTCTTGTTGTCTTGTCTGCGTCTTGTCAAGTCATCCTGCGGCAAGGATATGGCATATGAGGCAAAGCCCAAAAAGAGCATTGCCGCCAGTATGATGTTGACTTTTCTGCGCAGAAACATCCGTTCTCTCCTTATTGTCGTGTACTTGCCTTCCCGGCAATCTCTATTTTATCATCTTCAGAGCCTGCTTGACCACTTGCTCTACAGCGAGCCCCGGCGACTGACGCAGTATCTCGTTGACCACCTTGGCAGTGGGTGCAGGCGAAAATCCGAGCATGGTGAGTGCCCCGATAGCTTCGTCGCGTATTTCCTTGTTGACGGCTGCGCTCTGCTCCGTCTTGCCGGCAGCAGCCTGCAGTTCGTCGCTTATGCCGCTCTGCACAATCTTGTCTTTCAGTTCGAGAATTATTCTCTGTGCAGCTTTTGGACCTATGCCCTTCACCGCTTTCAGCAGTCTTTCGTCGCCTGAAGCAATGGCATTGCACAGTTCAGCGGGTGACATGGCGGACAGAATCAGCCGTGCCGTGTTTGCACCCACTCCGTTGACAGACAACAACAGTCTGTAGAGTTGACGCTCCTCTTTGCTTATAAATCCGTAGAGAGTGTAACTGTCGTCGCGTCCGCCTGTTACCAGTTGCTCGTGCACGTAGAGCTTCACGTCTTTCTTCCCCTGTATGGCGGTGTAGGTCACAAGTGAAATGTTCAGTCCATAGCCCACTCCTCCTGCTTCAACCACAGCAACGGCAGGCGACAAGTCAGTCAGTTCTCCCTTGATATATTCTATCATCCGAAATGTGAGATTTGTATTAATACACTCATAAAACGTTTCTTGCCTTATATTATTGTATCAATGGCGTAAATAAAGCGGCAAAAATGCCGTGTCTGTGCATCTGCCGCAATCGCCGCAAGGTGCTGTTTTGACATCGGTTAATATGTGTCAAAAAAACGTGTGACGTGGATATTATTCCATTGGCGGATATTGCAAAAGGGCTTCTTGTGGTGTAACTTTGTAACATAAATAAGGGATTTCGTCGGAGAAAGACACGATACACGGTCATTCTATAATAATCTTCAAAACTATGAGCCTTAATATTGCAAGAAACGACAAACAGAGAGTAGTGATTGTCGGAGGCGGTTTCAGTGGTCTGAAAGTGGCTTCCAAGTTGAGGAAATCGGGATTTCAGATTATCCTGATTGACAAGAACAACTATCACCAGTTTCCGCCATTGATTTATCAGGTGGCATCTGCGGGAATGGAGCCGAGCAGCATCAGCTTCCCGTTTCGAAAGATTTTCTCCCACAAGAGCGGTGTCTACTACCGTATGGCGGAGTTGAGAGCCATTTTCCCGGAGAAGAAGATAATACAGACATCCATAGGCAAGATTGATTATGACTACCTCGTTCTGGCGGCCGGAGCTACCACCAATTTCTACGGCAACAAGGATATAGAGGCTGAGGCGATGCCCATGAAGACGGCTTCGGAGGCCATGGGACTGCAAAACGCCATACTTGCCAACCTTGAGAGGGCTATAACCTGTGCCAGCCGTCAGGAACTTCAGGAACTTCTCAATGTGGTTATCGTCGGCGGCGGAGCCACAGGCGTAGAGGTGGCAGGTGTGATAGCGGAGATGAAGCACACCGTTTTGCCGCACGATTATCCTGACATTGACCCCAGCCAGATGAACATCTACCTCATCGAGGCAGGCAACCGTCTGCTGTCAGGAATGTCTCCTGAGTCATCGGCAGCAGCGGAACGTTTCCTCCGGAGAATGGGTGTTAACCTCCTGCTTAACAAGATGGTTACTGACTACAAGGACCATAAGGTCATCCTTGCCGACGGTAGCAGCATCGCTACACGTACTTTCATTTGGGTGAGCGGTATCGCCGGCACGGAAGTGGGCAACCTTTCCAATGAACATCTGGGGCGTGGACGCCGAATCAAAGTGGACAGTTTCAACCAGGTGCAGGGCATGGACGGCGTGTTCTGCATAGGTGACCAATGCATCATGGATGGTGACGAGAAGTATCCTAACGGACATCCCCAAGTGGCACAGGTGGCTATCCAGCAGGGCAAGAACCTTGCCAAGAATCTTCAGAGACTGAAGAAAGGGAAGGAGATGAAGCCGTTCCGTTACAAGAATATCGGGTCGATGGCGACCGTGGGACGCAATAAGGCGGTGTGCGAATTTGCCGGACTACAGTTCAACGGCTTCGTCGCATGGGTGATGTGGCTCGTCATCCACTTGCGCTCGATACTCGGAGTGCGCAACAAGACGGTGGTTCTGCTCAACTGGATGTACAATTACTTCAACTACAACCAGTCTCTCCGCATGATTTTCTATCCGAAGAAAGCCAAGGAGATAGCCGAGCGCGAGGCACGCGAGGCAGTCACCCACCTCGGTGAAGACATGCTCGAAGCCTGACCCGGTCGGCAGATTCTTCCCCGGTTAGTCCTCGAAGTCCACACAGGCGCGCTGGGCTATGTGTGCCATCAGTGCCGTAGCCACAGCTTTGTGGGCAGGATGCACACTGTAGGAACGCACATCGTCCAGATTGTCAAATGCTGACGTGAGACAGATGTCCCACTTCTCGTCTTTATTGACGTTGATTCCAACCTTTACCGAACGGATGAACGGGATTGTTGCGGGCAGGGCTTCGATGCCCTGTTTGAAAGTTGTGGCGGCGGCATCACGCTCCGCCGGCGTGACGTCATCGCGGAACTTGAACATTACGATGTGGTGTGTCATGACTGTGAGTGTACTTTTCGTTATTTGAATGTTATAAAACAAAAAACTCCCGACCACTTTTCCAAGTTGTCGGGAGTCCTTTTTGTGCGCCTGATAGGACTCGAACCTACACGTCGCAAAACACCAGATCCTAAGTCTGGCGCGTCTACCAATTTCGCCACAAGCGCTCAATGCTAACCCTTTAGCGGTTGCAAAGGTAAGTAAAAAGTGGCAAACGGCAAAATATCCCCATTCCTTTTTATTTGGTCAAAGACCGTGCCTTCTCTATGATTGTGTCCTTGCCGCGGAGGAAATCTTCGTCGGTGAGCTGGCAATAGATGTCGGGTTCTATGCCGTGTTCCGTACTGTTCTTGTCCGCATCATACATCGGCACTGCGGAAAAGCGTACTCCCCATCCGTTGGGCAGTTCGCTCGTGAACGGCATACCTGCGCCTCCGCCGGTCTTGTCGCCTATGACGGTGACGTTAGGACACTGTTTCATGTACATCACAAATTCGTTGGCGGCGGAGAAAACACCCCTGTTGGTGAGCACAAAAGCCTGTTTCTGCCACCTCATACATGACGAAGGTTTGAGCCGCTGCTCTTTCAGTGCGGAGAAATCGTTGTGTCCGGTACCCGTCTTGTGCTGGATATAGCCCACCGTAATCTCCTTGTTGGTGAAGCGTGACGCCAGTTTTTCCGCCGCCGTCACCAGTCCGCCGCCATTTTCCCGCACGTCGATGATGAGGCTGCGGCAGGCAATGAAGTGGTAGAGTATGTCGTCCAGGTTGCCGTCGCCTGGCTCGTTGGTGAATGAACTGACACGCATATACCCCACGTTGTCGTCGAGTATGCGGTAGTAGATGCCCGATGCTATGCGGTAGTCAGTGCCCATGTACTTGTTGTACAGGGTGTCGGAGAAATTCGAGGGGTAGTCTTCTTTCCACGACCAGTTGCGTCCGTAGTCGAACCCTGACGACAAGTTGACGTGTCCGTCCTTGAGTTCGGCAATCATGCCGGACAGTACTTCGAAGAGCTGTTCGGTGTTCGCACCGTTGACCATCGGCTTGTAGCGGTTGTAAATCTCCGTCCAGTCGACGCCTAAAGTCTGCTTTTTGTAGTCGAAAAAGCAGTAGTGCTCGTCCATAATCTTCCACAGAGCCTCGAAATTGCCTTGTGGAGTGTCGTCGAAAGAGGCTTCATCGACACAGCTTCCCACTGACAGGACGGACAGAAACAGTATTATGGGGTAGAATAACCTTTTCATAGGGTGTAGCCGATTACGAATGAATGGGTGAACGAATGGTATTTCAGACCGTTGAACTTTGCCTGTCGCCAGTCGCCGAGATAGCCGACGGTGATGAACGCCTTTTTCACGCGCATGCCCAGAGCGAGCATGTTGGAATAGGAGAGGGCGTTGAACGGTGACGCGAAGCACACGTTGTGGTCGTAGTCGCCTTGCGAGAAGATTTCGTAATAGGACTGTCCGTAGGCGGGCGAAAACTGCAGACCTGCGATGGGTAGCCTGCCACGGTATTCCAGACGCATGTCTTTGCGCTTGACATTAAACCTGTATGTCGCCTTGAACGCCGGCGCTATGTCAAACCCGAGTTTCAGTTGGGCGGGGTTGTTGCCGTTGCGGGTGTTGTAGACACCGCCTATGAACACGTCAGCCTGTCCGCCAGCGGCGACGCTGAAGTTTGGCGCAATGTCAAATCTACGGCACATTC
>CAVHUR010000006.1:72165-91869 GCA_963639575.1 uncultured Spirochaetota bacterium
TTCCGTAACTGAACTCAAACATTCCTGCCAGTTCGTTGGCGTTGTCGGAACGCGGGTTGGTGACGGACAGGTATTCCTGCGACATGGTTGTCCGCAACCAAAGAGGGTCTTTCTTCAGTGGCTTCTCCTTTAGTTGCAGTAACCGGATTTCCGTTCCCGAATAGTGTTCGGGCGACAGGTAGGTGTCGAGTAGGGATGTGTTGCCTATGCCCAACAGATAAGTCCTCTCTTGCGCAAAGCCGAGGAGAGGCATGAAAAGGCAGATTGCAGTCAGCAGACGCTTCATGGTGTTGCGGTTGTGAAAGGGTTAGAACAGTGACATCTGGCCGTCATCATCCACCTTGAAGGTGATGCTGTTGGTCTCTGTGGTGTTTTCCTGTGCTGCGGCATCGCTTGTGGCGTCGTCCGTATCCGGTTCTTCCGGCGCTTCCTCCTCAGGTTCGGGGAAACGTGTCGGTTCGAGTTCCTCCACCTTGTCCACCGTCCATGTTGCCACACGCTTGCCTTTAGCCTTGAATCCTTTTACCGACACGAACTGTTCGGCGTCAATTTCCATTGGCTCGCGAAATGCGTCTTCGCCTCCGAAAGTGAAGAGCAGGCGCGGATATACCTGGTCTGTCAGCAGCAGCAGGCGGTTGTCCGGGTTTTCGCCGACTACGGTCTGGGTCTTCTTCGCCTGTTCCAGCAGGAAACGCTTGAGGTAGGTCATGCCTCCGTTGTCGGCGTCGTTGACCACCGCCGTCCACACTTTGTTGCCGTCAAACTTCTCTATCCGGAATATGTTCTGGTCGTAATGGTTGTTGGAGTCGAAGTTTGTGAAGAGGTAATCTCCGTTGTCGAGGATTACCAAAATCTGGTCATCATCCTTAAACTCACCGAGGAAACGTCCGTTGCCGTCGTAGTTTATGCGGTTGACATCGGGGTCATACCACACGTTTCTGCCGCCCAACGTGGAGAAGCCCTGGCTCTTCATGCTTATGCGGTGCACTGGCAACTTGGTGATAAGTCGACCCTTTGCCGTGCGGTTCTTTATGTCAAGCGATGAGAAGTCGAAGTCTATGAAAATCTTTCTCAGCCTCGGGTTGGGTTCGAGAGTGACCTTTATGACCTCCGCCTCGCCGTTGGGATTTGGTGTGAAATACACTATCCGCGAACCGGGAGCACCCTGCGTGACGTCGTATTCGCGGTCGCGGCTGACGCTTGTCACGTTGAAACGCTTGGCGTAATAGTGCCCCTGCTTGCCGTTGCGGTAGACTACATTGTAGATGGTGCGGCGGTCGTTCTTCTTGAAAACCTGCACATGGAGAATGTTTTTCCCCACAAAGAGCTTGTCCGCCACCTTGACTATCTTGTATTTTCCGTCCTTGTAGAACACTATGATGTCATCAATGTCGGAGCAGTTGCACACAAATTCGTCTTTCTTCAGACCTGTTCCGATGAATCCCTCCTGCCGGTTTATATACAGTTTTTCGTTCGCCTCGACCACCTTGGCGGCCTCGATGGTGTCGAAATTGCGTATCTCCGTCTTTCTGGGATGCTCTGCCCCATATTTCGATTTCAGGAATTCAAACCAGCTGATGGTCACGTCCTTCATGTGCTTCAGGTCGTGCTCGATGCCTTTCATTTCCTCCTTTATCTTGGCAATCAGTTCTTCTGCCTTGTCTTTGTTGAATTTCAGGATGCGTTGCATCCTTATCTCCAGCAGGCGCAAGATGTCGTCGCGTGTCACCTCACGCACGAACTGCGGTTTGAAAGGCGTCAGTTTCTCGTCGACAAACGCTATGGCAGTGTCAAGGTCGGAAGCCTGTTCGAACTTCCGCTCCTTGTAGATGCGCTCCTCGATGAATATCCTTTCGAGCGAAGCGAAGAAGAGCTGCTCCATCAGTTCGTCCCTTCTTATCTCCAGTTCGCGCCTCAACAGGGCGAGCGTATTGTCCGTGGAGTGTCGCAGCACGTCCTCTACGGTGAGGAAACAAGGCTTGTTGTTCTCGATGACACAGCAGTTTGGGGATATGTTGATTTCGCAGTCGGAGAAGGCGTACAGGGCGTCTATGGCCTTGTCGGACGACACTCCGGGAGCCAGATGCACCAGAATCTCCACTTCGGCGGCGGTGTTGTCGTCCACGTGCTTGGCTTTTATCTTGCCTTTTTCTATGGCTTTCAGAATGGAGCCTATGAGCGACGAGGCGGTCTTGGAGAACGGTATCTCGCGGATGACGAGTGTCTTGTTGTCGAGTTTTTCTATCTTGGCACGCACCTTGATGCTGCCTCCTCGCTCGCCTCCGTTGTATTTTTCCACGTCGATACTGCCGCCTGTGGGGAAGTCGGGGTAGAGTTTGAAGTCCTCACCGCGCAGATAGCTCACGGCGGCATCGCATAGCTCGTTGAAGTTGTGCGGCAGTATCTTGGATGTCAAACCCACTGCGATGCCTTCAGCACCCTGTGCCAGAAGCAGCGGGAACTTCGCCGGCAGCGATATAGGTTCCTTGTTGCGTCCGTCGTAGGACAGTTTCCATTCTGTCGTCTTGGGGTTGAACACCACGTCGAGGGCAAACTTTGTCAGTCGGGCTTCTATGTAACGCGGAGCAGCGGCACGGTCTCCCGTGAGGATGTTTCCCCAGTTTCCCTGTGTGTCAATGAGCAACTCTTTCTGTCCCATCTGCACGAGAGCGTCGCCGATGGAGGCGTCTCCGTGAGGGTGAAACTGCATCGTGTGCCCCACGATGTTGGCTACCTTGTTGAATCTGCCGTCGTCCATGCGCTTCATGGAGTGCAGTATGCGCCGCTGCACGGGTTTCAGTCCGTCTTCGATGCTCGGCACTGCGCGTTCGAGAATGACGTATGAGGCATAGTCGAGAAACCAGTTCTGATACATTCCGCTCAGGTGGTGCACGGCGGAAGCGTCAAACCTGTTGACCGGAGTGTAGTCGGAATGTCCCTCTGTTTCGGTGTTTTCGCTTTCGTTAAATTCGTTGAGATCTTTAGTTTCGTCGCTCATTGAGGTGCTGATATTTAGTCCACAAAAGTACGAAAAAACGCACTAAAATCAAAATTATTGCTATTTTTTCGGTCACGGTGCGTCCCTTTTCGCCCTTTCTTCGTATTTTTGCGAAGGATAATATGGCACGAAGGCTTTCTAAAAGGAAAATATCGGGGTGGTTGCTGCTCTTTGCGGCAATCATCTTCTTTTGTTGTGGCGGCGGCCGGAAGGTGGCTTCCCTGTTCTCGTCATGCAGTAATGACACCCTTGCACATGCTGTCCGCAGGAATGTGGACATCGACCACGCCCTGGTCAACAGGCTGGATTCGTTTGTCGCCCACAGTCGCAGGGGAGGCTCTCTCGGTGTCTGCGTGTGGGACGAGACCGCCGGCAAACCGGTGTATGCCTATAATGCGGACTCCCTGATGAGCCCCGCTTCCAACATGAAGATGCTCACCTGCGTGGCGGCACTGCGCCGGTTGGGTCCCAACTACCGCTTCCGCAGCGGCGTCTACACCAGTGGCAAGGTCAGCGGAGGCGTGCTTGAAGGAGACGTGTGCTTCAAGTTTGACTTTGACCCGTGGTTTACCGCCGACTCGCTGTCGCGCCTTGCGGACAGGTTGAGGGCTGTCGGTGTGCAGTCGGTGAAGGGCAGGGTGATAGTCGATGCAGCCATCCGCGAACCCATGCAGCATGAGGAGCATTGGACCATGGGCGACCTGAAACTGCGCAAACTGGGACTACTCTACCGCGGAAGCCGCAAGACGACAGCCGAACTCAAGTATGTGCTGCGTGCAAAGGGCATCAGTTTCGATGCCTCGCAGGTGGTGGAGCAGAAGATGCCGGAAGGCATGAAAAGGGTGGGAGAGGTGTCCACGCCAGTCACCGCCCCTGTGATGCGTGCCCTGCTCAACTCGTCCAACGAGTCGGCGGAGAGCCTCTATTATCCGCTGGCGGGACTTTTCCTTGTGCAACAGGACTACCGCAGTGCCGGCAACACGGTGCTCCGCCGCTTCATACGCCGTGAACTCGGCGTGCCGGAGGATTCTGTGGCTGTCATCCATGACGGCTGCGGACTGTGCATACACGACCGTGTGACGCCGCGGCTTCTCGTCCGTCTGTTCCACTACGCCTATGCCCACAAGTACATATACAATGTGCTGCGTGCCTACCTGCCTGTTTCGGGTGAAACGGGAACCCTGCATCTGCGCATGCGGAAGCCGGCGGTGAAAGGGCGGATACAGGCCAAGACGGGTACGCTGACACGTGAAAACGGTCTCACGTCATTGGCTGGCTATGCGCACACGAAGGGCGGGCGGCTGCTCATTTTTGCCGTCATACAAAACGGATTGCCTGTTGCTGACGCGCGATTGTGGCAAGACCGCTTCTGCGAAGAACTCGTGAAATAAATCTTGACCGTTTAACACTTTTGACCCCCGAATTTAACACGACTTTCCGGGAAACAAATCTTTCGGGTGAAAAAATGCCGTTTTTAGACCGTTTCAGAAAGGTTTGACTGTCAGAGAGTTGTGAAATCGGAAAAACGGAACGGCATCCGGGCGTTCCGAAAACACAGTTCTTGCATCGCAAAAACACCCTTCTTGGTATACTATATACTATCTACTTGGAGGGTAAGAACTATGTTTTCGCGATGCAAGAACGGTGCTTTTGGAATGCAAACTCGGATTTTTGGCTTTCCGAAAGCCTGATTTTCGCATTTTCGCCGCGTAGAACGGAAATTTTCCGTGAACTTATTTTTCGTCAACAAAGTTTACAATTAATATTCTTACACTTCCTTTTCCGCAATGCCGGGGCGTCATTTCCACAAAGAAGCAAGGCTGTGGTTGCCGCTGCAAATTTGTTAAGTAAACATAAGTTTTGACGGCTTCCCTTTGACTTTTATACCATTATATGTACCTTTGCAAGGTAAAACAATAACAAAAAAACAAAGGAAAATGGCACAACAGGAAGATGTTTTCAAGAAGATAGTAAGCCACTGCAAGGAGTACGGTTTTGTGTTCCCGAGCAGTGACATATACGACGGTCTCGGCGCTGTGTACGACTATGGTCAGAACGGAGTGGAGCTGAAGAACAACATAAAGAATTATTGGTGGCAGTACATGGTGCGTGTGCACGAAAATATCGTGGGACTTGACTCCGCCATATTCATGCATCCTACTATCTGGAAGGCTTCCGGTCACGTTGACGCATTTAACGATCCGCTCATCGACAACCGCGATTCCAAGAAGCGTTACCGTGCTGACGTGCTCATCGAAGAGCAGATAGCAAAGTACGAGGACAAGATAGAGAAAGACGTGGAGAAAGCCCGCAAGCGTTTCAAGGACGCTTTCAACGAGGAGCAGTACCGCACCACGTCGCCCCATGTGCTCGAACTGAAGGAGAAGCGCGACAAGTTGCACCAGCGCTACTCTGACGCCATGAACGCCAATGACCTCGTTGAACTGAAGCAGATAATACTCGACGAAGAAATAGTATGTCCTATCTCGGGTACACGCAACTGGACGGACGTGCGCCAGTTCAACCTCATGTTCAAGACCGAAATGGGTTCCACATCGGAAGGGGCAAGCACTATCTACCTGCGTCCGGAAACCGCCCAGGGCATCTTTGTGAACTATCTGAACGTGCAGAAGACAGGCCGCATGAAGATACCGTTCGGTATCGCACAGATAGGCAAGGCCTTCCGCAACGAGATAGTTGCCCGCCAGTTCATCTTCCGCATGCGTGAGTTCGAGCAAATGGAGATGCAGTTCTTCGTGAAACCGGGCACTGAGCTCCAGTGGTTCGAGACTTGGAAGAAGCGCCGCATGGCTTGGCACCAGGCTCTTGGCTTCGGTGCGGAGAACTATCGCTTCCATGACCATGAGAAACTTGCCCACTATGCCAATGCGGCAAGTGATGTCGAGTTCCGTATGCCGTTCGGATTCAAGGAGGTGGAAGGCATCCATTCGCGTACCAATTTCGACCTTTCGCAGCACGCCAAGTACTCTGGCAAGAAGATAGAATACTTCGATCCCGAGGAGAACAAGAGCTACACGCCTTACGTCATCGAGACAAGTATCGGTGTCGACCGTATGTTCCTGAGCGTGATGTGCCACTCTTATGAAGAGGAGAAACTGCCGAACGGCGAGACACGCATTGTGCTTCACCTGCCCGCAGCCCTCGCACCGGTGAAACTCGCAGTGTTCCCGCTGACCAAGAAAGACGGTCTGCCGGAGAAGGCACAGGAGATTATCAACGACCTGAAGTTCCACTTCAACTGCCAGTATGAGGAGAAAGACCAGATAGGCAAGCGCTACCGCCGTCAGGACGCCATAGGTACTCCCTACTGCGTGACCGTGGATCACCAGACGCTTGAGGACAACACGGTGACCCTGCGCCACCGTGACACGATGGAGCAGGAGCGTGTCAACATCGCCGACCTGCGCTCCATCATAGAAGACAAGGTGTCAATAGAATCGCTGCTGAAGAATCTCGAATAAATGAAAAGACTGAATAGATATCTCTTGATGATGCCTGCACTGTTGCTCTTCGCCATGGTGCTGGCGTCATGTTCCGAGTCTGACGACACAGTGGAGGAATATCCTAACTGGAAAAACACCAATACCGCATATTTCACCAACCTGTATGCCACTGCGAAAGCGGCTGTGGCATCGGGTGACACGTCGTGGAAGGTCATCAAGTCGTGGTCAATTCCCGAAGACAACGACCACCTCGTGTCGGGTGCGGAGGACTATATCGTGGTGAAAGTGCTCGAAAGCGGCACCGGCACGGGATGCCCCATCTACAACGACAACGTGCGGATTCACTACCAGGGACGCCTCCTGCCGTCCACAAGCTATGCCTCGGGCTATGTCTTCGACCAGTCTTTCTACGGCACATTCAACGAGAATACCGCCGTGGCAACGGAACTTGCGGTCAGCGGGACCGTGGATGGCTTCGCCACTGCACTGCAGAAGATGCACATAGGAGACCACTGGCAAGTGTACATACCCTACCAGCTTGGCTACGGAGAGTCCACAAGCAACACCTCCATACCGGCATATTCGACGCTCATCTTTGACATACGGCTCGTGTCATACTCCAGAACCGACGCTGACGCTTCATGAGACAGTGAATGAGAAAAAGTGATGTACTCCTCGCGAAAATACGCGGGGGACAAAACTTGACGGAACGGGAGAAGCTCGGACTGATAGTCAATCTGAGTATACCTTCTATATTAGCGCAGATTTCATCTACGCTAATGTTTTTTATAGATGCCTCCATGGTAGGCTCGCTCGGGGCGAAAGCATCGGCGTCGGTGGGCATAGTGGAGACCTCGACATGGCTCTTCTCTTCGCTGACAAGTGCCGCCTCGATGGGTTTCGGCGTGCAGGTGGCTCACCGCATAGGGGCGAATGACTTTGCCGGAGCACGCCGCGTGATGCGCACGGGACTGGTGACGGTGCTGCTGTTTACACTTGTTCTGTGCGTCATAGCCGTCGCCATACACGGCAGGTTGCCGCTGTGGCTCGGCGGCGGGGAGGACATAGCCCGTGACGCAAGCCTCTATTTCCTCATCTTTTCTTTGGCAATCCCCGTATTCCAACTGAGCAATTTCTCCATGAACATGCTGAAATGCTCGGGCAATATGCGTGTGCCGTCCATGCTCAGCATACTGATGTGTGTGCTGGATGTGGTGTTCAACTTCTTCTGCATCTATCCCACACGTGACATCACGGTGCTGTCGTTCACTCTCACGATGCCCGGATTGGGGTGGGGAGTGACAGGTGCTGCCGTGGGAACAGCCATGGCTTTTGTGGTGACATCATCGTTTGCGGCGTATGAAGCCTTGTGGAAATCGCCCATAACGGCACTCCGTCTCGACAAGGGACAGAAGGTGTCGTGGCGGCCAGACATGGCTTATCTGAAGAGAGCGTTCACCATTTCTGCACCGCTTGCGCTGCAGTACTGCCTCATGAACGGTGCACAGATGGTGTCGACAGTCATTGTCGCACCGTTGGGAAACTTCGCCATAGCCGCCAACAGTTTTGCCATCACGGCGGAATCTCTGTGTTATATGCCCGGCTACGGCGTTGCCGAGGCTGCCACGACCCTCGTGGGACAGAGCGTCGGAGCGAGAAGATTCGGCCTGTGCAGAAGCCTTGCGTGCCGCTGCGTGGTAATGGGCATGTCGGTAATGGCACTCATGGGACTGGTGATGTATGTGCTTGCGCCCGAACTGATGGGACTGATGACACCGGTCAGCGAGATTGTCGACCTCGGCGTAAGGGCACTCCGCATAGAAGCGTTCGTGGAACCTATGTTTGCCGCAGCCATAGTCTGCAACAGTTGCATGGTGGGTGCCGGCGACACCATCGTCCCTGCCTGCATGAACCTGGTGTCGATGTGGGGTGTCAGACTTACCATTGCAGCGTGGCTCGCCCCCATCTGGGGACTGGCTGGAGCGTGGACAGGCATGGCGATAGAACTGTCGTTCCGCGGTCTGATATTCCTTTGCCGCCTCTTTAGGGGCAGTTGGCTGACTAAAGCAATGAAAAATT
The DNA here is from genome assembly GCA_963639575.1 of uncultured Spirochaetota bacterium. Classification (GTDB taxonomy): domain Bacteria; phylum Bacteroidota; class Bacteroidia; order Bacteroidales; family Bacteroidaceae; genus Prevotella. The sequence continues at coordinate 80,707 of CAVHUR010000006.1, forward strand.
GAAACAACGACTACACAATAACAGAAACCTATGAATATAGCAGTTATCTTTGCTGGAGGCTCCGGCCTCAGAATGCACACCAAGTCGCGCCCGAAGCAGTTCCTCGAACTGAACGGCAAACCCATAATCATCTACACTCTGGAACTGTTTGACAATCATCCCGACATCGATGCTGTTGTGGTGGCTTGCATAGAGTCTTGGATTCCGTTTCTGGAGAAAATGATACGCAAGTTCGAGATAGGCAAGGTGGTGAAAATCGTTCCGGGCGGTGCCACAGGACAGGACTCTATCTACAAAGGCTTGTGTGCGGCGGAGGAATATGCCTGCGGACAGGATGCCGTAGTGCTGATACACGATGGCGTGCGTCCGCTGATAACAGCTGAAACCATATCCGACAATATCAGCAAGGTGGGGGAATGCGGTTCGTGCATCACCTGTATTCCTGCCACCGAAACGTTCATTGTAAAAGAGGAAGACGGCAGTCTGGATATACCTGAGCGTGCCAATTCGCTCATAGCAAGGGCTCCGCAGAGTTTCATGCTCGGCGACATCATGAAATCTCACCGCCGTGCGATAGAGGAAGGCAGGCACGATTTCATCGACTCGTGCACGATGATGAGCCACTATGGCTACAGGCTTGGCACTGTCATCGGACCGATGGAGAACATCAAGATAACCACACCTACGGACTTCTTCATATTCAGGGCCATGGTGACAGTACACGAGAACCAGCAGATATTCGGATTGTAAGGAGCACGGCACAATGGAACACAGTAATACGGAAAGGGAAGACTGGCGGAATTTCGCACAACACTTTGCCCTGTTCGACGGTCTTCGGAGCAAGAGCATAGCCGTCACGGGCGCAACGGGTCTGCTGGGCTCGTGTATGGTGAACTGCCTTCTGGCGTTGAATGACTACCGCTCTCTTGACCTGACAATAGTCTGCGTCGTGCGCAACAGGGACAAGGCAGCCCGGGTGTTGCCGTCCTCCGGCCGCGTCGTCGTCGTGCAGCACGACTTTGGAAGCGATGACGCGCTGACCATAGACGTGCATGTCGACTATCTGATACACTTTGCCAGCCCCACGGCATCACAGTATTTTGTCAGCAAACCGGCGGAAACCATGCTCACCGACTTTGACGGCACGGCGCAAATGCTCCGCTTCTGTCACGAGAACGGAGTGCAGTCACTTGTCAATGTGTCAACGCTTGAAGTCTACGGCAGCGTCTATGACGATGCGGCAGCGTTGACCGAGGAACGCCAAGGCTATATAGACCCGATGCAGACAAGGAGCAGCTATCCCATGGCAAAGAGGGCGGCGGAGTGCTTGTGCCACGCTTTTGCAGAGGAATATGGCGTGCACGTCAAGACGGTACGCCTTGCGCAGACGTTCGGCGCAGGGGTCGCCAAGGATGACGACCGTGTCTTTGCCCAGTTTGCACGCAATGTCATTGCCGGTAAAAACATAGTCCTGCACACCACAGGCGAACTGAGCCGTTGCTATTGCTACACTACTGACGCCATAGAGGCTATCCTCTACATATTGCTGAGGGGTGAAGACGGTGCGGCATACAATGTGGCAAACGAACAGACTTATATCTCAATCGTGGACATGGCACGCTTTCTTTGCAGCGAATTTGGGTCTGGCATCCGCCCTGTCATGGAACTCAAGGAAGGCATGGGCTATTCTCCCATGACCAAGCTGCGTCTCTCGTGTGAAAAAATTCACCGGCTTGGATGGACACCGAGGTATGGTTTGAGGGAGATGTTCGCAAGGTTGATACAGTCAATGAAACACGCTTAGTAATGACATCTATACTGAACCGCATATACAAAAGTACACTCGGCATATATGAACGGAAGGATCTCTCCGGATGGGAACGCCGTGCATCCATGCCGGGCTGTTCTCCCCGGCGGCGTATATACGGTATGTACCACGTCTTCTGCGACGTGAACTGGGAGGGGATAGTCAGGGGACAGTTGGACAGACTCTGCCGGAGCGGACTGCTTGAGGCAAGTGATGCCCTCTATGTCAGTTGCATTGCGAAGGACGAGGATGATGTGCGCAGGCTTCGGCAGATGTTGTCGGAATATGGCAAAGACAAGATACGGATTGTCTGCCGGACATCAGATCCTGCCCGGTATGAGTATCCTGCCCTCGACTATATGTACGAGAAATCGCAGAAAGAGGATTTTCTGTTCTATTATTTCCATACCAAAGGCATTTCCTATCAAGCCGTGTCGGAAGAGGAGGATGCCGTATACCGTGGCTTTGTGCGGAAGATAACGGCTTGGCGCAGGATGATGGAATATTTCCTGATGGACAGATGGCAAGCGGCGGTCGGTGTCTTGAACTCCGGCTATGACACCTACGGATGCTATCTCTTCCCTCCGTTCGACAGCCATATGTATGCCGGCAATTTCTGGTGGACTACATCCGGATACTTCCGCACTCTGGACAGACTGGACGAAAGCACAAAACTTACAAACCGTTTTATGGCGGAAGAGTGGCTGCTAAGCAAGAATACGGTCAAGGCGTTCTCCGCTTTTGACACTGTGGCAGACTTGTATTTCGTGGAAATGCCTGTCTCCTTGTATGAGTCAGGCAAGCGTAATATGTGGCAGGCACTGCGTTTTTGTGTCGTCTACACGCTGCGTAAATATCAGAGAAAATGGTTCGGCTATAGTTACAAGAAGCGTTGTCAGGAGCGGTATCAGAAACTGAAGCGCACGCTTTAGACTGTTCGCAGGGATAAATAAGGCCTTTGGACGGGTTAGTCCAAAAACTCCAGTTTGCCCACATGCAGGTTTACGCTGTCGATGTCGGGCAGTTTCATGTAGTCGCCGTACTGGTCGCGCAGCACCTTGTCATAGTTGCCGGGCACCGGCATCGGGTGTCCCTCGAAGTCAAGTGTGCCCAACGGAAAGATGTCCTCGTAGTGGCGTTCCACCACATAGGGCACTCCGAGACCGTCTAAGTAGGCTCCGCCTGTCAGTTTCGCCATTTTCCGGAGTGCAGGATAGATGATTCTCTCGTTCAGGTGCACCCATCTCATCACCTTTCTGGTGACAACTTGGTCGGACAACCCTTTCCTGTTGAGAATCTTGTACACGTGTCCGATGCTGTGTTTTGCCAGACGCTGCATCCATTTGGGGTGTTTGTCTATCGGGAAAATGTCGATATAGATGCCCCTCTCCTTGAAAATGCGGTCGTATCTGTTGTTCTCGTCAAGTACCGAACGGCGGTCCCGCAGTTTTGCATACTGGTAGAAATAGTTCTCGTCTGTCTGTCTGCACTGTAGTGCCATGCCGTTTCCCAACTCCTGCGGCATGACTTTTAGCATCTTCATGTAGTCTTCACGCAGCATCTGCACGTCCATGTCGTCATCCCAGGGGATAAATCCCTTGTGGCGTACGGCACCGATCAGCGTGCCTCCGATTAGCCAGTAACGGATGCCGTGCTTCCTGCATATTGCATCGAAAGCCAGCAGAAGTTCCATCATGCGGTTCTGATGCCGGCGCAAGAGCGACCCTTCAGGATTGAACCGCGCCCGCAGTTCACCGTTGTTATAGTTGTGCTCCATGTCTGTCAAGTGCTTGTTTGTTATAAAGGGGTTGGTCTGCCGGTTTGGCGTTTGGGTGTGCAGAAAAAACAAGGCAACAGAAAATAGCGAACCGAAAAGAGAGTTCGCTATCTTCTGTTGTGTGTTCAGACGAGGTGAGAATTACATGTCACCGATGTCATGCTTGTATTCGTTCCACAGATTCTCCACGTAGTTCTCCGGCTTGTCGCCAAGAATGTAGCGGCAGGCAGCGTCCCATGACCATGGGTAGAGGGTTGCTGCCGAAGCGTTGAACTTCTTTATGAAGTCCTTGTCCTTGTTCTTGCTGAGCCAGTAAATGAAGTAACCGGAGATGCGGTAGCCGCTTTCCCACTTGCGCTGACTGTCGTTGCGTGGACGGTCTTTTGACTTGAAGTCCTGGTCAAAGCATCCGCAGGCGACACGTACGGCGTCAGCCAGTCCCTCGATAAAGCTCCAGTTGACCGACTTGCCGTCATATACTCCGCAACCCATAGGCGAGAGCTGGTAGGCGTGGGTCAGTTCGTGGTAGATGACACCGCGTGTCTCGTAGTCCAGTTTGTCGCGGTCGCCCTCCTTGTATGACTTCTCTATCCAGCGTGTAGAGTAGCGTATGGCGACATTGTCGCCCCATCCGCCTTTCTCGGATATGCCGTCATAGTCCTCGATAGTGTAGTGTATGTCCTTTATCTTCGGTATGTTCACGTCTTTCGGGCCGAAGTAGAGGGTCTGGAGCACACGCAGTGCATTCTCCGTGATGTACTTGTTCTTGTCGGTGATTATCTTGTGGTAGATTTTAGAACCTTCTGTTTCGGGCGACTTGTCATAGAAATGGATAGTGCCGGGATTGTATTTCTTCCACTGGCTTTCTATCTTGATGGGTTTGTGACCGCCGGCTGTGACTGTGGCGAAGGGCATGCAGCACAGCATCAGAATAGGGATAATGAACTTTTTCATGTCAGGTTTTTATTTTGGAAATTATACGAGATGCTTGATGAGTTCTTCTTTGTCACCGTAGAGCATGTCTATGACGGGGATTTCTATCATGGTGTATGCGCCCGGCTGCTGCTTCATCGAGGCGCGTGCCACATTGACAAGCACTTGTGCTGTGAGGGCGGGATTGTTGATCCGCATGTTGAATTCGAGCATCTGGTTGTGTGTTTTTCCGCTCACGCCTTTGCGCACGAGGTTCACGCCATGTCCCACGTCGTTCAGGTCGTCCACACTCTTCACCTGCATGACGTGTGTCTCGTCGTTGACGAAATAGGCGTCCGCCTTTATCGCAGCCTCCACTGTCTTGAAGTCAGCGCCGTCTTCCAGTTCCACATAAACCATGCGGCGGTGTATTCCGGTGCCAAGTGGTATGGTCATGGAGAGGGCGTCTTTCACGCCGTCAATGGCGCGCACTGCCACCGAGTGCCCCATGGAGCGGCCGGGACCGAAGTTGGTGTATGACACGCCTTTGGGGGCGAGGCTCTCCATGAGCGAACGTACTATGGAGTCGGAACCCGGGTCCCAACCTGCGGAAATCACCGACACGGCGTTGTGGGCTTTGGCTTCCGCGTCGAGAGTACGGCGCAGATCCACTATCTTTGTATGGATGTCAAACGAGTCGACGGTGTTAATGCCGAGGGCAAGGCACTCCTTGGCGTATGTCTCCACCTGGCGTGTGGGCGTGGCAAGTATGGCTACATCGACATCATTCAGGTCTTTGATGTTTTTCACTACGTCATAGTCGGCAAGTTCCGCCGGCTTGTTGTCGGCGCCGTTTCTGCGGACAACACCTGCAATCTCGAAGTCGGGAGCCGCTTCAAGCGCCTCTACCGTGTAACGGCCGATGTTGCCATAGCCGATGACGGCTGCTCTTATTTTCTTCATTTTTCAGTTTTTTGTTATGTGAGTGTAAAGGTTAGTGCAAAGTTAACCATTCTTTCTGACATTACGTTTGCTTTCTTGGAGTTTTGTTGACATTTGCAACAAGGGCATGCCAATGACCTTTCCGGTCAGTGACACGCCCCTGTAGTCTTAATCTAAAAAGGTGGATGATGAAATCCTTAGTACATATTCGCCTCTTTACTCGGTAGGATACACCTGTGTTCCGTCTACGTAGATTGTCGTGTTATAAGAGCCTGCGTCCACGTTCCACGTATTGTTCTTGCTTACTTCGCCCTCGACCATCTCGTCGGTAGTACACTCGTTGATGTTGATAGTGTACTTGCCGTTTGTAAGCAACTTGGCATCTACCTCAATGGCAGCCTTGCCTTTGCCTGCCGTGATGTTGGATGCTTTGAACGTACAGTTGTTGAATGTGGCCACTTGAGTCAAGTCCGTGCTCTCGGTGTAAATCTTTACCGCCTTGCCCTGTGTGTCGAATGTACAGTTGTTAAATGTGATATTCTCAGAGCCGTAGGTCCAGATGCAGTAGTCGTAAGTGCTCTGCTTGAACGTGCAATTGTCGAAAGTGGCGGTCTTGGCATACATTGTCGGACGGCCGGTTATGACACAGTTCTTGTAGCTTACGGATTCTGTGTGCTGCAGACCGACATAGTCAGTGGAAGCGTTTGCGTAGGTAAGGTTCTCCAAAGTGATGTCCTTGCCATGGTAAGCAATGGCTGTGCTGGCCTCAATCTTGGTGTTGTCTGTACCTGCACCGGTGATGGTGACATTGTTGCCGACGGTTGAAGGAAGCGTATAGGCATCGTCTGAAGCCACGAGTTGTATCTTCGCACCGTCCTGCTTGGCTGCTTCCGCCAGTTGGCTGGAGTTGGAAACCCGTGTGATATTGTTGTCGTCATCGTAGTCACTGTCAATCTTTACGGTGAAGGTGTGGTTGGCAGAGAGAATGTTACCTGCGATGTTGGTGCGGTAGTTGCGCTGGATAGGAATGTTCTGCAAACCTTCTGACACCACGATATTTTCGCCTGTAGCTGGCTTAAAGGTAAATTCTGCCTCGGCAACGGTCTTTGCGGAACCTGTCGTAGCGTCGTTTGGAAGCACGTAGCACATGGAGAGATAGTTGTAATCTTCCTTGGTTCCGTCGCCGTCCATATCCGCTTTGAACTTCTCGGTAGGAATTGCTGCGGCGGTATAGGTGACATCTGCCTCGCCGGAAACAGTGCCGTCGATGACGTTGAGCTTTGTAGCTGCGTTCTTGACTGTTACTGAAGATTCATTCACCACGATGCCTGAAGCCTCTGCGGCAGCCTTGTCAGCATCGGTATTGGCTACGTTGATCTGCGCGAAAGGACGTTTCAGCGTCACCGTTTCGGCAGCATCTCCCTTCACCGTAATCTCCACTGTGCTGAAGAAAGCGTCACGTGTCTCGTCGTTGTTTGTGCCGTCATAGCTCACGCTTACGCCCATGTTGTCATCCACGGTGTAAGCTGTGCAGTTGCTGTTCTGTGCCCAGAACGCCACCTTATAGGTCTGTCCCTTAGCGAGGGTGAGGGTTACGTTGTGCCCTGTGGCGAGGTCTGTGGCTGTCTCCGTTGTCTTTGTCAGGTTGGCAATGGCTTTTCCGTCCTTGTCGAACACACGGTATACGAGGGTGTTTGTGCCGCTTCCGTCGCTGATGGCACGTGTGCTGACTGCCGTGTTGGCACTTACGCTGAATGTGACAAGAGCCTCGTTGCCCTTGGCTGTCGGCTCAAGAGCGTCGCTTGAGCATGATGTTGCGAGCACCAATGCGGATGCCGCAACCATTACAACTAAGAAATTCTTTTTCATAACTGCTGAATTTTGAAAATGATTATTATTGGATATTTTTGTCTCGTTTTCCCTTTGGTGTCTCGTTTCGTATGCTTGTGCCCATCAGCAAGTTCCTTTCGCTACAATGCGATGTTGTATTCTCCGCTGTATTGGGTATTGATTCTCACGCCTCCGGTTGACTTCTGGGTGAGGAATTTACCGCGCACTATGGTGTGGCGGCTACGTTGAAGCGGCACGTTTACGGGGTCGCTGACCGATATGAGGTTGCCGTCAGCATCGTATATGCCCAGTTGTACGGTCACCTCCGTGGCCTGGTGGTTGACGAACACATAGTCGAAACCGACCGAAGCCTCGTCGTCGCTCAACTGCGATATGTGTCCCCGGAATGTCACTCCTGTCTTTGCGTCCACCGGTTTGTCGGTAAACATGCTGTAGGTGCAGGGCATGTAGCCGCTGTAACTGAACACGAACCGGAACTGGTCGAGGCTGACGCTGCGTGCTGCTCCCGTCTTGTCGCTTACCTTAGCCTTGCTCTCCGCAGCCTTGGACTGCTGTTCCATGAATGCACGCAAGTCGTTTGACACGAACTCAAACTTTGCCAGAGGACGCTCCATGTCCACTGTCACCTCCACTGCGGGCTGTTCGTCCTCGCTTGCGGTGATGTTTGCCGTCGTGACACCACGGAATGCGTCGCGGTAGTCGGTACTTCCCGTGTATGGTTCGGCAAGGGTTATTTCGCTGAAATCGCTGGCTGTGTAGAATGGCGACGTGCCGTCGGCACTGTCGGAGAGGTCTGCCCACACCATGACAGTGTACAGTCCGATCGGTGCGTCAATATTCATGTCGAAGTCGTAGCCCTGCGAAATGTCACGGGTAACAGTGTACTCCTTGTACATTACTGATGTGTTGGCATTGCCGTTTGCGTCTTTCGGATAAAGACGCACGATGCATCTCATCTTTCCTTCGGTGCGTACGGGAGAGTAGTCTATCCGGCTTTCCGCTCCGCGCGACACGTAACAGTCGGTTTGGGGCATATCTGTGTCGAAGCGCAAGTGGAGCACGGCATCGGTGTGAGTTGGCACTGACGGGAACTCATGCACGCTGCACACTGTCATGCAGACAAGCATCGCCGCAAGCAACAGAGCCAGACAGACGTGTGTCCGCAGAGTGTGTGTTATGCCGGTAGTGCCGTTTCTCATGCTGTCATCTCCTTTTCTTCAAGTCAAACCTGTAGCACACCGACAGTGACAGGTGGTCAATGCAGACCCCGGCTCTGTGCGTAGTGCTTGCACGCAAGCCGCCCGGTCGGTTGTAGAACTTGTCATAATGCAGGTCATACACACCTGCGCCGAGGCATGCTTCCGCCATCCAACGTCCGTTGCGGCTTATTGCCATGCGGTAACCGGCGGAGATGCCGCCTCCTATGGCAGGGGTGTTGCCGTCGTGGTCCTGTACTCTGTATTTGCCGTTGGTGGCGAAATTATAGCTGGCAATACCGATATGGGCATCAAAGAACACACCGTTGTTGTCGGCGTCGAGCCAGTATCTGACGGCAGGATAGACGGACAGGACACGGTATTTGCAGCGCGAACGGAAATAATTCCATGTAGAACAGTTCACGCCAAGGTCGGCTGACAGGTGTGGACGGATGTCTGTCTCCACCTCTATGTTGGTGATAAATAGTGCCCATGCCACGGTATTGGTCTTCACATACAGCGGTATGGTCTGCGTATCGGGCGTGTCGGCGCTGCCGGTAGTTGTGCACAGCAGTGCGCACACTACACATGACAAATGTCTTAGGGCTTGTGACAGCCTGTCTTTCACCGTTTTCATACGCATTAATCGGGATAATTGACCATTGACTGCAAAGCTATTAAAAAAGGAAGACATAATTACCCCCCCAGTTAAAGTGTGTTAAAACCGGATAAATAGTGTGTTATTTCTGTTTTCAACCCTTGTGTTGTTCTGAAAAATCGCCTGTTTGTTGAAAAGATTTGCACCTATATATATAAAGGTATACTTTTGTCTCGCAAACAACAAACGGGTGTAACGCTACAAAAAGACTTGGAATATGAAAAACAGAATGAAGGCTATGCTCACGGCAATGCTGGTTTCGGTGTCAGCTTTTGCCGATGACTACGGTTACATGACTTTCCAAAAGACCGACGGAAAACTGGTGTCGGTGAGTGCCGCATCGCTCTCTATGACATTCAGCGACGGCAAACTCACGGTGACCAACGGCACTGAGAGCCGCACGTTCTCGCTGTCGGAACTGAGCAAGATGTATTTCTCCTCGGACGATGCCACAGGCATTGACAATGCGCCGGCAGCAGTCAACGACAGCCGCATGGAGGTATTCTCCGTGCAGGGCGTAAGTCTCGGCAAGTTCGATTCGGTGGAGGCGGCGCGCAAAAGTCTCCCTTCGGGTGCGTACATAGTAAAGACCAACGGTAGAACTTTTAAGATTGCAGTGAAATGAAAAGGACGATACTTACAGCGGCAATGTGCTGCGCCGTTGCCCTCATGGCGGAAGCGCAGACACTCAACATAACGACAGGCAACGTGACCTACGCCTTTCCGGCGGCGCAGATGGGAGAAGCCACCTGGCAGTCGGGCGACAGTGAAAGTCTCACAGTCATGGGCAAGGTGTTCAATGTGGGCGATATCAGCCGCATGTATGTCGACAACAGCGAGGTCTGCGACAACTCTGTGGCAGTCGCCTACAGCGGTACGGCAGCCACGGTTACCGTCTCGGGCAACGTGGCACAGTATGTCACGCCGACTGTCAGCGGCGCACATGTGACCGTAGTGCAGGGTGACGGCGTGGGCGACGACACTTGCGGTGAGATTACCTATTCGCTTTCGGGCTCTTCTTCCGACGGGGAATTTGCGTTGGAAGGCTCCTATAAGGCGACGGTGGAACTCTGCGGACTGACTCTGACCAACCTTTCGGGCGCTCCGCTCAACATACTTGACGGCAAGCGCATAAACCTCAGTGTGAAGAAGTCGACGGAGAACACCCTCAAGGACGCCGCTTCGGGCGACTGGAAAGGGTGCATCGTGTGCAAGGGACATCTCGAACTGAAGGGCAAGGGCACGCTCAATGTCTACGGCAACACTGCCAACGGCATCTGGTCGAAGGAGTACGTGGAGATGAAAAACTGCATCGTCAACGTGCTTTCAGCCGCAAAAGACGGCATCAACTGCAACCAGTACTTCCTCATGGAGAGCGGAACGCTCAACGTGTCGGGTGTTGCTGACGACGGCATACAGGTGTCCTACAAGGACGACACCGACCGTGACGCGGAGGACACTGGCGCATTGACCATTGCCGGAGGCACGCTCGGCATCGTCGTGACAGGCACTGCCGCCAAGGGACTGAAGGCGGAAGGCGACCTGGCAGTGACCGACGGCACGCTCACAATCACCACTTCCGGCAACGGCACATGGGATTCCGACGAGAGCAAGACCAAGGCTTCGAGTTGCGTCAGCGCCGATGGCAACATCCGGATTGACGGAGGCACGCTCACGCTCACCAGTTCCGGCGGCGGAGGCAAGGGCATCCACTGCGACGGCACGTTCACTGTCAACGGCGGCGAGATGACCGTGAGCACCACAGGAGGGATGTATGTCTACACCAACGGCAGGGAATACACCAGCTATACCGGCAGTGCCGACAACATCAACAGTGCAAACAAGTCTACCCCGAAAGGAATAAAAATCGACGGCAACGTGACCATCAACGGCGGCACAATCAATGTCTCCACTACCGGCAACGGCGCTGAGGGCATAGAGAGCAAGGCTGTGCTCACGGTCAATGACGGCATCAACTGCAACCAGTACTTCCTCATGGAGAGCGGAACGCTCAACGTGT